>CAXTNX010000005.1:0-89851 GCA_964245815.1 uncultured Sphingomonadaceae bacterium | reverse complement strand
TCGAACCTGTGACCCCCGCATTACGAATGCGATGCTCTACCAGCTGAGCTAAGGCGGCGTGCTGGGCAAGGAGGGCGCTCTAGCAGTGCTGTCGGGACGCGACAAGTCGTCGTCCGGCGGGTGCGGCTTTACGCATTCTCAACCATGTCGGGCGCAAGCTCGCGCGCAGGTCCGGTCGATCCGCCGGAATGGAGCGCGAGACCATGGACGAGATGCGGTCGGTCGGACCGGAGCCAGACGAGGCGTTGCCGAGCGCCGCCGATGATGTGCATCACGATTGCCCGCCCGAGATCGGCACCGACGAACGGCGCATGCATGTCCGCGCGTACAATTTCTGGGTGTCGCTGCTCGGTGGCCGCGCCTATCCCGCGGTCGCCGATCTCGTACCCGCGCAGATCGTTGATTTCGGGCCGCACTCGGTGCTGCTCGACTTCAGCAGCGATGTGGACGATCCCACGATCGGCTATCTCGGCGAGACGTTGCGGCTGGAGTGCTCGGTCGGGCGCGATCTGCGCACGATCGCGGACGTGCCGGCGCGATCGCTGCTGTCGCGGCTCACCGACCATTACCTGCAGATCCTCGCCAATCGCGCGCCGATCGGCTTCGAGGCCGAGTTCGTCGGGCAGCGCGGCAACCCGACCATGTATCGCGGCATCCTGATGCCGTTCTCGTCGGACGGCGCGACGATCGACTGCGTCTATGGCGTGATCAACTGGAAGGAACTCGCCGAACCCGATGTCGCCGCGGCGCTGGAGGTCGAGGTCGAGCAGGCGATGGGCGCGATCCCGCAGGTGCCGGTCTGGGCGGATGGCCCGGGCGCCGGCTTCGCTCCCGAGTTCGTCGTCGATCCGGGTGCCGCGGCCGATGACGCCGCCGCGGGGATCGACCTTGCCGGCCGGCTCGCGCGCGCCCGCGCGGTCGCCGACGCGGCACAGAACGCCCGGCTGCACAGCCGCTCGGCCCTCTATCGGGCGCTCGGCCTGGCCTATGATTTCGCGCTCGCCGCCGATGCGCGGCGCGCGGACTATGCCGCGCTGCTCGCCGACGCGGGGATCAGGGTCCAGGCGCGCGCGCCGATGACCGCGATCGTGAGGCTGGTGTTCGGTGACGGCATCGACAAGGCGCGCACCACCGAGTTCGCCGCCGCGCTGTCGCACGCGCGGCGGATCGCGCTCGCGCCGGGCGGCTTCGCGGATCATGTCGCGGCTCAGCATGGCGGGCTCAAGGCGCTGGTCGCCGCCGAACGCGTCGCGCGGCGGCCCAAGGGTGCGGGGCCGGGCCATGCCGAGATCGCGCGCGCGGCGCTGCGGCGCGCGCCGCAGGTCGGCCACCTCGATCTGTCGTCCGGTGGAGCCGAGTTCGTGCTGCTGCTCGCGCGGCGCGATCCGGCCGGTGGGCTGGCGGTGATCGCGCCGGTGCCGGACGAGTCGGCGCTGGTCGATCGCGCGATCCGCAAGATCACGCGCTGATCGCCGCGCTACGACGCAACGATGGTGCGCACGCCTTCGGCGCGGGACGCGTGCATGTCGTATCGTCACGCGGGGTTGAGGTCGCAGGCGGCGGGGCATAGGACGCCGCGGACCTGAGCAACCACGGCGGGAACGGATCGACATGGCGGCATCTGCGGCGGACGAGCGCCCTCCCGAAGGCGCACCGTCGGACGCGCTGGCGTCCGGGATCGCGGCCCTGCTCACGGTCGGCGCGCTTCCCGGCGAGACCGACGGCTTCGATGCGGCGGCGCGCGACGCCGCGGCGGGCTTCGTCGCCACCGCTGCCGCGGTGCGGACGCCCGGTCACGCCAATGTCGCGCTGGAATCGCTCGGGAGCGAGGCCGGGCGGCGCTCGATGCGGCTTGCCGTCGTCAACGACGACATGCCCTTCCTGGTCGATTCGATCGCGGCGGCGATCGCCGGGCACGGGCTCGCCGTCCACCGCCTGCTCCATCCGATCGCGGCCGTCCGCCGCGACGGCACGGGACATCTGATCGCGCTGCTGCCGGCGGCGACCGCGGGCGAACGCCGCGAGTCGATCATCTATATCGAGATCGAGCGGGTCGATGCCCGGCAGCGCCGCGCGCTCGCCGACGAGATCGAACGCATCCTCGCCGATGTCCGCGCCGCGGTCGAGGACTGGCCGGCGATGCGCCATGCGCTCGGCGAGGCCGCCAATGCGCTGCCCGATGGCGAGGGGGCAGCGCTGGTCCGCTGGTTCCTCGACGGCAATCTCACCCAGCTCGGCCGGGTGCGCGAGACCGGCGGCGGCGAGCCCGGCGCCGCGCTCGGCGTATTGCGCAGCGATCCCACCGCGACGCTGGCGCCAGAGGTGCGGGCCGCGGCGATCCGCTGGTTCGGCGATGGCGGTCATGCGCCGCTGCTGCTCAAGGCCGACCGGATCGCCACCGTCCACCGCCGCCAGCCGCTCGACCTCGTGCTGTTTCCGGTGCGCGTCGAGGGCCGGGTGACGGGGCTCGACATCCATGCCGGGATGTGGACGTCGGGCGCGCTGGCGACCCGGCCCGACAAGGTGCCGCTGCTGCGCCGGCGGCTGGCCGATCTCGAGGAGCAGCTCGGCTTCGAGCCCGGCAGCCACGCGGGCAAGGCGCTGCGCCACACGCTCTACGTGCTGCCCCACGATCTCGTCGTGTCGATCCCGCCGGATGCGATCCGGCGCATCGCGCTGACCGCGATGTCGCTGCTCGATCGGCCGCGGTCGCGGCTGGTCGTGGTCGAGGATGTGCTCGGCCGCCATCTGTTCGCGTTCGTCTGGCTGCTGCGCGAGGATTTCGCGATGCGTCGCCAGGCGGCGATCGGGCGGATGCTCGGCGAGGCGTCGGGCGGCCGGGTCAGCAGCACCGCGATCGGGCTCGACGACAGTGGCCTCGCGCTGCTGCGCTACACGCTGACCGGTGCCGATCCCGCGGCGATCGATGCCGCCGCGCTCGACCAGCGGCTGCAGGCCATGCTGCGCGGCTGGACGCCCGCGGTCGAGGCGGCGCTGGCCGCGGATCTCGGCGCGAGCCGGGCGGCACGGCTGACCCTGAGCCACGCCGGCGCCTTCCCGACCGGCTACCGCGACGCCACCGACGCGGCCGAGGCGGCGCGCGACATCGCCGCGCTCGCATCGCTGAGCGACGATACGCGACGTGGCGCCCGGCTGTTCCGCGCAACCGGTGCCGCGCCCGACAATCTCCGGCTCAAGATCTATCGGCTGGGCGGCCTGGTGCCGCTGTCCGACGTCGTGCCGGTGCTCGAGGATTTCGGCTTCGTCGTCGTCGAGGAGCGGCCGACCGCTCTGGACGGCGGGCTCGGCCATATCCACGAGTTCCTGCTCGAGGCGCCGCGCGGATCGGGGGATGCCCTGGTCGCGCGTGCGGCGGTCGCCGAGACCGCGATCGCCGCGGTGCTCGAAGGCCGCGCCGAGGACGATGCGTTCAACCGGCTGATCGTCAGCCTCGGCCTCAGCCCGCGCGCGGTGGTCTGGCTGCGTGCTTGGTTCCGCTATCTGCGCCAGGCGGGGCTGCCCTACGGCCTCGTCACCGTCGCCGATGCGCTGACCCGCGCGCCCGACGTGACGCGCGCGCTGATCGCGCTGTTCGAGGCGCTGCACGATCCGCATGGCAATGCCGTCGGCGCCGAGGGCGCGCGCCGGCACATCGAGGACGGACTGGTCGCGGTCGCCGCGATCGACGACGATCGCATCCTGCGGCGTCTGCACGGCCTGGTCGAGGCGATCCTGCGGACCAACGCCTTCGCGCCCGCGTCCGCCGAGGCGCTGGCCTTCAAGCTCGACAGCGCGCGCGTCCCCGCGCTGCCCGCGCCGGTGCCGTGGCGCGAGATCTGGGTCTATTCGCCGCGTATCGAGGGCATCCACCTGCGCGGCGGCCCGATCGCGCGCGGCGGCCTGCGCTGGTCGGACCGGCGCGACGATTTCCGCACCGAGATCCTCGGCCTGATGAAGGCGCAGGTGGTCAAGAACGCGGTCATCGTGCCGACCGGCGCGAAGGGCGGCTTCTATCCCAAGCAGCTGCCGCCGCCGGCCGATCGCAAGGCGTGGCTGGCGGAAGGCACCGAAAGCTACCGCATCTTCATCCGCGCGCTGCTGTCGGTCACCGACAACATCGTCGAGGATCGTGTCGTCCACCCGCACGGGATCGCGATCCTCGATCAGGACGATCCCTATTTCGTCGTCGCCGCCGACAAGGGCACCGCGACCTTCTCGGACATCGCCAACGGCATCGCGATCGAGCATGGCTTCTGGCTCGGCGACGCGTTCGCGTCCGGCGGCTCGCATGGCTACGACCACAAGGCGATGGGCATCACCGCGCGCGGCGCGTGGGTGTCGGTGACGCGCCACTTCGCCGAAATGGGCGTCGACGTGTCCACCGATCCGGTCACGGTCGCGGGCTGCGGCGACATGTCGGGCGACGTGTTCGGCAACGGCATGCTGTTGTCCAGGTCGCTCAGGCTGGTGGCGGCGTTCGATCACCGCCATATCTTCCTCGATCCGACGCCCGATCCCGCCGCGTCGTGGGACGAGCGCGCCCGCCTGTTCGCGCTGCCGGTCTCGTCCTGGGCGGACTACGACACCAAGCTGATCTCGGCTGGCGGCGGCGTCCATCCCCGCACCCAGAAGCAGATCGCGCTTTCCGCGCAGGCTGCGCTGGCGCTGGGCGTGACGGCGGGAACCTACGATCCATCCAGCCTGATCCAGGCGATCCTCAGGGCGCCGGTCGACCTGATGTGGTTCGGCGGCATCGGCACCTACATCAAGGCGTCGACGCAGAGCCATGCCGAGGCCGGCGATCCGGCGAACGACGCCAATCGCGTCGATGCCGACCGGGTCCGCGCCAGGGTGATCGGGGAGGGTGCCAACCTGTCGACCACGCAGGCCGGCCGCATCGAGTTCGGGCTCGCCGGGGGACGCTCGAACACCGACTTCATCGACAATTCGGCGGGCGTCGACTGTTCGGACAACGAGGTCAACATCAAGATCGCGCTGAATGCGGAGATGACCGCGGGCACGCTCGGCTTCGACGATCGCAACGCGCTGCTCGTCGCGATGACCGATGCGGTCGCGGGCATCGTGCTCGAGGACAACCGCCTCCAGACGCTGGCGCTGTCGGCGGCCGAGCGCGGCGGCGCGGCGGCGTTGCCCGGCCAGCTCGGCGTGATCGAGGCGCTCGAGACCGAGGGCCGGCTCGATCGCCGGGTCGAGGGGCTGGGCGGCAACGAACTGCTCGCGCGGCGCATGGCGGACGGCCAGGGCCTCACCCGGCCCGAGCTCGCGGTGATCCTCAGCCATGCCAAGCTCGCGTTGCAGGCGGCGATCGAAGCCTCGCCGATCCCCAACGATCCGACGCTGACGCCGATCCTGGTGCGGTCCTTCCCCGAGACGATGCGCGCCGGCCACGCCGCGTCGATCGAAGGCCATCGCCTGCGCCGCGAGATCATCGCGACGCGGGTCGCCAACACCGTCGTCAACCGGCTCGGGCTGGTCGCGCCGTTCGAACTGGGCGAGGAGGAGGGCGTCAGCCTGGCGCGGGTCGCCGGCGCCTATCTCGCCTGCGAGGCGATCTTCGACCTGACCGGCCTGTTCGCCGCGATCGAGGCCGAGACGATGCCCGAGACCGGCCGGCTGGCGCTGCTCGATGCCGCCGCCGGCATCGTCCGGTTGCACATCGCCGACCTATTGCGCGTCGCCGACGCGACCGCGCTGCCCGGCGAGATCGCCGCCGCCTTCGCGCCCGGCGTCCATCGGCTCGGTGGCCGGGTCGACGACCTGGTGCTGGCCGAGGTGCGCGGCGAGACCGCGCGGCTGGGCGCGGCGCTTGCCGAGACCGGTGCCGGCGCCGCCCTGGTCGCGCGGCTGGTGCGGCTCTACGTGCTCGATGGCGCGATCGTCACCGCCAGCCTGGCGGCGCGCGCGGGGTGGAGCGAGGTCGACGTCGTCGCGGCCTACGTCAAGCTCGGCGCGGCGCTCGGGCTCGATTGGGCGAAGGCGGCGGCGCTGCGCGCGGTCCCGGGCGACGCCTGGGAGCGGCTGCTGGTCGCGGGGCTGGCGCGCGATTTCGAGCAGCTGCGCATCGAGTTCCTGTCGCGTGCCGGCAGCGCCGGTCCCGTCGCCGCGGTCGAGGCCTGGCTCGTCCAGCACCGCGTCCGCGTCGACCGCTTCCAGCGGCTCGTCCAGCGTGCCCGCGGTGCCGCGACCGTGACGCCGGCGATGCTGGCGCAGGTCGCCGCGCAGGCGCGCATCCTGCTGGCGCGGCGGGCCGGGGAGGGCGAGCGGGGCTGACCCCGGGATCGAACCAGGATGACGGGAATGGCTCAGCCAGATCGCGCCCTACACCGCCTGTCCGGCCGCCCAGCCGCTCGCCCACGCCCATTGGAAGTTGTACCCGCCAAGCCAGCCGGTGACGTCGACCGCCTCGCCGATCGCGTAGAGACCGGGCATTCCGCGCGCCGCCATCGTCTGCGACGACAAATCCCTGGTCGCGATGCCGCCGACGGTGACCTCGGCCTTGGCGAAGCCTTCGGTGCCGCTCGGCGCGAACGACCAATCCGACAGCAGCGTCTCGGCCTCGCGCAACGCCTTGTCGGGCAGGTTGGCAAGCTCGCCCGAAAGCCCGATCCGCTCCGCCAGCGCCGTCCCCAGGCGATCGGGTAGCGTCCGCCCGATCAGCGCGCGCAGCGTCGTGCGCGGCTGGGCGCGCTTGGCGGCGAGCAGCCAGCCCGGTTCGGCGAGCGGCAGGAAGTCGACCGCGATCGTCTCGCGATGCCGCCAGTAGGACGAGACCTGGAGCATCGCCGGCCCCGACAGGCCGCGATGCGTGAACAGCGCCGCCTCGCGGAACGCCGCCTTGCCGCAGCGTGCCTCGACCGGCGCGGCGACGCCGGCGAGCGATCGGAACAGCGCCGCATCCGGGCCGAGCGTGAACGGCACCAGCGCCGGCCGCGGCTCGACCACCGACAACCCGAAGCGCCGCGCGACCTGATAGGCGAAGCCGGTCGCGCCGAGCTTCGGGATCGCCGGCCCGCCGGTCGCCAGCACCAGCGCGGGCGCGGCCAGGGTGCGCGCGCCGACCATGACGCGGAACAGCCCGTCGCCATGATCGATGTCGCCGATCGGCGTGCCGAACGCGAAATCGACGGTCGCGCATTCGTCCATCAGCATCGCGACGATCTGACGCGCCGAGCCATCGCAGAACAGCTGTCCGAGCGTCTTCTCGTGCCAGGCGATGCCGTGGCGGTCGACCAGCGCGACGAAGTCCCGCGCCGCGTAGCGGTCGAGCGCGGAGCGCGCGAAATGCGGGTTGGCGGACAGGAAGCGGTCGGGCGCGGTATCCACGTTGGTGAAGTTGCACCGCCCGCCGCCCGAGATCAGGATCTTGGCGCCGGGCCCGGCATTGTGATCGACGACGATGACGCGCCGCCCGCGCTGGCCGGCGACGCCCGCGCACATCAGGCCCGCCGCGCCCGCGCCGAGGATCATCGCGTCATAGCGCTCGCTCACGCCGCGGCGATGCTGAGCGCGACGGCTTCGGCGACCTTGATGCCGTCGATCGCGGCCGACAGGATGCCGCCGGCGAAACCCGCGCCCTCGCCCGCCGGGAACAGCCCGGCGAGCCCCGGGCTGCGATACGCGCGATCGCGCGTGATCCGTACCGGCGAGGAGGTGCGCGTCTCGACGCCGGTCATCACCGCATCGGGATGGTCGTAATTGGCGATCCGCCGGCCGAACACCGGCAACGCCTCGCGCAGCGCCGCGACGACGAACCCGGGCAGGCATGCGCCGAGGTCGCCCAGCCTGACGCCGGGCTGGTAGGACGGCGTCACCGTGCCGAGCGTCGTCGAGGCCCGCCCGGCGAGCAGGTCGCCGACCAGTTGCCCCGGCGCCTTGTAGTCCGATCCGCCGGCGACGAAGGCGCGCTCCTCCCAATGGCGTTGCAGGTCGATCCCGGCGAGCGCGTCGCCCGGATAGTCGCGCTGCGGGTCGATCGCCACGACCAGCCCCGAATTGGCGTTGAATTCGGTCCGCGAATACTGGCTCATGCCGTTGGTGACGACGCGGCCCGGCTCGGACGCCGCCGCCACCACCCGCCCGCCGGGACACATGCAGAAGCTGTAGACGGTGCGGCCGTTGGCGCAGTGATGCGACAGCGCGTAGGCCGCCGCGCCGAGATCGGGATGGCCCGCGCACGGCCCGAACCGCGCGCGGTCGATCCAGGATTGCGGATGCTCGATCCGCACCCCGATCGAGAAGGGCTTGGCCTCCATCGCGACGCCACGCGCGTGGAGCATCGCGAACGTGTCGCGAGCGCTGTGCCCGACCGCCAGCACGACGTGGTCGGCGTCGAGAGCGGTGCCGTCCTGGAGGATCAGCCCGCGCAGCCTGCCGCCCTCGACGCGGATATCCTCGACCCGGGTGCCGAACCGGTACGCGCCGCCCAGCGCCTCGATCTGCGCGCGCATGCTCTCGACCATGGTGACGAGGCGGAACGTGCCGATATGCGGATGCGCCTCGGTGAGGATCTCGGGTGGCGCGCCGGCGGCCACGAACTCGGTCAGCACCTTGCGGCCGAGATGCCGCGGGTCCTTGATCTGGCTCCACAATTTGCCGTCGGAGAAGGTGCCCGCGCCGCCCTCGCCGAACTGGACGTTCGATTCGGGATCGAGCACGCCGCGCCGCCACAGCCCCCAGGTGTCCCGCGTGCGCTCGCGCACCAGCTTGCCGCGCTCGAGGACGATCGGGCGGAAACCCGCCTGCGCGAGGATCAGTGCGGCGAACAGCCCGCACGGGCCGGCGCCGATCACCACCGGACGCGGCGCGATCATCCGTTCGGGTGCGCGAACCGGTGGGCGATAGCGGGTGTCGGGCGTCGGGCGCACGTCGATCGCGTCGCCGATCCGCGCGCGCACCGCCGCCTCGTCGCGCACGGTGACGTCGACCGAATAAACCATGCGGATCGCGCCGCGCCGTCGCGCATCGTTGGCGCGGCGTGCGATCGCCATCGCGATCAGCGCGTCGTCGCGGATACCGAGCCGCGCCACCACCGCGGCGCGCAGCGCGTCGGGCGCGTGCCCGATCGGCAACTGGATGTCGGTGAGGCGAAGCATGCGCCGCGCCTTAGCGGCGATCGGACCGCGGCGACAATGCCGGCCGAGATAGCGTCACGGGTCCGCCGGATCGTCGTGGACGAGAAGTTCCAGCCGGTTGCGACCGCCGATCCGCGAATAGGTCAGGATGCGCGACCAGGCGCGGACGATCGCCAGTCCCGCGCCGCCGCCGCGCGCCGCATCGGGCATCTCGCCGACATGCGGCGCGGTGCGCGGATCGAACGGCGCCGCGCCATCGACCAGCACGACATGGACGCCCTCCGCGACGGGCTCGAGCCCGAGCCCGATCGTGCCATCGGTATCGATATCGGCATGCTCGACCAGATTGATCACCAGTTCCTCGACGATCACCGCAAGACGCGCGCAAGTCCCGGGCCGTGCCGGATCGGCGATCGCCTCGACCAATGCCAGTGCGTCGCCGACGGCGTTGGGACCGAGCGCGATCTGATGTAGGAAGAGACTCATGCTGGCCGCGTTCCCGGCTCGGCGGTAACCCGCACAGACCAGAAAGAGCACCGCCTCATGCTTGTCCGTTTCATCACCGCCTTCGCCGCCACGACGCTGGCCGTCACCCCCGCGCTCGCCGAGATCGGCCGCGTCAAGCGCGTGTACGGCCAGGCCTCGATCGTGCGCGGCGCGCACACGCTGCCCGCCACCTCGGGCTTCCCGCTGCTTGAGAAGGACGTGCTGCAGACCGGACCCGACGGGCGGATCAGCATCGCCTTCATCGACAATACCCGCTTCTCGGTCGGCCCCAGGAGCCGGATCGCGGTGGCGCAGTTCAAGTTCGACGAGACCACCCACCAGGGCGGCCGCTTCGACACCAATGTCGAGCGCGGCTCGCTTGCGGTCGTGTCGGGCCAGATCGCGCACGAGGGCAAGGACGCGATGCGGGTGCGCACGCCGACCGCGCTGCTCGGCGTCCGGGGCACGCGATTCGTCGTCGACGTCAAATGAGGGGGGCGGTCGCGGCCGTCGCCCTGCTCGGCCTGTCCGCCTGCGCGACCCAGTCGGTGACGTTGCTGCCGGGCGAACCCGGCCGCCCGGTCGGCGCGCTCGCGGTGCTCAACGAGGACGGCAGCGAGAAGGGTGTGATCGCCAGCGCCGATACCGGCGCCGCATTGGGCGGCGGCTTCCATGCGCGCCGGCAGCCGACCGGCCGGATCGATCGCCTCTATGCCGCGCTGATCGGCGACCTGCCGCCGCCCGCCGAGCATTTCACGCTCAACTTCGACATCGACATGTCGGCGCCGGCGACCGACCAGGAGGCGATCCTCCAGAAGATCTTCGCGTCCGCCGCAACGCGGCCCGGCGCCGAGGTCCAGGTGGTCGGTCATACCGACAGATCCGGCACGGAGGCGTATAACGATGCGCTGTCGCGCGACCGTGCCGAACAGGTGAGCCGGTACCTGATCGGGCGCGGCCTCGCTCCGACGCTGGTCCGCGCGACCTGGCGCGGCGAGCGCGAGCCGCTGGTCGACACGCCCGACGGCGTTTTCAACGCGGCGAACCGGCGGGTCGAGGTCATCATCCGCTGATCGCGCCGGCGGGACGGCGCAACGCCAGCACGGTGAGGTCGTCGGAGGGTTCGGTGCCGTCCTCGAAGGAGCGCACCGCATGCATCAGCGCGACCGTCGCCTCGTCCGCGCGCCAGCCCCGGGGCAGCGCGGCGAGGACCGCGACCGCGCCGGCGCGGTCGAGGAAGCCGCCGGCGGCATCCTGCGCCTCGGTGACGCCGTCGGTGACCACCACCAACCCGTCGCCGGGGCCGAGCGCGAACCGCTCGGTCTCGTAGGGGAAGTCGTCGGCGACGCAGACCGGCGGCCCGCCCGACATCGCCAGTTCCTCGACGGTGCCGCCGGCATGGCAGAGCAGCGGGTTCTCGTGCCCGGCATTGACCAGCGCCAGCGCGCCGTTCGCCGGATCGACCGTACCGATCAGCAGCGTCACGAACATGTCCTCGCTGTTGTCGCGCGACAGTTCGGCGGAGAGCGTCGCCACCGCCGCGCCGAGATCGTCGAGGTTGCGCTCGATCGCACTGCGCGCCAGCGCCTTGGAGAGCGCCATGAACAGCGCCGCGGGCACGCCCTTGCCGGTGACGTCGCCGACCATGAACAGGATGCGCCCGTCGGGCAACGCGAAGGCGTCGTAGAAGTCGCCGCCGATCGCGCGCGCGGGCTCGAGCCGGGCATCGAGATCGATACGGTCGTCGAGCGCGGCGAGCTGCGCGCCGGGCGGCAGCATGCCGCGCTGGATGTTGCGCGCCGCCTCGAGCTCGCCTGCCGCGCGCGCCGCCGACAGCCGCTCCTCCAGCAGCGCCGCGCGCAGCCGCTGCTGGAGCAGCGAGGTCTCGATCGCGAACGCGACGAACACGCCCGCCGCCGCCGCCCCCCCGATCAGCAGCGGCGTCAGCGGATCGAACAGCAGGCCCATGGCCGCAAAGGCGAACCACGCCATCGCGAACGCGATCCCCACGATCGCCGCAGCGAACCCCACCGCCACGCCCCCGCCGACGCGGGCGACGAGCAGCACCGCGGCGAACGCCAGCACGAGCCCCGCGGCCAACTCGGCGAGCGGCGCCCGGAGCGGCCGCGTCAGCCAGCCGCCGCGCTGGACGGCATCGACCGCCTGTGCCTGGACATAGGGGCCGTAGGCGGATGCTTCGAGCGGGGTGGAGACGATATCGACGCCGCCGGCACCGGTGACGCCCAGCACCACCACCTTGCCCGCGATCAGCCGCCGATCGAAGCCGCGCCGGAACAGGTCCGCCGCCGACACGATCGCGCGCGGCGGCATCCGCCCGAAATGAACGCGATAGCGGCCGTCGGATGCGACCGGGATGGTGTGCGGGCCGAGCGCCACGCTGTCCAGCCGGCCACCCGAGAGCCGTGGCGCCACGCCCGGAAGACCTGCCGCAATTCGCGCCAGCTCGACCGCAAAGCCCGTATTGGCGGTGCTTCCGAGCGAACCGACCGCGGGCACGCGGCGGACGATGCCGTCGCTGTCAGGGTCGCCGTTGATCAGGCCGTGGCCAAGCGCGGTTTCCTCGAACTCGGGCAGGCTTGAGAGCGCCTGCCGCCAGCGCGTCACGTTGAACGGGAGCGGGTGGGTGAAGGTCGCGTCGACCGGCAGCTTGCTCGCATCCGCATAGGTGCGCTCGCGGAAATCGACCGATCGTTCGCTCACCCCCGCGCGTGCCAGCACGGTGGGGTAGCGGCCGAGCGTATCGGCGAAGTCGCTGTCGAACGAGGGCAGCGCGAGCACCGCGGCACGCGCCCGGCCGCTCAGTTCGGGGTAACGCCCGACGAACAGCGCGGGCGCCTGCCGATCGGGCTCGGGAAAGAACATGTCGTAGCCGATCGCGGTCGCCCCCGCCGCACCGATCCGCTCGGTCAGCCGTGCGAGGTCGTAGCGCGACCACGGCCAGGGGCCGATCGTCCTCAGGCTGTCCGAATCGATCGCCACCACCGCGACCCGCATCGCGCTCAGGTCGCGCGGATGCAGCCGCTGGAAGAGATCGAAGACGCCGTCGTCGAGCCGCGTGCGGATGGTCGGCAGGGCGAGCAGCAGCAGCGCGACCATGCCCGCGACGAGCCCCGCCGCGCGGACCCGGCCGAGCCGGCGGCGCTCGGCCGGCGGTCTCGGATCAGAGCGCGATTTCGAGTCCGTCATAGCTGCACAGCACCTGGAGCGGTGCGCGCCCGTCGCGGCTGAGCGCCTCGTAGCGCACCGTCTCGGCGAGCAGCGCGTCGAGATCCTCGTCGCTATAGGTCGGTTCGTGATGGAACAGCGCCAGCCGCCGTGCCTGTGCGGCAAGGCACATGTCGACCGCGACGATATTGCTCGAATGACCCCAGTCCGCCTTCATCGTCACCGAATCGGCGAGCGAGTACATCGTGTCGAACACCACCAGATCGGCACCGCGGAAGAACGCCTCGAACGCGGCCTCCGCTTCCATATCGTCGGCCTTGTGCTCCGAGTCGGTCGAATAGACGACGGTGCCGTCGACCGATTCGAAGCGATAGCCATAGCTGTCGTTGCTGTGACGCTGCTTGATCGGCGTCACGCCCAGACCGCCGATCTCGTGACGGCGTCCGGGTTCGAGCATGTCGAAGCTGATGTCGGCGGCGAGCCAGTCGAACGCGACCGGGAAGCTGATCTCCTCCTGCTGGCGACGCAGCGCGGTCTCGATCTCGGCATGGCAGCCATGGAAGACGATCCGGGCGCCCGGATCGAACGCCGGCCCGAAGAACGGGAAGCCCATGATATGATCCCAATGCAGGTGGGACATGAAGATGTGATAGAGCCTGGGGCGTTCGTGGCGCGCGGTCAGCCCGGCGGCGCGCAGCCCGAACTCGCGCAGCCCCGAGCCCATGTCGCAGACCTTGAAGCTGTCGTCGCCGCCCTCGATCTCGACGCACGCGCTGGCCCCGCCATAGGTCGCGCGCGTCGCGAAGCCGAGCATGCCGTCCGCGAAGTCCCGCGCGCTCTCGACGTCGGCGAAGCGGCGGCCGTCGGCGGCGATCAGCGCGCGCGCCACCTTGGCGGCCACCGCATCGGCCTTGAGCGCCACCGGCAGCGATCCTCGCGTTCCCCAGAAGCGAACCAGCATGGTGACGATCCCTGTCGAGGTTGAACGACGTCAGTCGACGATGCGGAAAATCTTGTCGTAGCGGCTGATCGCGAGGATCTCGCGCAGCCGTGCATTGGCGCCGGCCAGCACGATCTCGAGCCTGTCGCCCGCCGCCTTGCGCGCCAGCGTCAGCGCGCGCAGCCCGCGCGAGGACATGTAGGGGACCTGGCTCAGGTCGACCTTCAGTTCGCCGGCACGGTCCGCCGCCGCCCGCTCGACCGCACGGCCGAGATCGTCCGCGAACGCCTGCCAGTTGCTCTCGTCGATCTTGCCGGTCGGCCGCAGCACGGCGCCCGCCTCATCGTCCGCCATGCCCGCCCCCTCCCATCATGGATTAGCGATGATCGTTCCGGTTGCCAACGGTTGCTATACGGCCCGCGTCATGCCCTGCCGGCGTAGAGCAGCCGCCCCTCGCCGAGCATCGCGAGGACCGTCGCGATATCGCTCTCGGCGACCGCGAAACAGCCGTCGCTGCGGCCGAGCCTGCCCTGGCGCGCGGCGACATCGGCATCGGCGTACCACGCCGAATGGATGACGATCGCGCGCGCCTGCGCCTCGGAATTGCTCGGGTCGAGCCCGGCGAGCCGGCGCGACAGGCCATGGACGCCGACATAGCTCTCGCCGGTCAGATACGCGCCCTCCGACGTCGCCGCCGAGCCCATGACGTTCGAGAAGGACTGGAGCATGCCGGTATGGCCGGGATCCGAGCCCTTGCCGTGTGCGACGCGCAGGCTGGTGGTGGTGCCGGTCAGGATGTCGATCAGGTGGAGCCGGGGCTGCGCGGACGGCAGCGCGAAATCCGCGATCGCGACGACATCGCGCGACCAGACCGCCGCGCTGTGCCGCGCCAGCGCATCGAGCGCGCGCGCGATCAGCCCGCGATCCACCGCGGGCGACGCGGCGGCGGCGAGGCCCTGCTGTCGGTAGGCGCGCGCCGGGACGGCAGCGGCCGCGAGCACTCCGCCGAGCATCGCGCGACGGGTGCAGGACGGGGTGAAGGCAAACGGCATCATGGCGACATACACCATCTGCCACCCGTTCGGGCTGCGCGAAGTCGGAGCCCGCACCTTCTGAAGAACCGCGCTTCGACTTCGCTCGGCGCGAGCGGCTATAGGGTGTCGCAGGAGGACAGACATGTCGGATCGCCGCCTCGCCACTATCCTCCTCCGATCAGGCCTCGGCCTGCTGGTGCTGGGCCTGGTGGCCTGGGCGTCGGGGCTCGACCTGACGCTCCACCCCGTGCTGCGGCTCGCCGCCACCGGGCCGGTGCCGTACGACGTCGCTCTCCTCTCCGCGCTCGGGCGGCCGACCGTCCTGGGACCGGTGGCGCTTGTCGCGGTCGTGTTGCTGGCGGTCCGCAGGCGATGGCGCGACGCGCTCTGGCTGCTCGTCACGGTCGCGAGCGGGCGGGTGCTGGTCGAGCTCCTCAAGGATATCGCGCACCGCCCCCGGCCGCCGCTCATGGACCGGCTCGAGACGGTCGGATCGTGGAGCTTCCCCAGCGCCCACGCCGCGAACACGATGATGACGGCGCTGGCGCTTGCGGTCGTCGCCGGCGGCGGCCCGCTCGCGACGGGGGCGGCGTTGGCGGTGGCGATCCTCATCGGCTGGACCCGCGTCGCGCTCGCCGTCCACTGGCCGGGCGACGTCCTCGCCGGCTGGGGCATCGGCATGGCATGGGTGGCGGCGGCGATGCGGGTGCGGCGAGAGCGGCATCGGTAGCGGGAACGGCGAGCTTTGGTGGGAAGCCGTCCTTCCGTTAGGTCGCGATGCCGGTGGCTAGAGCAAGGTAGATGCAGAGGATCATGCAGCTACCGCCCGCCGCGATCAAAGCGGCTCTGCGCCACTCTGGGTTGCGTCGGCCCCATACGAAAGAACCGATAATGATCGGCGGATAGATCAGCAATGACGCCGTAAACCCGAATGCCTTCGACACGGCAATTTGAAGCGCCATCGACGCCACGACAATCGCAGAGCCGACTGGGTAGGTCGCGGGGCTAACGGGTTTGCCGCTGTTCATCCCGTAAGGGTGGCATGGTTCGACCGATGTCCGCAACTGGGGCGATAGCGGTCGATGCGGACACGACCGTCCGCATGCGATCGTTGCAATGCCGTTCGCGCAGACGGATGGGCGCGATGCTCGGGCGATCTTGGGCAAGATCGGATTCGTCCCCGCCGATGGAAGGCCGTTCCCCGAACATGACGAGCGTGACCGACATCGATTCTCCTCGCATCAGGGCATGCACGCTGGGCGAGGACGATGTCTGCGTCGGCTGCGGCCGCAGTCTCGACGACATCACGATCTGGAGCTCGGCGCCTCAGGCTCGGAAGCTGGAGATCCTCGCCATCTCCGCCGAACGGCTGAACCGCCGCCGCGAACGACGGCGATCCTGAACGCCCCTCTTGCCGGGAAGTACGGGCCGGCGCCCCGCTCACGGCTTCCACCCGCTCGCCTTCTTGACACGCATGCGTTCGCGGAAGCGCGCCGCCCAGCCCGGCTTCTCCTCCTGGAGCGGGCGGACCAGCGCCAGGGCATCCGCCGAGACGTCGCGGGTCACCACCGATCCCGCCGCGACGATCGCGCCCGCGCCCACCCGCACCGGGGCGACCAGCGCGCTGTTCGAGCCGATGAAGGCGCCTTCGCCGACCACGGTGCGATATTTGAAGAAGCCGTCGTAATTGCAGAAGATCGTGCCCGCGCCGATGTTCGCACCGGCGCCGACATCGCCGTCGCCGAGATAGCTCAGGTGATTGGCCTTGGCGCCGCGGCCGAGCGTGGCGTTCTTGAGCTCGACGAAATTGCCGACATGCGCGTCCTCGCCCACCACCGCGCCCGGTCGCAGCCGCGCGAACGGGCCGACGATCGCGCCGCTCTCGACCCTGGCGCCCTCGATATGGCTGAACGCGCGGATCGTCGCGCCGTCGGCGACCTCGACGCCGGGACCGAACACCACGTTCTGCTCGACCACGACATCGCGGCCGAGCATCGTGTCCCACGCGAACCACACCGTCTCGGGCGCGACCAGCGTGGCGCCGTCCGCCATCGCACGCGCGCGGCGGCGCCGCTGCCAGCCGGCTTCGACCGTGGCCAGCTCGGCGCGGCTGTTGACGCCCGCCACCTCCCACGGCGCCGCCTCGATCACCGCCGAGACGCGGCCGTCCTCTCGCGCGCGCATGACGATGTCGGGCAGATAATATTCGCCCGCCGCATTCGCGTTGCCGACGCGCGCGAGCAACGGCCAGAGATCGCCGGCGCGGACCGCCATCAGCCCCGAGTTGCACAGATCGACCGCGCGCTGCGCGGGCGTCGCGTCCTTGAACTCGACCATCGTCTCGATCCGGCCGTGCGCATCCGCGACGATCCGGCCATAGGCGAGCGGATCGGACGGCCGGAAGCCGAGCACGACGACCGCGGGCGCATCGCCGGCATGCAGCCGGTCGAGCATCCGCGCGCACGTCTCGGCGGGCACCATCGGCACGTCGCCATAAAGGATCAACACGTCGCCCGCGAACCCGGCGAGCGCATCCTCGGCCTGCCGGACGGCATGCGCGGTGCCGTGCTGCGGCTCCTGCACCGCGACCGCGACGCCCATCGGCGCGACCGCGCGCTCGACCTGCTCGCGCCCGGATCCGACGACCACCACGCGCCGCGCCGCCGACAATGCATCGAGGCTGGCGAGCAGGTGGAGCAGCATCGGCCGTCCGGCGATCGGATGCAGCACCTTGTGCAGATCGGACTTCATGCGCGTGCCCTTGCCGGCGGCGAGGATCACGGCGGCGAACGGCGGGCGGCTGGTCATCCGCGAGCAGATGCCACGCCGCGCTTGCGGTTTCCAGCGCCGCACCCCACGGGCGGGCGATGACCCGGCTCCGTTTCCGCACCATCGCCTTCGATCTCGACGGCACGCTCGCCGATACCGCGCCCGATCTCACCGCCGCGCTCAACCATGCGCTCGGTCTGATGGGACGCCCGAGCGTGCCCGCCGGCGATGTCCGCCACATGGTCGGCCATGGCGCGCGCGCGCTGCTCCAGAAGGGGCTGGCGGCGACCGGCGGGGTGTCCGAGGGTCTGGTCGACCGGGGCTTCCCGCTGTTCATGGCGCATTACGAGGCGCACATCGCCGACGGATCGCGGCCGTTCCCGGGCGTCGAGGCGGCGCTCGACCGGCTGGCGGCGGACGGCATCGCGCTGGCGGTCTGCACCAACAAGAGCGAGCGGCTGGCGCGGCTGTTCGTGAGCGCGATGGGCTGGGACGGGCGCTTCGCCGCGATCGTCGGCGGCGACACGCTGACGACGCGCAAGCCCGCGCCCGAGATGGTCGCCCAGGCGATCGCGCGCGCCGGCGGCGGGCCGGGCGCGATGGTCGGCGATTCGATCTCGGACACCGACGCCGCGCGCGCCGCGGGGGTACCGTGCGTCGCGCTAACCTTCGGCTTTTCGGACCGACCCGCCGACCAGCTCGGCGCGGACCGGCTGATCGACCATTGGGACGCGCTGATCCCGGCGCTGGCGACGCTCTGACTTGTCGCCGCCCAAGCATTTCCACCTGCCCCGCGCCTTGTCTCCGGGCCATGGCTTTGCCACATGCCCGCGACCGGCATGCGCAGGCACGCCCGGCGAACGATCGACGTGTGGAAGGCGAGCGAGATGAGCGACAGGATCGGCGAAGCGCAGACGCTCGCCCCCTCGGCGGCGCTGAGCGTCGAGACGGTGACGCGGGTGCATCACTGGAACGAGCATCTCTTCTCGTTCGCGATCACGAGGCCGGCGAGCTTCCGCTTCCGCTCGGGCGAGTTCGTGATGATCGGGTTGCCCGATGGCAAGCGTCCGCTGCTGCGCGCCTATTCGATCGCCAGCCCGGCCTATGCCGAGGAGCTCGATTTCCTCTCGATCAAGGTCCCCGACGGCCCGCTGACGTCCCGGCTCCAGCAGATCGTCGAGGGCGATCCGATCTTCCTCGGGCGCAAGCCGACCGGCACGCTGGTGTCGGACGCGCTGCTGCCCGGCCGGCGGCTGTTCCTGCTGTCGACCGGCACCGGCCTGGCGCCGTTCATGTCGGTGGCGCGCGATCCCGACATCTACGACATGTTCGACGAGGTGGTGGTGGTGCACTCGGTCCGCCGCGTCTCCGATCTCGCCTATCGCGAGGAACTGGCGGCCAGGCTCGCCGGCGATCCGCTGGTCGGCGACGTCGCCGCCGGGAAGCTGCGTTATGTCCCCACCGTCACCCGCGAGGACTTCTCCACCCGCGCCCGGATCGGCGCGCTGATCGACGACGGCACGCTGTTCGCCGGCGGTCCCGGCTTCGATCCCGAGACCGATCGCATCATGATGTGCGGCAGCATGGACATGATCCGCGAGCTCGCCAGGCGCTTCGAGGCTCTGGGCTTCGACGAAGGCTCCAACGCCAAGCCGGGCGCATATGTGATCGAGCGGGCGTTCGTGGGATAGGGTGACGCCGTTCGCCCCTGTACGCCGCTTTCCCGTTCGTCATGCCGAACTCGTTCGGCATCCACCGAAGTACGGGGCCACGCGGGTCTTGTGGGCGTCGGCAGACGTGGCGCCCCCACCATCCGTAAAGCCCGGAACCGGGGTGGATGCCGAAACGGGTTCGGCATGACCGGGACCTACAGCGTATCGACCACCCCGCCGTCCACGCGCAACGCGGCGCCGGTCGTCGCGGACGCCTGCACGGACGCCACATAGACCACCATGCTGGCGACCTCCTCGACGCCCGCCACCCGCCGGATCAGCGAGTTCGGCCGCTGCGCCTTGACGAAGTCGGCGCCCGCCGCCTCGAGCGACTGGCCGGGCGTGCGGCTTCCCTTGAGCATCTCGCCGACGCCCTCGGACAGGGTCGGCCCGGGCAGCACCGAGTTGACCGTCACGCCGGTCCCCGCCATCCGCTTGGCGAGGCCTCGCGCGACCGCGACGTTGCCCGTTTTGCTGACGCCGTAATGGATCATCTCGACCGGGATGCTGAACGCGCTTTCGGACGCGATGAAGATCACCCGGCCCCATCCGGCTTGCGCCATCCCCGGCAGATAGGCGCGTGACAGCCGGACGCCCGACATGACGTTGACCGTCCAGTGCCGGTCCCACGCCTCGTCGGTCGCCTCGAAGAAGTCGGTCGGTTCGAAGACGCCGGCATTGTTGACGAGGATGTCGACCCCAGGCGCGGCGGCGACCAGCGCGGCGCAACCCTCGGCGGTGCCGACGTCCGCCGCCGCGCCGCGCACGTCGGCGCCGGCCACCGCGTCCTGCACCGCCTTCACCGCCGCCTGCGTGCGATCCGCGCCGCGGCCGTTGACGATCACGCTCGCGCCTGCCCCCGCCAGCCCCGTGGCGATCGCGAGGCCGATCCCGCCGGTCGATCCGGTGACGAGCGCGGTCTTGCCGGCGAGGTCGATCTTCATGCTGCTCTCCGCGAATGGGTTTCGGATCGAGATCGAACGACGCGCGCGGAGGTTCCCGCGTCCGGTCGCGTGCCAAACCCTCTTCCCATCATCCGGCGAAGGCGGAAGCCGCGATGACGGTCGTCTGGTCTCGGGCCGGCTAGGCCGGTGCCCCGCACCGCGCCAGCACCGCGCGCAGCTCGCGGATGGGCGGGAACACCTCGTTGTTGTGGTCGCCACCCTGTGCGTCGTGCGCGGCCTGCTCCATCTCGACGACGTCCTTGTCCTCCTTGAAGATGGACTCGGTGAATTTGGTGATGAGCGGCCAGACCGGCTCGATCAGCCAGCCGAAACCCGGGCGCTTGACCGAGAGATAGCCGAACGTGCGGTTGCTGCGCTGTTCCTTGTCGAGCGGCGTGTAGCCGAGCCAGACCGACAGCACCGGATCGCCGTCGTCCATCGCGAAGGTCAGCGTCTGGTACGGATAGTCGGTGCGGATCACCATCCGGTCCTTGCGGGTCGAGTCGTCGGTGGCGCGCATCATGCCGAGGATCGCGCCCTCGCCGATCGTCCCCGAGCCCGACACGCGATCGAAGGTGTAGAGCACTTCGGCCCAGTCCTCGCCCGCGGAGCGGCCGAGACAGGTCGCCCTGATCATCCCCATCTGGCGGCGGTGGAGGAACTGGTGGTTCATGTCGAACAGGTTCTCGTGCATGAACGTATAATGCGCGCCGACCTCGCGGTTGAGTTCGCGCGTCTTGTAGTCGCGCCGTGCCCTGCCGCCGAGCGCGGCGGGGCGCCGCGCGTCGGCGAGCGCGGGATCGCCGGGGAAGATGAAGATCAGCCCGTCGACCTCGTGGACGGGGTAGGACCGCACCCCGTTGGGCAGCCGCTCGCGCCCGAGATAAGGCACGTCGATGCACTGGCCGGTCTCGTCATAGGCCCAGCCATGATAACCGCAGCGCACCGCGCAGCCCTTCACCACGCCGTGGCTGAGCGGCACCTGGCGGTGCGCGCAGCGATCTTCGAGCGCAAACACCGCACCCTCTTTCGGTCGCACCACCACGATCGGTTCGCCGGCGTAGCGCCGCGCCGCCATGCGGCCGGGCCTGACCTCGCGGCTCCACGCGATCGGATACCAGTGATCGGGATGCGCATCGATGCGCCGCAGGTCGCGCGGGCGCGCCATCGCCTCGGTCAGCGGCTCGGCAGTCAGCAACATCGGCAAAGCCCCTTCTGATCGCGGCGGAGCCTCTGCGATTCCGGCGCGATCGTCAATGTTCACGGCGTTCGCAGCCACGCCGCCGCCGCGTCGCGATTGACATCCAGCGGCCGGGTGGCGTCGAGGACCAGCGCACGTTCGTCGGTGCCCGGGCGCTCCAGCGTGGCGAGCTGGCTGTCGAGCAGGCTCGCCGGCATGAAATGGCCGTGCCGCGCCAGCAGCCGCGCGCGCAACGTTCCGGCGCCGGCATCGAGCAGGATGAAAGCGGTGCCGGGTGCCTGCGCGCGCAGCCGGTCGCGATAGGCGCGCCTGAGCGCCGAGCAGCTCGCCACGCCACCGTCGTGCGCGGCGAGCCACGCGCCGACCTTGTCGAGCCACGGCCAGCGATCCGCGTCGGCGAGCGGCGTGCCCGCGCTCATCCTGGCGATATTGGCTTGCGGATGGAGCGCGTCGCCCTCGCAGAACGGCACGCCGAGAACGTGGGCCAGCGCGATGCCCACGCTCGACTTGCCCGATCCCGAGACGCCCATCACGACCGCCGGCGGCATCATGCCGGCGCGCGCATCCCGGCTCGCCACTCGTTGGCCTGCCAGATCAGCAGCGTCGGCAGACCGATCGCGACGTCGCGCGCGCGCTTGACCAGCGACAGCGCGATCGCCGCCTGCGGATCGATCCCGAAGGCATGCGCGAGCAGCAGGTACGCCGCCTCCTGCACGCCCAACGCGCCGGGGATCATGAACGCGGCGGATCGCACCGCGAGGATCAGGCTCTCCAGCGCCACCGCGCGGCCGATCGTGACCGGCGACCCCATCGTGCGCAGCGCGAACCACGCGAGCAGCCCGGTCATCAGCCACGCCACGAGGTTGGCGAGGAACGACAGCGCCACCGGCCAGCGCGCTGCGTAAAGCCGGTCGAGTTCGGCGCGCACCGGGACGAAGGGCAGGCGGGTGTCGGGCATGACGCGTGCGCCGATCTTCGCGGCCAGCGACAGCATCGGCCGTTGCAGGGCGACGAACGAGGCGAGGACGGCGACGCAGAGGCCCGCCCCCGCCCAGGCCGCCGGCCCGATCGACCCGCCGCCATGGATCAGCAGCGTGGCGAGCGCCCACAGTCCGTAGAGCGTGAGCACGAACTGGCCTGCCATCTCGGTGGTGAGATCGACGATCGTCGCGGCATAGACGCGTGGCGCGGACAACCCGCGCGCAAGCAGCGTGCGGGTGCCGAGGACCAGTCCGCCGATCTGCGAGAAGGGCAGCAGGTCGCTCACCCCCTCGCGGACCGCGCGCGCCCAGCCGAACAGGCCGAGCCGCGCGAGGCCCGCGCCCGGGTAGGCGGCGAGCCAGGCCGCGCCGAGCACGGCGAGCGTCATCATCGTATAGCCGCACAGCGCGGCGAAACCGCCGATCCCCAGCCGATCGACCGCGCCCAGCAGCTCGCCCAGACCGACCTCGCCGATCGCCCAGATCGCCGCGGCGAACCCGATCGCGACGGCGAGCGCGATCGGCCAGCGCAGCCGCGCCGTCACGCGGCCAGCGGCCTGGACCGCTCCGCGAAACGCAGCGCCAGGCGGATCATCGCCGGCACGAAGCGCGGCCGGATCAGGCGCGGATCGTAGGGCGCCAGCCGGCGGTCGTTCTCGGCCAGGCAGATGCGCGCGAGCGCGGGAAAGCTGATCTCGACGCCGAGCTCCTTCGAACCGTTGAGCGTGAAGTTGTTCTCCTGCGCCTTGGTATTGTCGCCCATGCCCTTGGCCATATCGATCCGCTCCCAGATCAGGAACAGCCAGACCGCGATCACCTTGGCCTCGAACCACGGCCGGCGCCACCACGGCATGGTGCGCCGCCACCACGCCACCCAGTTGACGAAGAACAGGATGTGACGGCCCTCCTCGCGCATCACCGGCTCGAACGTGTCGATCAGCGCGGGCGGGAAGAAGCCGGTATCGTCGGCGATCCTGAACAGGCCGAAGCCGAAGAAGCTGTCGATGCACTCCGAATAGCCCGATCGCATGAACGACCATTCGGGATCGCGGGGCCGG
Organism: uncultured Sphingomonadaceae bacterium; assembly: GCA_964245815.1. Lineage (GTDB taxonomy): Bacteria > Pseudomonadota > Alphaproteobacteria > Sphingomonadales > Sphingomonadaceae > Solisphingomonas. Next base: position 66,449 of record CAXTNX010000005.1, on the reverse strand, counting down.
ACATAGGCGGGCTCGGGCGCGAGCGCGATGCCGTAGGCGCCGACCATGTCGGCGAGCACCACCTTGTGCCGGCTCTCCTCGAACGCGTCGAGCTCCACCGCCTGCCTGAGTAGCGGATCGCGCACCGTCTCGGCGAAGGTGCGGACGAACAGCCCGGTGCGGCCTTCGGTCTGCACCGCCATGTCCCAGATCGGCAGCGAGACGATCTTGGCGCGGACCTCGGGCTCCAGCATGGGCCATTCGATCAGCCCCGGCCTGTACGGGTCGTGCGTGTCGAGCAGCGCGCGGCAGAACAGCGTGCGATGCGCGTCCGATCCGATCGGGACCGGCGTCCCCGGCGGGGGCGCGGCATGGTCGCGGGTATGGTCGATCTTCGTCATGCCGTCCGCCTCCCTGATCCCAGATCGGCGAAGCGCACGAGGCGCACGCCGGTTTCCCCGATCGCCGTCCGCACGACCGGCGCGGTCAGCGCGGCGAGCTCCGCGCGATAGGCGTATCCGGGCGCATGCCCCGGCCAGTCGTCGGCGCTCGCGGGATGGACATAGAGCTCGCTGGTGCCGGCGGGAAGCCGCCGCACGATCGCCGCGACGCGCGGCGTCGTCATGTGTCCGCTCCAGGCGAGACCGAATGTGTGATCGGGTACGGTCAGGCCGGTCCGGCGAAGGCGGCCGGCGAGGCGGCGGGCGAAGGGCGCGGCGATGCGGGCGGACAGCGGACGGGCCACGGGCTCGATCCCGCCGAGCAGCGCATGCGGCTCGACCGGCGCGCGCGCCGCCGTGAGGCCATGACGCGCGCCGATGTCGACGAGCAGCGCGGCGACGGTCGGGTGGAGGTGGAAATGCTTGTGCGCGTTGACGTGATCGAGCGGCAGCCCGGTCGCGGCGAAGGCATCGAACTGCGCCTCGATCTCGGCGCGTAACTGGCGGCGCACCCGAGGCAGGAAGAAGAAGGCGATCCCGGCGCGCGCCATGTCGGTGTGGAAACGGCCGCTCGAATCGATCAGGTCCGGAACCCGCTCGGGCGGCAGCATCGGCCTTCCCTCGACCAGCACGAGGTGCAGGCCGACGCCGAGCCGCGGCAGCCGCCGCGCGCGTGCGATCGCATCGGCCGCGGCGTCGCCGGCGACCATCAGGCTGGCACAGGTCAGGATGCCGTCGACATGCCCGCGCTCGATACCGTCGTTGACCGCGTGCGAGGCACCGAAATCGTCTGCGGTGACGATGAGCGACCGCATCAGGATCCGCGCCGCGCGAGCGGTCCCCCTCCCCAGCAGGGCTGGGGAGGATCTCGCGTCACGCCGCCTTCTTCCGGTCGCGGAGGAAGGCGAAGAACTCGACGCCTTCGCGCAGCCGCCGCTTCATCATGTCGAAGTCGCGCACCATCTCGCCCAGGATCGCGCCCATCTTGCGCGGGCGGAAATAGAAACGCTTGTAGAACTCCTCGACCTTGGCGAAGATCACGGCCGCGGGCAGGTGCGGATAGCTCAGCTGCGCGATCTGGGTGCCGCCGTCGGTGAGGAGATGGTCGGTGCCGTCGAACCAGCTATTCTCGATCGCCTGCCTGTAGAGGAAGGTGCCCGGATAGGGCGCGGCGAGCGACACCTGGATGGTGTGCGGGTTGATCTCCTGCGCGTAGCGGATCGTCTCCTCGATCGTCTCCAGCGTCTCGCCGGGCAGGCCGAGGATGAACGTGCCGTGGATGATGATGCCGAGATCGTGGCAGTCCCTGGTGAATTGCCGCGCGACGTCGACGCGCAGGCCCTTCTTGATGTTGTGCAGGATCTTCTGGTTGCCGCTCTCGTAGCCGACCAGCAGCAGCCGGCAGCCGCCCGCCTTCATCACCTCGAGCGTCTTGCGCGGCACGTTGGCCTTGGCGTTGCACGACCAGACGACGCCGAGCTTGCCGAGCTCCACCGCCAGCGCCTCGACGCGCGGCAGGTTGTCGGTCAGCGTGTCGTCGTCGAAGAAGATCTCCTTCACCTCCGGCATCTCGCGCTGGACGTACCGCACCTCCTCGATGACGTGCGGGATCGAGCGCGTGCGGTAGTTGTGGCCGCCGACGGTCTGCGGCCACAGGCAGAAGGTGCAGCGGCTCTTGCAGCCGCGGCCGGTGTAGAAGCTGACATAGGGATGCTTGAGATAGCCCCCGAAATATTTCTCGATGGTGAGATCGCGCTTGTAGATCGGCGACACGAAGGGCAGCGAGTCCATGTCCTCGATGACCGCGCGATCGCGATTGTGGACGATGACGCCGGCGGCATCGCGGTACGAGATGCCGTCCACCTCGGCGAGCGGGATGTCCCGGGCGACATCGAGGACGGTGAAGTCGAACTCGTTGCGGCACACGAAATCGATCGCGGTCGAGCTCTCCAGCACCTTCTGCGATTCGACCGCGGCCTTGGCGCCGATGAAGCCGATCATCGCGTGCGGGTTGCGCGCCCGGATCAGCTCGGCGGTCTGCACGTCCTGGCGGAAGCTCGGCGTCGAGGTGTGGAGGATGACGAGATCGCGATCGTCGACCTCGTGCTTGATGTCGTCCCAGCTCTGGTCGTGCGCTGGCGCGTCGATCAGCCGCGAACCCTCGACCAGCGCGGCGGGCTGCGCGAGCCAGGTCGGGTACCAGAAGGAACGCACCTCGCGCTTCATCTGGTAGCGGGCGCCGGCGCCGCCGTCATAGCCGTCGAACGACGGTGCCTGGAGGAACAGCGTGCGCTTCATCGGGACAAGGTCTCCACTTCGGCCGCGACCCGGCCGCCGGCCGTCAAACTAAGCCGGCTGCCGCGCCAATCAACCGTCGTCTTGAAGAAGGCGGCGGCGAACAGCGCGAAGCCGAGCAGATCGCGCAGCGGCAGTGTCCATAAGGGCGCAGTGCGCCGCGCGGCAAGCGCGTCGATCCTGAGCGCCAGCGCCAGCCGCGCGGCGAGCGCGACGCCCAGCACCGCCGGCCCGGCGCCGCCGGCCACCGCGGCGAGCGCCCAGACCAGCGGGAAGGTGATCGCGCTGCCGGCATAGCGCCAGAGCGCGAGATCGCGCACCGTCACGTTCCAGCGCAGCTCGTGCGCGCAGAGCGCGGCGAGGCTGGTCTCGGCGCAGCCGTGCGTCACCAGCATCGGCGGCACCGCGATGGTGAGGCCGAGCGCACGCACCGCCGCCCCGATGGCGTGATCGTCGGCGAGGCGATCGGCGACGGACGCGAAACCCCCGATCCGGTCGAGCACCGCGCGGCGAAGCGCGATCGTCGAGCCCATGCACGGATCCGCAAGACCGCCCGCGATGCCGATCATCGCGCCGGGCAGGAACTGCCAGCTGATCCCGGCCGCCGCGATGCGGCTCCAGAAACCGGCGTCACCCCGGCCGGTGTAGAGGCAGCTCACGCAGCCGACGCCGGGCGCGGCGGCGGCGGCGGCGACGTGCGCGAGATAATCGGGCGCGACGTCGATATCGTCGTCGCTCATCACGATCAGCGCGCCCTGCGCGCGCTCCGCCATGTTGACCAGGTTGGAGACCTTGCCGTTGGCGCCATGGCGACGCGGATCGGCGACCAGCGTCACCGGGCCGGTCAGCGCCCGCGCCACGCGCGCGGCGGGATCGGCGGGATCGCTCACCCCGCACACCATCTCGACGCGCGCGGGATAATCCTGCCGCAGGAAGCTCGCCAGCTTGTCGGCGAGACCGGGCACCATGCCGTGGAGCGGCTTGAGGATCGTCACGCCGGGCGGATCGGCGGGCAGCACCGGCGCGGCCCCGCGCCACCGCCCGGCCACGATCGCGGCGAGCAGCGTATAGGCGATGCCGATCCAGGCGATGGCCGCCACAAGTGCGTTCATGCCGTGTCGCCTACGCCCGGAAGGATGACATTCTGCACGCCGGCTCCTTACGCGCGTGTCATCTGTCGAACCACCGCTTTCCAAACCGCCCCCGCTGTCTCTAGAAGCCCGGAGCATGGGCGGCGAGACGATCGTGGTGACGGGGGTGTCGGGTTTCGTGGGGGCCGCGGTCGCGCGGCGTTTCGCGGACGCGGGCTATGTCGTGCGCGGGCTGGTCCGCGCGACGAGCCCGCGCGTCAACCTGCGCGATTTCCCGGGCATGCTGATCGAGGGCGACATGCGCGACCGGCCCGCGGTCGAGCGTGCGCTCGCCGGCGCCGCCGGGCTGATCCATGTCGCCGCCGACTATCGGCTGTGGGCGAGGGATCCCGAGGAGATCGTCGCCGCCAATCGCGACGGCACGCAGGCGGTGATGGCGGCGGCGCTCGCCGCGGGAACGCCGCGCATCGTCTACACCAGCAGCGTCGCGACGCTCGCCCCGCTCGACGGCCGCGCGTCCGACGAGGAGCATCCGTTGACCCCGGGGACCGCGATCGGTGCCTACAAGCGCAGCAAGGTGATCGCCGAGCGGATCGTCGAGGCGATGGTCCGCGACGCCAGGCTGCCCGCCGTGATCGTCAATCCCTCGACCCCGATCGGCCCGCGCGACGTCAGACCGACGCCGACCGGGCGCATCCTGGTGGACGCCGCCCGTGGCCGGATACCGGCCTATGTCGATACCGGGCTCAATCTCGTCCATGTCGACGATGTCGCCGACGGCCATCTCCGCGCATGGCGGCGCGGCACGATCGGGCGGCGCTACGTGCTTGGCGGCGCGGACGTGCGGCTCAGGGACCTGCTCGCCGAAGTGGCGCGGCGCAGCGGGCGCCGGCCGCCGCGCGTGCAGCTGCCGCGTCGCCCGCTGGTGCCGCTGGCGCGCGCGATGGAGGCGGTGGCGCGCGTCACCGGGCGCGAGCCGATGCTGACCGTCGACGCGCTGCGCATGGCGGCGCATCGGATGTATTACAGCTCCGCCCGCGCGCGCGCCGAACTGGGCTATCGCGCGCGGCCCTGGCCGCAGGCGGTGGCCGACGCGCTCGCCTGGTTCCGCGGCGAGGGCATGATCCGGTGATCGCCGCCCTCCACCGCGAGCAGGCCGTGCCCGGGACCACGCGATGAGCGACGCCGCGACGCTGGCTTCGGGCAAGGACCACACCCGGGAGAACTTCCCCGTCGCCTCGCGGCTGGTCGCTCCGCGCCACCGCGCGCCGATCATGGCGTTCTATCGCTTCGCGCGCGCCGCCGACGACATCGCCGACAATCCGGTGGCGAGCGCGGCGCGGAAGCTGTCCGCGCTCGAGGCGATGCGCGCCTCGCTGACCGGCGAGAGCGGGACCGAGCCGGTCGCGGTGGCGCTGCGCGAGACGATCGCCGCGCACGACCTGCCGCCGCGCCACGCGCTCGACCTGCTGGAGGCGTTCCGCCGCGACGTCACCACGCGACGGACGGCGCGCTGGGACGATCTGATGGACTATTGCACGGTCTCGGCGATGCCGGTCGGCCGCTTCGTCCTCGACGTGCATGGCGAGGCGCGGCGCTTGTGGCCCGCCTCCGACGCGCTCTGCGCCGCGCTCCAGATCATCAACCACCTCCAGGATTGCGCGGAGGATTACCGGACGATCGACCGTGTCTACCTGCCCGACGACATGCTCGCCGCGGCGGGCGCGTCGGAGGCCGATCTCGCGCGGGACCGGGCGACGCCCGCGCTGCGCTCGGTGATCGATGCGCTCGCCGGGCGCTGCCAGGCCCTGCTGCGTCGGTCGGCCGGCTTCTCGGGTGCGATCCGCGACCGGCGGCTGGGCGTCGAGGTCGCGGTGATCCAGAAGCTCGCGGTGAGCCTCGCGGCGCGGCTGCGCGCACGCGATCCGCTGTCGCAGCGCGTCCATCACGCCAAGCCCGAGGCGCTGCTGCTCGCGCTCGCCGCCGCCGTGCCGCGGCTGCTGCGCCCGTGACGGCGCCCGCCGCCGCCGCCAGCGGCAGCTCCTTCTATGCGGGCATGCGCGTGCTGCCGCGCCGCGAGCGCCACGCGATGTACGCGATCTACGCGTTCTGCCGGCAGGTCGACGATATCGCCGACGATCAGCAGGGCGATCGCCTGCAGCGCGCCGCCGCGCTCGATCGATGGCGCCGCGATCTCGATGCGCTCTATGCCGGCGGCGATGCCGGGCAGGCGGCATCGCTCGCCGAGCCGGTGCGCGACTTCGCGCTCGCGCGCGCCGATTTCGAGGCGGTGATCGACGGCATGGCGATGGACGTCGCGCACGACGTCCGCTGGCCGCCGCGGGCCGAGCTGGAGCTCTATTGCGATCGCGTGGCGTCCGCGGTCGGCCGCCTGTCGGTGCGCGTGTTCGGCATGGACGAGGCGCCGGGTCAGGCGCTCGCCCATCATCTCGGCCGCGCGCTCCAGCTCACCAACATCCTGCGCGATATCGACGAGGATGCCGCGATCGGCCGCGTCTACCTGCCGCTCGAACCGATCCTCGGCGCGGGGATCGCGATCGGCGACGTGCGCGCGGTGGTCGACGATCCCGGCATCGACACGGTCTGCCGGCAGGTCGCGGCGGATGCGCAACGCCACTTCGCCGAAGCGGACGCCATCATGGCCGCGCGTCCGCGCGGCCATCTGATCGCGCCGCGGCTGATGTCGGCGGCCTATTCGCAGCTGCTCGGCCGGATGCTGGCGTCGGGCTGGCGGGCGCCGCGTGTCCGCGTCCGTCACAACCGGCTCGCGCTGATCTGGACGCTCGTCCGCCTGCGGCTCGGGCGATGAGGCGCGCGCACGTCGTCGGTGCCGGGCTCGCCGGGCTGTCCGCGTCCGTGGCGCTGGCTCGCGCCGGGTACGAGGTGCATCTGTGGGAAGGCGGCGCGCAGGCCGGCGGCCGCTGCCGGTCGTATCACGATCCGCAGCTGGACATGGTGATCGACAACGGCAATCATCTCGTCCTGTCGGGCAATCGCGCGGTGCTCGACTATCTCGAGACGATCGGCGCCTCGCACCGCCTCACCGGCCCCGCCCGAGCACGGCTCGACTTCCACGACCTGCGCGACGGCGCCTCGTGGCGGATCGAGCCGGGCAACGGCGCCGTGCCGGTCTGGGTGCTCGACAAGGGCAAGCGCGTCCCGGGCACCAGGCCCGGCGACTATCTCGCGCTCGCGCGGCTGATGACGGCGCGCGGCGACAAGACGGTGGGCGCGACGATCCGTACCCGCGGCGCGCTGTGGGACCGCCTGATCGAACCCTTCCTGGTCGCGGCGCTCAACACGCCCGCGCGCGAGGGCTCGGCGGCGCTCGCCGGTGCGGTGATCCGCGAGACGCTGGCCAGGGGGGGGCGCGCCTGCCGGCCGCTGGTGGCGACGCCGACGCTCGCCGCCGCCTTCGTCGATCCGGCGATCGCCTGGCTGCGGCGCAACGATGCGACGATCCGCCTGGGGCGCCGCCTCAAGACGTTCGAGATCGCGGACGGCCGGGTCGCCGCGCTGATCTTCGCGGGCGGCCGCGAGACGGTGGCGAGAGACGAGCCGGTGGTGCTCGCGGTGCCCGCCTGGGTCGCGACCGGGCTGCTCCCCGATCTCAAGGTGCCGACCGCGCACAACGCCATCGTCAACGCGCATTACCGGATCGCGCCACCGGCGGGGTTGCGGCCGATCGTCGGCGTGATCGGCGGCACCGCCGAATGGATCTTCGCCTTCCACGACCGCCTGTCGGTGACGATCAGCGCCGCCGACCGTTTCGTCGAGACCGACCGCGAGGATCTCGCGCGCGCGATCTGGGCGGATGTCGCGCGTGTCCACGATCTCGCCGATCCGATGCCACGCTGGCAGATCGTCCGCGAGAAGCGCGCCACCTTCGCCGCGACGCCCGAGCAGGACGCGCTGCGACCGCGGGTCGCGACGATGCACGACAACCTGTTCCTGTGCGGCGACTGGACCAGGACGGGGCTTCCCGCAACGATCGAGGCTGCTATCCGTTCGGGCGGCGTCGCCGCGCGTGCAGCCGCCGGTTTGGAGGACTGATTGGCAAGGCAGGGGGCGGAGCTTGAGACGGAAGGCGTGGCGATCGATTCCCTGATCGGGATCGACGACGCGGTCGCGCGTGCGCGCGACGCGATGCGGTCACGCCAGAACGACGACGGCCACTGGCTGTTCGAGCTCGAGGCGGACGCGACCATCCCGGCCGAGTACATCCTGCTGCGCCACTATCTCGGCGAGCCCGAGGATCTTGCGCTCGAGGCGGCGGTGGCCCGCTACCTGCGCCGTATGCAGGGGAGCCATGGTGGCTGGCCGCTCTATCATGACGGCGCGCTCGATCTGTCGGCGACGATCAAGGCCTATTACGCGCTCAAGATGATCGGCGACGATATCGCCGCGCCGCACATGGCGCGCGCGCGCGCGGAGATCCTGCGGCGCGGCGGCGCGGCATCGGGCAACGTGTTCACGCGCATCCAGCTGGCGCTGTTCGGTGCCGGGCCGTGGAACGCGGTGCCCGAGATGCCGGTCGAGCTGATCCTGCTGCCGCTCGCCGCCGAGGTGGCGTTCCGCACCGTGTTGCCGCTGCTGATCCTGCTGCCGCGCGCCTTCCCGATCCACCTCGCCAAGATGTCCTATTGGGCGCGCACCGTGATCGTTCCGCTGCTCGTGCTCCAGGCGCTCCAGCCGGTGGCGCGCAATCCGCGCGGCGTGCTGGTCGACGAGCTCTACGTCGACGGGCCGCCGCGCTATATCCGCGCGACCAGGGGCAAGCCGCTGTGGAACCTGGGCTTCGGGGCGCTCGATCGGGTGCTCAAGCGGATCCACACGCTGTGGCCGAAGGAGACCCGCGCCAGGGCGATCCAGGCGTGCGTCGATTTCGTCGTCGAGCGGCTGAACGGCGAGGACGGGCTCGGCGCGATCTACCCGGCGATGGCGAACAGCGTGATGATGTTCGATGCGATCGGCCATGCGCCCGATCACCCGCATCGCGCGATGGCGCGCGCCTCGGTCGAGAGGCTGCTGGTGCGACGCCCCGCGCCGGACGGGCAGGACGAGGTCTATTGCCAGCCCTGCGTCTCGCCGGTGTGGGACACCGCGCTCGCCGCGCACGCGATGATGGAGACCGGCGACGATGCCGCGCAGGCATCGGCCCGGCATGCGCTCGACTGGCTGCGCCCGCGTCAGGTGCTCGACGTGCGCGGCGACTGGGCGGACTGGCGCCCGGCGGTGCGGCCCGGCGGCTGGGCGTTCCAGTACAACAATCCGCACTATCCCGATCTCGACGATACCGCGGTCGTCGTCATGGCGTTCGATCGCGCGCGCGGCGGCGCGGACGGCGCGTCCGATCCGGCGATCGATCGCGGCATCGAGTGGGCGGTCGGGCTGCAGAGCCGCGACGGCGGCTGGGGTGCGTTCGACGCGGACAACGACTATCGGTATCTCAACGACATCCCGTTCGCCGATCATGGCGCGCTGCTGGATCCGCCGACCGCGGACGTCACCGCGCGCTGCGTGTCGATGCTGATGCAGCTCGGCGGCGCGCCCGACGGTCCGCACCTCAAGGCGGCGATCGACTGGCTGGTCCGCAACCAGGAGACCGACGGCAGCTGGTACGGCCGCTGGGGGGTCAACTACATCTATGGCACCTGGTCGGTGCTGTGCGCGCTCAACGCGGCGGGGATGGATCGCACCGCCCTGCCGATGCGCCGCGCCGCGCGATGGCTGATCGCCATCCAGAACGCGGACGGCGGCTGGGGCGAGAGCTGCGACAGCTATGCGCTCGATCGCCGCGGCCACCAGACCGCGCCGTCGGTCGCCTCGCAGACCGCGTGGGCGCTGCTCGGCCTGATGGCGACCGGAGACATCGATCATCCCGCGGTCGCGCGCGGCATCGCCTGGCTGCGCCGCCGCCAGCGCGAGGACGGGCTGTGGGGGCAGGAGCATCATACCGGCGGCGGCTTCCCGCGCGTCTTCTACCTGCGCTACCACGGCTATGCGGCCTATTTCCCGCTCTGGGCGCTGGCGCGCTACCGCACGCTCAAGCGCGGCAATCTCGCGCGCACGCCCCACGGCATGTGATGATCCTGATCGCGTGCGGCATGAAGCGCGAGGCCGCCTGGCTTGAGCGCGACGGGGTCGTCGTGATCGCGGGCGGCGGCGATCCGGGGCGGCTCGAGCAGATGCTCGAGTCGCAGGCCGGGGCGGCGCGCGCGGTCCTCAGCATGGGGCTGGCCGGCGGGCTCGCCCCGTTGCTTCGGGCGGGCGAGTGGGTGGTCGGCACGGTCGCGCCGTCGGGTGCGGAGCGGCGCGAATGGAGCGTCGGCGCGGGTGCGTCGCGCACCGGCCCGTTGCGCATCGCCGCCGACACGATGGCGACCGGACAGCAGACCGAACGCAACCGCGACTGGATCAATCGGCTGGCGCGCGCGCTGCCGGGCGCGGTGTTGGGCCGCATCCACGCCGACGGCCGGATGGTGACGACCGCGGCCGAGAAGCACGATCTTCACATCGCCAATCGGGCGGTCGCCTGCGACATGGAGAGCCATGTCGCCGCGCGCGTCGCGGCGCGCCACGACCTGCCGTTCGCGGTGGCGCGCGTGGTGTGCGATCCGGCGAGCCGCACCCTGCCGCATGCGGCGCGGGTCGGCATGGCGGACGACGGCGGGATCGCGCTCGGCAGGGTGTTGCTCTCGGTGCTGACCCGGCCCTGGCAGATCCCCGCGCTGATCGGCACCGCGCGCGATGTCGGGCAGGCGCGGGGGAGCCTGATCCGGGGCTATGCCACGCTCGCCGAGGCCGAATTCGCGCTGCCGTGACGACAGCGGACATGGCATCCCGGCGAAGGCCTAGATCCCCTCACCCGGCCGTAACGACGTGCTTCCCGGCGCGCGGCTTCTCGGCGCGGATGCGGGCGAGCTCGCGCTCGACATGGGTCGAGTAGGTCTCCTCCGCGGGACGTGCCCCCGACAGATCGACGTCCGGCGCCATCGGTCCGTCGGTGCGCACGCCCCTGCGCGCGACCGTCAGCATCTGGAGCGGATGACGCATCGAATCGCGCGCCGCCGTGCCCTCGAACCCGCAATGGACCATGCAGTCCGCGCACTTCTCGTACTTGCCGACGCCATACTGCTCCCAGTCGGTGCCCTCCATCAGCTCGGCGAAGGTCTTGGCATAGCCTTCGTTGAGCAGGTAGCAGGGCTTCTGCCACCCGAAGATGTTGCGGAGCGGCATCGCCCACGGAGTGCACTCGTAGCTCCGGTTGCCCGCGAGGAAATCGAGGAACAGCGGCGAATTGGTGAAGCTCCAATTGCGGCCGCCGTCGCCCTTGGCGAACAGCTCGCGGAAGAACGTCTTGGTCCGCTCGCGGGTCAGGAAGTGCGCCTGATCGGGCGCGCGCTCATAGGCATAGCCCGGCGACAGCGTGATCTCGACGCCGCGCGTCTCCATCTCGTCGAAGAAGGCGGCGAGCCGATCGGCATCGGCGCCGTCGAACACGGTGCAGTTGATCTGGACGCGGAAGCCGCGCGACTGCGCCAGCTCGATCGCCTCGATCGCGACCTCGAACACGCCGTCCTGGCTGACCGCCCGGTCGTGCATGACCTGATCGCCGTCGAGATGGATCGACCAGGTGAAGAACCGGTGCGGCGTATAGTCGTCGATCTTCTTCTTGAGCAGCAGCGCGTTGGTGCACAGGATGACGAACTTCTTCTTCGCGAGATAGCCCGCGACGATCTGCGGCATCTCGCGATGGAGCAGCGGCTCGCCGCCCGCGATCGAGACCGCGGGCGCGCCGCACTCGTCGATCGCCCCCATGCACTGGTCGTAGGACAGGCGCTGGTTGAGGATGTCGGCCGGATAGTCGATCTTGCCGCAGCCCGCGCAGGCGAGGTTGCAGCGGAACAGCGGCTCCAGCATCAGCACCAGCGGATACTTCTTGCCGCGCAGCTCGCGCGTGACGGCATAGCCACCGAGACGCGCGGTAACGGCGAGGGGAAGGTCCATTCTATAACTCCTCAGGCGGCGACGGGGCGCGGGGCGAGTCGATCGAGCGACGGCGGCAGACGAAAATGAAGCGTTTCCTCGATCCCGTCGAGCGGCGCGACCTCGACCTCGCCGATCCTCGCGATCGCGGCGATGACCGACTGGACGAGCTCCTCGGGCGCCGATGCACCCGCGGTCAGGCCCACGATGGCGACGCCATCGAGCCAGGCCGGGTCGAGCGCATCGCCATCCTCGATCAGGTGGCTGGGCTTGCCCATCTCGGTACCGATCTCGGCGAGGCGGCGCGAGTTCGAGCTGTTGGGCGAACCCACCACGAGCAGCAGATCGGCCTGGCGGCACAGGTCGCGTACCGCGGTCTGGCGGTTCTGCGTGGCATAGCAGATGTCGGACGTATCCGGGCCCTTGACGTCGGCGAAGCGTGCCTTCAGCGCCGCGATGATCGCGCGGGTGTCGTCGACCGCGAGCGTCGTCTGGGTGATGTAGGCGATCGGCACGTCGACGGGGATATCCAGCGTCGCGACCTCCTCGGGCGTGCCGACGAGATGCACCGGGCCATCGATCTGCCCGAGCGTGCCCTCGACCTCGGGATGGCCGGCATGGCCGATCAGCACCAGCGCCCGCCCCCTGGAGACATATTTGCGGCCCTGGACATGGACCTTGGTGACGAGCGGGCAGGTCGCGTCGATCACCGGCAGGCCGCGCTCGCGCGCCGCCCGCTCGACATCCTTGGAGACGCCGTGCGCCGAGAACACCGTCACCGCCCCCGCCGGCACCTCGTCGAGTTCCTCGACGAAGACCGCGCCGCGCGCCTTGAGCGTATCGACGACATGGCGATTGTGGACGATCTCGTGGCGGACATAGACCGGCGCACCGACGCGATCGAGCGCGCGGTCGACGATGTCGATCGCCCGGATCACGCCCGCGCAGAAGCCGCGCGGCTGGGCCAGCAGCACCTTGATCATCCGAACTCCTCCGCGTGTCGACCGCAGCCATATAGGGCCATGCCATGCCACGCGGAAGTGAAAGCATGGCCATGTGGCGCAAGCATGGCACGCCGGCCCGTCAAGACGCGTTCACGCGTGGTTCGGATGGGCGCGGCCATCACGGTCGGATCAAGGAGAGCGGAATGCGGGATCGTGCGTGGTTCGGTATGATGATGGCGGCGGCGGTCGCTGCGGCGGCCGGCCCGGTGCAGGCCCAGACCGCCGCTCCGGTCGCGCGGATCGCCGCCTACGACAAGGCGATCAACGGCGTCGAGGCCGCGGGCGGCGGGCTCGCCGCGCGCACGGCGCGGTTCGTGCCGATCGTCTCGAGCTATTACGACATGCCCGCGATCGCGGCGCTGGTCGTCGGACCGGCCTGGGCCAGGGCGTCGGCCGCGGACAGGGCGTCGGCGATCGAGGCGTTGACGCGTCATTCCGCGATCGCGCTGGCGCGCAACTTCAAGGGGCCGGGCGCGACCGCGTTCATCGTCGATCCCGCGGTGATCGAGCGCGCCGGCAGCCGGATCGTCAAGGTGACGGTCGGGAACGACACGCTCTACTACCGCATGCGCGGCGACCGGATCGTCGACGTGATCGCGGGCGGGGTCAGCCAGCTCGCGCTCCAGCGCGCCGACATCGCCGCGACGGTCGCGTCGGGCGGAGTCGGGGCGATGGCGAACACGCTGCGCGCGCTCGATCTCGCGAAGTAAGCACCGATCAGGGGATCTTGCGGAGCGTGAAGGCGATGCGCTGAGCGGTGCCGCCGTGGCTGAACGCCGCATCCGCGAAGTGCGGCGGCGCCATGTGCACGGGCGCGTCGTTCGAGAAGCCGACAAGCTCGGTCGGGAAGCCGATGAAGTTGCGATCGGCTTTGTGGTTGGCGTTGGCGTCGTGATACGCGGTCGCGCCGTAGCGCCCCGGCGGCACGTCGGGGACGGTGACGATCGTCGTGCCCGCCACCGCTGGAACGGTCGCGGTCCAGCGGCAGTCCTTGAGGAACGTGGCCTCGGGGCAGATATTGACCTGGACGAATCCGCGCGCGGACTCGACGCCATGCACCGCGACCTCGATCGGGGCACCTGCCGGCGCGGCGGCGAGCAGCAGGGCGATCAGCGGCGCCACGATCAAAATCCCGCCACGGCATGCGGTCCGTAAGGTGCTTCGAGCATCGTGATCTCCTCCTGGGTCAAGTCGAGCGACAATGCGGCCGCCGCATCATCGAGATGGCTGGGCTTCGATGCCCCGACGATCGGCCCGGTGACGCCGGGCTTCTGCGCGACCCACGCGAGCGCGACCTGCGCGCGCGGCACGCCGCGCGCCCTGGCGACGGCGGCGACCGCCTCGATCACCGCGCGGTCCGCGCCTTCGGCATCGTAGAGCGTCTGGCCGAATGTGTCGGTCTGCTGGCGCGCGGTGCTCTCGTCGGGATCGCGGGTCAAGCGCCCGCGGGCGAGCGGGCTCCACGGGATCACGCCGATCCCGTCCTCGATGCAGAGCGGCAGCATCTCGCGCTCCTCCTCGCGATAGAGCAGGTTGAGGTGGTTCTGCATCGAGACGAACGGCGTCCAGCCATTGGCGCGGGCGACCTCGTTGGCGCGCGCGAACTGCCACGCCCACATCGACGAGGCGCCGATGTAGCGCGCCTTGCCGGCACGCACGACGTCGTGCAGCGCCTCCATCGTCTCCTCGATCGGCACCGCCGGGTCCCAGCGATGGGTCTGGTAGAGATCGACGTGATCGGTGCCGAGCCGGCGCAGCGAATGGTCGATCTCGGCCAGGATCGCCTTGCGCGACAGCCCGCCGCCGTTCGGCCCCTCGCGCATCCGGCCATGGACCTTGGTGGCGATGACGATCGCGTCGCGATCCGCGAACTCCCGAAGCGCGCGGCCGACGATCTCCTCGGACGAGCCCAGCGAATAGACGTTGGCGGTATCGAAGAAGGTGACGCCGAGCTCGATCGCCTGCCGGATGAGCAGGCGGCTCCGTTCCTCGGGCAACGTCCACGCGTGGTTGCCGCGCTGCGGATCGCCATAGGTCATGCAGCCGAGTACCAGCCGCGACACCTCGAGCCCGGTGTTGCCGAGTTTCACATAGTCCATCGTCGTTCCCCTGCGATACGCGTCACGCCTCGCCCCGGCGGCGGGCCCCGGCGGCGAGCGTGCGGTACAACGCGGCATAGGCGGCGGCGGGGCGCGCCCAGGAGACGTCCGCGGTCATCGCGTTGGCCTGGATGCGACGCCATGTGGGCGGATCGCGATAGAGCGCGATCGCACGCCGGATCGCGATCGTCAGCGCGCCCGCGGCGACCGGCGCGAACTGGATGCCGGTCGCGACACCCGCCGCCAGCGCCGCCGGATTGGCATCGATCACGGTATCCGCCAGTCCGCCGACGCGCGCGACCAGCGGCACCGCGCCATAGCGCAGCGCGCAGAGCTGGGTGAGGCCGCACGGCTCGAACCGCGACGGCACGAGCAGCACGTCGGCGCCCGCCTGCATCAGGTGCGCGCGCGCCTCGTCATAGCCGATCAGCACCGCGACGCGGCCGGGATTGGCCTCGGCCGCCGCGCGGAAGCCCGCCTCGAGCGCGGGCTCGCCGGTGCCGATCACCGCCAGCCGCCCGCCGGCGCCGAGGATCGCCGGCAGCGTCTCGAGCAGCAGGTCGAGCCCTTTCTGGTGGGTCAGCCGGCTGACCACGCCGAACAGCGGCGCGCGCAGGTCGTGCGCCAGCCCGAACGCGTCGAGCAGCACCGCCTTGCTCGCCTCGCGCGGCGCGAGCCGGCTGGCCGAGAAGGGCCGCGGGATCTGCGGGTCGGCGGCCGGGTCCCACACCGCGAAGTCGATCCCGTTGAGGATGCCGACCAGGTGATCGGCGCGCGCGGCGAGCAGTCCGTCGAGCCCCATGCCGCCGCCCGGCGCCGCGATCTCGGCGGCATAGGTCGGCGAGACGGTAGTGATCCGGTCGGCGAACGCGATGCCGGCCTTGAGGAAGCCGATGCCGCCGTAATATTCGACGCCGTCGATGCTCATCGCCCGATCCGGCAGCCCCAGCCTGGCCAGCAGCCGCGCATCGAACCGGCCCTGGAAGGCGAGATTGTGGATGGTCAGCACGCACGGCGGCCCGGTGCCGGCGTAGTGGGTGTAGGCGGGCACCAGCGCGGCCTGCCAGTCGTGCGCATGGACGATGTCGGGGCGGTAGCGCGGCACCAGCCCCCGGCCGATCGCGGCGGCGGCCATCGCCAGTGCCGCGAAGCGCTGCGCGTTGTCGCCCCAGTCCATACCCGATTCGTCGACATAGGGGTTGCCGGGGCGCGCATAGAGATGCGGCGCGTCGAGCATCAGCAGGTCGAGTCCCGCGGCCTGGCCGCCGACGACGGTGGCGGGGCCGCCCATCAGATCGTCGATCCGCGCCACCGTCTTGCGCCGTTCGAGCAGGTCGCGGATCGCGGGGTAGCCCGGCACCAGCGTGGCCGTCTGGACGCCGCCCGCGACCAGCGCGCCGGGCAGCGCACCCGCGACGTCGGCAAGGCCCCCGGTCTTGACGAGCGGGAAGACCTCGGACGCGACCGAGAGAACGCGCAGGCGCTTCATGTCAGTGCTGGAGCCGCGCGATCATCTCGCCGGTGATCAGGCAGATCCCGCTTTCGGTGCGGCGGAAGCGCCGCGCGTCGAGCATCGGGTCCTCGCCGACGACCAGCCCGTCGGGGATGCTGACGCCGCGATCGATGATGACGTTCTTGAGCTGGACGCGGCGCCCGACCTGGACGCGCGGCATGATGACCGCCGCCTCGATCCGCGACCAGCTGTTGACCTTGACGCCGGTGAACAGCAGCGAGCGGCGGATCTGCGAGCCCGAGACGATGCAGTCGCCCGACACCAGGCTGGAGATCGCCTCGCCGCGCCGCCCGTCCTCGTCATGGACGAACTTGGCCGGCGCGGTCATCTCGCTATAGGTCCACAAAGGCCAGTCGCGGTCGTAGAGATCGAGATCGGGGACGAACGAGGTCAGGTCGATATTGGCGGCATGATAGGCGTCGAGCGTGCCGACATCGCGCCAATAGGGCTCGTTGTCGGGGCCCGAGCGGAGCCCCGACTTGCTGAAATGATGCGCATAGGCGCGCCCCCCCCTGACCAGCCGCGGGATGATGTCGTGGCCGAAATCGTGGCTCGACCGGGG
This sequence comes from uncultured Sphingomonadaceae bacterium, assembly GCA_964245815.1. Classification (GTDB taxonomy): domain Bacteria; phylum Pseudomonadota; class Alphaproteobacteria; order Sphingomonadales; family Sphingomonadaceae; genus Solisphingomonas. Next base: position 49,456 of record CAXTNX010000005.1, on the reverse strand, counting down.
ATCGGCGGCGTCTTCGGCGAGCCGCTCGAACAGGAACTCGGTGTTGAACACGTAGATGCCCATGCTGGCCAGCGCGACATCGGGCTTGCCCGGCATCGCCGGCGGATCCTCGGGCTTTTCGAGGAAGTCGACGATGCGGTCCTGATCGTCGATGTGCATCACGCCGAACCCCGACGCCGCGCCGCGCGCGACCTCGACGCAGCCGACCGTCACCTCGGCGCCGCGCTCGACATGCTCCTCGAGCATGATGCCGTAGTCCTGCTTGTAGACATGGTCGCCGGCGAGGACGACGATGTACTTGGTGCCGTAGGACGACATGATGTCGATGTTCTGATAGACCGCATCCGCGGTGCCCTGATACCAGTTGATCTCGTTGATCCGCTGGCTGGCGGGGAGCACGTCGAAGCTCTCGTTGCGTTCGGGCCGGAAGAAGGTCCAGCCATATTGCAGATGCTTGATGAGGCTGTGCGCCTTGTACTGGGTGGCGACGCCGATCCGGCGGATACCCGAATTAAGCGCGTTCGACAGCGCGAAATCGATGATCCGGGTCTTGCCGCCGAAGAACACCGCGGGCTTGGCGCGGCGATCGGTCAGCTCCATCAGCCGGCTGCCGCGTCCCCCGGCGAGGACGAACGCCATCGTCTGCCGGCTGGCCAGCCCCCGCAACGTCGCGCTTGGCGCCATCTCGCGTGATCCTCTCTGTCGGGGGCGTAGGGCGCCGGCCATACGACAGTTCCTGTCGGGTAAAAAGATTGCTGCGGCACAGATGCCGGGTTTCGTCGTTGGGTCGCCATTCATGGGTATGAAAGGTGCGTCTTGAGCCATCCTTCCTTCGATCAGTGGCGGTCGGATCCCTTCGCCTATCTCGGCCGGCACGGCGACGAGGTACGGACGTTCCAGCCGGGTGCGAGCGCGGTCGAGGCGGTGTCGGCGCGGGACGGCAAGGCGCTGGCGGCGCTCGACGAGGTCGCGCCCGGCCTGTTCGTCGGTGCACTGGCCGGCACGACCGCCGCCACGACCGACCACCGACTGCGCATCACCTGGCCGGGCGGCACGGTGCAGGACACCGCCGACACCTACAGCCTGCCGCCGGTGCTCGGCGACATGGACATCTATCTCTTCAACGAAGGCCGCCACTGGGAGCTCGGGGACCGCATGGGCGCGATCCCGATGACGCACCGCGGCATCGCCGGCACCGCGTTCGCGGTATGGGCGCCCAACGCGCGCGCGGTCTCGGTGATCGGCGCGTTCAACCGCTGGGACGGCCGCCGCCACCCGATGCGATCGCGGCGCGGCTCGGGCATCTGGGACATCTTCATCCCCGATGTCGGCGCGGGCGAGGTCTACAAGTACGAGGTGCTCGGCGCCGACGGGGTGGCGCGCGAGAAGGCCGATCCGCTGGCGCGCGCGACCGAGCTGCCGCCGGCCACCGGATCGGTCGTCGCCCCGGTGCTCGATCACGCGTGGGGCGACGGCGAGTGGATGGTGGGCCGTGCCGACCGCCATCATCCCGGGGCGCCGATCTCGGTCTACGAACTCCACGCCGCCTCGTGGAAGCGGCCCTGGGACAAGGAGTCGCACGGCTGGAACGAGCTTGCCGACATGCTGGTGCCGTATCTCCACGACATGGGCTTCACCCATGTCGAGCTGATGCCGATCATGGAGCATCCGTTCGGCGGATCGTGGGGCTATCAGCCGCTCGGCCAGTTCGCGCCTTCGTCACGGTTCGGGACCGCGCAGGGCTTCGCCGGGTTCGTCGATCGCCTGCACCAGGCCGGGATCGGCGTGATCCTCGACTGGGTGCCCGCGCACTTCCCCACCGACGCGCACGGCCTCGCCCTGTTCGACGGCACGCACCTCTACGAGCATGCCGATCCCAGGGAGGGCTTCCACCAGGACTGGAACACGCTGATCTACAATCTCGGCCGGCTCGAGGTCGCGGGGTTCCTGATCGCGTCCGGTCTGTGGTGGCTCGAGACGTTCCATGTCGACGGGCTGCGCGTCGACGCCGTCGCCTCGATGCTGTACCGCGACTATAGCCGCAAGCGGGGCGAGTGGGTGCCGAACGTCCATGGCGGCCGCGAGAATCTGGAAAGCATCGCATTCCTCCAGCGGCTCAACGAGGTCGTCCGCGAACGTGCGCCCGGCGCGATGACGATCGCCGAGGAATCGACCTCGTTCCCCGGCGTCACCCGACCGGTCTCGAGCGGCGGCCTGGGCTTCAGCTACAAGTGGAACATGGGCTGGATGAACGACACGCTCCGCTTCATGGAGCGCGAGTCCGCGCATCGGCAATGGCATGGCGGCGATATCGGCTTCGGTCTGGTCTACGCCTTTTCCGAGCGCTTCATGCTGCCGCTCAGTCATGACGAGGTCGTCCACGGCAAGGGTCCGCTGATCGACAAGATGCCCGGCGACGCCTGGCAGAAGCGCGCCAACCTGCGCGCGCTGTTCAGCCTGATGTGGGCGCATCCCGGCAAGAAGCTGGTGTTCATGGGCAGCGAGATCGCGCAGCTGCGCGAATGGAACCACGATCGCCAGATCGACTGGGATCTGCTCCGGGACCCGGCGCATGCCGGAATCCAGTCGCTCGTCCGCGACCTCAACCGCCTCTACGCGAGCGAAGGCGCGCTGCATCATTCCGACGCCGATCCGGAGGGCTTCCGCTGGCTGGTCGAGGGCGCGAGCGCGGAGGGGGGCGGGGGCTCGCTGTTCGCGTTCCTGCGCGCGTCGAAACATGGCGCGCCGCCAATCCTGTTCGCGGTCAACATGACCTCGGCGCCGCGTCACGGCACCCGGCTCGGCGTGCCGGCGGCCGGCCGCTGGCGCGAGATCCTCAATTCGGACGCCGATCTTTACGGCGGCGCCAACATCGGCAATGGTGGCGACGTAGTGACGCAGGCCGTCGTGTCTCACGGCTTCGACCAGTCCGTCGAGGTAACCCTCCCGTCGCTTGGCGCGATCATGCTCCGACACGAAGGACCCTGACGCTTGCATCCCCTGCCCGCGCAGCTCGACGCCGGTCATCCCTATCCGCTCGGTTCCACCTTCGACGGTCTTGGAGTCAACTTCGCGGTCTTTTCGGCCCATGCCGAGCGCATCGACCTCTGCCTGTTCGACCCTTTGGGCAAGCGCGAGATCGTCCGCTACCCGCTGCCGGAATGTACCGACGAGGTCTGGCACGGCTACCTCCCCGATGCGCGCCCGGGGCTGATCTACGGCTTCCGCGCCTATGGGCCCTACCAGCCCGAGGAAGGGCATCGCTTCAACCCCAACAAGCTGCTGCTCGATCCCTATGCCAGGGAATTGTCCGGCACCGTCCGCTGGACCGACGCGCTCTACGGCTTCCGCGTCGGCTCCAATCGCGGCGACATGTCGTTCGATCGGCGCGACAGCGCACCGGCGATGCCCAAGGCGGTGGTCGTCGCGGCCAACGCCTTCGACTGGACGGGCGATGTCCGGCCGGATACGCCCTGGGCGGAGACGGTGATCTACGAGGCCCACGTCAAGGGCTTCACCCATCTGCTCGAGGACGTGTCGCCGCCCGAGCGCGGCAGCTATGCGGCGCTGTCGCACCCCAAGGTTATCGCGCACCTCAAGCGCATCGGCGTCACCGCGCTCGAGCTGCTGCCGATCCACGCCTTCGTGCAGGACCGCTTCCTCCAGGAGCGCGGGCTGAGCAATTACTGGGGCTACAACAGCATCGCCTTCTTCGCCCCCGAGGCGCGCTACATGGCGCGCGGCTCGGCGGACGAGCTGCGCATGTCGATCCGCCGGCTGCACGCCGCCGGTATCGAGGTGCTGCTCGACGTCGTATACAACCATACCGCCGAAGCCGCCGAGACCGGCCCGACGCTGTCGTTCCGCGGGCTCGACAACAAGGTCTATTATCGTTCGCCGACCAGCGATCCGCGGGTCTGCGTCAACGATACCGGCTGTGGCAACACGCTGGATCTCAGCCATCCGCGCGTGCTCCAGATGGTCGCCGATTCGCTGCGCTACTGGGCAACGAGCTTCCGCGTCGACGGCTTCCGCTTCGATCTCGGCACCACGCTCGGGCGCGACGGCAACAACGGCTTCGACGCCAGGTCCGGCTTCTTCGACGTGCTCCGCCAGGACCCGGTGCTCAACCAGCTGAAGCTGATCTCCGAGCCCTGGGACATCGGGCCGGGAGGCTACCAGCTCGGCAATCATCCGCCGGGCTTCGCCGAGTGGAACGACAAGTACCGCGATACCACGCGCCGCTTCTGGCGCGGCGATGCCGGCCAGCGCCCCGAGTTCGCGCGCCGCCTGTCGGGATCGGCCGACCTGTTCGACGTGCGCGCGCGGCGGCCCTGGGCGAGCATCAACTTCGTCACAGCGCACGACGGCCAGCCGCTCGCCGACGTGGTCAGCTACGACGGCAAGCACAACGAGGCGAACAACGAGGGCAATCGCGACGGCTCGGACGACAACCAGAGCTGCAACTGGGGCGTCGAGGGCCCGAGCGACGATCCCGACATCACCGAGACCCGCGGCCGCGTCGCGCGATCGATGCTGACCACGCTGCTGATGTCGCTCGGCACGCCGATGCTGCTCGGCGGCGACGAGTTCGGGCGCAGCCAGGGCGGCAACAACAACGCCTATTGCCAGGACAGCGCGCTGAGCTGGTTCGACTGGAATAGGCTCGACAGCGACGAGGGCCATAAGCTGTCCGACTTCGTGCGCCGGCTCACCGCGATCCGTCGCCACTACCCGCTGGTCCGCTCGGGCGCGTTCCTCCACGGCCGTATCGAGGTGGCGCCGGGCCTGCTCGACATCGACTGGTTCGACGAGCGCGGTGAGCATCTCAGCATGGACGACTGGAACAATCCGCAGGGCAAGGCGCTCGTCATGCGCCGCGCCCGGCGGCGCGAGGACGCACTGATCGAGGTCGTGACGATGTGCATGAACGCCAGCCAGTATCCGTTGTCCTTCGTCCTGCCGCCGCCGGTGCTCGATCGCGTCCTGCTGATCGACAGCGCCGATCCGCAGGCGCTCGAAAGCGTCGTCGGCGACGCGATCGCGGTGCAGGCGCGATCGGTGGTGGTGATCGCCGGGACGGGGCCGGTCGCTTGACCGCCGGCTGGGGGGCGGTGCCGCTCGCCCCCGATCGGACCCGCTTCCGGATCTGGGCTCCCGGCAGGGACGCGGTCGCGCTGGAGATGGATGGCGACGACGCGCGCGCGATGACGCGAAGCGACGACGGCTGGTTCGAGACCGAGGCGCCGGTCGGTGCCGGCGCGCGCTACCGCTTCCGCATCGATGCCGAGACCGCGATCCCCGATCCGGCGTCGCGTCGCCAGGCCGACGACGTGCATGGCTGGAGCGTCGTCGTCGATCCGGCGGCCCATGCGTGGCGTGCGACCGGCTGGCGCGGGCGTCCGTGGGAAGAGGCGGTGATCCACGAGAGCCATGTCGGTGCGGCCGGCGGTTTCGTTGCGGCGATGGAGACGCTGCCCGATCTCGCCGCGCTCGGCTTCACCGCCGTCCAGCTCATGCCGGTCAACGCCTTCTCGGGCACGCGCAACTGGGGCTATGACGGCGTGCTGCCCTATGCGCCCGCCAACGCCTATGGCACGCCCGAGGATCTGAAGGCGCTGGTCGACCGCGCGCACGGGCTCGGCCTGATGGTGTTCCTCGACGTCGTCTACAATCATTTCGGCCCGGACGGGAACTATCTCCACGCCGTCGCGCCCGATTTCTTCGACGAGGACAAGGCGACGCCCTGGGGCGGTGCGGTCGCGGTCTCCCGGCCGCCGGTCGCCGATTTCTTCATCGGCAACGCGCGGATGTGGATCGAGGAATATCGCTTCGACGGGCTGCGGTTCGATGCCGTCCACGCGATCCGCGATCCGGACTTTCTCGATCGCATGGCGATCGCGATCCGCGCCGGCGCGGGGGCGGGCCGCCATGTCCATCTCGTGCTCGAGAACGAGGACAACGATGCCGATCGCCTGCGCGACGATGGGTACGACGCCCAGTGGAACGACGATTTCCACAACGTCCTCCATGTCCTGCTGACCGGCGAGACCGACGCCTATTATCAGGATTTCGCGGACGATCCCGCCGGCCGGCTGGCGCGGTGCCTGCGCGAGGGCTTCATCTACCAGGGCGATCCCTCGCCCAATCACGACGGCGAACCGCGCGGCAAACCCAGCGCGCATCTGCCGCCGACGCGCTTCGTCTCGTTCCTCCAGAACCACGACCAGGTCGGCAACCGCGCGCTGGGCGAGCGGCTGACCGTGCTGGTCGCGCCCGCGCGTCTGCGCGCGGCGACCGCGCTGCTGCTGCTCTCTCCCCAGATCCCGCTCTGCTTCATGGGCGACGAGACGGGCAGCACGACGCCGTTCCTGTTCTTCACCGACTTTCACGACGCGCTCGCCGACGCGGTGCGCGACGGCCGCCGCAAGGAGTTCGCCAAGTTCGCCGCGTTCAAGAGCGAAAATGCGCGCGAGCGGATCCCGGATCCCAACGCGCGCGAGACGTTCGAGGCGTCGCGGCCACGGCCGGGCGAGGACGCCGGGGACTGGCGGACGCTCTATCGCGATCTGCTGACGATCCGTCGCGAGAGGATCGTGCCCGGGCTGCGCGGCGCGTCGGCGATCGGCGCCGAGGCGATCGCCGACGGCGCGGTGCGCGCGCAATGGCGGCTCGGCGACCAGACGCTGCTGACGCTCGCGATCAACCTCGGCGATGCGCCGGTGGCGGTCGACGTGCCGGATGGCGCCGAGACACTCGTCGTGGTCGGCACCGCGCCGGGTGCCGGCGCAGTGCCGCCGGCGTCGTTCGTCGCCTGGCGGAGCGCGGCATGAGCGACGATGCGGTGCGGGCGCTGGCCGAGCGCGCCGGGCTGGTGGTCCACTGGCGCGACTATATCGACCGGCCCCAGGAGGTCTCGTCCGAGACGCTGCGCACGGTGCTCGGCGCGATGGGCCTTGACGCGGGCAGCGACGCGGCGATCCGCGACAGCGAGCGGCGCCTGTCCGACACCGTGCTCGCGCCCGATTTCGTCACCGGCGCGGTCGGCGAACCGTTCCGCATCGAGGAGCCCGGCCGCGCGCGGCTGGTGCTCGAGGACGGCAGCACGCGCGATGTCGATCCGGCGCACGTCGTGATCGACCTGCCCGGCTATCACCACCTCTTCGTCGGTACGCGCGCGCTGACGCTTGCGGTGGCGCCGCACGCCGCGCCCTCGGTGCGCACGCTGAGCGGGCGCGAGCGGCTGTGGGGCGTCTCTGTCCAGCTCTACGCGCTGCGCGGCGAGGCGCCGCGCGGGTTCGGCGATTTCGGTGCGCTCGCCCGCTTCGCCGCGGTCGCCGCGCACGCCGGCGCGGATGCGCTCGCGGTCAGCCCGGCGCATGCGCTGTTCACCGCCGATCCCGATCGCTACAGCCCCTATGCGCCGTCCTCGCGCGATTTCCTCAACATCCTCTACAGCGATCCGGGCGACGATCCCGAGCCCGGCGGCGACACGCTGATCGACTGGGCGGCGGCGTCGCCGGCGCGGCTCGCGCGGTTGCGCGCCGGCTATGCCGGCTTCGCCGGCGATCCGGATTTCGATAGCTTCGTGGCGCGCGAGGGCGAACCGCTGCGGCTCCATGCGGTGTTCGACGCGATCGACCATGCATGCGGCGTGGCCGGGAGCGGCGGGGGATGGCGATCCTGGCCCGAGCGGTACCACGATCCCGCCGCCCCCGCCGTCGCCGCGTTCGCCGCCGCGCATGGCGATGCGGTCCGCTTCCATCTCTGGCTGCAATGGCGCGCCGACCGCGGGCTCGCGCACGCCCAGGCGGCCGCGCGTGACGGCGGCATGGCGATCGGGCTGGTGAGCGATCTCGCGGTCGGGCTCGATCCCGGCGGCAGCCATGCCTGGAGCCGCCGCGACGAACTCATCGCCGGGTTGACGATCGGCGCACCGCCCGACGGTCTGGGGCCGGACGGGCAGGGTTGGGGGATCACCGGCTTCTCGCCGCTCGCGCTGCGCCGGCTCGGTTTCGAGCCCTATCTGCGCACCTTGCGCACCGCGTTGCGTCATGCCGGCGGGGTGCGGATCGATCATGCGCTCGGGCTCGGCCGGCTCTGGGTGATCCCCGACGGCGCCGGCCCGGCGGACGGCTGCTATATGCGCTATCCCGAGAGCGACATGCTGCGCCTGCTCTCGCTCGAGGCGCATCGCGCGCGCGCGCTGATCGTCGGCGAGGATCTCGGCACGGTGCCCGACGGTTTCCGCGATCGCCTGGCCGCGCATCACCTGCTCGGCATGTCGATCCTGCCGTTCGAGCGCTGGGACGACGGCGGGTTCGCCGATCCCGCGCACTATCGCCCGGTCTCGGCGGCGATGACCAGCACGCACGACCTGCCGCCCGTCGCGGGCTGGTGGCGCGGCGCCGATCTCGACTGGCGCGACAGGATCGGCGTCGCGGTCGAGACCCGGCACGAGCGGGCCGACAATCGCGCGAAGTTCTGGCAGCGCGCGATCTGGAGCGGCGGCATGGCGGGCGAGGCGCCGCCCCCCGAGCAACCCGAGCGCGTGGTGGACGCCGCGATCGGCATCGTCGCCGGCGCGGCGTGCGAGCTCGCGCTGATCCCCGCCGAGGATCTGTTCGGGCTGAGCGAGGCGCCCAACATCCCCGGCACCACCGTCGAGCATCCCAATTGGTGCCGGCGCTATCCCGCCGATCCCGCGGCGCTGTTCGCCGATCCCGCGGTCGCGCGCCGCACCGAGATATTGAGAGCCCATCGCCCATGATCCCGCGTGCCACGTACCGCGTCCAGTTCCACAAGGATTTCCCGTTCACCGCGGCGCTGCCGCTGGTCGGATACTGGGCGAAGCTCGGCATCAGCCATCTCTATGCCTCGCCGATCGGCACCGCGCGCGCGGGGTCGAACCATGGTTACGACCAGGTCGATCCGGCGACGATCAATCCCGAGCTCGGCGGCGAGACGGCGTTCCTGGATCTCGCCGCGGCGCTCAAGGCGTGCGGGATCGGCATCATCCTCGACATCGTCCCCAATCATGTCGCGGTCGGCCAGGGCGACAATGCGTGGTGGCTCGATCTGCTCGAGAAGGGCGAGGGCAGCGCTTATGCGCAGTGGTTCGATATCGACTGGCGATCGGACGATCCGCTGCTCGACGGCAAGATCCTCGCGCCGTTCCTCGGCGTGCCGTATGCCGAGGCGCTGGCGTCGGGCGATCTCGGCGTCGAGCGGGTCGACGGCCGGCTGGCGGTCGTCGCCTACGGCGCGCACGTCTTTCCGCTGCGCGCGCAGGACCAGGATGTCGATCCCGCCGCCTTCATCGAGACCGCGGCGCTGCATGCGCTCTGCGAGCGCCAGCATTGGCGGCTGGCATGGTGGAAGACCGCCAATGACGCGATCAACTGGCGGCGCTTCTTCGACATCACCGAGCTTGCCGGCATCCGGGTCGAGCGCGACGACGTCTTCGACGCGGTCCACGCGCTGCCCCTGAAACTCTACGCGCAGGGCCTGATCGACGGGGTGCGCGTCGATCATGTCGACGGGCTGGCCGATCCGGCGGGCTATTGCCGCCGGCTGCGCGCGCGGCTCGAGGCGGCGGGCGAGTGGCGGCCCGCCGACGCCAATCCCGGACCGCCCTATCTGGTCGTCGAGAAGATCCTCGCCGAGGGCGAGCCGCTCGATCCCGACTGGCGGACCGACGGCACCAGCGGCTACGACTTCATGAACCACGTCGCCGCGCTGATCCACGATCCGGCGTCCGCCGACGAGCTCGGCGCGCTGTGGCACGACATCTCCGGCCGCTCCGCCGATTTCGCGCCCGAGGAACGCGCGGCGCGGCAGGAGGTGCTGTCGCGCACCTTCGCGGGCCAGCTCGATCAGGTCGCGGGCGCGTTCCGCAAGGTCGCGGCGTCCGATCTCGCGACGCGCGACCTGCCGCTCGCCGCGCTGCGCCGCGCGATCGCGGCGCTGATCGTCTGCTTCTCGACATACCGCACCTATGGCACCGGCGATGCCGCGCCCGCGCAGGACGCGCCGCTGCGCGATGCCGCGGTCGCGCGCGCGCGGGACCTCGCCGGGCCGAACGACGCCGATCTCGTCGCGCGCATCGGCGCGTGGCTGGCAGGCGAGGGGCCGGGCGACGCCGCCCTGCGCGCGGACGCGGTGCGCCGTTTCCAGCAGCTGTCCGCGCCGATCGCCGCCAAGGCGGTCGAGGACACCGCCTTCTACCGCTATGGCCGGCTGCTGTCGGGCAGCGATGTCGGCTTCGATCCCGATCGGCTGGCGAGCGGCGCGCGCCATTTCAGCCGCACCGTGCTGGCGCGCGCCGAGCATCACCCCCACGCCATGCTCGCCACCGCGACCCACGACCACAAACGCGGCGAGGATGTCCGCGCCCGGCTGGCGGTGATCTCCGAGCGGCCCGGGCGCTGGGCGGCGTTCGCGCGGCGCTGGGCCTTCTCCGCGCCGCCGACGATCGACCGCGGCGACGCCGACATGCTCCACCAGACGATCGTCGGCGCATGGCCGTTGACGCTGACCCGCGACGATGCCGGCGGTCTGTCCGCGTTCGCCGAGCGGCTGGCGGGGTGGCAGCGGAAGGCGCTGCGCGAGGCCAAGCTGCGCTCGTCCTGGGCGAGCCCCGACGCGGCCTACGAGGCGGCGGCGGAAGCCTATCTGCGCTCGCTGCTCGTGCCGGGGACCGTGTTCGCGGACGAGGCGGCCGCCCTCGTCGCCGAGCTGACGCCCGCCGGTTGCGCCAAGGGGCTGGTGCAGACCGCCCTGCGCTGCACCGTGCCGGGCGTGCCCGATCTCTTCCAGGGCCGCGAGTTCTGGGACTTCTCGCTGGTCGATCCGGACAATCGCCGCCCGGTCGACTACGCCGCGCGGATCGCCGCGCTCGACGGCGGCGCGCACGACTGGCGCAGCGGCGCGGTCAACCAGCGGCTGATCGCCGACCTGCTCGCGCTGCGCCGCGCCGATCCCGCGCTGTTCGGCGACGGCGCATACGAGCCGCTGACGCTGAGCGGCGCGCGCGCGCGCGATGCGATCGCGTTCCGGCGTCGGCATGGCGACCGCACGCTGCTCGTGCTCGCCGCGGTCCACACCGTCGACGTCCGTGCCGAAGGCGATGCGCTGCTGCTCCCCGAGGGCTGGTGGGGCGATACCGCGATCGAGGGCGAGGATCGCCCGGCGAGTGCGATCGCCGGGCGTCGGGTGGTGAGCTGGACGCTGGGCTGAACGTCCGGGCAGGGGTCCCGAGCGAAGTCGAGGGACATATCTCGATCAGGTGTCCCGGCTTCGCGACACGAACGGGTAACGGGCGGGCGGCGACCCGCGACCGCTACGCCGCGTCGACCAGCACCAGTTCGCTGTCCTCGAGCGCCGTCACGCTCAGCGTCTCGACGTCGCGGATCGCCGCGCCGTCGCGCGCGCCCACCCGGACGCCCTCGATCTCGACGGTGCCGGTCGCCGGCACCAGATAGGCGCGCCGCGCCGCGCCCAGCGGATAGGTCGCGGTCTCCCCCGCCTTGAGGGTCGCGGCCACCACGCGCGCCTCTGCTCGGATCGGCAGGGCGTCGTCATCGTCGGCGAAGCCCGACGCCAGCGTGACGAAGCGCCCGGCGCGCGCGCCCTTGGGGAAGGGCTTGGCGCCCCAGCCGGGGGCGCCGCCCGCGCTGGTTGGCACGATCCAGATCTGGAACAGCGTGGTCGCGACGTCCTCGCGATTATATTCGGAGTGGGTGACGCCTGATCCCGCCGACATCACCTGGACGTCGCCCGCCCCGGTGCGGCCGGTATTGCCCAGGCTGTCCTGGTGCGTGATCGCGCCGGTGCGGACATAGGTGACGATCTCCATGTCCCGATGGGGATGCGGCGGGAAACCGGACTTGGGCGCGATGACGTCGTCGTTCCAGACGCGCAGCGCACCCCAGTTCATCCGGTCCGCATCGCGATATTCGGCGAACGAGAAATGGTGCCTGGCGTCGAGCCAGCCATGATCGGCGCCGCCGAGCGTGCCGAAGGGTCTGAGTTCGATCATCGTCGGTCTCCCGCGGGACATCGCAAGCGCCCCGCCATGGCTCGGAGATAGGATACCCGCACTTGCGGCGGCAGCGGCATAAAGTCTCGCCTGTCGTTCGATCTTATCGAACAGGCCGGCACTCATGACCGATAAGTCATTCGCGCCCGCGGCAAACGGCGGTACGAGGGCTGCCGAGACCATCCGCTGCCGGAGCTGCCCATGCTGCGAACCTTCTACGGCGAGGACGGCGTCGGCGACGATGCGACCGAGCGCAGCCTCGACGGCGCGCGCTGGGTCGATCTGCTCGATCCGACGGAGGAGGAGATCGCCCGCGTCGCGCACCGCTTCGGGTTCGAGGTGCCGAACCGCGAGAGCCTCGCCGAAATCGAGGCGTCGAGCCGGACCCGCCAGGACGGTGACCGGCTGGTGATGTCGGCGCCGCTGATCCGCCAGCAGGACGGCCATCCGGTAATGGCGCCGACCGGCTTCGTGCTGATGCCGGACGCGCTCGTCACGATCCGGTTCGCCGACTACGCGGCCTTCGATGCGGTGCACGAGGGATTGTCGCGCGAGAAGCGGCAGATCGCCGCGCCCGAGATCATGGTCCTGCTGCTCGAGGAGGTGGTCGACCGCGCCGCCGACCGGCTGGAGCGCGCCGCCGAGGCGCTGACCGAGGCGAGCCACGAGATTTTCGTCGAGCCCGAGCGGGCACGCAAGCGCCACAAGGTCGGCCACGAGACGCGGCGACTGCAATCGCTGATGATCCGCATCGGCCGCGCCAACGAGGAGCTCGTCAAGGTCCGCCATTCCTTCCTCTCGATCGGCCGGATCGCGGGCTTCCTGCTCGATCGCTGCGCGCCGCGGGTCGAGAACGGACTGCGCGATCGGCTGCACACCGTGCAGCACGACATCCAGTCGCTCGACGAGTTCGAGAACAGCCTGGTCGGTCGCGTCTCGCTGATGCTCGATGCCGCGATCGGCTTTATCAGCATCGAGCAGAACGACGTGGTGCGGCTGCTGACCGTGGTCTCGGTGGCGGGCGTGCCGCCGGTGCTCGTCGCGGGTATCTACGGGATGAACTTCAAATACATGCCCGAGCTCGACTGGCACATCGGCTACCCGTTCGCGCTGGTGCTGATGGTGGCGAGCACGGTGCTGCCGGTGCTGTGGTTCAAGTGGCGGGACTGGTTGTGAGACGACGCGCAGCCGCGCGCGATCCGCTCCGCCTCGCGCCGCGGCCGGGCGGTGTGGACTTGCCACGATCGCCATCGCGGCTACTCTTGGGTCTCCAGCAGGAGCGGGTCGGATCGAGGTGGGTTTGGACAGGATCGTCGTGGAGCCCGGCACGACGGTGGCCGCCGCGGCCGAAGGACGGCAGCTCTTCGTCGGAGGCGGGCCCGGGACGGTCGTCCGTCTGAACGGCAATCCCGGCGATTATGCGCTGCATGTCGATCCGGCGGGCGAGGACCGGACCGGACGGTACGTCTTGGTCGCGCTGAACGGCAGCGGCGAATATCATCTCGAAACCTCGATCGAGCGTGTCGGGTTCGTCAGCGGCGCCTATGCGCTGGGCCGCAACCTGCCCGCGGTGATCGCGGCCGGCGCGCGGCGCGAGGCGCGGTCCGCCGCCGGGCAGCCGTTCAGCAGCTACGCGCAGATCCGCGAGGATGTTCTGCTGATGCGCGCGCTGCGCGACGTCGATCCGCAGGCCGGGTTCTACGTCGATGTCGGGGCCTATGATCCGGACACGGATTCCATGACCCGGGTCTTCTACGAGCTGGGCTGGCGCGGCATCAACCTCGAGCCCTTGCCTGTCCAGCACGCGAAGTTCGAACGGAAGCGCCCGCGTGACGTCAACCTCTGCGCGGCGGCGTCCGCCACACGCGGTCGCCTGCGCTTCTTCGCGAACGACGGCGAGCAGCTCGGCACCCTGGAAACGCGCTTCGCAAGTACCGATCCGGCGGACGACGCGTTCGAGGTTCCGGTCGTGCCGCTCGCCGAGGTCTTCCACGAGCATGTCGCCGGCGCCATCCATTTCCTCAAGATCGACGTGGAAGGGCATGAACGCAGCGTGCTGGAAGGTTGCGACTTCACGACCTACCGGCCCTGGATCGTGGTGATGGAAGCGGTCGCTCCCAACCGCGCGGATGTCGCCACCTTCGGCGAGTGGGAGGATATCCTGATCGACGCGGGCTATGCGCTGGCCGGCGAGGACGAGCTCAACCGTTATTATCTGGCGGACGAGCACGCCCATCTCGCGCGCCTCTTCGCGATTCCCGCCGACAACTATGTGCCGGGTCGCATGATGATCGAGCGGGAACGATCGGACGCGCGCGTCGAGGCGCTGAGGCTTCGGCTGGAGCGATACGAGGCGCCGACGATCGCCGCGGCGTTCGGGACGCTGGTGCATGCGGTCGCGACCGCGATATGGTCCGCATCCGGGTCGAAAAGGAGCCGGTGACGCCGGGGGGTCACCGCTTCTCGATCGATGGCGGGATCGAAGGGTCCGCCGGCCGAGCCGGCGGACCCCGTACGGTCAGGCCGCTTCCGCTTCGCTGTTGACGGTGTCGGCGAGCTTCGAGCTGTACTTGTCGCTGCCGTAGATCTCTTTCGTCGCGGTCGAGAGCTTGCTGGCGTCGTCCTTGAGCCCGAGCGCCTTGGCATAGGCGGCGGCCGTGCCGAAGCCGGCGATGCCGTAGTGCGACATCCGCTGGTATTGCGCGATGATGACCGCGTCCAGCAGCGGGCCCCTCTCCGGCCCTTCCTCGACGACATGCTTGGTGGCTTCGGTGACGAGGCCTTCCATACCCTTGCAATGCTCCTTCGAGACCTTCTCGTCCTGACCCTCGATGAGCGCCTTGAGGAGCGCGGTGTGCTGCTCGATCCCGTCCTGCGACGACTGGATCATCTCCTTGAGATCGGCGTCGTCGACCTTGCCGGCGATCTTCTTCAACAGCCGCTTCATCTGGTCGTTGGCGGACCACAGATCCTTGAGCTCGTCCGTGTACAGGTCTTTCAGATCCTCGGGCGTCGACATCCGCTATCCTCCAATAACCCGCCTGGCACCGTCCAGGTGGGACAGCCGCAACGCATCGGCGCCGGGAATGTCCCCCGGTTCGATGTCTTGACCCTCGGCGTGGCCGTCAGGCGCGGCGAGGATCGCGCGATCGCCCAGCCCGCCACGCGCCGTCCCGTTGACGCCGCCGCCCGCTTCCGCGAAGCGCAGCCGCATGCGCTTCTTCTCCGACAACGCCGCCCCGGTCCACCCCGCCGTGCTCCGCGCGATCGCGGCGGCCGATCAGGTCGATACCGCCTACGACGGCGACGCGCTGTCGAAGTCGCTCGATGGCGCCTTCTCGGACCTGTTCGGCGCGCCGTGCGAGGCACTCTGGGTGGCGAGCGGCACCGCCGCCAACGCGCTCGCGCTCGCCGCGCTGGTGCCTCCTTATGGCGGCGTATTCTGCCACCGCGACGCGCACATCAACAATGACGAGGCGGGCGCGCCCGAGTTCTACACGCACGGCGCCAAGCTGCTGCCGCTCGACGGCATCGGCGCCAAGCTGACGCCCGAGACGGTGCGCGCCGGCCGCGCGCGCATCGCCGACGACGTCCACCGCGTCCAGCCGCACGCGCTGTCGATCACCAACGCCAGCGAATACGGGCTGGTCTACACCCCCGACGAGGTCGCGGCGCTGGGTGCGGTCGCGCGCGACCTCGGGCTCGCGCTGCACATGGACGGGGCGCGCTTCGCCAATGCGGTGGTGCGGCTCGGCTGCGCGCCCGGCGAGGTGACGTGGCGCGCGGGCGTCGACGTGCTGAGCTTCGGCTTCGTCAAGAATGGCGGGCTGTCGGCCGAGGCGCTGGTGTTCTTCCGCTCCGGTCTGGCCGGCGCGACGCGCATCCGGCTCAAGCGCGCGGGGCATCTGCTGTCGAAGGGCCGCTACCAGGCCGCGCAGATCCTCGCGCTGATCGAGGACGGGCGCTGGCTCGAGACCGCGCGCGCGTCCAACGAGGCGGCGGCCGTGCTGGGGCAGGCGGCGGGCGCGCGGCTGGTGCTGCCGGTCGAGGCCAACGAGCTGTTCGTCCGGATGACGCCGGCCGAGGCCGGCACGCTCCGCGCGCAGGGCTTCGACTTCTACGACTGGGCCGAGGGCGAGGCGCGGCTGGTCACTTCGTGGAGCCAGCCGCCCGGCGAGATCGAGGCGCTGGCGGCGGCGATCCGAGCATTGTGAGCTCTTTCGGCACGAACGGAACAGCCGCGACACGCGGATCGGAGACGATATCTTGACCGGAGCACTGGCGGGAGAGCGCACCACGACGGCCCCGCAGCGCGCGGGCGTCGCGCTGCCGTTCATCCTGTGCACGCTGATCTGGTCGTCGACCTGGCTGGTGATCCGCACCCAGTTGCACGACGTGCCGGCCACCTGGTCGGTGACCTATCGCTTCGCCATCGCCGGCGTCGCGATGGCTCTGACGGCGTTCGCCTCGGGTGCCTCGTTGCGCTTCACGCCGCGCCAGCATGCGCTCGCGCTGATCTACGGAGTCGCGCAATATTCGTTCAACTATTACTGCGTCTATCTCGCCGAGCGCAGCGTGACGTCCGGGCTGGTGGCGGTGTTGTTCGCGCTGCTGGTCGTGCCCAACGCGCTGTTCGGTTGGGTCTTTCTGAAGCAGGGGGTATCGCGCGCGTTCCTGCTCGGATCGGCGGTGGCGATGGTCGGGATGGCGCTGCTGTTCGCGCACGAGCTTGCCGCCGCGGGGCCGGATCACGTCGCGCTGATGGCGGGAATCGGCTGGTCGTTGGGCGGCGTGCTGTTCTCCTCGATCGCCAACGTCGCGCAGGCAGGCGGGCCGGCGCGTGCGCTCCCGGTCGCGAGCCTCATCACCTGGGGGATGATCTACGGCACGCTGTTCGACGCGGGCGCCGCCTGGGTGCTCGACGGGCCGCCGGTGTTCCCGGCCTCGCCCGCGTATTGGGCGGGCGCCGCCTATCTCGGGCTGGTCGGCTCCGCGCTCGCCTTCTCCTTCTACTTCCGCGTGATCCGCGGCATCGGGCCGGGGCGCGCGGCCTATACCAGCGTGCTGTCGCCGCCGCTGGCGATGGTATTGTCGACGGTGTTCGAAGGCTATCGCTGGTCGTGGGCGGCGGGGCTGGGCGGGGTCGCGGCGCTTGCCGGGCTGGTCGTCGCGCTGCGCGCCAGGCAATCCGCCAGCCCGGCGCGATAGTCGGCGAAGCGCGGCCGCCAGCCGAGCACGCGGCGCGCCTTGCCGTTGGCGACACGGCGATTGGCGGCATAGAAGCCGCGCGCCATGCCCGACAGGCTGGCGACATCGACGAACGGCGGCGGCGGCAGGCCGAGCAGCCGGCTCGCCTCCTCGATCACCGCGTTCTGGCTGGCGGGCGCATCGTCGGCGAGATTGTAGACGCCGGGCGGGCCATCGAGCGCGGCGACGACGCCGGCCACGATATCGTCGACATGGCAGCGGCTGAACACCTGCCCCGCGACATCGACGCGGTGCGCGGTGCCGGCGCGCACCCGCTCGATCGCGGATCGGCCCGGGCCGTAGATGCCGGGCAGGCGAAAGACGTGTCCGCCCGCCGCGCCCCAGGCCGCGTCCGCCGCGACGCGGGCCGATCGCCGCCCGCCGCCGGTCGGCGCGCTCTCGTCGATCCAGGCGCCGGCGGCATCGCCATAGACGCCGGTCGACGACAGATAGCCGCGCCAGCGTGCGCGCGGCAGCGCATCGGCATGGCGGGCGAGCACCGGGTCGCCTTCCTCGTCGTCCGGCGGCACCGAGGAGAGCACATGCGTCGCCGCCGCCAGCGCCGCGCGCACGCCGTCGTCATCGTCGAACGCCAGCACGCCGTCGCCGGCCTGGCGGCGCGTCGCCAGCACCGTCCAGCCCTCGCCACGAAGCCGCGCGGCGAGCCGCGTCGCGGTATAGCCCAGCCCGAAGATCAGCATCGTCGGCATGGCGCGCTCTCCCGCGGCACCCGGCGCCGCGGCGCCGGTTGTATGCGCGAACCCCCACGCCTAGAAGCCCGGAACCATGGATACCCAGACCACGATTGCCGCTGCCCCGCCGACGCCCACGCCGACGTTGCGCGCGGACTATCGCCCCCCCGCCTGGCTGATCCCGACGGTGCGGCTCGACGTCGCGCTCGACGCGTCCGCGACGCGGGTGCGGGCGACGCTCGACGTGGTCCGCAACCCGGCCCAGACGGCACCGCGCGGTCCGCTGCGGCTCGATCGCGCGCCGGGCATGCTGCCGCGCGTCGTCGCGGTCGACGGGCGTGCGCTGGCGGACGGCGGGTGGCGGATCGCGGGCGACGCGCTGGTCATCGATCTGCCCGGCGACGCGCACAGCATCGAGACCGAGATCGAGCTCGCGCCCGATCGCAACACCCAGCTGATGGGGCTCTACGCCTCGGGCGGGCTGCTCTGCACGCAATGCGAGGCCGAGGGCTTCCGGCGGATCATCTTCTTCGCCGACCGGCCCGACGTGCTGAGCCGCTACACCGTGCGGATGGAGGCGGACGCGGCGCGCTACCCGATCCTGCTCGCCAATGGCGATCGCGTGGGCGAAGGTGCGCTGCCCGGCGGGCGGCACTGGGCGGAATGGCACGATCCCTTCCCCAAGCCCTGCTACCTGTTCGCGATGGTCGCCGGCGATCTCGCCGCCAATCGCGACAGCTTCACGACGATGTCGGGACGGACGGTCGATCTCGGCATCTGGGTGCGCGATGCCGATCTGCCGCGCACCGCCCACGCGATGGCGGCGCTGAAGGCAGCTATGGCGTGGGACGAGCGCGTCTATGGCCGCGAATACGATCTCGGCGTGTTCAACATCGTCGCGGTCGCCGACTTCAATTTCGGCGCGATGGAGAACAAGGGGCTCAACATCTTCAACTCGCGCTACATCCTGGCGGACCCCGAGACCGCGACCGACGCGGACCACGACGCGATCGCGGGCGTCGTCGCGCACGAATATTTCCACAACTGGTCGGGCAACCGCGTCACCTGCCGCGACTGGTTCCAGCTCAGCCTCAAGGAAGGCTTCACCGTCTTTCGCGACCAGGAGTTCTCGGCCGACCAGGGCAGCCGCGCGGTCAGACGGATCGAGGACGTCCGCGTGCTGCGCGCCGCCCAGTTCCCCGAGGACGCGGGCCCGCTCGCCCACCCGATCCGGCCGGATTCCTACCTGGAGATCGGCAACTTCTACACCGCGACGATCTACAACAAGGGCGCCGAGGTGATCCGCATGATGCACACCATGCTGGGCGCCGACGGCTTCCGCCGCGGCACCGATGCGTATTTCGCGGCGAACGACGGCACGGCGGCGACCTGCGAGGATTTCGTCCGCGCGATGGAGCAGGCCAACGGGGTCGATCTCACCGAATTCCGGCGCTGGTACGAGCAGGCCGGCACGCCACGGGTCCGCGTCACGACCGCGTACGACGCGGATCGCTCGAGCGTCCGGATCGGGTTCGCCCAGACCGTGCCGCCGACGCCGGGCCAGCCCGACAAGACGCCGATGCCGATCCCGCTCCGCCTCGCGCTGTTCGGCGCGCACAGCGGCGCGACGCTCGCCGGGGAGCGTGTCGTCGTGCTGGACGGCGCGCACGCCGAGATCGTGATCGAGGGCGTCGACGAGCCGCCCGTGCTCTCCATCAACCGCGGTTTCTCCGCGCCGGTGGTGATCGAGACCAACCGCACTGGAGCCGATCTGGCCTTCCTCTCGGCGCATGACGACGATCCGTTCGCGCGCTTCGAGGCGATGCAGCAGCTGATGGTCGATACGCTGCTCGCCACGATCCGCGGGCAGGGGCATGACGACGACGCGGTGATCGAGGCGGTGCGCCGCACGCTCGGCTATCCGCATCTCGACGCCGCGTTCGTCGGCGAGGCGGTGCTGCTGCCGACCGAGGCGTTCCTCGGCGATCAGCTCGCCCAGGTCGATCCCGCCGCGATCCGCCGCGCGCGCGATGCGCTGCGGCTGCGGCTGGCGACCGAGCTCGCCGAGGATTGGCGCGCGGCCTATGCGGCGTGTGCCGCCGACCGCTACGACCGGACACCCGTCGCCAAGGGCATGCGCCGGCTGCGCACCGTCGCGCTCGGTTATCTCGCGGCGGACGGCAACGCCGCTGCGGCGGCGCTGGCGCTCGCCCAGTTCGAGCGCGCGGACAACATGACCGATCGCTACGGCGCGTTGGGCGTGCTCGCCAATGGCGACGCGCCCGAGCGCGCGGTCGCGCTCGCCGCGTTCTACGACCGGTACCGCGACGATGCGCTGGTCCTCGACAAATGGTTCACCGCGCAGGCGCTGTCGATGCGCGAGGATACCGCGCAGGCGGTGGCGGCGCTCGCCGACCATCCCGACTTCACGCTCGCCAACCCCAACCGGATGCGTGCGCTGGTCGGTGCGTTCGCCGCCAACCAGTACGCCTTCCACGCGGCGGACGGTGCGGGCTACCGCTTCGTCGCCGACGCGATCCTCGCCGCCGACAAGCTCAACCCCCAGTCCGCCGCGCGGCTGGTCCCGCCGTTCGGCCGCTGGCGCCGCTTCGAGCCCGGCCGTGCCGCAGCGATGCGCACCGCGCTCGAGCGCGTCGTCGCTGCGCCGGGCCTGAGCAAGGACGTGTTCGAGCAGGCCTCGAAGAGCCTCGGGTGAGATCGCGCGCGACGCTCGTCGTCCTGATCGTCGTGATCGCGCTGGCGGGTGTCGGCACCGTGCTGTGGATCACCGGCATCCTGCGCCCCGCGCCGCCGATCGCGCCGGGCGTCGTCCGTGCGGTATCGCGGCCGGCCGGTGTGCTGGACCTGACCGTCGACGTCTCGGGCGTGGTGCCGATCGATCGCGCCGGCGAGACGGTGCGGCAGGTTGCGCGGTCGATCGCGCGCGGCGCCCTGTCCGCGCCGCCGCTCGTGCTGTTCGACTTTCGCGCCGCCGGCGCGCCGCTGATGCGGCTCGCCTATGATCCGGGCGTGCTGGCATCCGGCGCAGTGTCGGGCGGGACGGGCGATCATATGCTCGGGCTGGCGGGCCTGGGCAGCCGCCTGCCGGTGCGCAACGACGCGCGGCTGGTCGCGTATTGCGGCCGGATGGAGACGATGACGGGGGCGTTCTGCAAGCGGACGCGTGGTGGGTAAACGCCGATTTCACAGCCTCCGGAGGTCGCGCCGGAGCCGCATCGCCTATTGCCCGATCCAGTCCGCGATCGCCGCCGCGACCTGGTTGACCGCCTGATCGAGCGCCGGCGCCACGCCGTCCGAGGTGATCGCGGCGACCGGGGCATGGCCCTCGAACCGCCGTGTCGTCACCGTCTTGCCGTCCGCGGCTTGGCGGATCACGTCGACCACCAGATTGGCCTGGCGACGATCGGTGTCGATGCTGAAATCGTCGATCTGGGTGACGATGCGGATACCGGGCGCGATGTGATAGTTGCGCCCGTCGAGCGTCGGCCGGCCGGTGCGCGCCTGGATGACCTCGCCGAACACCCCGGCGATCAGCCGATAGGGCTGGTCGGCGAAGGCGGCGTTCTTGATATAGCTCAGCCTGCTGCCCGCCGAACGCACCGCGATGCGCGGCAGCGAGAACTCGACCGGCCCGTGCGGGATCATCACCGTCACCGTGCGTCCCGCCGCGATCGGCTGGCCGGCATCGGCGCCGGGACGCTCGGCGGCCGTCAGGCGGATCAGCGAGGGCGGCGGCTTGGCGCCGAGGCTGAGGCATCCCGACAGCGACAGCGCCGCCATCGCCATCGCACCGCCGGTGAGCAATCGGTTCATCGCCTGCGCCCTCATTTCCCGCCCTTGTAGTCGGGCAGCCTGCTGCCGCCGAGCACGCCGCCGGCGCCCGCATTGTTGAGCTTGTTCGCGGTCTGCGTCAGCGCGTCCGCCATGTCGGACAGGTCGCGCACCAGCTGGTCGATCTGCGGCGCGGTCTGCGTCGTGAGCTGGGTGACGCCGGGTTTCGCCTGGGCGATGAGCTGGTCGAGCTGCTCGGCCGAGTGGCGCGCCGACGTGATCGCCGCGCGCAGATCGGCGGCCATCGGCTTGCCCTGCTGGTCGAGCATCCGGTTGGCGCTGCCCGCGAGCCGGCTGATCTGCTCGGCGGCCTGGCCCGCCTGCGCGATCGCGTGGTTGGCGTTGGCCATCGTCTGCCTGATCTGCGGCGTGCCGGCGCGCAGGTCGCTGGTCACCGCATCGACATTGTCGAGGATGTGGTGAACCGAGTTCATGTTGCGATCGTCGAGCAGCATGCCGAGCCGGGTGGTCAGCGTCGACAGCTTGTTCATCAGCTCGGGCGCCGAATTGAGCAGGCCGGCGAGCGCGCCGGGCCTGGTCGGGATCACCGGCGCGCCGAACGGCCCGATGTCGGTGATCGGCGGCTCGCCCTTGATCGCGCCGCCGAGATTGATCTGGCTGACGCCGGTGAAGCCGACGCCCGCGATCGTCGCGGTGGTGCCGCGCAGGATCGGCGTCGAATCGTCGACCGAGATCCGCACGCGGACGAACTGCGGGCTGTCGGGGAGGAGCTTGATGTCGTCGATCTTGCCGACCGGCACCCCCGAGAAGGCGACGGCGGAACCCTTTGCCAGTCCCTCGACCGAATTGGGGAACAGGATATCGTATTTCTGCTGATGCCCGTTGCCGACCTGCGCCATCCAGATCAGGAACGCCACCGCGACCGCGACGATCGCCAGCACGACGCCGCCGACGAGGACATGGTTCGAGCGGGTTTCCATCAGTCCGTCATCCCCCGCCTTCGACGTTTTGCCAGGGCGCCCTGGCGTCCTCGAGCGTGGCGCCATGCTCCGAGCTGTCCAGCGCGGCGCGGCCGCGCGGGCCGTTGAAATAGTCCTGGATCCAGGGATGGTCCAGCGCCAACAGGTCCGGGATCGTTCCGACCGCGACGACCTTGTGGTCGGCGAGCACCGCGACCCGGTCGCAGATCGCGTACAGCGTGTCGAGATCGTGGGTGATGAGGAACACGCTGTGGCCGAGCGTGCGAGCCAGCCCCTTGATGAGCCGGTCGAACCCCGAGGCGGCGATCGGATCGAGCCCCGCGGTCGGCTCGTCGAGGAAGAGCAGCTCGGGATCGAGCGCCAGCGCGCGGCTCAGCCCCGCGCGCTTGCGCATCCCGCCCGACAGCTCTGACGGATATTTGGTCGACGCACCGGCGGGCAGCCCGGTCGCGACCAGCTTGTAGGTCGCGATCTCCTTGAGCAGCTGCGGATCGATCCTGGGGTAGAACTCCAGGATCGGCACCTGGATGTTCTCGGCGACCGTCAGCGACGAGAACAGCGCGCCGTCCTGGAACAGCACGCCCCAGCGCTGGCGCAGGTCGCGCGCGGCGGCATCGCCGAGGTCGGCGGTCCCGGTGCCGAACACCTCGATCTCGCCCGCTTCCGGCTGCTTGAGCCCGATGATCGAGCGCATCATCACCGACTTGCCGGTGCCCGATCCGCCGACGACGCCGAGGATCTCGCCCTTGCGCATGTCGAGATCGAGACGGTCGTGGACGAGCTGCGCGCCGAAGCGGTTGGTCAGCCCGCGGATGCGGACCACCGTCTCGGCGCCGTCGGGCAGGGTCGGGCTGGTGGCGGCCCCGGCGGTGCCGTCCATCAGATCCATCCGATCGACGCGAAGAACACCGCGAAGAACGCGTCGACGACGATCACCAGGAAGATCGACTGGACCACCGCCGCGGTGGTGCGTGCGCCGACCTGCTCGGCATCGCCCTCGACCTGCATGCCCTGGAAGCAGCCGGACACCGCGATGATGAGGCCGAACACCGGCGCCTTGAGAAGGCCCTGCAGGACGTCGGTCATCGGCACCACCTCGCGGATGCGCGCGACGAACGTGATCGGCGGCATGCCGAGCGACAGCCACACGAACAGCCCGCCGCCGACCATGCCCATCATCGCCGCGTAGAAGGCGAGCAGCGGCATCGCGATCAGCGCGGCGGTGACGCGCGGCAGCACCAGCACCTGGATCGGCGAGAGCCCCATGGTCCGCATCGCGTCGACTTCCTCGGCGAGCCGCATCGAGCCAATCTGCGCGGCGAACGCCGAGCCCGATCGCCCGGCGACCATGATCGCGGTCATCAGCACGCCGAGCTCGCGCCAGGTCAGCCGGCCGATCAGGTTGACCGTGAACACCTCGGCGCCGAATTGCCTGAGCTGGATCGCGCCCTGCTGAGCGATGACGATGCCGATCAGGAAGCTCATCAGCCCGATGATGCCGAGCGCGTCGACGCCGACCACCTCGAGCTGGCGGATCACCGAATTGCCGCGGAAGCGGCGCGGCTCGAGGATCACCTGCCAGATCGCGATCAGCGTCGCGCCGAAGAAGTCGAGCAGCCCGAACAGCGTGCCGACCGTGGCGGTCATCGCATCGCCGACATGGGCAAGCACCGCGCGCAGGCTCGACTGGCCGTGCAACCGCGTCTCCAGCGGCTGATCGACCTCGCCGACCTTCTCGATCAGCGTCCGGGCGTTGTCGTCGGCGCCTTCGATGCGGACCTGGTGATCGCGCTCGAGCTTGTGGATGATCCACGCGCCGACCGTGTCGATCCGCTCGATCCCGGACAGGTCGACGGTCCGGGGCGGGCGCTGCAACCGCTCGAGCCGCGCCGGCAGATCGCCGAGTTGCGCAAGCGTCAGCGCCCCGCTGAAGCGGAGCGTCTCGTCCTGCTCGGTAAAGTCGGCGGCCGGACCGGTCATGCAGATCGGGATGTGGTCTGTTTCGGCAATGGCGGCAAGCCCCATCGCCGGAGGTGCGTTCGCCGCGCAAAGCTGTAAGGGGGCGACGATGGACAGCGCCACGGATCATCCCGGCATCGGCCGACGGTCGTCGCCACGGGCATGACGATCGACGCGCTGCTGCTCGCCGGCCGCCGGCCGGGCACCGATCCGCTCGCCACGAGCCGCGGCGAAACGCTCAAGGCGCTGATCCCGGTGGCGGGACGCGCGATGGTCGAGCGGGTGGCGGCGACGCTGCTCGCGTGCCCGGGGATCGGCCGGATCGCGGTGATGACGCAGGACACCGCCGCGATCGCCGCCGTACTGCCCGGCGATCCACGGCTCGGCTTCGTCGTCTCGGGCACCGGCATCGCCGGGTCGATCGTCGTCGCGATCGAGCGCGGGGCGCTGGCGTTGCCGCTGCTCGTCACCACCGCCGATCATGCGCTGCTCACGCCCGGGACGGTCGCCGCGTTCCTGGCCGGCGTGCCGGCCGACGCCGACGTCGCGGTCGGCGTGGTCGAGCGCGGCGTGGTCGAGGCGCGCTTCCCGGCGACCAGGCGCACCTGGCTGCGCTTCCGTGGCGGTGACTGGACCGGGGCCAACCTCTTCCATCTCGGCAACCCACGCGCGCTGGGCGTGCTGCGCGTCTGGGCCGAGGTCGAGCAGGATCGCAAGAAGGGCTGGCGGCTGGTCGCGCGGTTCGGCCCGGTGCTGCTCGCGCGCTTCCTGACGCGGACGATCACGCTCGACGCGGCGCTGCGCCGCGCCGGACGGCGGCTGGGGGCCGACGTCCGGGCGGTGCCGCTGGCCGATCCGTGTGCCGCGGTCGATGTCGACAAAACCGCCGATCTGATCCTCGCCGAAGCGGTGCTGGGCGGGCGGGCGTGACGATCGCGCGCCTCGCCATCTACGACATGGACCGCACGGTGACGCGGACCGGCACCTACACGCCGTTCCTGCTGCACGCCGCGCTGGCCCGCGCGCCGTGGCGACTGGTGTTCGTGCTGCTCGTCCCGTTCGTCATGCTCGCCTATGCGTTGAGGCTCATCACCCGCGCGCGGCTCAAGGAGATCAACCTGCGGCTGCTGCTCGGCGGGCATGTCCGCCAGGCGGATCTCGCGCCGCTGGTCGCGCGCTTCGCCGAGCGGACCTGGCAGTACAACACGCTGCCCGGCGCGCTCCGCCAGATCGCCGAGGATCGCGCCGCCGGCCGTCGCCTCGTCCTCGCCACCGCCTCCTATCGGCTCTATGTCGAGGCGATCGCGGCGCGGCTCGGGTTTGACGACGTGATCGCGACCAACTCGATCATCGGCATCGACGCGCGCGTCACCGCGCGGATCGACGGCGAGAACTGCTACGGCCCGGCCAAGCTGCGCGCGGTGATCGCCTGGCTGGCGGCGCAGCGGATCGATCGCGGCGAGGCGCATGTCCGCTTCTATTCGGATCATCAGTCGGACGCGCCGGTGATGGAATGGGCGGACGCGCCGTTCGCCGCCAATCCCTCGCCGACGATGCGCGCGCTCGCCGCGCGGCGCGGCTGGCCGGTGGTCGACTGGTCTCGCTGACCGGCAACCGCGGCCGGTCGCCAGGCGTTCGCGGCAGATCATCAGGGAGAGGATCGATGCGGAGGTGGATCGCGCTGTTCGCGCTGACCGCGGCGGTGCCGGCGGGCGCGCAGGTGCCGGGCCATACGCGCGCCGGTGCGGCCGACGCCGCGTCGGCGGGCGCGGTCGGCGCCGGGCCGGCCCCATTGGTGGGCGCCACCAACCCCGCTGTGCGCGACGAGGCCAGCGGGCTGCGCGATGCGACCCGCGGCAGCGCCGAGCATATGGCGGACGCCGCCACCGGCGGCGTGGCGACGCCGGGCATCGTCCGCGTCCGCGCGGGCACGCGGCTGCGTGTCGCGCGCGACACCCAGTGCACCGACGGCACCAACCGCTGGGACCCGGCGGTGTCGCGCGGCCGCTATTACTGCACCGCGATGGGGCCGGGTGCGGCGGCGGTCAGTTCGGCGGCGGTCAGGGACTGACGCCTGCCATCCGGCGGACCTCAGACCGCATCCAGCGCCTGTTCGAAGTCCGCGATCAGGTCGCCGGCATCCTCGACGCCGACCGAGATGCGCACCAGATTGTCGGTGATGCCGAGTTCCTGCTTGCGCTGGTCGGGCACCGACAGGTGGGTCATCGCCGCCGGCGCGGATGCCAGCGTCTCGGTGCCGCCCAGGCTGACCGCCAGCTTGGCGATCCTGAGCGCGTCGAGAAAGGCGAAGCTCTCGCGCTCGCCGCCGTTGAGGTACAGCGAGAAGGTCGATCCGGCGCCGGTGCAGTGCCGGTCGAAGATATCGGCCTGCCGGCTGCCGGGCTCGAGGAAGCCGAGATAGCCGACGCTCTCGATCTTGGGGTGATCGCGCAAGAAGTCGCAGACCTTGACCGCATTCTCGCCCGCCCGGCTCATCCTGAGCTCGAGCGTCTCGAGGCTGCGCAGCAGCATCCACGCGGAGTGCGGATCGGTGATCGTGCCGATCGTGTTGCGCATCATCCGGATCGGGTTGATCCCCGCCTTCGAGCCGGTGATGCCGCCGGCGACCAGGTCGCTGTGCCCGCCGGCATATTTGGTCAGGCTGTAGATGATGAGGTCCGCGCCATGCCTGAGCGGCTGCTGCCACAACGGCCCCAGGAAGGTGTTGTCGATCGCGATCGGCGTGCGCGGGTCCGCGAGCAGGCGATCCCGCACGGCGCGGACCGCCCCGACGTCGACCAGCGCGTTGGTCGGGTTCGCCGGGCTCTCGAGATAGATCAGCGAGACCGGCCCCTGCGCCTTCGCGCGGGTCACCACCTCGGCGATCTCGTCCTCGGTGGCGCCGGCGGGGAAATCGAGGAAGGTCACGCCGAACCGGCCGAGGATGCGGCCGATCAGCGTCTCGGTCGCGGCATAGAGCGGCGCCGAGTGCACGATCACGTCGCCGGGCTTGACCAGCGCCAGCATCAGCGTCGCGATCGCCGACATCCCGCTCGAGAACACCAGCGCATCCTCGGCATCGTCCCAGATCCCCAGCCGATCCTCGAGGATCTCCTGGTTGGGGCCGTTGAATCGCGAATAGACCAGTCCCTCGGCGCCGCCGGGACGCTTGCCGGTGACGCCCTCGAAATGGCGTTTGCCGGCGGCCGCATTCTCGAACACGAAGGTCGAGGTCAGGAAGATCGGCGGTTTCAGCGACCCTTCCGACAGCATCGGATCGAAGGCATGGCCCATCATCAGCGTGGAGGGCGACAGCCGCCGGTCGCCGACGGTGAGCACCGCCGACCGGGGGCGGCGCCGCGGGGTGGCGCCGGAGAGATCGGCTTCGGTTTCGGTCGGCATGTCGGGCATCGTCGGGTCCTCTCGGCACGGGCGCGCGATCGCGCTATGCCGAACCTCCTAGACCAGATTGGGGGGCAAGCCGATGTCGATCGCCGTCGTCTCGATACCCGTGCGCGACCAGTCCGCCGCACGGACCTTCTACACCGACGTGATGGCGTTCGCCGTCGTCAGCGACCAGCCGATGGGCCCGGAGATGCGCTGGGTGCAGCTCCAGCCGAGGACCGGCGGCGCGACGATCGCGCTGGTCACCTGGTTCGACGGCATGCCGCCGGGCGGTCTGCAGGGGCTGATGGTGCACGTTCCCGACATCGACGCCGAGCATGCGCGGCTCGCCGCGGCGGGCGCTGCCGTCGCGCCGATCGACGAGCAGCCCTGGGGCCGCTTCACCATGCTCGAGGACATCGACGGCAACGGACTGATCGTCGCGCAACTGGCGGCGCCGGAGGACATCCGGACGCGGTGAACGTGCCGGACAGCGCCCTCTTGTTCGGGCTGAGCGACGTCGACGCCGCGCCCCTGCAAGAACCGCATTTCGACTTCGCCCGGTGCGAACGGTGGGTCAAGGCAACCCGATCAGCGCGATCTGCCGCCCATAGCCGGGCTCGCCGCGGTGCGTGGCGCGGCGGTAGCTGAAGAAGCGCCGCTCGTCGGCATAGGTGTCGAGCCCGGGCGCATCGACGCGGCCGATGCCCGCTGCGGCAAGACGCGCGGCGACGAAGCCCTCGATGTCGAAGAGGCGATGGCCGGGGCGCGTGCCGTCGGCGAAGAAACGGTCATGGGCCGGGTCCTCGGCCACGAACGGGGCGGGGAAGGCATCGCTCACCTCGTAGCTGCGCCGCCCGATGCAGGGGCCGATCGCCGCCGCGATCCGGCCGCGGTCCGCGCCCAGCGCCTCCATCGCATCGACGGTGGCGACGATCACCCCGCCGAGCGCGCCCTTCCAGCCGGCATGCGCCGCGCCGACCACGCCGGCCGCCCGGTCGGCGAGCAGCACCGGCACGCAATCGGCCGCGAGCACGCCGATCAGCAGGTCCGGCCGGTCGGTGACGAGCGCGTCGGCGTGCGGGCGGTCCGCGTCGGCCCCCGGCGTCGCGATCACCGCGATCGCGCCGTGGATCTGATGCACCGTGACCAGCGTCGCGCCCGGCCGCACCGCGGCGACGGCGCGCGCGCGGTTCTCGGCGACGGCGTGTGCGTCGTCGCCCGAGCCGAGCCCGACGTTGAGCCCCGCATAGATCCCCGTCGACACGCCGCCTTGCCGGCCAAGGAAGCCGTGCGGCACGTCGCCGAGCGCGGCACTGCGGATCGGCGCGATCACAGCGTCAGGCAATAGATGCGATCGTCGTCGATCTTGCTGCCCACCAGGAACGACGCCTTGCCGATCTCGACGAAGCCGCGCCTGGCGTAGAAACGGCGGGCGCGCGCATTGTCGACATAGACGCCGAGCGCGACATGCGCGGCGCCTCGTTCGCGCGCCTCGGCGATCGTCCAGTCCATCAGCGCGGCGGCGACGCTCGCACCCTGCCAGTCGGCGAGCACGTAGAGCTGCTTGAGCTCCAGCGCGTCGCATGGCGCCGGCGCGGGGAGGGCGCAGGCGCCGAGCTTGCAGAAGCCGACGATGCCCTCGTCCGCGATCGCGACGCGGATCGCGTAGGCGGGGTCCGCGATCTGCGCGGGCAGCCCGCCCGGCCCGAAGGTGGCGGCGAGGAAGGCATCGGCATCGGCCGGGTCGTAGAGATGGCCGAACGTCTCCATGAAGCAGCGCGCCGCCATCGCGCCGAGCGCGGGTCCGTCTTCGGCGCGCGCGGTGCGATAGACGATCACGCGAAGCCCGCCGGTGCGGGCCAGCCGGGCGCGGTCACGCCCAGCACCTTGAACAGCGTTCCCATCTGCGCCTCCTCGACCAGCCGCGCGCGCGCCGCCGCGATCTCCGCTTCGCGCGCCGGCGCGGCGACCGCAAGCGCCGACGCGCGCGCATCGATGCCAAGCGCGGTCAGCCAGCGGCCCTGGCCGACCGGGCCGTGGACCCGCGTGCCGCCGCGGATCGCCGAGCGCGCCAGCGCGGCGAAATCGACATGCGCGGTGAGATCGTGCGCGCCGGGTCTCGCGAACGGGTCGGCGAAGCGATGCGCGGCGACCGCCTGGAGCGTGTCTCCCAGCATCGGGCCCGTATACCCGTAATCGACGACGAGCATCGCGCCGCCCTGCGCCGCCAGCCTGCCGGCGAGCATGTCCACCATCGCGACCGCCGCCGGCGCGGTCTCGATCACGCTGCCCGCCGCGGCGTCGGCGAACGCGGCGGGCACGATCGCGTCGAAACGCGGACCGCCCGCGACCGGCGCCAGCCGATCGTCGATCGTCGCGACCATCCGCTCGCGCCAGCCATCCGCGGTACGGACGAGCTGGCGGATCGGCAGCGCGTCGAAGAACTCGTTGGCGACGATCAGCAGCGGCCGGTCGTCGGGCAGCGTCCCGGCCCCGTCGTGATGGACCGCGTGCGGCAATCGCGCCGTCTGCGCCGCGCGCAGCACCGGGCTGGTCTCGATCAACGCCACCGCCGGCGCGAGACCCGCACGCGCCATCGCGCGCAGCGCATCGTCCGCCAGCGTTCCCCGCCCCGGCCCGAGCTCGACATAGCGCACCGCGGGCGCCCCGGCGCGGAGCCACAGGTCGGCGAGGCACAGCCCGATCAGCTCGCCGAACATCTGGCTGATCTCGGGCGCGGTGACGAAGTCGCCCGCCGCGCCCAGCGGGTCGCGCGACGCGTAATACCGCGCATTGCACAGCGCCATATAGTCGGCGACCGGCATCGGGCCGCCACCGGCGATCGCCTGCGCGATCCGCTCCGAAAGGTCGGTGGCGGCGCGGTCAGGCGACGCTGGCGCTCCCCGCGATCGGCTCGACGCGCTCGCGCCGGCCCGCCGCGGTCGCCATCATCCACCCGCCCGCGACGATCATCGGCACGCACAGCCATTGGCCCATGTGGAGATGCGTGGCCTGCGCGAACGCGACCAGCTGCTCGTCGGGCTCGCGGAAGTACTCGACGAAGAAACGGAAAGTACCATAGCCGAGCAGGAACACGCCGGTGAGATAGCCCGGCTTGTAGCGCGCCGTCGGGCTGCGCCAGAACGACAGGCTGAGGATCGCGAACAGCAGCAGGCCCTCCAGCCCCGCCTCGTAGAGCTGGCTTGGGTGGCGCGGCACCTCGCCGCCGCCGGGGAACACGATCGCCCACGGCACGGTGGCGGGTTTGCCCCACAGCTCGCCGTTGACGAAATTGGCGAGCCGGCCGAAGAACAGCCCGATCGGGCTGACCACCGCGAGATAGTCGGCGACGCGCAGCAGCCTGAGGCCGTGGCGCCGGCAGAAGAGCACCAGCGCCAGCACGACGCCCAGCGTGCCGCCATGGAACGACATGCCGCCCTCCCACAGCTTGAGGATGTCGACGGGATGGGCGAGGTAGAAGTCCGGCCGGTAGAACAGCACATAGCCGAGCCGCCCGCCGAGCAGCACGCCCAACGTGGCGTAGAACACGAAGTCGTCGGCGTGGCGTCGCGCCCAGGGCGCGCCGGGCTGGTCGATCAGCCGCAGCATGTACCACCAGCCGAGCAGGATGCCCGCGATATAGGCGAGCGAATACCAGCGGATCACGAACGGCCCGAGCGCCAGCGCCACCGGCGACAGCGGCAGGCCGGCGAAATGGATGAAGGCGGCGGTGTCGATCGGCGGCATGCGCGGTGTCTTAGAGTGTGTTCGGCGTCGCGCAAGGAAGGGCGCGGGCCCGGGGGCGACCCGCAACCCCATGGGTGATGCCGCCAAACCCGTTCGCCCCGAGCGAAGTCGAGGGTCCGGGCCGGGCGCAGGTGTCTCGACGGCGCTCGACCCGAACGGGTCGGAGCACTTCCGGGCCGGACCGAATCGCTCGAAGGGGCAGGACAGGCGGGCTGGTCGGCTGGCCATCGCATCTTCGCCCTATCGCCGCACGCCGGCGCTCCCTATCTGCCGGCCATGGCGACAACCCCCGGCGCGACCCTGCCATCCGATCATCCCCCCGTCCCGGCGCCGAGGATCGGCGTGCTGCTGACCAATCTCGGCACGCCGGACGCCGCCGAGGCCGGCGCGGTGCGGCGCTATCTCGCCGAGTTCCTGTCGGACCGCCGCGTCGTCGAGATCCCGCGCGTCGCCTGGCTGCCGATCCTCCACGGCATCATCCTGCGCACGCGTCCCGCCAGGTCCGCCCATGCCTACCGCCAGGTGTGGACCGAGGACGGCTCGCCGCTCGCCGCGATCACGCGCGCGCAGGCGGCGGCGCTCAAGGATGCGTTCGGCGCGCACGTCGTCGTCGATCACGCGATGCGCTACGGCCGCCCCGCGATCGCCGATCGCATCGCCGCGCTGAAGGCGCAGGGCTGCGATCGCATCCTGGTCGCGCCGCTCTATCCGCAATATTGCGCGGCGACGACCGCGACCGCGAACGACGCCGCCTTCGCCGCGCTGGCCGCGATGCGCTGGCAGCCCGCGCTGCGGACGCTGCCGCCGTATCACGACGATCCCGCCTATATCGCCGCGCTCGCGCGGTCGGTCGCGGACGGGCTCGCAACGCTGGATTTCGTGCCGGATGCGATCATCGCGAGCTTCCACGGCATGCCGCAGCGCACGCTCGAGCTGGGCGACCCCTATCATTGCCACTGCCGCAAGACCGCGCGGCTGCTGTCGGACGCGCTTGGCCGCGAACTGGTCGTCGCCTTCCAGTCGCGCTTCGGGCGCGCCAAATGGCTGGAGCCCGCCACCGATCGCACCCTCGCCGAGCTGCCGGCGCGGGGGATCCGGCGGATCGCGCTGATCGCGCCGGGCTTCGCGGCGGACTGCGTCGAGACGCTGGAGGAGCTCTCGATCCGCGGGCGCGAGACCTTCCTCGCCGCGGGCGGCACGCATTTCGCCTGTCTGCCCTGCCTCAACGCCGCGCCGCCCGGCATCGCGATGCTGCGCAGCCTCATCGCACGCCAGCTTGAAGGCTGGCTGCCGGCTGCGTAGTCTGCGCCGGCACGACGATAAAAGACGAGGAGAGAGCGATGATCCGGATAGCGATCGTGACCGGCGGCACGCGCGGGATCGGCGAGGCGATCTCGGTCGCGCTCCGCGACGGCGGCACGACGGTCATCGCGAACTATGGCGGCGACGACGCCAGGGCGAGGACCTTTTCGGATCGGACCGGCATCCCGTCCTCCAAATGGGACGTCTCCGATCCCGCCGCCTGCACCGCCGGCATTGCGGCGGTCGAGGCCGAGCATGGCCCGGTCGACATCGTCGTCAACAACGCCGGCATCACCCGCGACAGCACGATCCTCAAGCAGACCTTCGAGCAGTGGAAGGCGGTGATCGACACCAATCTCGGCGGTTGCTTCAACATGGCCAAGGCGACCTTCCCGGGCATGCGTCGGCGCGGCTGGGGCCGGATCGTCAACATCGGCTCGATCAACGGCCAGGCGGGGCAATATGGCCAGGTCAATTACGCCGCCGCCAAATCGGGCATCCATGGCTTCACCAAGGCGCTGGCGCAGGAGGGCGCCAAGTTCGGCGTCACGGTCAACGCGATCGCGCCCGGCTATATCGATACCGACATGGTCGCGGCAGTGCCCGAGGACGTGCTCGACAAGATCGTCGCCAGGATCCCGGTCGGCCGGCTCGGCCAGGCGGCCGAGATCGCGCGTGGCGTGGCGTTCCTGTGCGCCGAGGATGCCGGCTTCATCACCGGCTCGACGCTGTCGATCAACGGCGGCCAGCACATGTACTGAACGCGCGGCGCGCCGTCGCGGCGGGTCCGCTGAAAGCCTGGGGTCACACGCCGATGTCCGGTCCCGTCAAGCGATCGGTCGCGATCGCCGGCCACGCCACCTCGATCAGCCTCGAGCCGGTGTTCTGGCGGGCGCTGGTCGATGCGGCGGCGGCCGAGGGCGTCGCGCTCTCCACGCTGGTGGCGCGGATCGACGCGACGCGGATCGAGTGCGCCCAGCCGCCCAATCTCGCCAGCGCGATCCGCGTCTGGCTGTTCGAGCGGGCGCGCTCCGCAGGACCGCAGCGATGAGGACGCCCGGCCGGCCGATGACCATCGCGGCCATCGCCGACGCCCGCCGGCATCGCCCGCGGTCAGAGCGCGCGACGGCCCGCGACGAGCTGGAAGATCACGACCACCACCGCGACGACCAGCAGCAGATGGATGAGACCGCCCGCGACGTGGAACGCGAAGAAGCCGAGCAGCCAGAGCACGACGAGGATGGCGGCGATGGTGAACAACATGGGTGAGGTCCTCTCCTGCGAGCCGAAGCGCCGGTTCGATGTAGGCTCAACCGGTACGGGGGCGGACACGTTCCAAGGCATATCGGCCACCCGCGTCGGCGCGGGGCCGGCGGCGCCACAAGACCGCATGCGCGCCGGGATCGGCTGTGGCATAGTCGCGGAATGACCGATCGCGGCCCGATCATCGATGCGCTCCACTATCGTGTCACGCGGCTGCGGCGCGTGACCCGGCGCGGCGTGCTGACCAACGCGGCGATCGAGATCGCGGTGATCGTCTACGCGACCGCCGGGGTGCTCGCCGCGCTGTTGCTGGTCGGCTGATGCGCCGCGGCTTCTGATCGCGCCGTGTCGCGCCGGGCCGGGAGACGGGCGATGCGACGCATCGCGCCCCTGGCCGCGATCGCGCTCGTCGCCGGGTGCCGTCCGGCGCCCGCCTCGGGACCGATCGACGTCAGCGTGGTCGGACCCGCGCTGACCGACATCGCCGCCGCCGAGCGCGATGTCGCCGCCGCACCCGCTGCCGCGCTGGTCGGGGCGACGCGGCAGGGTCTGCTGCGCTTCGATGCCGGCGGGCAGGTGGTACCGGGCCGCGCGCGGCGCTGGATCGTCAGCGGCAACGGCCGCAGCCTGCTCTTCCGCCTTGCCGACGACGATGCCGGCGCGTCCGCGATCGCGCGACGGCTGCGGATCGCGGTCGACCCGGCGAGCGGCAATCCGCTGCGGCCGTTGCTCGGCGCGGTCATCCGCGTCGATGCGGTCACGCCGCAGGTCGTCGATATCGAACTCGGCGCGCCGCGGCCCGATATCCTCGCGCTGTTCGCGCAGGCCGCGCTCGCGATGCCGCAGACCGGCCGGATGACCGGTGGACCGTTCGATCTGATCCGCCTGACCGACGGCGTCGCGACGCTGCATCTGCGTCCCGATCCGGCACAGGACCCCGACGACGCCGCGCCGAGGCGGCTCGTCGTGCGGCTGCGCGGCGAGGGGGCGGGTCGCGCCGTCGCGCGCTTCGCGGCGGGGCGCGCCGCGCTGGTGACCGGGGGCGGTTTCGCCGATCTGGCGGTGGCGCGCGCGGCGGGCGCCACCGCCGGAAGGCTGCGTTTCGATCCCGCGCCGGGCCTGTTCGGCCTCGTGTTCGCTGCCGGCGGGACGGGCTTCGTCGCCGATCCCGCGCACCGCGCCGCGCTGGCGATGGCGATCGACCGCGATCGTATCGCGCGTGCGCTGGCCGTGCCGGGCTGGACGCCGGCGACCGCGATCGTGCCCCCGGGCACCCCGGAAATCGGGCAGCCCGCGCAGCCCGACTGGGCGGGCGCATCGCTCGCGGACCGGCAGGCGCGCGCCCGCGCCGTGGCGGCGGCGTGGCACGCGGCGGGCTCCGGCGCGCCGCCGCTGCGCGTGGCGATGCCTGTCGGCCCCGGTGCGCGCCTGCTGTTCGCGCTGATCGCCGCCGACTGGCGGGCGATCGGCGTCCGGGCGATCGTGGTGGGCGCGGACGCGCCGGCCGATCTGCGGCTGATCGACCGGGTCGCACCCGCCGACACCGCCGCCTTCTACCTGCGCAGCTTCGCCTGCGATAGCGGCGTGCCCTGCACCGCGACCGGCGACCGGATGCTGATCGCCGCGCGGACGACGCCGAGCCTCGCCGAGCGCAGCGTGTTGCTCGCCCGGGCCGATGCGCTGATCGCCGCGACGACGCCGTACATCGCGCTCGGTCGCCCGGTGCGCTGGTCGCTGGTCGCGCGGTCGCTGGATCGGTATCGCGAGTCGCCGCGTGCGATCCATCCGCTGGATGAACTTAGGAGCGATGTCGTGCGCTGACGGCGGGCGCACGAAAGGACACCGCGTCATGGTCACGCTCGACGACATCCCCGGCCTCAGCCGCGATCCGGCGGCGGTCCGCCGGCGGATCGAATATGCCGAGCACCTGCTCGAAGGGCTGGTCAGGGTGCCGCTGCTCAACCGCACGATCGGGCTCGACGTGCTGCTCGATCTGGTGCCCGGCATCGGGCCGGTCGCCGCGACCGCGATGGGCGGCTGGATCGTCTGGGAGGCGCGCAACCTCGGCATGTCGAAGTGGCAGCTGTCGCGGATGGCGGGCAATGTCGGCGTCGATCTGCTGCTGTCCGCGATCCCATGGGTCGGCGCGATCCCCGATTTCTTCTTCCGCTCCAACAGCATGAACCTCAGGATGATCCGGCGCCATCTCGACCGGCATCATCCGTCGACGGCGACGGTCGAGGGGGTGGTGCGGCGATAGAGATCGTCCATGCAGAGCCGGTTTTCGTCATCCCAGCGGACGCCGGGATCCCGGTCTGCGGCTCGCGCGTCGTCCTGGGGATCCCAGCCATCGCGGGACCATCGCGTAAGTCGACCGAGCGCTTCATCGTACCGTCATGCCGGACCGGTCCCGGCGTCCACCGGCGCGCGAAATCGATGGCTCGGGAGGTGAAGGACGGTGGATTCCGGTACGACGCCGGGATGACGACGGTGTTCTGCAAAGGTCGCGCTGCCGCTGGGATGACGAGGAAGAGCGGGACGACGAGGGCGGGTGGGACCGAGGCCGGGAGCGCTAGGTCCCCGGCGCCTGCACGCGTACCCGCGCGCCCGGATCGTTCGCCGGCGCGGCGCAGCGGACCGGGCGCTTGTCGCGACCCAGGCAGAACCACACCTCCTCTAGCCAGCCGCGTGGGTTGAGGTTGAGCCGCAGCATGTCGGGCGCGATGCCCGGATTGGCGTCGGCGATCGCCTGACGCAGCACCCGGTCGGTGAGATCGCGACGCCGCGACAGCGTCGCCATGTCCGGCGCGTGGATGCCGCGATAGACGCGCTGCTCCTCGCCGAAATAGCCTGCCGGGTCGGCGGCCATGCAGGTGCCGTGCTTGGCCCATTCGTGCTGGAGCAGGCGGGCCGATGGCGTCGCCGCGATACCGGCGCGCACGTCGGCCGCGCTCAGCGGCGTCGCCGGCCGGCAATATTGCGGCCACTGTCCCGCGGTCGCCCCGTCCGGCCACAATCCGTGGAGGATGAAGCCGCGGGCGCCAGGCAGCCGGCACTGCGCATCGGTGGCGCGCCTGGCGCCATGGCAGTATTCGGGCTCCCACGAGACGGCGAGCGTATAGCCCGCGATCGGGACGCGGCGCGGCGTGGTGTCCTCGGTCCGGGCGATGCGCGGATCCTGCGCGGCGATCATCGCGGGCGCCATCAGCAGCACGATCGCAAGCAGCAAAGCACGCATGGCGCGACTCCTCGATGCAGAACTAAAAGTGAACATAACCGCAACGGGTCGTACTGTCAAGCGGCGGCGAGATCCAGCCCGATATCCGCGGCCGGCGCCGACTGGGTGAGGCGACCGACCGAGACATAGTCGACACCGGTCTGTGCGATCGCGCGGATCGTCTCGAGATTGACACCGCCCGACGCCTCGCACGGCACCCGTCCGCCGACCAGCGTCACCGCGCCGCGCAGCGTCGCCGGCGCCATGTTGTCGAGCAGCAGCCAGGTCGCCCCGGCGGCGAGCGCGGGCTCGATCTGGTCGATGCGATCGACCTCGACGATGATCCGCGCGATCCCCGCCGCGCGGGCCGCCGCCGCCGCCGCGCCGACGCCGCCCGCCACCGCGACGTGGTTGTCCTTGATCATCGCGGCGTCCCACAGCCCCATGCGGTGATTGGTCGCGCCGCCCATCCGCGTCGCGTATTTCTCGAGCCTGCGCAGCCCGGGGATGGTCTTGCGCGTATCGAGCAGCGTCGCGCCGGTGCCCGCGATCGCGTCGACGTAGCGGCGCGTCAGCGTGGCGATGCCCGAAAGGTGCTGGAGCGTGTTGAGCGCCGACCGCTCGGCGGCGAGCAGCGCGCGCGCCGCGCCGTCGACGCGCATCAGCACGGTGCCGCGCGCGACGCGATCGCCGTCCGCGACGAGCGCCTCGATCGTGGCGTCGGGATCGAGATGACGGAAAAACGCGGCGGCGATCGGCAGCCCGGCGACCGCGATCTCGTCGCGGCTGACCAGCGCGCCATGGAAGCGCGTATCCGCCGGGATCACCGCGGCGGACGTGATGTCGCCCGCCTCGCCGAGATCCTCGGCCAGCGTCGTTCGGACGAAGGCGTCGAGATCGAAGCCGGCCAGCGACCAGCCGCTCATTTCGATCGCCATGCGCCGAGATAGTCGCGCTTGCCGATCGGCGCGCCGCTGGCGCGCAGGATCGCGTAGGCGGTGGTGACGTGGAAATAGAAATTGGGCTGCGCGAAGCTGAGCAGGAAATCCTCGGCGAGGAAGGCGATGCTGCGATCGCCGGCGACGAAGCGCATGTCGCGCCCGACAAAGCCGTCGATCTCGGCGGGATCGATCGCCGCGAGCGCGGTGCGCGTGTCGGCGACCAGGTCCCTGAGCCCGGCGAAGCTGTCCGGCGGTGTGGTGCGGTCGGGCGAGAACGTGCCGGCCCGCACGCCCGCGATCGCCCCGATCGAATGGACCCTGGCGGATTTCACCTGATAGGCGAACGGATGCATGTCGTCGGCCAGCCGCGCGCCGATCAGCGTCGCCGGCGCGCGGCCCGTTTCCGCGCACCACGCCGCCGCCTTGTCGATCAGCGCCGCGGTCGAGTCGAGCAGCTGGAGAGAACTCGGCACCGTCGCCGCATGGAGCGAGATGGCCATCAGCCCCGCGCCCCGAGATCGCCCTGGCCCGGCGTCCGCCCCGCCATCTCGAGCATCCGGTCGAGCGGCTTCTTGGCCGCGATCCGCGTCGCCTCGTCGAGCGCGATCACCGGCGCCAGGTCGCGCAGCGCGAGGTACAGCTTCTCCGTCGTGTTGAGCGCCATGTAAGGGCACATGTTGCAGTTGCAGTTGCCGTCCGCGCCGGGTGCGCCGATGAAGCGCTTGTGCGGCGCCGCCTTCTCCATCTGGTGGATGATGTGCGGCTCGGTCGCGACGATGATCGTCTGCGCGTCCGATTTGAGCGCGAACTCGAGGATCGCGCGGGTCGAGCCGACCTCGTCGGCATGATCGAGGATGAAGGCCGGGCATTCGGGGTGCGCGGCGACCGGCGCGTCCGGGTATTCGAGCTTGAGCTTGATGAGCTCGGTCTCGCTGAATGCCTCGTGGACGATGCACGCGCCCGGCCAGAGCAGCATGTCGCGGCCGGTCTTGCGGTTGAACCAGGCGCCGAGGTTCTTGTCGGGCGCGAAGATGATCTTCTGGTCCATCGGCAATCGCGCGAGGATCTTCTCGGCCGAGGACGACGTGACGATGATGTCCGAGTGCGCCTTCACCGCCGCCGAGCAGTTGATGTAGGTCAGCGCGATGTGATCGGGATGCGCGGCGCGGAACGCGGCGAACTGCGCGGGCGGGCAGCTGTCTTCCAGCGAGCAGCCGGCCGCCATGTCGGGCAGGATCACGGTCTTGTCGGGCGAGAGGATCTTGGCGACCTCGGCCATGAAGCGGACGCCGCAGAACGCGATGACGTCGGCGTCGGTGGCGGCGGCCTTGGCGGAGAGATCGAGGCTGTCGCCGACGAAATCCGCCAGGTCCTGGATGTCCGGGGTCTGATAGTAGTGCGCGAGGATCACCGCGTTGCGCTCCTTGCGCAGGCGATCGATCTCGGCCTTGAGGTCGAGGCCGGCAAGACCCCTGGAACGGCTCTGGACGGGGGCGTTCATCTCACTCTCCTCACCATCCGCCCCGTTCGCCTCGAGCGAGGTCGAGGGGCTGTCCCTTGCCCCGGCTCGGGGCGATCCGATCGCAGATAGGCGGTCTGCGCGTGCTTGTCAGCGATCACCGCCGAACATCCCGCCGCTCGACACGAGCGGTGCGGTATGCGCCTCGTCGGGGACGCTTGCGAGGGTCGACCTGGGATCACCCCATCGTCCGCCAGCGCGCGCCGTCGGGCGTCGCCATGCCACGCCGCCGGAGATCGATCAGGTGCGCCTCGACGCTCAGTCCGGCGGCGCGCACCAGGTCCGGATCAAGTCCGACATACATGCCCGCGACCAGCTCCGGGATCGTCGCGGGCGCGGCGGCCAGCGCGCGCAGCATCTGGCCTTCGCGCTGGCGGCGATGCCCGATCATGCCGCGCACCAGCCGCCTTGGGTTGGTCACCGGCTCGCCGTGCGCGGGATAGTAGATCGCGGCGTCCAGCCCGAGCAGCTTGTCGAGGCTGCGCATGTAGTCGCCCATGTCGCCATCGGGGGGGATGACGACGCTGGTCGACCAGCCCATCACGTGATCGCCCGAGAACAGCGCGTCGGCTTGCGGCAGCGCGAAGCAGAGATGGTTGGAGGTGTGCCCCGGCGTCTCGACCGCGGCGAGCGTCCAGCTCTCGCCGTCGACCGTCTCGCCCTCGCCGAGCACGCGATCGGGCGCATATGTCTCGTCGAACGCCTCGCCCGGCACGACGCGGCAACCGATCACCGGTGCGCCGGTCCGCGCGGCGAGGGCGGCGGCGAGCGGCGAGTGGTCGCGATGCGTATGCGTGCAGACGATCGCGACGATGCGCTCGCCCATGGTCGCGGCGAGGATCGCGTCGAGATGCGTCGTGATGTCCGGACCCGGATCGATCACCGCGACCGCGCCGTGCCCGACGAGATGCGTCTGGGTGCCGGTGCAGGTCAGCGGGCCGGGATTGGGCGCGGTCAGCCGGCGGATCAGCGGGTGCAGCGTGGTGACGGTCATCGGTGGCGCGTCCCAAGCCCCATGTCGGAAATGCTTACACCCGTCCGATCGGCCGAACCGCTCTTAACCATCACGACCGGCCCCCAAGCCCGCTCGCCGCCGCTTGGCACGGTGGATGCAGCGTGTCCTGCGTTCCATGTTCCCGCGAACACCGGCGGGCCGGCGCGACAGTCGCGACGGCCCGCCACCCCGGGCACCCGTTCAGGCAGCCTTGGACTTCACCCCGGCGGTCTGCATCAGGTCGGCCAGCTCGCCGGTCTCGTACATCTCCATCATGATGTCCGATCCGCCGACGAACTCGCCCTTGACGTAGAGCTGCGGGATCGTCGGCCAGTCCGAATAGGCCTTGATACCCTGGCGGACCGCCTGGTCCTGCAACACGTCGACCGAGCCGTATTCGACGCCGAGATGCTCGAGGATGGCGATCGCGCGGCTCGAGAAGCCGCATTGCGGGAAGAGCGGCGAGCCCTTCATGAACAGCAGCACCTCGTTCGATTGGACGATCTCGGCGATGCGGGCGTTGGTCTCGTCGGTCATGGCTTCGGTCCTCAGGGTACGGATGTGGTGAGCTGGAGCGCGTGCAGCACGCCGCCCATGCGGCCGCCCAGCGCCGCGTAGACGCGCTGGTGCTGGCGGACGCGGGGCAGCCCGCGGAAACTCTCGGCGACGACGCGTGCGGCATAGTGATCGCCGTCGCCCGCCAGATCGGTGATCTCGACCGCCGCGTCGGGGATGCCGGCGCGGATCATCGTCGCGATCTCGTCCGCGGCCATCGGCACGGCGCTACATCGATTCCATGAGCTGGCGACGCGCCTCGATCAGCTTGAGGTCGAGCTCGACGCGGATCGACGCCTCGTCGACATCGACGCCGGCCGAGATCAGGTCGCCGAGCAGCTTGCGGACGACATCCTCGTCGCCCATCTCCTCGAACTCGGCCTGCACGACCGCGCTGGCATAGGCATCGGTTTCGGCCGGCGTCAGCTTCATCT
This sequence comes from uncultured Sphingomonadaceae bacterium, assembly GCA_964245815.1. Taxonomy (GTDB): domain Bacteria; phylum Pseudomonadota; class Alphaproteobacteria; order Sphingomonadales; family Sphingomonadaceae; genus Solisphingomonas. The sequence continues at coordinate 7,366 of CAXTNX010000005.1, read as the reverse complement.
TCTCCGCCGCCCAGAAACCGGCCAGGCGGTTGCGCCGCGCGGTGACGCGGAACGCCATGTCCTGATCGTGCGCGAACTTGTTTTCGAACGCCCGCTCCCGCTCGTCGAACGTGGTCATGCCTGGTGTTCCCGTCGTGTCGTTGCTCTGGCGGAAAGAGATAGGCAGCGCGACCCGGCGGCGCAATGGAGTGTCGCCGGGGCTTACAGCCGCCTTCGCGCCAGCCCGATCGCGATCGGGGATTGGACTAGGCGCCCGCCATCGCCTCGTACCGGGCGCTCGTTCTCGCGGCGACCTCGTCCGCCGTCACCCCCGGCGCGAGTTCGATCAGCCGGAACGCGCTGTCGTGATCGGGCCGCGCGAACACGCACAGCTCGGTGACGATCATGTCGACGACGTTCTTGCCGGTCAGCGGCAGCGTGCAGTCGGGGATGAACTTGGGCTCGCCATGCTTGGAGCTGTGCTCCATCACGACGATGATCTTGCGGACGCCGGCGACGAGGTCCATCGCGCCGCCCATGCCCTTGACCATTTTGCCGGGGATCATCCAGTTGGCGATGTCGCCGTTCTGCGCGACCTCCATCGCACCAAGCACCGCCAGATCGATATGCCCGCCGCGGATCATCGCGAAACTCTCCGCGGACGAGAAATAGCTCGTCGAGGGCAGCTCGCTCACCGTCTGCTTGCCGGCGTTGATGAGATCGGCGTCCTCCTCGCCCTCGTACGGGAACGGGCCGATGCCGAGCATCCCGTTCTCCGACTGCAACGTCACCTCGACGCCCCCGGGGACATGGTTGGCGACCAGCGTCGGGATGCCGATGCCGAGATTGACGTAGAAACCGTCCTCCAGCTCGCGCGCGGCGCGCGCCGCCATCTCGTCGCGGGACCAGGGCATCGGTTCAGCTTCCCCTCTTGGATGGTGGTGATCGTTTCGACCTGTTCAGGAAGCCAGATAACCGCACGCGGTCGGATCCTGCAAAATGCCCGCATCGATCCAGACGCGGCTGCCCGCGCCGTCGGTCATCCGGATCCGCGCGACCGCGCGTGGCTGATCGGTCGGCACGTCGCCGTCACCCGCGCGATCTCGTGCCTGACCGTCGCCATCATGCCGACTCGCGCTTGCGCACGGTGCGCTGCTCGATCTTCTTGTCATAGGGCGCACCGAGGATCAGGCGGTTGACGTAGATGCCCGGCAGGTGGATCGCGTCCTTGTCGAGGCTGCCGACCGGCACGATCTCCTCGACCTCGGCGACGCAGACCCTGCCCGCGGTGGCGGCGGGATGGTTGAAGTTGCGCGCGGTCTTGCGGAAGACGAGGTTGCCCGCCTCGTCCGCCTTCCAGCCCTTGATGATCGACAGGTCCGCGAAGATGCCGCGTTCCAGCACGTACATCTCGCCGTCGAACGCCTTGACCTCCTTGCCGTCCGCGACCTGCGTCCCGTAGCCGGTCCTGGTGTAGAAGCCGGGAATGCCCGCCCCGCCCGCGCGCAGCCGCTCGGCCAGCGTGCCCTGCGGCGAGAACTCGACCTCGAGCTCGCCCGACAGATACTGCCGCTCGAACTCCTTGTTCTCGCCGACATAGCTGGCGATCATCTTCCTGACCTGGCGCGTGCGCAGCAGCTTGCCGATGCCCGCATTGTCGATCCCGGCATTGTTCGAGGCGAAGGTCAGGTCGCGGACGCCGGCGGCCTGGATCGCGTCGATCAGCCGCTCGGGAATGCCGCACAGTCCGAAGCCGCCGCTCGCGATCGTCATCCCGTCAAACAGCACGCCGTCCAGCGCCGCCGCCGCATCGGGATAGGTTTTCTTCGCCATCGCGCCCGTGTCCTTCGTCTCGCGGCGGATCGACTAGCAGCGCAGGCGCGCCGCGCCTAGATGGGCGCCATGACCCAGACCCGCACCGGTGGCCGCATCCTCGTCGACAACCTCGTGGCGCAGGGCTGCGACCGCGTCTTCACCGTGCCCGGCGAGAGCTTCCTCGCGGTGCTGGACGCGCTGCACGACACGTCCGCGATCGATCTGGTGGTGTGCCGGCAGGAGGGCGGCGTCGGTTTCATGGCGGAGGCCGACGGCAAGCTGACCGGCCGGCCCGGCATCGCCTTCGTCACGCGCGGCCCGGGCGCCACCAACGCCGCGATCGGCGTCCACACCGCGCGCCAGGATTCCACGCCGATGATCCTGTTCGTCGGCGACGTCGCGCGCGGCGACCGCGAGCGGGAAGGCTTCCAGGAGGTCGATCTGGTCGCGATGTTCCGCCCGCTCGCCAAATGGGCGGCGCGGATCGAGGATGCCGCCCGCATCCCCGAGTTCGTCGCGCGCGCCTATGCGACCGCGATCTCGGGCCGGCCGGGCCCGGTGGTGCTCGCGCTGCCCGAGGACATGCTGATGGACGCGGCCGGCGCGATCGACCGCCCGCGCGTGGTGCGGCCGCGCCAGGTCGCCGATCCCGATGCGATCGCGGCGCTGGTCGCGCTGCTCGGCGACGCCTGCGCGCCGCTCGCGATCGTCGGCGGCGCGGACTGGAGCGCGGGCGCGGCACATCACTTCGCGCTGTTCGCGGAAGAGATCGGCCTGCCGGTCGCCACCGCCTTCCGCCGCCAGGATGCGATCGCCGCGACATCGCCGGTCTACGCCGGCAACCTCGGCTACGGACCCAATCCCAGGCTTGTCCGGCGGGTGCGCGACGCCGACCTGCTGCTCGTCGTCGGTCCCAGGCTCGGGGAGGCGACGACCGACGGCTACACGCTGCCGACGCCCGACCATCCCGGGCAGGTCCTGATCCATGTCCACCCGGACGCGACCGAGCTCCAGTCGGTCTACCGGACCGATCTGGCGATCTGCGCGGACGTCCACGAGTTCTGCGACCAGATCGCGCACGAGAGTTTCGACCTGCTGCCGTTTGCGGACGGCGCGCAGGCGCATGACGAATGGACGGCATGGGCGACGCCGGCACCGCGCGACGGCGTGGCGCTCGATCTCGGACCGTGCGTCGCGGCGATGCAGGCGGCGCTGCCCGGCGATACGATCGTCTGCAACGGCGCGGGCAATTATTCGGGCTGGTGGCATCGCTACTGGCGCTACGGCGCGTTCGGCACGCAACTCGCCCCGACCAGCGGCGCGATGGGCTATGGCGTTCCCGCCGCGGTCGCCGCCGCACTGCGCCACCCGGGCTCCCAAGTCGTCGCGCTCGCCGGTGACGGCTGCTTCATGATGAACGGTCAGGAGCTTGCGACCGCCGCGGCACGCGGCGTCCGGCTGCTCGTGATTGTCGTCGACAATCGCGGCTACGGCACGATCCGCATGCACCAGGAACGCGACTTTCCCGGTCGGATCTCGGGCACCGCACTCGCCAATCCCGATTTCGCCGCGCTCGCGCGCGCCTATGGCGGTTGGGCCGAGACCATCGAGCGGACCGGAGACTTCGCGCCCGCGCTGGCCCGCGCGCTCGAGCAGCCCGGGCTGGCGCTGCTCCACCTGCGCACCGACATCGAACAGATCACGCCGGCGCTGACGATCGCCGCGCTGCGCGAGCAATCGGCGCCGGGCGCCGCCGCGCCGCCAGGTTGAACGCCCGATAAACGCGGCATTCCGCATCCGTTCAACTCGACTCGGGCACAACCCGATCAGACGCGGCGCTTTGCGTTGCGGATCGGGAGACAGGACATGCGCAAGTTGATCACGGGCATCGCCGCCGCCGCCATCGTGGCGACGACGAGCCTTGCCGCGACCGCGCCCGCCGAGGCGCGTCACTATGGCGGGTATCATGGCGGCTACGGCGGCGGCTGGCATCATCGCGGCGGTGGCGGTGCGGGGCTCGCGATCGGCGCGGGGCTGCTCGGCCTCGGCGTCGGTGCGGCGATCGCCTCGTCCGATCGCGGTTATTATCGGGGCGGCTATGGCGGCGGATACGGTGGCGGCTACGGCTATGCCTACGCGCCGCCGCCGCCAGTCTACTACGCCCCGCCGCCGCCCTACGGCTATTACGGCGGCTATGGCTGGTAGGTTCCGGTCACGGTTCCACGAAGAGGCGTCGCCCGCGGGCGGCGCCTTTTTTGTTCTCACCGGACCGGCACTTCCGAGCCATCCGACCTGGAGAGGGTCAACCCGCGCTCGGTTCGTCGCGTACGCGGGAACAGGACCGCGCGAGCCGAGTCTTTCCACCATCGGCACAGCCGACAGGCGGAGGAGACTGGAACATCATGGGTATCATCATCTGGCTCATCATCGGTGGCGTTGTCGGTTGGCTCGCCAGCCTCGTGATGCGGACCGATGCGCAGCAGGGCATCCTGCTCAACATCGTGGTCGGGATCGTCGGCGCGTTCATCGGCGGACTGATCTTCGGCCGTGGCAACATCAATAATGCCGGGCTGACGCTGGGCACCTTCCTGGTGTCCCTGGTCGGCGCGATCATCCTGCTCGCGATCGTCAATCTGGTGCGCCGCGGGTCGGTGCGCTGACCTCCGATCAACACGTTCGGGACCGCGTTCCCCGGTCCGTTCGTACCTCGGCCTCGTTCAGTGCGGTGGCAGAGCCAACCACGTAACAATCCTACACGAACGAAAGGGCGCCGTTCCGATCCGGAACGGCGCCCTTCCTCATCGCGTCCGGTCAGGCCTTGTCGACCACGCCCTTGACCGCGCCCTTCACATTGCCCTTGGCCTGCTGGAGATGGCCTTCGCCCTCCTGAGCGGCGCCCTCGGCCTTGAGGCCCGTGTCGTTGCCGCCGTCGCCCAGCGCCTGCTTGACCTTGCCGGTCACCTCGTTGGCGACGCCCTTGATCTTGTCGGTCAGCTCGCTCATAGTTCGTCTCCTTGATCGCGACGCGCCGTTCGGGCGCGGATCGAGGCGAAAAACGGTCCGGCGGCGGTTCCGGTTCCGCTCAGATCAATCCGGCGAGCGGGCTCGACGGATCGGCGTACCGCCGTACCGCCATCCGCCCGGCGCGATAGGACAGCCGCCCCGCCTCGACCGCCGCCTTCATCGCGCGCGCCATCAGGATCGGATCCTTGGCCTCGGCGATCGCGGTGTTCATCAGCACGCCGTCGCAGCCGAGCTCCATCGCCACCGCCGCGTCCGACGCCTGGCCGACCCCGGCATCGACCAGCACCGGCACTCCTGCCCCCTCGACGATCAGCCGGATCGTCACGCGGTTCTGGATGCCGAGCCCCGATCCGATCGGTGCGCCCAGCGGCATGATCGCGATCGCGCCGGCATTCTCGAGCCGCTTGGCGGCGATCGGGTCGTCGACGCAATAGACCATCGGCAGGAAGCCCTCGTTGGCGAGCACTTCGGTCGCGCGCAACGTCTCGACCATGTCGGGATAGAGCGTGCGCGCCTCGCCCAGCACCTCGAGCTTGACGAGATCCCAGCCGCCCGCCTCGCGCGCCAGCCGCAGCGTGCGGATCGCGCTCTCGGCATCGAAACAGCCCGCGGTGTTGGGCAGATAGGTGAACCGCCGGGGATCGATGAAGTCGGTGAGCATCGGCGCGTTTCGGTCGCTGACGTTGACGCGCCGGACCGCGACGGTGACGATCTCCGCGCCCGACGCCTCGAGCGCCGCGGCGTTCTGCGCGAAATCCCTGTACTTGCCGGTGCCGACGATCAGCCGCGAGCGGAACGTCCGCCCCGCCACCGACCAGCCGTCCTCTGCGATCGGTGCCGCGTGATCGCCGCCGCCGACGAAATGGACGATCTCGAGCTCGTCGCCGTCCTCGACCGCGACATCGGCCAGCGTCGACCGCGGCACCACCGAGAGATTGCGTTCGACCGCGACCTTGCTTGGCTCCAGCCCGAGTTCCCGCGCGAGTTCGGCGAGCGTGATGCCGGCGCGGACACGGCGATGCTCGCCGTTGACGCGGATCGAGAGGGTGCCGTCGCTTATCGTCATCGCAAACCTCCGTTCGTCCCGGGCGCCGTCGAGACGTGCCCCGTCCGCAGTGTGTCTCGACTTCGCTCGACACGAACGGATAGGATGAGGACGATCTAAGCGTGCGGCCTTTGTCCCGCAACCGGAAGAGAGTTCATGGCCGCCACCACCGTCTACGTCCTCAACGGCCCCAATCTCAACCTGCTCGGCACCCGCGAACCCGAGGTCTACGGGCATGACACGCTCGACGACATCGCCGGCATGGTCGAGGAGCGCGCGCGCGGACTGGGGCTGGAGATCGAGATGCGCCAGTCCAACCACGAGGGCCACCTCGTCGACTGGATCCAGGAGGCGCAGGCCGATGGCGCGAAGGCGGTGATCCTCAACGCCGGCGCCTATACCCACAGCTCGGTGGCGATCCACGATGCGATCAAGGCGGTGAAGGTGCCGGTGATCGAGGTCCATCTCTCCAATCCGCAGAGCCGCGAGGGCTTCCGTCACCTGTCCTATGTCGGCCGCGCGGCGCGCGGCACGATCGCGGGGTTCGGCGCGCTCGGCTATCTGCTGGCGCTGGACGCGGCGGCCAAGCTCTGACAAGGCGCTGCCCAGCCACGAAAACGCCAAGCCACGAAAGGAGAAGGGTCACGCCCATGGCCGACGACAGGGCTTCCCCGATGCAGATCGATGCCGGGCTGGTGCGCCAGCTCGCCGAGCTGCTCGACTCCACCCGCCTGACCGAGATCGAAGTCCAGGACGGCGATCGCCGCATCCGCGTCGCGCGCACCGTGTCGATGGCGGCGGCGCCCGCGGTCGCGACGACGGCGGCCATCGCTCCGGTCGCCGCGGCCACGGCCGCCGCCGCGCCGGCGCTCGCCGCGCCGACCGAGCATCCCGGCGCGGTCAAGTCGCCGATGGTCGGCACCGCCTACCTTGCCGCCGAGCCCGGTGCGGCGCCGTTCCTCAGCCTCGGCAAGCAGGTCGCCGCCGGCGACACGCTGCTCATCGTCGAGGCGATGAAGGTGATGAACACCATCCCCGCGCCACGCGCCGGCCGGGTCATGCAGATCCTGGTCGAGAACGGCCAGCCGGTCGAGTTCGACCAGCCCCTCGTCATCGTCGAGTAAGCGGACCCGTGCCCATCGAGAAGGTGCTGATCGCCAATCGCGGCGAGATCGCGCTCCGCATCCATCGCGCCTGCCACGAGATGGGCATCCAGACGGTGGCGGTGCACTCGACCGCGGATGCCGACGCGATGCATGTCCGCCTCGCCGATCAGGCGGTGTGCATCGGGCCGCCGGCGGCGTCGGAGAGCTATCTCAACATCCCCAACATCATCGCCGCGGCCGAGATCGCCGGCGCCGATGCGATCCATCCGGGCTATGGCTTCCTCAGCGAGAATGCGCGTTTCGCCGAGATCGTCGAGAGCCACGAGCTGATCTTCATCGGGCCCAAGCCCGAGCATATCCGCACGATGGGCGACAAGATCGAGGCGAAGCTCACCGC
>CAXTNX010000004.1:0-94750 GCA_964245815.1 uncultured Sphingomonadaceae bacterium | reverse complement strand
GGGCGAAGCGGGCGGCATCACCCAGCATATCGGCGCCTACCAGGTGCAGGTGAAGTCGGGCGACCGCATCACCTTCCTCGACACGCCCGGCCACGAGGCCTTCACCGAGATGCGCGCGCGCGGTGCCAACGTCACCGACATCGTCATCGTCGTGGTGGCGGCGGACGACGGGATCCGGCCGCAGACGATCGAGGCGATCAACCATACCAAGGCGGCCGGCGTGCCGATGATCGTGGCGATCAACAAGATCGACAAGCCGGGCGGCAATGCCCAGAAGGTGCGCGAAGCGCTGCTCCAATACGACGTCCAGGTCGAGAGCATGGGCGGCGAGGTCCAGGACGTCGAGGTCTCCGCGCTGGCGAAGACCGGGCTCGACGACCTGATCGAGAAGATCCTGCTCCAGGCCGAGCTGCTCGAGCTGAAGGCCAATCCCGATCGCCCCGCCGAGGGCACCGTGATCGAGGCGCAGCTCGACAAGGGCCGCGGCCCGGTCGCGACGATCCTCATCAACAAGGGCACGCTCAAGGTCGGCGACATCTTCGTGGTCGGTGCCGAGAGCGGCAAGGTCCGCGCGATGATCGACGACAAGGGCGTGCAGGTGAAGATCGCCGGTCCGTCCGCACCGATCGAGGTGCTGGGTCTGTCCGGCGTGCCGGGGGCGGGCGATCCGTTGTCGGTCGTCGAGAACGAGGCGCGTGCGCGCGAGGTCGCCGAGTATCGCGCCGGCGTCATCCAGCGCAAGCGCACCACCACCGCGCCCGCCAATCTGGAGACGATGTTCTCGTCTCTTCGAGAAAAGCAGGCGCAGCAGTTCCCGGTGGTGGTCAAGGCCGATACCCAGGGCTCGGTGGAGGCGATCGTCGGCTCGCTCAACAAGATCTCGACCGATGCGATCCAGGTCCGCATCCTCCATTCGGGCGTCGGCGGCATCACCGAGAGCGATGTGACGCTGGCGGCGGCAAGCCGTGCGCCGATCATCGGCTTCAACGTGCGCGCCAACGCCAAGGCGCGCGAGATCGCCACCCGCGATCAGGTCGCGCTCAAATATTACGACGTGATCTACGACCTGCTCGACGAGATCCGCGCCGCGATGGCGGGGCAGCTCGGGCCGGAGGCGATCGAGCATGTCGTCGGCCGCGCCGAGGTCCGCGAGGTGTTCTCGGCGGGCAAGCACGGCAAGGCGGCGGGTCTGCTGGTGGTCGAGGGTTTCATCCGCAAGGCGCTGCGCGCGCGCATCACCCGCGAGGACGTCATCGTCTACAACGGCACGATCGCCTCGCTGCGCCGCTTCAAGGACGACGTTCCCGAGGTCCGCGCGGGCCTGGAGTGCGGCGTGACCTTCGACGGCCATACCGACATCAAGGCGGGCGACTTCCTCGAGACGTTCGAGGTCGAGATGCGGGAACGGACGCTTTAGTCGAACCCTCTCCCCTTGGGGGAGCGGGATTACGGAGACTTGGCGGCATCGCCGCCTGGTCGCAGTTGGGTGAGGGCACGCGCGGCGGCGCGTGTTGCACGCCCTCACCTTCCCACCGCTTCGCGGCGGGCTTCCTCCTCTCCCCCGGAGGGGAGAGGAGACGAGAATGCGCCACGCCGAACCATCCGAAGGCAAGTCCGTGCGCCTGCTGCGCGTGGGCGAGCAGATGCGCCACATCCTGTCCGAGATCCTGATACGCGGCGACGTGCATGACGAGACGCTCACCAGGCACACCGTCTCGGTCACCGAGGTGCGGATGTCGCCCGATCTCAGGCACGCCACCGTGTTCGTGAAGTCGCTGCTCGGGCAGGACGAGGAGGCGGTGCTGAAAGCCTTGCGCACCAACACCGCATACCTCCAGCGCGAGGTCGCGAAGCGCGTCCAGCTCAAGTTCGCCGCCAGGCTCAAGTTCGTCGCCGACCGGAGCTTCGACGAAGGCAGCCATATCGACACGCTGCTGCGCGATCCGAAGGTCGCCCGCGACCTTGGCGGGGATTGACGCTCATCGGCGCGAGACGCATCCGGTTCGCATGGGCGTGAGCCTGACCGGCACGTCGCCGCGACACGGTCCTGCGCTGCATGGCTGGCTGATCGTCGACAAACCGGTCGGGCCGGGATCGACCGACATCGTCTCGTCGGTGAAGCGTGCGCTGCGCGAGGGCGGCTATGCGAGGGTCAAGGTCGGCCATGGCGGCACGCTCGATCCGCTCGCCTCGGGTGTGCTGCCGATCGCGCTCGGCGAGGCGACCAAGCTGTCCGGGCGGATGCTGGATGCCGACAAGGGCTATGAGGTCACGATCCGCTTCGGCGCGCAGACCGACACGCTCGATCGCGAAGGCGCGGTGATCGCGACCTCGGATGTGCGACCGACGCCGGCCGAGGTGGCGGCGGTGCTGGCGCGGTTCACCGGACCGATCGAGCAGGTGCCGCCGGCCTATTCGGCGCTGAAGATCGACGGCAGGCGCGCCTACGATCTCGCGCGCGCGGGCGAAGCGGTGGGGCTGAAGTCGCGCAGCGTGACGGTGCATTCGCTTCGATCCTCCCCGGAACGGGGAGGATCGAAGCGAAGCGATGGTGGAGGGGGCGTCGGACCTCGCGAACCGCTGGTGCAGCCCCCCCTCCGCCATGCTTCGCATGATCCCTCTCGCCGTTCCGGGGAGGGCTTGGAGCGAACCACCCTCTCCGCCTCCGTCTCCAAGGGCACCTACATCCGCTCTCTCGCCCGCGACATCGCGCTCGCGCTCGGCACCGTCGGCCACGTCGTCATGCTCCGGCGCACCAGGGCCGGCCCGTTCGCCCTCGCACAGGCGATTTCGCTGGACACGCTGGCGGAACTCGCTAAGGGCCGCACCCTTGAACAGGCACTCTTGCCGTTGGCGGCGGGGCTGGACGACATCCCGGCTCTACCCGTCACCCCCGATCAGGCAGGGGCGCTCCGCCAGGGGCGCCGGACGATCGGGACCGCCGCACCGCCCGGCCTCTACCTCGCGACCGACGCGTCTGTTCCGGTCGCCCTCGTCGAGCATGACGGGACGGGGCTAAAGGTGGTGCGCGGCTTCAACCTCTAGATAGGAGTCAGACGATGTCGATCACTGCCGAACGCAAGACCGCGGTCATCGGAGAGCATGCCCGCGCCGAGACCGATACCGGTTCGCCCGAGATCCAGGTCGCGATCCTCACCGAGCGCATCCGCAACCTGACCGAGCATTTCAAGGGTCACGCCAAGGACAATCATTCGCGCCGCGGCCTGCTGATGATGGTCAACAAGCGGCGCTCGCTGCTCGACTATCTGAAGAAGAAGGACGTGCAGCGCTACGCCGGTCTCATCGCGAAGCTCGGCCTCCGCAAATGACAGGAGAGGCGGCCGCGAGGTCGCCTTTTTTGTCATCCCGGCGCAGGCCGGGATCCAGCAGATACCGGCGCGGCAACGCCGTCGGGTTCGGAACTGGCCCCGGCCTTCGCCGGGGAACGAGAAGGGACAGGCAATTCGGCTTGGTCTCCAAGGAGCACGAAATGCTCCGAGCCGCGCGGACCGGATAGTCCGCACACAGGTTCCGGCCGCATCGGGCGTCCGGGTGAAGGAAATCAGATGTTCGATACCAAGAAGGTGGAAATCCAGTGGGGCGGCAAGACGCTGACGCTGGAGACGGGCCGCGTCGCCCGCCAGGCCGATGGCGCGGTGCTCGCGACGCTCGGCGAGACGGTGGTGCTCTGCGCGGTGACCGCCGCCAAGTCGGTGAAGGAGGGGCAGGACTTCTTCCCGCTCACCGTCCATTATCAGGAGAAGTATTTCTCCTCCGGCCGCATCCCCGGCGGCTTCTTCAAGCGCGAGCGCGGAGCGACCGAGAAGGAGACGCTCGTCTCCCGCCTCATCGACCGCCCGATCCGCCCGCTCTTCCCCGAGGGCTTCTACAACGAGATCAACTGCATCTGCCACGTCCTTTCCTATGATGGCGAGAACGAGCCCGACATCCTCGCGCTGGTCGCGGCGTCCGCGGCGATGACGATCTCGGGCGTGCCCTTCATGGGCCCGATCGGCGCCGCGCGCGTCGGCTACAAGGATGGCGAATACCAGCTCAACCCGACCGATGCCGAGGTCGCGCTGGGCGATCTCGATCTCGTCGTCGCCGCCACGCACGACGCGGTGATGATGGTCGAGTCCGAGGCCAGGGAGCTCTCGGAAGAGGTCATGCTCGGCGCCGTCATCTTCGCGCACGACGCCAGCCGCACCGTCATCGAGGCGATCATCAGGCTCGCCGAGAAGGCCGCCAAGGAGCCCTGGGAGCTCAAGGCCGGCGACGACAAGAGCGCGACCAAGGCCGAACTGAAGTCGCTGATCGGCGACGACATCGCGGCCGCCTACAAGCTGACCGACAAGCAGCAGCGCCAGACCGCGCTCGGCGAGGCGCGTGCCAAGGCGAAGGCGGCGATGGCATCCAGGTCGCCGCAGGAGCAGATGGTCGCAAGCAAGCTCGTCAAGAAGATCGAGGCGGACATCGTCCGCACCGCGATCCTCAAGGAAGGCCGCCGCATCGACGGCCGCGACACCCGCACCGTCCGCCCGATCGAGGCGGTCGCGCACTTCCTGCCGCGCGCGCACGGCTCGGCGCTGTTCACCCGCGGCGAGACCCAGACCATCGCGACCTGCACCTTGGGCACCAAGGAGAGCGAGCAGATGATCGATGGCCTGACCGGGCTGCGCTACGAGCATTTCATGCTGCACTACAACTTCCCGCCCTATTCGGTCGGTGAAGTCGGCCGCTTCGGCGCGCCGGGCCGCCGCGAGATCGGCCATGGCAAGCTGGCGTGGCGCGCGCTGCACGGGGTGCTGCCCACCAAGGAGGAGTTCCCCTACACGATCCGGCTGACCTCCGACATCACGGAGAGCAACGGCTCCTCGTCGATGGCGACGGTGTGCGGCGGGTCGCTGGCGCTGATGGACGCCGGCGTGCCGATCAGGCGCCCGGTCTCGGGCATCGCGATGGGCCTGATCCTCGAGGGCAAGGACTATGCGATCCTGTCCGACATTCTCGGCGACGAGGATCATCTCGGCGACATGGACTTCAAGGTCGCCGGCACGTCCGAAGGTATCACCTCGCTCCAGATGGACATCAAGATCGCGGGCATCACGCGCGAGATCATGGAGGTCGCGCTCGCCCAGGCCAACGAGGGCCGCGCCCACATCCTCGGCGAGATGGCCAAGGCGCTCGACCAGACGCGCTCCGAACTCTCCGCGCACGCGCCGCGCATCGAGACGATGGCGGTGCCCAAGGACAAGATCCGCGACATCATCGGCACCGGCGGCAAGGTGATCCGCGAGATCGTCGCCACCACCGGTGCCAAGGTCGACATCGACGACGAGGGCGTCATCAAGGTGTCGTCGTCCGACCCGGCGCAGATCGAGGCCGCGATCAAGTGGATCAAGGGCCTGGTCGAGGAGGCCGAGGTCGGCAAGGTGTACGACGGCAAGGTCGTCAACATCGTCGATTTCGGCGCGTTCGTGAACTTCATGGGCGGCAAGGACGGTCTCGTCCACGTCTCCGAGATGAAGAACGAGCGCGTCGCCAGCCCCAAGGACGTCGTCACAGAGGGCCAGGAGGTCAAGGTCAAGGTGCTCGAGATCGATCCGCGCGGCAAGGTCCGCCTGTCGATGCGCGTCGTCGACCAGGAGACCGGCGCCGAGCTCGAGGACACCCGCCCGCCGCGCGAACCGCGCGAGGGCGGCGATCGTGATCGCGGCCCGCGCGGCGATCGGGGTGGCGAGCGCGGTCCGCGTCGTGACGGCGGCGATCGCGGTCCGCGTCGCGACGGCGGTGGTCGCGGCGGCGAAGGGCGCGGCGAGCGCGGTCCGCGTCGCGAGCGCGCGGACGGCGGCAACGACGCCCCCGCGCCCGATTTCGTCCCGGCCTTCCTGAACCGCGACGACGACTAATCCGGCGCTCCGGCGTGAGACCGATGGGGGCTCCCGGCGACGGGGGCCCCTTTGCTTTGCCCGGCGCAACGATGGATCGCGCCGCCATGCTTGGGGGCGGCGGCCGGCGATGCTATCAGGCCGCACGTTTCCGAAGGATGCCCCGCGCCTGTGTCGACACCGCTCAGCAAGATCCGCAATTTCTCGATCATCGCGCATATCGACCATGGCAAGTCGACGCTCGCCGACCGGCTGATCCAGACCACCGGCGGCCTCACCGCGCGCGAGATGACCAGCCAGGTCCTCGACAACATGGACATCGAGAAGGAGCGCGGGATCACCATCAAGGCGCAGACCGTGCGTCTCGACTACACGGCGCAGGACGGCGCGACCTATGTCCTCAACCTGATGGACACACCCGGCCATGTCGATTTCGCCTACGAGGTCTCGCGCAGCCTCGCCGCCTGCGAAGGCGCGCTGCTCGTCGTCGACGCCGCGCAGGGGGTGGAGGCGCAGACGCTCGCCAACGTCTACCAGTCGATCGAGCACGACCACGAGATCGTCCCGGTCATCAACAAGATCGACCTGCCCGCCGCCGAACCCGACAAGGTGCGCGCCGAGATCGAGGACATCATCGGCCTGCCCGCCGACGATGCCGTGCTCGCGTCCGCGAAGACCGGCATCGGCATCGACGAGATCCTCGAGGCGATCGTCGCCCGCATCCCGTCCCCCACGGGCGACGCCGAGGCTCCGTTGAAGGCGATGCTCGTCGACAGCTGGTACGACCCCTATCTCGGCGTCGTCATCCTGGTGCGCGTGATCGACGGCCAGATCCGCAAGGGCCAGCTGGTCAAGTTCATGAACGCGGGCACCACCCACCTGATCGACCGGGTCGGCTGCTTCCGCCCCAAGATCGAGCAACTCGCCGATCTCGGCCCCGGCGAGATCGGCTTCATCACCGCGCAGATCAAGGAGATCACCGAGACCCGGGTCGGCGACACGATCACGGATGCGAAGAGACCCGCGAGCGCACCCCTGCCGGGGTTCAAGGAGGTGCAGCCGGTGGTGTTCTGCGGGCTGTTCCCGGTCGACGCCAACGATTTCGAGAAGCTGCGCGATTCGATCGGCAAGCTGCGCCTCAACGATGCCTCGTTCAGCTTCGAGACCGAGACCTCGGCGGCATTGGGGTTCGGCTTCCGCTGCGGCTTTCTCGGCCTGCTCCACCTCGAGATCATCCAGGAGCGGCTGACCCGCGAATATGACCTCGATCTCATCACCACCGCGCCATCGGTGGTATATCGCATCCACCTGACGCATTCCAAGACGGAAGCCGCGAGCACGATCGAGCTCCACAATCCCGCCGACATGCCCGATCCCAACCGCATCGAGAGGATCGAGGAGCCCTGGATCGAGGCGACCGTCTATGTGCCGGACGACTATCTCGGCGCGATCCTCAAGCTTTGCCAGGACCGGCGCGGCATCCAGAGGGACCTGACCTATGTCGGCGGTCGCGCGCAGCTGCGCTACGAGCTGCCGCTCAACGAGGTGGTGTTCGACTTCTACGATCGGCTGAAGTCGATCTCGCGCGGCTATGCGTCGTTCGACTATCATCAGATCGGCTATCGCGAGGGCGACCTCGTCAAGATGGGCATCCTGGTCAACGCCGAGCCGGTCGATGCGCTGTCGATGATCGTCCACCGCGCGACCGCCGAGGCGCGCGGCCGCGGGATGTGCGAGCGGCTCAAGGACCTGATCCCGCGCCACCTGTTCAAGATCCCGATCCAGGCGGCGATCGGCGGCAAGGTGATCGCGCGCGAGACGATCGCCGCGATGCGCAAGGACGTGACCGCCAAATGCTATGGCGGCGACGCGACGCGAAAGCGAAAACTGCTCGACAAGCAGAAGGAAGGCAAGAAGCGGATGCGGGAATATGGCTCGGTGAGCATCCCGCAGGAAGCGTTCATCGCGGCGTTGCGGATGG
Source organism: uncultured Sphingomonadaceae bacterium (assembly GCA_964245815.1). Classification (GTDB taxonomy): domain Bacteria; phylum Pseudomonadota; class Alphaproteobacteria; order Sphingomonadales; family Sphingomonadaceae; genus Solisphingomonas. Next base: position 86,881 of record CAXTNX010000004.1, on the reverse strand, counting down.
GTGACGACGCCTGAGGCCCGGCACGGGATAGCAACAGCGATCGCCGCGTCGGACGGGGATCGGCGTCGCGGCGGGGATCGGTCCAGCCCCGGCGATCCGTAGCAGCGCATGGCGCTGCCCCGCACCGAGCGGTGGCTGGGCGCCGGGTGTCTTGCCGTCGATCGGGCCACCCGGCCCGCGCCGCGCCAGCCCGTCGCATGGGATCCGGCGACCGACCCACGCGAGGACGTCGGACCGTCGATCGATCGTCGCGGTCATCGGGTCCTGCCGGTCCGGAACCGAAGCCGGTCTCGGCGGAAGACTTTACCTTAGAGCGGGATGAGCTCGGTTTGATCCACCATACCCGTTCGTGTCGAGCAAGATCGAGACGCCGTGCCAGGGCAGGGCCTCAACGTCCCTCGCCACGAACGGAGATAAAGTGGATCAAACCGAAGTCATCCGACTCTGGGACGATGACATCCTCATCCGCCGAACCGATAGCGGAGCTTGGCACCGACGATCCGCTGCTCGCCGTAATGAGCGAGTTCCACTCCGGTGCTGGTGAACAGACCGAAAATGAAGTCGCGGTATTTCTTGTTCAACGCATTGGTTGCGAACACCGAGAGGTCGACCGGCAATCCGAGGGCATTGTCCCAGTTGAGGTTGAGGTTGAGCAAACCGTAGCCCGGCTGCTTCTGATCGGCTCCAGCCTGCACCGGAAACAACTGGCTGCTCTGATAGGTGAACACGGCGCCGGCGCTGACCTTGCCGACCGAGCCATCAAGCGGGAGCTGGTAGGTTGCTCCGATCGAAAACTTGTGGCGAGGAGACTGGATCAGATCCTGACCCTGCAAGGATGTGGACGCACACTGGATGTACTTTGCGGGATCGCAGTCGATCGGGGATATCTGCTGCAACTTCGTATTGAGATAGGCATAGCTTCCGCTGAGTGTCATGCCCCGGAACGGCACGAGAACGGACTCGACTTCGACGCCATAGACACGGGACTTGCCGGCATTGACGATTCCGGCCTCAGGCCGGCCCTGACCCAGGGCAGGGATGAACGTCGCCTGGAGCTGCTGGTTCTTGAGATTGTTGTAGAAGGCCGAGACGTTGATATAGCCCCGCAAGGCACCTCGGAGCGACAGCTTCGCGCCGGTCTCATAGGAATCGACCGATTCCGGACCGAACGTCTGATACCCATCGGACGACGTCACCGATATACTGCCCTGACGATAACCGCGCGCATATTTCGCGTAGAGCAGGATGTCGTCGTCCGGCTTATAATCGAGATCCACGAGCCACGTCGGCTTGGCGCTCTTCTGTTTGAACGAGACGAGGCAACCGTTCGACAGACTGAGATCGAGACGAGCGCAGGCTGCCACGGGGACATTCGTCTGCTGGAAGCTGTAGATGGTATCGCTGCCGGAGGATCGCGTCTTGTCGTCGCTATAGCGGATACCGCCCGTCAACTTGAGCTTGTCGGTAAGCGAATAGGTAGCTTGCGCGTAGATCCCGAGGTTGACGAACCTGATGTTCGCGGACTGAACCTCATCGCTGCCGATAGACGGGATCAGCGACTGGAACGCCGGAGGCAGGTTGAGCGCGTTCACCACGATGTTCCGAAGCGGATCGCTGCATTGAAGCTGGGCAGCATTCGTACAGTTGAGCAGCGTGCTGGATGGCTCCACGACGAGTCCCAACGGGCCGCTCTTCTCACCGTAAAGCCCGGCCTGCCAGATCAAGCGACCGTTCCCGGTCTGGCCTTGGAACTGCAACTCTTCCGATGCCGTGTATTGATCGGCTGCCGTGTGGTAGTTGGAGCTGGGCACCTGGATGAAGGTTATCGGCAATCCGGCGAGCGCGCCGGTGGACACCGCCCCCAGGCCCGGAAACGTGATCTGCCCGGTCGGGATCGTGAAATTGGTTCCCGACACGTCGGCTTTGATGTCAGACACCAGCTGCGTGTAGCTCGCGATATTCTTGATCGTCAGCGTGTCGCTCGCGTGCCAGGTCGTGGTGTTGATGATGCCCCACTGCTCGCGCCGGATATACGGATCGAGGAGATCGTTCTCGCCGCTGAACACGGTTCGCCCCTGCTGGCGAGCGAACTGCGCGTTCGCCGAGCCGCACGCCAGCGTACCCAGCGGGAATACGGTGGGATCGCAGCTCAATATCCGGTTGAGCGTTCCATTATTTCTGGACTTGCTATATGACAGGATCGTATAGTTCTCCAGATCCGGCGTAAGATCCAGGACGAGACTGGCACGTAGCGAGAAGAAGTGCCTATCGTCGAAGCGACTTGGACCGATACCGTAATTCTTGGTCAGGCCGTCGCGGTCCTGAAACTCACCTGCGACCCGGAACCGCGCGACATCGCTCAGCGGCACGTTGACCACACCCCTGACGACCTTCCAGTCGTAGCTTCCGTACTGACCCTCGACATAGCCCTCGAGCTTGTTCGTCGGCTTGGACGGAACGAGAAGCACCGCGCCGCCCGTCGTGTTCCGTCCGAAGAGGGTTCCCTGCGGACCCTTGAGCACCTGGACGTTCTGAAGGTCCATGAATTGTCCCGGCCCGGCGCCATCGCCCCCGTTGATCGAGGGACCGCTGCGCGGGGCTACCACATCGGCGAAATAGACGGCGACCGACGCCGCTGTTCGCGCAGCCTGCGAAAACCCGCGTATCGCGTAGCTCGTATAGTCGCCGCCGAGCGAACTGGTCGTGGACAGGCTGGGCGTATACGTCGCAAGGTCGCTCGGCCTGTCGATATTGCGGTTCGCGAGCTGGCGATTGTCAAAGACGGTGATCGAGATCGGCACGTCCTGGAGACGCTCCTGGATGCGGCGCGCCGTCACGATGATGTCCGCCATGCCCGAAGGGTCGCTCGCCGGCGCCGCGGGAGCGGGGGCGGCTGCGGCCGAAGGCTGGGTGCTGGCAGGCTGAGCGCCTGCGGGATCGGCGGTAGCGGGTTGGGAGCCGGCGGGCTCCGCCGCAGCCGCGAGAAGAGGGTTGCTCCACGTAATCGCCGTGATCGCGCTGGCGGTCAGAAACAACAGTGATTTTTTCACAACTTACCCCCCCTTGCAACCGACGCGAATCCCTCGCGGCGGCTACGATTCCTTTCATCTGACGCTGCACGCTCTTGGCCGGCGAGTGTCGTCGAAATGTCTGGGCCGGCGATAGATACATTGTCTAACGAGGTCAAGACGGCTGAGTCAGAGGCCGCTTCGCCGTGGTACCCTGGCCGGGGGGATGGTTCCCGACATTCCGCCCCGATGTATCGCGCACGTCGCATGGCGCGACACGCGCAAGGGCCGCGCCGGCGCGATCGGAAGGCCTGGGCTTGATTGGATAAGGCCTTTTTCCTATGGCCGAGGCGACGCGTGTGGGCGGCTAGACCCATAAATCGTGCGACGGCCAAAAGGATCTTGTGATGACGGAAGAACCGCCTCTGCTTGTCGAAGAGAACGATAATATCCTGATCGTAACGCTCAACCGTCCCAAGAAACTCAACGCGCTCAGCCGGCGGCTGCTACAGATGTTTGAAGCGGAGATCTTGCGGTTCCGCGACACGCCAGCGCTCAAGGTCATGCTGATCCGAGCCACCGGCCGATATTTCTGTGCGGGTGCCGATATCGTGGAAACGGATGGTGTCGGCCCGCAACCCACGACCTCGACCGGTTTTCGCGAGATGCATCGGATCGGTATCAACAATATGCATCGTATCTATGACGAGATGGAAGCGATCGAGAAGCCGTTCGTCATCGCGCATCATGCAACCTGCGTCGGCGGCGGCTTGGAAATGTCGCTGAGCTGCGATTTCCGATTAGCCGCAAGAAGCGCCTCCTACGCGTTTCCGGAAGGCAAGATGGGGGTGCTGCCGGCCTCTAACGGCGTCAGCCGGCTGACCCGATTGGTCGGCACGCAATGGGCTCGCTACATGATCATGGCCAACAAACCGGTGGATGCCGAACGCGCCTACATGATCGGGCTCGTCCAGGAAATATTCCCGGACGAGAGTTTCGAGGAAGAGGTGATGGCCTTCTGCCGCCATGTGGCCGCACAGAATGCCGAGCAGATGGGCGCCGCCAAGCTTGCGATCGAACTGGCTCGCGACGTCGGTCTGGCGCAGGCGCGCAATGTCGAGCGCATGGCGAACAGCTCGCTCATGCTGAATCCAGGCTACCAGGAGATCCTGAACCGCCACGTCGATAGCGTCGCCAAGAGAAGCTGACGGTGCGCGTGGGCGGCGGCGCATCCGGCGCGGCATCGGCCGGCCGGAGCGCGCCGCCGGGCAGTGTCATCAGAATTGCCCGCAAGGCCTTATCGCGATGACGTCGCAGGCCCGCGATCGCGGTGATCGCCGGGTCTGACGATGGCTGCAATCCCGACCGGGTCGCCCGCGCGGCCGCAGCCTTCGCCGTCGATCGCCACGCCAGCTGCGCGGTGCGATCGACGTGGGTGAAGTCGCAGGGCTCGATCCGGTCATCGGCCCAGCCGGCGCGCGCGAAGACGCCGAGACCGTCCGTCAACGCCTGCCCGACGTCGGGACTGACGCCGGCTGCCGCTCACATCGGGTTGTCGAGGCTGAACAGGTCGCGATCCTCGTCATAGGCGAAGACCTCGGCGTAGCGGCCCCAGTGGGTCACGGCGCGCAGCGTCTCGTCTGCATAGACCTCCGACATATGGTCCTCCAGTTCGTCGCGGAACCGGCGTGCGGGGGCTTCGTGGCTGGATCGTTCGTCGAGGATCCGCTTGATATGCTGCGCAAGGGGCACGTGGGCGAGCAGCGCCTGGGCGAAGATCGCCTTGCGCCGGTCGACGTCGGCGATCGCGTACTGGTGCGACGCGGCCGTCAGCTTCACGTCGCCGCCGGACAGATCGGCGAACCGCATCAACTGCAGCGCCTCGGCGATCGGAAAGAGCTCGTCGACCTCGAGCTGGAGCGAATCCGCGAGCTCGGCCATGCTCGCGGTGCCGTTGAAGGGCGCCGCATCGACCTCTTCGATCAGACCCGCCATGGCATTGGTCGACACGATCGGCAGCGACATCGTGATGCCGGTGCCGGGGGACAGCCCATCCTTCGCCGGTAGCGCAACCGACCGCGCCGTCATCCGCGCATAGATGTCGTCCACGAGGACGCGGAACGGCGGATCGAGCCGGTCCCGCGGCTGCGGCAGAGTGACGATGATCTCGGCCGCGACGCGACCGGGATTGGACGAGAAGACGAGGATGCGATCGCACATCAGCACCGCCTCCTCGATATTGTGCGTGACGATCAGGATCGACTTGATCGGCATCCGCCCCTCCGACCACAGATCGAGCAGGTCGGTGCGCAACGTCTCGGCGGTGAGCACGTCGAGCGCCGAAAAGGGCTCGTCCATCAGCAGCAGCGACGGGGCGACGACGATCGCGCGGGCGAGGCCGACGCGCTGCCGCATCCCGCCCGAAAGTTCCTTGGGATAAGCGTTCTCGAACCCGTCGAGGCCGATCAGATCGATCGCGGCGAGCGCGCGGGTGCGGCGCTCGGGCGGCGGCACGCGCTGCGCCTCGAGCCCGAGTTCGACATTCTGGAGGACGGTGAGCCACGGGAAGAGCGCGAAGGTCTGGAACACCATCGAGACGCTTGGCGGCGTGCCGGACGCATCCGGCAGAAGACGAACCTCTCCCTCGCTTGGCCGGATCAGTCCGGCGATCGAGCGCAGCAGGGTCGACTTGCCCGATCCCGATCGGCCGAGCAGCCCGACGATCTCGTTCTCGTTGAGCGTCAGATCGACATCTTCGAGCACCTGGCCGGCGGCGCCGGATCGGCCGTAGCTGTGGCTGACGCCCTGGACCTGGACGATCGGGCGGGTGACGGTCGCGGTGATGGCCATGCGTGGATCTCCGTGGTCTTGGAAGGTCAGGCGAGGCGGAGGCGGCGTTCGGCGAATGCGTACATCGGTCGCCACACCAGCCGGTTGAACGCGATCACGAAGACCGACATCGTCGCGATGCCGAGCGCGACGCGCGGGTAGTCGCCCGCGACCGTCGCATTGGCGATGTAGGAGCCGAGCCCGGCCGCCTCGATGTGGCGGTTGCCCCATGAGACCGCCTCGGCGACGATGCTCGCGTTCCATGATCCGCCGGACGCGGTCAGCGCGCCTGTCACATAGTAGGGGAAGATCCCCGGCAGCGCGACGCTGCGCCACCACTGCCAGCCTTTCACCCCGAACATCGAGGCGGCTTCGCGCATGTCGGTCGGGATCACGCTGGCGCCGGCGATGACGTTGAACAGGATGTACCATTGCGTGCCCAGCACCATCAGCGGCGACAGCCAGATGGCAGGGCTGAGATGCCAGCGGACGATCGCCAGCACGACGAAGGGAAACAGCACGTTGGCCGGGAATGCGGCGAGGAACTGCGCGACCGGCTGGAGCCGCTCCGCCCAGCGCGGACGCAGGCCGATCCAGACGCCGATCGGCACCCAGATCACGCTGGCGACCGCGATGAGGACGATCACGCGCAGCAGCGTCAGGCAGGCGTAGCCGATCGCGATCAGGGCATCGTGCCAGCTCAGCGTATGCCCGACATAGTCGACGATGAGCCAGGCCGCCGCCGCCAGCGACACCGCGACCAGGCCCTTCCAGAGGATCTCGCCGGTCGCGCCCGGGCGCCTGTCCCGCCTGGCCGGGCGGGATGCGGGCATGCGATCCACCATCATGAGCATGCGCCCGATCCCGAGCAGCGGCTCCGTCAGGAGCTTGAGCAGGCGGGTCCGGCGGAACAGGTCATAGGCCCAGGACCCGGGCTGCTCGGCGCTCGCCGTCTGCTCGAACCGGTAGCGGTCCGCCCAGGCGACGATCGGGCGGAAGAACAGCTGGTCGTAGAGCAGGATGAGCACCGCCATCGCAGCCACCGCCCAGGCGACCGCGCGCGCGTCCTGCTTCCCGATCGCGAGCGCGAGCCAGGAGCCGATACCCGGCAGCGCCACCGTCGTCTTGCCGACCGTGATCGCCTCCGAAGCGACGACGAAGAACCACCCGCCCGACATCGACATCATCGCGTTCCAGACGAGGCCGGGGATCGCGAAGGGCAGTTCGAGCCGCAGGAAGCGGCGCATCGGGGACAAGCCGAAGCCGCGGGACACCTCTTCGAGATCGGACGGCACCGACCGCAGCGACTGATAGAAGCTGAACGCCATGTTCCAGGCCTGGCTGGTGAAGATCGCGAACACCGCCGCGCATTCGACGCCGAGCTGCCGGCCTGGGAACAGATGCATGAAGAAGGTGACCGTGAAGGTCAGGAAGCCGAGGATGGGCACCGATTGCAGGATGTCGAGCGCGGGCACGATGATCTGCCCGGCGCGCTTGCTGCGCGCCGCCATGGTCGCGACGATCAGCGTGAAGACCAGCGAGGCGAACAGCGCCGCGAACATCCGGAGCGTGGTCCGCAAGGCGTACCACGGCAGGTTCCACGGATCGAGCGTGACGGGTGCGATCGACAGCCGTGACAGCGGTTCCGCAACGCCGACGGCGCCACGGATGACCAGGACCGCGGCACCCGCCAGCAGGACGAACGCGATCAGGTCCGCCAGGTTGGGCGGGGTGTCGCGCAGGATGCGCGAGAAGGGCCGGACCGCGCGAGCGGGGACGCTTTGTTCTTTCATGTCTCACCTCGGCAACGCCATCGTCGGTTTCCGGATGAGACCGGGATCAGTCGCGCGCGGACGTCGCCGATGACCGTCGATGACTGTCGCTTGCGATGCTCGCGTGACGTCTCTGTGACCGGCATCGGTGCTCGCGGCTGTACCGGATCTCGCCCACGCCGCCGGGGACGAGCGTGACATGGCAACCGCCGCCTTGGTGCGGTCAGGCTGCCGACCCGTCACGACCGGCGATCCGTCGTTTGGCCGTGATCACGGCGGGATTGGCCGAGACCGCGAACTTCGTGTATTTGCCGTAATAGGGAAGCGCGACCTCTTTGATGAAACGGCGTGCCGCCGCGGTCACGCCGGGCCAACCGAGATAATCGTCGCCGATCAGGACTCCGCGTCCGGCCATCAAGTCCCAATACGCCCTGAAATCGCGAAGTGCCGGTTCCCGCTCATGCGCGGCATCGACATAGACCAGGTCCGGCCGCACGCCCTGCGCCGCGAGGATCACCGCCGCGCTCTCCGACGTCATCGGCATCGGGATGATGCGCTCGGCGTGACCCGCCCGAACGACGTTGGCCAGGAACGTGAAGTAGAGCTGTGGATAGCCGTGCTTTGGTCGCAGCCCGTCGCCGACTCCGAGATGCGCCTGGAGATAATGCTCGGGCGACCCGAGCCAGGTGTCGATACAGATGATCGTCGTGCCCAGGCCGAGCTCCTTGACGATATCGGCCATGTGGATCGCCGACGCGCCCTTCCAGCTGCCGACTTCGACGATGATCTCGGGACGCAGCAACGTGATGATCTCGCGAAAGATCGGATCGTCCGAGTTCCAGCCTTGCAGGTCGCTCGGGTGTTCGGCGGGGTCGAAGCCATCATAGGGAGAGGTGACGTGAAACCCCGAAAGAAGGCTTGTCAACGATCGAACTCCTGCGCGTCGCGGTGGAGCGCACGCATGAAAGCCGGATACGCAGCGTCGGGCTGGATGACAAGCCGCGTACCGTGGATGCCGAAACCTCCGCCATCCGCAGCGCCGATGGCGCGCCGTCGGCCTCCGGGCGAGAAGACAGGTGCGCGCGGGCTCCACCGGGGTCACGACACGATTGCAATCTATGCATCCGGACGATGCGCTCTTCGCACTTGCAACATGCCATGCCGCAGCGCACAACGAAAGCGCCTTTCAGGCATCCTCTCCTAAACCTCAGGCCGCCCCCCGGGGCGGCCTTTTTTTGGCCGCGATCAGACCTCGCCGTCGTTTCGCTTGAGCAGGCGGACGGTGCGGCGCGCGAAGTCGATCGACACCCGGCTGAACACGCCCATCATGTCCATGCCGAGCAGCATCGACGGCTTGTCGGCCAGACCGAACCGCTGGAAGGCGTGCGTGTCGGAAAAGGCGATGACCATGTTGCGCACGTGCCAGACTCCCAGCCGCATGTCTCCGATCGGCGCCATCGCGGCATCGATCTCGCGCCCGGCGACATCGGTGATCACGGTCGCGACCGACGCCGCGCCGCGGCGCCGGGCGAGCCTGTCGCGCAGGCGGCTGTTGCCGATCGAGATCATGCTGCCGGTATCGACGATCGCCCAGATGCGCTGCCCCGCGACATCGGCATCGGCAAGCACGAGCTGACCATATTTGCGTCGCGCGACGACGACGATCTCGTCGGCCGCCGCCGGTGTGGGATGGCGATCCGCGGCGAGGATGGTCATGCGATGCGAGACGAGGTCGATGACCACCTTCTTGCCGGCAAGCGCGTCGATGCCGAGGATGCCGGCGGCGCCGAGATCGGCCGCGTCGAGGACCGGGGCGACGACCGCTCGCCCCGGCAGGCCGCCGAGCGCAAGCGCTGCGATCCGCACCGAACGCACCGTGCTCGCGCCCCCGACGCTGTGCATCTCGACCGGCCCGGCCTCCGGGAGGCGCAACAGGTCGGCGAGTGCGCCCGAAATGACGGTGCGGGTCGCGCCGCTGTCGACGATGAAGCGGAACGGCCCCGCACCGTCGATCGTCACGTCGACGGTCATGCGGTTGTCGGTCGCCATGAGAGTGACCGCGGTGGTATCGGCCGCGTCCGCCGCCGCGGGGCCGATCGCCGGCGTCGCCGATGGCGGAACGGCGGCGGTCATCATCGCCACGATACCCAGCAATCCCGGCAGGCCAGCCATGTCATCCTCCCATTTTCATGGGAGGATGCGCGTTCGCAACGGGGATGACCAGCGCGGTTTCCGGCCTATTCGGCGGCGAGCGCCTCCGCCTCGGCGGCTTCGGCCGCCTGCCGCGTCCACATCTCCGCGTAGAGACCATCCACCGCGAGCAGCGAGACATGCGTCCCGCGCTCGACGACGCGCCCCGCCTCGAGCACGACGATCTGGTCGGCGTTGGTTATCGTCGACAGCCGGTGCGCGATGGTGATCGTGGTGCGGCGGTCGGCGACCGCATGCAGCGTCTCGAGGATGTCGCCCTCGGTGCGGCTGTCGAGCGCGCTGGTCGCCTCGTCGAAGATCAGGATCGGCGGGTCCTTGAGCAGCGTGCGCGCGATCGCGACGCGCTGCTTCTCGCCGCCCGACAGCTTGAGCCCGCGCTCGCCGACCTCGGTCGCGTAATGCTGGGGGAGCCTGGCGATGAACCCGTCCATCGCCGCCCCGCGCGCGGCGGCGCGGATCTCGGCATCCGACGCGCCATCGCGGCCATAGGCGATGTTGTAGCCGATCGTATCGTTGAACAGCACGGTATCCTGCGGGACGATGCCGATCGCCTGGCGCAGGCTGGTCTGGGTGACGCACGCGATGTCCTGCCCGTCGATCGTGATGCGGCCGGCATCCAGGTCGTAGAAGCGGTAGAGCAGCCGCGCGATCGTCGACTTGCCCGCACCCGACGTACCGACGATCGCGAGGCTGGTGCCGGCGGCGACGTCGAGATCGACGCCGTCGAGGATCGTGCGATCGGGATCGTAGCCGAAACGGACGTTCTCGAACCGGACATGCCCGCGCACGACGCGCAGCGCGGGCGCATCCGGGGCATCGACGACCTCGGCGGCGGTATCGACCAGGTCGAACATCGCCCCCATGTCGGTCAGCCCCTGGCGGATCGTGCGATACACCATGCCGAGCAGGTCGAGCGGCCGGAACAGTTGCGACAGCAGCGTCGACACCAGCACCATCTGCCCCGGCGTGTAGCGCCCGGTCGACCAGCCCCACACCACCATCGCCATGCCGAGCGCGAGCATCGCGTTGGTGATCAGCGACTGGCCGATGTTCAGCCAGGCGAGCGAGGTCTCGTTCCTGGTCGCGGCGCGCGCATAGGCGGTGACGGCACGGTCGTAGCGATCCGCCTCGCGCGCCTCGGCGTTGAAGTATTTGACGGTCTCGAAGTTCAGCAGCGAATCGACCGCATGCGCCACCGCGCGCGTATCGAGATCGTTCATCCGCATGCGCAGCGCGTTGCGCAGATCGGTCACCATCCGGGTGAAGCCGATATAGGCGACGACCATCACCACCGTCGCCGCGACCATCACCACGCCGAAGCGCGACCAGAAGATCTGGAGGACCATCAGCAGCTCGAGAATGGTCGGCGCGATGTTGAACAGGAGGAAATAGAGCATCGTGTCGATGCTCTTGGTGCCGCGCTCGACGATCTTGGTGACCGCGCCGGTGCGTCGCGACAGATGAAAGCGCAACGACAGATCGTGCAGGTGCCGGAACACGCCCGCCGCCAGCCGCCGCGTCGCATCCTGCCCGACCCACTCGAACACCGCGTTGCGCAGATTGTCGAACAGGGTGCTGCCGAACCGCGCCGCGGCATAGCCGGCGACCAGCGCGACGATCAGCGTCGCGGCGCCGCGTTGGCCGGACGCCATGCGGTCGACCGCGCCCTGCAACGCGAACGGGGCGCCATAGACCTGGACGACCTTGGAAAGCAGCACGCACGCGAACGCGGTCAGGATCCGGGCCTTCAGCCCCGCCGCACCCGCCGGCCACAGATAGGGGAGGAAGCGCCGCAGCGTCGCGAAGCCATGCTCGCGTGCCCCCGGATCATGCGTGGCGGTGTCGGGTGGCATCGACGCAGAGATAGTGTCCAGATGCGGACGACGCAAAGGGTGTCGCGGCCTGGCGCGAACCGGGATCGGGAACGCGGGCCTGAAAGTTGGGACGATCGGCGCGACGATGGCGTGGAATACCATCCGGATCAGTCTTGCCGTCGTCCATGGCCAGCCAACGCCAGCGAATCAGCAGTTGGCACGGCTCATGCCTAGCATGTCGTGTCCCGCCGATGTGCGGTGGGCCGCAAGATCAGGAGATCATCCATGTCCACCCTCACCTTCTCGACCGTCCGCGACACCGTCGTTTCCGCCATCGGCGCGCTGCTGTTCAGCGCCGTGCTCGTCGGCGCCGCCGTCATCCCCGCGCAGACCGCGATCGCCGCGACGCTCGGCCTCTGAACCGCACACCACCCAGGATCACCCAAGGAACCGATCATGTCTCCGTCCTTCACGATCGATCGCCATCGCGGCGTCTGGCTCGGCGTCTGCCGGGCGCTCGCCGACAATGGCGACGTGCCGGTCTCGCTGGTGCGGATCGGCGTCGTCCTGCTGGTGCTCGCCGGTCTCGGCCTGCCCGGCATCCTGGCCTATATCGTCGTCGGCGTGCTCGCACGCCGCTGAGCGGAACGGGCTTGCGCGCGCGCCGATGGCGCACGACCTTGGCACCATGGACGACGCGCGCGCCATCATCGAAAAGCTCGAGCTTTCCGCGCATCCCGAGGGCGGCTGGTTCCGCGAGACGTGGCGTGCCGATGCCGCGCCCGGCGCCCGGGCCCACGCCAGCGCGATCCTGTTCCTCCTGGAACACGGCCAGCGCTCGCACTGGCATCGCGTCGATGCGGCCGAGCTGTGGCTGTGGCACGCGGGGCACGCGCTCGCGCTCGCGCTCGCCGGATCCGACGACGCGGCGCCACGGATGCTCCGGCTTGGTCCCGACGTCCTCGCCGGCGACAGCCCGCAGGCGGTCGTCCCCGCCGGTCACTGGCAGTCGGCGCGTGCCGACGCGGGATGGGCGCTGGTCTCGTGCATCGTCTCGCCCGGCTTCGACTTCGCGGGCTTCACGCTCGCCGCGACCGACTGGGCGCCCGGTGGATGACGCCATTGCCGATGCGCCGCGGATCCGTGCGCTGCTGATCGAGGCGGCGCGCGACGGGCGTGCGGTGAGCTATTCCGAGCTGCTCGCGCTGCTGGACCTGCGCTTCACGCGACCCAGGATGCGCGCGCTGTGCGTGACGCTGGACGCGATCGACAGCGCGGGACGCAGCGTCGGCGAGCCCGAGCTGGCGGTGCTGGTCGTGCGCGAATCGGACGGTCTGCCGGGGCAAGGCTGGTGGACCGGCGGTCGCGCGCTCGCACTCGGTCATGACGGCGGCTGGACCGGGCCGGATGCGCTGGCGCTCGTCCGCCGCCTCCAGCAGGCGGCGTTCGGTCACTGGCGGGCACGCCCCGCCGTGGCGAGCCAGTCGCCGCCGCGCACCGCACGCAGGCCGCGCGTCGGCGCCACCCACAGATAGGTCGCCGCGGTCGCCGTTCGCCCCCGCCAGCGCACCCCGATGGCGGCGCGGGCATAGCAATGCGGGCGCGGATCGTCGGGGCCGCACATCTCGTAGGCGTCGAGCCAGGACAGGCTGGCCTCGTCGTGGAGGCGGAAGAGATCGCCCCGCACGATCCCCGATCCCGGCGCGACCAACCCGGGGTAATGCGCGACCCGCCAAAGCCGTCCGCGCACCACCGCCCGGCCGAGCCAGGTCGCCTCGCGCGCCAACCGGGTGGCATTGGGATGGCGGCTGCCGCAGCGCAGCGTGCCATAGACGAAGAGCGGTGGCATCGGTCTCCCAGACCTGGCGACGGTTGTCGGACCATGCCGCCGACGACAAAACGAAAAAGGGCCGCGCGGCAATGCCGCGCGGCCCTCGTGCATCGTTCCGCTCGGGTCAGGCCGGCTGCGGGGCGGCGGCGCGGCGGTTGATCCGATCGACGCCGATCGCGCTGAGCTTCTCGTCGGTCGCCTTCTCCTCGGCGAGCGTCTGCTCGAGCAGGTGGGCGGCATCCTCGCGTCCGAGCTGCCTCGCCCAGGCGATCAGCGTGCCGTAGCGCGTGATCTCGTAATGCTCGACGGCCTGCGCCGAGGCGACCAGCGCCGCGTCGAGCACATCCTTGTCGGCGATCTCGCCGGCGACCTCGTTGGCCTCCTTGATGATGCCCTCGATCGCCGGGCAGGTCGCACCCCGGATCTCGAGACCGAGCAGGCCGAACACCTTCTCGAGCCGGTCGATCTGCCCGGCGGTCTCGCGCAGATGGAGCTCGAAACCCTGCTTGAGCTCGGGCGCGGTCGCCTTGTCGATCATCTTGGGCAGCGCCTTGGTGATCTGGTGCTCGGCGTAATAGACGTCCTGGAGCTGATGCGTGAACAGATCCTCGAAGGTCTGGATGTCCTTGCTGAACAGGCCCATCGTTGGTCTCCTTCTTCCGAAAGCGGGTGTAGGGCTAACCGCCGAGGCCGTGCATGGTCGCGACGCCCCGTTGCAGTCCGGTCAGAACGCAGGCCTTCGCGATCGGTTGCCTCGGCGGCATGGACTCTTGGCAAGGCGGCCGCGGTTGCCGATAACGAAACGATGAACGTCCTCTCGATCCTGATCGGTCTCGTCGCGCTGTTCTGGGGGCTGATCGCCTTCACCCCGTTCCTCGGCTGGATGTACTGGGGGGTGCTGCCGGTCGCGATCGTCGGGCTCGCGTTCGGGGCGCTGTCGCGTCGCCCCGGCGGGCGTAATCTCAACCTCGTCGTGCTGCTCGTCGGGCTCGTGCGGCTCGCGCTCGGACACGGCCTGTTCTGAGCGTCGCCGATCTGCCGCAGGACTGGCGCACCACGCTCGCGGATGCGTTCGCGCACCCCTCCATGACCGCGCTGGACGCGTTCCTGGGCGCGCGGGTCGCGGCGGGCCGACGCATCTTCCCGCCGCGCGGCGACTGGTTCCGCGCGCTCGCGCTGACGCCGCTCGCCGCCGTCCGCGTCGTCATCCTCGGCCAGGACCCCTATCATGGCGCGGGCCAGGCGCACGGCCTGTGCTTCTCGGTGCGCCCCGGCGTCCGCCCGCCGCCGAGCCTTATCAACATCTACAAGGAGCTGGACAGCGATCTCGGGCTGGCGCGGCCGGGCCATGGCTGTCTCGAACATTGGGCACGACAGGGCGTGCTGCTGCTCAATGCGGTGCTGACCGTGGAGGAGGGCCGCGCGGGCTCCCATCAGAAGCGCGGATGGGAGCGGTTCACCGATGCGGCGATCGCCGCGGTCGCCGCCAGGCCGGGTCCGGTCGCGTTCCTGCTGTGGGGAGCGTACGCCCAGCGCAAGGCCGCGTTCGTCCGCGAGACGGCGGGCGACCGCCATCTCGTGCTCGCAGCGGCGCACCCCTCGCCGCTCTCGGCGCATACCGGCTTCTTCGGGTGCCGCCATTTCTCGCAGGCCAACGCGTTCCTGGAAGCGCATGGGCAGGCGCCGATCGACTGGGCAGTGCCGGACCTCCCGTAATCCCGCGCGTTCGGCTGGAGCGATCGGACGGGTGCCGTCGCTTCTCAGATCAGCGCCAGCGCCGCCAGTTCGGCCGCCATCGCATCCGGAAGCGCGGACAGGCCTTGCGCTTCGCCGTCGCCGAGATCGGGCGGCGCGTCGCCGGGCTCGAGATAGCGCCAGCCCTGGTGCGCGCGCCTGGGGATCGCGCGGAGCGGCACCAGCTCCTCCGCGACGACGATGCGGATGCGGCGCGCGTCGTCGGGGTCTTCGGCGAAGCCGAGGATCGGGCTGCGCGCCACCAGCCGGTGCTTGATGATCCAGTAGAGCGAGCCGCCCGCCAGATCGCCGGCGCGCTTGGGCCTGTAGCGGGTGCCGACGAAGCTCTCCCCGCCGCGCGCGCGACCCGACAGCCGCTCGCGCAACGCGCCGATCTCCGCGCAACCGACCGCGACCTTGGTGATGTGAAGGGGCACGCCGCGCACATGGGGCCGTCACGCGCGATCGTCCACTATCGCAGGACGATCGAGGCCAGCCCGAGGAAGCTGAAGAAGCCCATGCAGTCGGTGCACATCGTCACGAACACCGCCGACGACACCGCGGGATCGATGCGCGCGCGATCGAGTCCGATCGGGATCAGCACGCCGGCGAGGCCCGCCATCAGATTGTTGATGAGGATCGCCGCCCCGAACACGAAGGCGAGGTCGGCGCGCCCGTAGATCAGGTACGATCCGGCGCCGATCAGCAGCCCCAGCGCGGTGCCGTTGGCCGCCGCGATGCTGAACTCGCGGACGATCATCCGCACGCTGTTCGACGAGGTGAGCTGGTTGGTGGCGAGCGCGCGGACGACCACGGCGAGCGTCTGGGTGCCGGCATTGCCGCCCATTCCCGAGACGATCCCCATCAAGGCGGCGAGCACCGCGAACCTGGCGATCTCGGCATCGAACAGGTTGACCACCGACGCCGCGACCATCGCGGTGCCGAGATTGATGACCAGCCAGATCAGCCGGGTCCGTACGGTGAAGCGGATCGGCTCGTTGATATCGCCGTCGCCCGCGCCCGACAGCGCGAGGATGTCCTCGCCCGCCTCCTCCTGGATGATGTGGACGACGTCGTCGACGGTGATCATGCCGACCAGCCGCCCCGATCCGTCGATCACCGCGGCCGAGATCAGCGCGTATTTCTGGAAGCGGAGCGCGACCTCCTCCTGGTCCATGTCGACCGGCAGCAGCGTCTGCTCGCGCTGCATCACGTCGCCCAGCGGGATGTTGCGCGGGGTGCGCATCAGCCAGGACAGCTTGCAGGTGCCGACCGGATGATGGCGCTCGTCGACGACGAACACCTCCCAGAAATCCGTGGTCAGGCCGTCGGTGGAGCGCAGATAGTCGAGCGCGTCGCCGATCCGCCAGTGCTCGGGCACCGCGACCAGATCGCGCTGCATCAGGCGCCCGGCGGATTCGTCGGGATAGGACAGCGCTTCCTCGATGGCGGCGCGATCGTCGGGATCGAGCGCGCGCAGCACCGCGCGCTGCTCGTCCTCGTCCATGTCCTCGATGATCGCGACCGCGTCGTCGGTATCGAGCGCGGTGGCGAGTGCCGCGACCTGGCCGGGATCGAGCGCGCGCATCACCGCGTCGCGCACCCAGTCGTTCATCTCGGCGAGCACCTCGCCGTCGAGCAGCTCGGCGAGCGCGCCGGCCAGCGCCTCGCGCCGGTCGCCGGGCGCGAACTCGAACAGGTCGGCGACATCGGCGGGGTGGAGCGGGCGGACGAGATCGCGCGCGCCCTCGTCATCGCCATCCTCGACCCGCTCGACGACGGCATCGATGAAGTCCGGCGTCAGCCGGTTCTCCTCGTCGTGATGCGGCTCGGCCTGCTCGATCTCTCCGGGCGGACGGTCGCGCAACTCGATGTCGCTCACGTCTCGCCTCCTCGGATGCCGGCCGTTGCCACGCCCTGTCGGATTCGGGCCGCCAACTCAAGCGCGGAGGGCGTCAAAGGGGTGGCGATGTTGGAACCCGCATCCTAAGTCCGCCCCGACTCAAGGAGATCCCGAATGGCCGACGCCGAGAACACGCTGATCCTCACGCTCGATGGTGGCGACGTCACGATCGGGCTGCGCCCCGATCTCGCGCCCGGCCATGTCGAGCGGATCAAGGAGCTGGTCCGCGACGGGTTCTACGACGGCGTCGTGTTCCATCGGGTGATCCCGGGCTTCATGGCGCAGGGCGGCGATCCGACCGGCACCGGCATGTCGGGATCGAAGAAGCCCAACCTCAAGGCCGAGTTCTCCAGGGAGCCGCATGTCCGGGGCGTCTGCTCGATGGCGCGGACCAGCGATCCCGATTCGGCGAACAGCCAGTTCTTCATCTGCTTCGACGACGCGACCTTCCTCGACGGCCAGTACACCGTGTGGGGCGAGGTGACCGACGGCATGGCGCATGTCGACGCGCTGCCCAAGGGCGAGCCGCCGCGTGAGCCCGGCAAGATCGCCAGGGCGAAGATCGCCGCTGACGCCTAGGCCCGGGCGGTCGCTCCGTCGGCCGTCGCCAGTCCCTCGACCAGCCAGTCGTGGAACAGCCGCACCGCGCGTCGTGTCAGCGCGGTGCGGCGGCAGACGAACCAGTAGCTGATCGGGCTCTCGACATCGCGCTCGAACAGGCTGACCAGCCGCGGATCGTTGGCGCCGTCGAAATGGAGATCGAGCATCAGCGCGACGCCGAGCCCCTCGGCGGCCGATTCGAGCATCAGCTGTCCCGAATCGAAATGGTCGATCGCGGCGGGCTCGAGCGTCGGCAGGCCGACCGCCTCGCGCCACAGGTTGAAATTGTCGGGCATGTCGCGGTGGAGCAGGACGGTGGCGCGGGCCAGGTCGGCGGGCTCGCGCAACGCATGGGCGCCCTCGACATAGGCGCGGCTGGCCACCACCACGACGCGGTTGTGGCCAAGCATCCGGCCGTACAGCGGCGGTTCGACGCCGTCGGTCAGCACGATCGCGGCATCCAGTCCCTCGCCCAGCCGGTTGATCGCGTTGCCGCCGGTATCGATGTCGATATGCAGATTGGGGTAGCGCAGCCGCAGATCCGGCAATCGCGGAATCAGCTGGCGCGAGGCATAGAGCGGCAGCACGCCGAGCTTGATCCGCATCGGCTCGACCTCGCCGGTGACCTCCTCGATCGCTTCGCCGAGCGCATCGAGCGCGGGCGCGATGCGGCAGAGCAACTGCTCGCCGTCGGCATTGAGGGTCATCGACTGGTGCCGGCGCGCGAACAGCGAACGGCCGACGAACCGCTCCATGGCCTGCACCCGGCGGCTGAGCGCGGGCGACGACAGCGCCAGTTCGTCGGCCGCGGCCTTGACCGAGCCCAACCGCGCGACCTGGACGAAGGCCTCGACCGCGGTCAGTGGCGGCAATCGTCTCATCCCCCACTCCGATCGTCACACAAGGTGCAAGCCGGTTGTGCAACGCAACCAACTTCACGCGTAACAGCTCGCAGCGCAAGGGGCGCTGATGCAGGATACGAGATCGTTTCGAGGTGCGATTTTTGCAACCGCCATGATTTCCTTCGCACTTGCACCATGTCTCGATGCGGTGCAGAAAAGACGGGCCTTTCAGGCATCCTCTCCTAAACCTCAGGCCGGCCTTCGGGTCGGCCTTTTTTTATCGCCTTTTTTTATCGATCGCTGATTTGTCGGCGCGGCCACTCCCGGATGGCGGGCGCGGCGCCTATCTTCCCGTTTCCGAACGGAGCGGGACATGGCCGACATCGAAACCCCAGTTGAACCCCGCAGCCGGCGGCTGCAGGTGGCGAGCGCGCGTCCCGACGACAGCGGGCACGGCCTCGCGCGCCTGCCGCGCACGACGATGCAGGCGCTCGGCGTGACCGAGGGCGATGTCGTCGAGATCGTCGGCAAGCGCGCGACGCCGGCGCGCGCGGTGCTGCCCTATGCCGAGGACGAGGGGCTCGACATCCTGCGGCTGGACGGTCTCCAGCGCGCCAATGCCGGCGTCGGTTCGGGCGAGTTCGTCGAGGTCCGCAAGGCCGAATCGAAGCCCGCGACGCGCGTCGTGTTCGCGCCCGCGCAGCAGAACCAGCGCCTCCAGGGCTCGGGCGCGGCGTTGAAACGCAGCTTCCAGATGAAGCCGATCACCGCCGGCGACGTCGTCGCGACCACCGGCCAGCAGCGGCTCGCCTCGGAGGAGATGCCGCCGCAGCTCCGTCAGTTCCTCAATCGCCCGGCCTATGCGCTCCAGGAGATCAGGCTGGTCGTCGTGTCGACCGCGCCCAAGGGCGTCGTCCATATCGACCAGACCACCGACATCGAGCTGCGCGCCGAGTATGAGGAACCGGGCGAGGCGCGGCGCGCCGACGTCACCTACGACGATCTCGGCGGGCTGGGCGACACGATCGACCAGATCCGCGAGATGGTCGAGCTGCCGCTGCGCTACCCCGAGCTGTTCGAGCGGCTGGGCGTCGAGCCGCCCAAGGGCGTGCTGCTCCACGGCCCGCCTGGTACCGGCAAGACGCGGCTGGCGCGTGCCGTCGCCAACGAGAGCGATGCCGAGTTCTTCATCATCAACGGCCCCGAGATCATGGGCTCGGCCTATGGCGAGAGCGAGCAGCGGCTGCGCGGCGTGTTCGATCAGGCCGCCAAGGCGTCGCCGGCGATCATCTTCATCGACGAGATCGATTCGATCGCGCCCAAGCGCGGGCAGGTGCAGGGCGAGGCCGAGAAGCGCGTCGTCGCGCAGTTGCTGACGTTGATGGACGGGATGGAGGCGCGCACCAACGTCGTCATCATGGCCGCGACCAACCGCCCGGAGGCGATCGACGAGGCGCTGCGCCGCCCCGGCCGCTTCGACCGCGAGATCGTCATCGGCGTGCCCGACGATCGCGGGCGGCGGGAGATCCTCGGCATCCATACCCGCGGCATGCCGCTGGGCGACAAGGTCGACCTCAACGAGCTGGCGCGCACCACCTACGGGTTCGTCGGCGCCGATCTCGCCGCGCTGGCACGCGAGGCGGCGATCGAGGCGGTGCGGCGGATCATGCCGCGACTGAACCTCGAGGAGCGCACCATCCCGCCCGACGTGCTCGACGATCTGGTCGTCACGCGCGAGGACTTCCTCGCCGCGCTCAGGCGCGTCCAGCCGTCCGCGATGCGCGAGGTGATGGTGCAGGTCCCCAATGTGAGCTGGGACGATATCGGCGGGCTTGACGCGGCGCGCGAGACATTGCGCGAAGGCGTCGAGCTGCCGTTGAAGCATCCCGACAGCTTCCGCCGGCTCGGCATCCGCCCGGCCAAGGGCTTCCTGCTCTATGGCCCGCCGGGCACCGGCAAGACGCTGCTGGCGAAAGCGGTCGCGCGCGAGGCGGAGGCGAACTTCATCGCCACCAAGTCGAGCGACCTGCTGAGCAAATGGTATGGCGAGAGCGAGCAGCAGATCGCCCGGCTGTTCGCGCGGGCGCGCCAGGTCGCGCCGACGGTGATCTTCATCGACGAACTCGACTCGCTGGTGCCCGCGCGCGGCGGCGGCCTGGGCGAGCCCGCCGTGACCGAGCGCGTCGTCAACACCATCCTAGCCGAGATGGACGGACTGGAGGAGCTCCAGTCGGTGGTGGTGATCGGCGCCACCAACCGCCCCAACCTGATCGACCCGGCGCTGCTCCGCCCCGGACGGTTCGACGAGCTGGTCTATGTCTCGGTGCCCGATCGGGCGGGGCGCACGCGCATCCTCGGCATCCATACCGCCAGGATGCCGATCGGCGACGACGTCGATCTGGCGGCGATCGCGGCGCGGACCGATCGTTTCACCGGCGCGGACCTCGAGGACCTGGTGCGGCGCGCGGGCCTCACCGCGCTGCGCCGCGCGCTCGATGCGCCGGTGGTGACGATGGCCGATTTCGAGGCGGGCCTCGCCGGCAGCCGCGCCTCGGTCACCCCCGAGATGGAGCGTGACTACGAACAGATGGCCGCGCACCTCAAGCAGGACGCGATGGCGATCGAGCCGATCGGTTTCGTCAGTTCGGGCATGTTCAAGAAGAGCGAGGGGATGGACTGAAGCCTCTCCCTTTCAGGGCAGAGGGGAATGACGTGCGTGCTGGGTACAGCTTGGCGTTCCCCTCTCCCTGAAGGGAAGAGGCTTGCCTGCCTACACCGTAAAGCTCTCGCCGCAGCCGCAGGCGCCCTTGGCGTTGGGGTTGGCGAAGACGAAGCCCGCGGTGAAATCGTCGTCGACCCAGTCCATCGTCGAGCCGATCAGGTAGAGCACCGAGCCCGCATCGATGAAGAAGGTGCCCCCCGGCGTCTCGATGCGCTCGTCCATCGCCTCGACGGTGGTCACATAGTCGACCGAATAGGCCAGCCCCGAGCAGCCGCGGCGCGGCGTCGACAGCTTGACGCCGATCGCGCCGGCGGGCGCGCGCGCCATCAGATCGGCGATGCGCCGCTCGGCCGACGCCGTCAGGATCACCGCGGCAGGACGGGTACGAAGCTTGGTGGCCATCACAACATCCCCAGTTCGAGCTTGGCCTCGTCGGACATCTTCTGCGGATCCCACGGCGGATCCCAGATCAGGTTGACCTCGGCCG
Organism: uncultured Sphingomonadaceae bacterium; assembly: GCA_964245815.1. Classification (GTDB taxonomy): domain Bacteria; phylum Pseudomonadota; class Alphaproteobacteria; order Sphingomonadales; family Sphingomonadaceae; genus Solisphingomonas. The sequence goes on along the minus strand of CAXTNX010000004.1, from coordinate 65,128 downwards.
AGCCGACGCCCGGCACCGCGCCGACGCGCATCTCGACCTCGCCCGGCATCGATTCGGCGACAGGGCAGTTGGGCGTGGTCAGCGTCATCGTCACGACGACGTGCGTGTCGGCGAGTTCGACGCCGTAGACCAGCCCGAGATCGTAGATGTTCACCGGGATCTCGGGATCGTAGATCTCCTTGAGCGCCTCGATCACCGCATCGTAGAGCGGATGACCGGGTTCGCCGGGCGCGAGACCGGGCGATTGCGCGCTGTAGAAGCCGTCCAGATAGTCGCGCGCGCGCTCGGCCGTTTCGGGCGCGTCGCCGGGCGCTGGACGGACGTCCGCATCGGTCAGCCGCGGTCGCTCGGCGCGCGCGGGCGCGGTGTCCGCATTCTCGACGATGAAGTCAGTCATCCGAAGATCCTCGTCACGCGTTCGATGCCTCGGACCAGCGCCTCGATATCCTGCGGGCCGTTATAGACGCCGAAGCTGGCGCGCGCGGTCGCCTCGACGCCGAGCGCCGCCATCAGCGGCTGCGCGCAGTGGTGCCCCGCGCGGATCGCCACCCGGCCTTCGTCCAATATGGTGCCGACATCGTGGGGATGCACCCCCTCGACCGCGAAGCTGACGATGCCGGCCGAGTCCTCCGGCCCGAACAGCCGTATCGAATTGAGCGACGACAGCGCCGCGCGCGCGTCCGCCACCAACGCGGTCTCGTGCGCATGGATCGCGTCCAACCCGATGCCGTCGACATAGTCGATCGCCGCCGCCAGCCCGAGCGCGCCGGTGATGTGCGGCGTCCCCGCCTCGAAGCGCATCGGCGCGGGGAGATAGGTGGTGCGCGCGAACGTCACCGTGTCGATCATCGAGCCGCCGCCCTGGTACGGCGGCATCGCGTCGAGCAGTTCGGGCCGCGCCCACAGCACGCCGATGCCGGTCGGGCCGTACAGCTTGTGGCCGGAGAAGGCGTAGAAGTCGCAGTCCATCGCCGCGACGTCGACCGGCAGCCGCGCCACCGCCTGGCAGCCGTCGACGAGCAGCCTGGCGCCGATGCCGTGCGCCAGTGCCGCCGCGCGCCGCACGTCGAGCACCGAGCCGAGCACGTTGGAGACGTGCGCGAGCGCGACCAGCCTGTGCGCGGGCGTGAGCATTGCTTCCGCCGCGTCGAGATCGATGCGGCCGTCCGCGGTGAGCGGGCAGACATCGATCGCGACGCCGTGTCGCCCCGCGACGAGCTGCCACGGCACGATGTTGGAGTGATGCTCGAGCTGGCTGAGCAGGATGCGGTCGCCCGCCTTGAGCTGCGTTCCCGCCCAGCAGTGCGCGACCAGGTTGATCGCCTCGGTCGCACCGCGCACGAACACGATCTCGGCCTCCGAGCCCGCGCCGACAAACTGCGCCACGCGCCGCCGCGCCGCCTCGTAGGCGCGCGTCATGTCCGCGGAGCGCTGGTACACGCCGCGATGCACGGTGGCGTAGCTGGTATCGTAGGCGCGGGCGATCGCATCGATCACCGCGCGCGGCTTCTGCGCGGTGGCGGCGGTATCGAGATAGGCCCAGCCCTCGGGGATCGCCGGGAAATCGGCGACCAGATCGAGCGGGCGTTCGGCAAGAATGGTACTCATCGCGATCCTTCCAGCCAGAGGTCGGCATCCGCCACGAAGGCGTCCCGCGCCATCGCCTCGCCGATCCGGTCGAGCGCCTGCGCGACGAAGGCGTGGGTCAGGAGCGCGCGCGCCCTGCCGGGCGGGATGCCCCGGCTCTCGCCGTAGAACAGCGCCTGCCGGTCGAGTTCGCCGACGGTGGCGCCGTGCGCGCATTTGACGTCGTCGGCGAAGATCTCGAGCTCGGGCTTGAGGTTGATGGTCGCGGTGCGATCGATCAGCAGGCCGCGCAGCGACTGCTCGCCATCGGTCCGTTGCGCGTCGCGCGCGACCTCAACCCGCGCGGCGAGGCTGGCGGTGGCCTGCCCGGCGGCGACCGCGCGCCAGGTCTGGCGGCTCTGGCCACGCCGCGCGGCGTGGCGCAGCACCACCGCCGCCTCCTGCCGCTGGGTGCCGCGGGTGAGCAGCGCGCCGCCGACCTCGGCGAAGGCGTCGTCGCCGCCGATCGTCACCGCCGCGTCGAAGCGTGCATCGCCGCCGCCCGCGCCGAGCACCGTGGTGACGAGCGACGCACCCGCCGCAAGCTCCGCTTCGTCGCGCAGCGAGACGAAGCCCGCGTCCTGCACGATCCGCACCGCGCGCATCAGCCGCGCGGCGGGCGCGAGGCTGATGCCGGTGAGGCGATTGGCCCAGCCCGCGCCCGCGAACGTCTCGACGACGCTCACCTGCGCGCCTTCGGCGAGGTCGATCCGCGCCGGCAGGTGCGATGCGCCGCCGGTGCCGAGATGGACGATCTCGATCGCGGCGGCGGCCGACGCCGCCGGGGGAAGAGTGAGCGTCCAGCCATCGCTGCCCGTGGTCAGGCGCGCGAGCGGATGGTCGCTGCGCGCGGCGACCGGGCCGATGGCGATGCCGTCGATATGGGAGGCGGCCGGGTCGAGCCGACCATCGACGAACACCAGCCGCGGGCCGGCGCAACCGAGCAGCCAGGAGGCGGCATTGGACGCAGCGCCCGAGGGCCTGGCCGATGCGAGATCGGGCAGCGCGGACAGCGCCGCCCAGCGCCACGCCTCGTCGTGGCGGGTCGGTAGGTCGAGCAGGGTCATAGATCCTCCCCGGACCGGGGTGGGGGACCGCTCGCGAAGCGGGTGGTGGAGGGGTGCGGCGGTCGGACCGGGCGCTCCGCCCGACCCCTCTCCCACACCTTCGGCGCGGTCCCCCTCCCCCCGCTTCGCGCGGGGAGGATTGTGTCGCTCTTCACGCCGCCACCCCCAGATAACCGTCGCGCTCGAGCGCGTGCGCGAGTTCCGCGCCGCCGGTGCGCACGATCCGCCCGTCGGCGAGGACATGCACGAAGTCGGGCTTCACGTAATCGAGCAGCCGCTGGTAATGCGTGATGAGCAGCACCGCCTTGTCGGGCTTGCGCATGATCGTGTTGATGCCCGCGCCCACCGCCTTGAGCGCATCGATGTCGAGGCCGGAGTCGGTCTCGTCGAGGATCGCCAGCCTGGGGGCGATGATGCCCATCTGCACCATCTCGTTGCGCTTCTTCTCGCCGCCCGAAAAGCCGACATTGACCGGCCGCTTGAGCATCTCGGCATCGAGCCCGAGGCTCGCCGCCTCGCGCCGCGCGAGCTTGATGAACTCGGCCCCGGACAGCGGCTCCTCGCCGCGGCTCCTGCGCTGCGCATTGAGCGCCTCGCGCAGGAACTGGAGGTTGGAGACGCCGGGAATCTCGACCGGATACTGAAAGCCGAGGAACAGCCCGGCGGCGGCGCGCTCGTGCGGCGCCATGGCGAGCAGGTCGGCGCCGTCGAAGGTCGCGGACCCGTCGGTCACGTCGTAGCCTGGCCGGCCGCCGAGCGTGTAGGCAAGGGTGGACTTGCCCGCGCCGTTGGGACCCATGATCGCATGGACCTCGCCGGGATTCACGGTGAGCGTGATCCCCTTGAGGATCGCCTTGCCGGCGGTCTCGGCATGGAGGTTTTCAATCTTGAGCATTACAAGCGCACCGGTGGTTCGGGGATATAGGCAAGATCGAGCACGTGCTCGATCGCGAACGGATTGACGGCGGGAAGGAGGTCCATCGTCAGGTCGATCGTCTCGGTTCCGGCCTGGTCGAGCGCCTTCGGATACGCTTTCTCGAGCATCTCGGGCGCGAGGCGCCGCAGCGACGGGCTCTGATCGAAGAGGATATACAGGCTCTTGCGCTGCGCCTGCACCGAGTTGACCCAGGTTTGCCGAGGGTCCGGGTAGAAGCAGTAAGCGAGCTTCAACAGATGGACGAGGATGATCTGCAGCCGCGATACGAGCTCGCGCCGATCGCTTCCGGCCATGCTTTCGACCTCCTCGGCGAGATTTTCGAGATCGAGCTCGGAGTTGACGCGCGTGGTCGCCATGGCGCGGAGCTTCGCCGCCTGATCGAGCGTCCATTCGTAGAAATCCGTCTCGTAGAGCGTCGCCATCAGCGTGCCCTTTCGTCGCTGGCGAGCGTCGAATTGCAGGCGCTGTCAGGTCCCATGATCGCGTGGATCGCGCCCGGAGCGATCGCGAGCGTGATGCCCTTGAGGATCGCCTTGCCGGCGGTCCCGGCGTAGGGGGCTTCAATGTTAAGCATGAACTCGCCTCTTTCGCCATCCTGCAACGAGTGCCACGGGAGCCAATAGAAAGGGATGGTAAATTAGCGCCACTGCCAACGCCCAAGGTCCAAATCCAAGGTATGGTGAAGGCGGATCAGGTATCGGCCATGTTCTTCCGGCGTAAAGTGCGGTTATCGCATATAGCGGCAGGCCCGTAGCCAGCCAGCCCAGCCATTCGAACTTATACCAACGCGGAAGTCTCATCTCCCTCCTCCGCCACCCCGGACTTGATCCGGAGTCCCGCTGCCTTCCGCCGCCGCCGAGGAAGAAGCGGGATGCCGGATTAAGTCCGGCATGACGACGGTGGTGCGAACGAGGGTGTGGCGGGTGCGGATCATCCCACCGACCCCTCCAGCGAGATCCCCAGCAGCTTCTGCGCGTCGACCGTTTCCAACCCCTCCCCTTCAGGGGAGGGGTTGGGGTGGGGCGTCCGCCGATCGGGCAACGTCAGCAACTTATCGAGCAGGCAAGCCAAGACGCCTTCGACATTCGTCATGACATCGGCATTGCCGATCCGCAGCACGTGAAACCGCGCCGCCACCAGCACGGCATCCCGCCGCGCGTCGGCCGCAGGATCGATATGCGTATCACCGTCGACCTCGACGACGAGTCCCTTTTGCGGACACAGGAAATCGACGATCGCGTTGCCGATCGTCGCCTGTCGCCGGAACTTGAAGCCGCCGAGTTGCGATCTTGAGAGACGCGACCAGAGCCGCTTTTCCGGTTCTGTCGGGTTACGGCGCATCTCGGCGGCGTGACCCCGCAGCCGATCGATGCGCTCCGTCTTGAGGCCCCACCCCCGGCCCCTCCCCTGAAGGGGAGGGGAGTTGAGGCGGCGTGCCTCGTCCCGTGGGGTCAGGCTCATCCCACGCTCCCCTCAAGGCTGATCCCCAGCAGCTTCTGCGCCTCGACGGCGAACTCCATCGGCAGCTGCTTGAGCACGTCGCGCGCGAAGCCGTTGACGATCAGCGCCACCGCGGCCTCCTGATCCAGCCCGCGCTGCATCGCGTAGAAGAGCTGGTCGTCGCTGATCTTGGAGGTCGTCGCCTCGTGCTCGATCTGCGCGGAGGGGTTGCGCACCTCGATATAGGGGACGGTGTGCGCGCCGCACCGGTCGCCGAGCAGCAGCGAGTCGCATTGGGTGAAGTTGCGGACATTCTCGGCGGTCGGCCCGACGCGGACGAGGCCACGGTAGGTGTTGTCCGAGCGCCCCGCCGAGATGCCCTTGGAGACGATCGTCGAGCGCGAGCCCTTGCCCAGATGGATCATCTTGGTGCCGGTGTCGGCCTGCTGGCGGTTGGTGGTGACCGCGACCGAGTAGAATTCGCCGACGCTGTTCTCGCCCGCCAGCACGCAGCTCGGATATTTCCAGGTGATCGCACTGCCGGTCTCGACCTGCGTCCAGCTCACCTTGCTGTTCCGCCCCTGGCAGAGCGCGCGCTTGGTGACGAAATTGTAGATGCCGCCCTTGCCCTCGGCATCGCCGGGATACCAGTTCTGCACGGTCGAATATTTGATCTCCGCGTCGTCCAAGGCGACCAGCTCGACCACGGCGGCATGGAGCTGGTTCTCGTCGCGCTGGGGGGCGGTGCAGCCCTCCAGATAGGAAACGTGGCTGCCCTTGTCGGCGACGATCAGCGTGCGCTCGAACTGGCCGGTATTCTCGGCATTGATGCGGAAATAGGTGCTCAATTCCATCGGGCAGCGCACCCCCTCGGGGATGTAGACGAAGGTGCCGTCCGAAAAGACCGCGCAGTTCAATGTCGCGAAGTAATTGTCGTGTTGCGGGACCACCTTGCCGAGCCACTTGCGGACCAGATCGGGATAGTCGCGGATCGCCTCGGAGATCGAGCGGAAGATCACGCCGGCCTTCTCGAGCTCGGCGCGGAAGGTGGTCGCGACCGAGACGCTGTCGAACACCGCATCGACCGCGACGCGGCGTCCGGTGGGCATCGCGTTGGTGTCCTCGACCACGCCGGCGAGCAGCTTCTGCTCGCGTATCGGGATGCCGAGCTTCTCGTAGGTGCGCAGGATCTCGGGATCGACCTCGTCGAGCGAGCCGAGCACCGGCCTCGCCTTGGGCGCGGCGTAGTAATACGCATCCTGATAGTCGATCGGCGGCACGTTGAGCTTGGCCCAGTCGGGCGGGGTCATCGTCAGCCACAGGCGATACGCCTTCAATCGCCAGTCGAGCATCCATTCCGGCTCGTTCTTCTTGGCCGAGATGAAGCGCACCGTGTCCTCGGACAGGCCCTTGGGGGCGAACTCCTGCTCGATGTCGCTGGAGAACCCCCACTCGTAGGTGGAAAGCTTCTCGGCGGCGGCGAAGGCTTCGGCGTTGCGGGTGGCCATCAGGCGATACTCATCGAGGCGGGAAGGCGGACAGGGTCGCAGAGCTGGTCGAGCGTGACGCCGGCGAACGCGTCGCGGACCGCGGCGTTGACGACCGTCCAGTGCGGGCGGACCCGGCACGAGCCCTCGAGCGCGCAGTCCGAGCGATGATCGTCGACGCAGGTGGTGAGCGCGATCGGCCCGTCCACCGCCTCGATGATGTCGGCGAGGCTGATGTCGCCGACGTCGCGCGCCATCACGAAGCCGCCGTTGGTCCCCCGCGAGGTCGCGAGCAGCCCGGCCGTGGCGAGGCGGCCGGTGAGCTTCTGCGCGGTCGGCAGCGGCACGCCGGTCTCGGCGGCGAGCGATGTCGCGCTGAGCCGTGCCTCGGCGCCGTGCCGCGCCGCCGCCGCCATCATCACCACCGCATAATCCGCCAGGCTGGAGAGCCGCATCTGCGATCCATTCTCAATTCGGACCGTATTGGTCCGATTGCCATGTGGTCGTTCGGACAGGGTCGGTCAAGGCTCCGTGCGTCCTGATCGTCCCCGCCGTCACTGTCGGTCGTAGACGAGAAGCGGGATCCCGGAACAAGTCCGGGATGACGAGGGGTTGGGCCGATGCCATAGCCCCCGCATGCTCTACGATCTCCTCCGCCCGCTGGTCTTCCGCATCGATGCCGAGCGCGCGCACGGGCTGACGATCCAGGCCCTCGGCAACCTGCCCGCGCGCCGCGCGCCGCGCTTCGACACCCGGCTCGGCATCCTGGTCGCGGGGTTGCACTTCCCCTCCCCGATCGGGCTCGCGGCGGGGTTCGACAAGGATGCGCGCGCCGCCAACGCGATGCTGGGGCTGGGCTTCGGCTTCGTCGAGGTCGGCACGCTGACGCCGTTGAGCCAGCCCGGCAATCCGCGGCCGCGGCTGTTCCGGCTGGTCGAGGATCGCGCGGTCATCAACCGGCTGGGCTTCAACAATGGCGGGCAGGCCGGTGCCTTCGAGCGGCTGACCCGGCCGCGCCAGGGGATAATCGGCGTCAATATCGGCGCCAACAAGGACGCCGCCGATCGCATCGCCGACTATGCGACCGGCGTCCGCGTGATGGCGCCGGTGGCGGACTATCTGACGATCAACGTCTCGTCCCCCAACACGCCGGGCCTGCGCGCGTTGCAGGAGGCGGCGGCGCTCGACGAACTGCTGGCGGGTGTCATGGCGGCGCGGACGGCAGACGGTCCACCGGTGTTCCTCAAGATCGCGCCCGATCTCGGCGCGGCGGCGATCGACGCGGTCGCGCGCGTCGCGATCGAGCGCGGGGTCGACGCGCTGATCGTCGCCAACACGACGATCTCGCGGCCGCCGCTGCGCTCGGCGCACGCGCACCAGGCGGGGGGATTGTCGGGCGCGCCGCTCGGCGCGCTCGCGCTCGAACGGCTGCGCGATGTCCGCACCGCGACCGGTGGCGCGCTGCCGCTGATCGCCGCGGGCGGCATCGCCAGCGCCGCCGACGCCTATGCCCGCATCCGCGCGGGCGCGAGCCTGGTGCAACTCTATTCGGCGCTGGTCTATCACGGGCCGGGCCTCGCCGCGCGGATCGCCCGAGGGCTGACGCCGCTGCTGATGCGCGACGGGTTCGCGAGCGTGGCCGAGGCGGTGGGCGCCTGACATCACCCGCGCGCTTGATCGGCGAGCGGTGGATCTCTGGTTGCCCCCCCGCCGCCGCGCGCTACCGTGACGCCATGATCCGTACGCTTCTCGCCGCCGCCGCGCTCCTCGCCACGCCCGCGCTCGCCGATCCGCCGCTGTCCGCGCCGGGCAAGGGCATGGTCTCCGCCGCCGATCCGCGCGCCGCCGCCGCCGGCCGGGCGATCCTGCGCGCGGGCGGCAGCGCGGCGGATGCGGAGGTGGCGATGATCTTCGCGCTCAGCGTGGTCGAGCCGCAATCGTCGGGGATCGGCGGCGGCGGCTATTTCGTCCATTACGATGCCAGGAGCGGCAAGGTCGAGACGATCGACGGTCGCGAGACCGCGCCCGCCGCCGCGACGCCGCAGCGCTTCCTCGGTGCCGATGGCCAGCCGATGCCGTTCGCGCAGGCATTTCCCGGCGGCACGTCGGTCGGCGTGCCCGGCAACATCCGGCTCGCCGCGCTCGCGCACGAGAAATGGGGCCGGCTGCCCTGGGCGACGCTGATCCAGCCCGCGATCGATCTCGCGACCGGCGGCTACCAGGTCACGCCGCTGATGGCGGATCGGCTGCGCGCGATGGCACCGCTGTGGACCGACTTCCCGGCGATCGCGGCGCTCTACGCGCACGACGGCGCGCCGCTGCCCGCCGGCACGACGATCCGCAACCCCGCGCTCGCCGCGATCCTGACCCGCATCGCCAGGGAGGGGCCGGACGCCTTCTATACCGGCGCGAACGCCCAGGCGATCGCCACCGCGGTATCGAGCGCGCCGCGCAACCCGGTGTCGTTCACCACCGCCGACCTCGCCGGCTACAAGGCCAAGCTCCAGCCGCCGGTGTGCGGCGCGTATCGCGGTTACACGGTGTGCGGCATGGCGCCGTCGTCCTCGGGCGGCGTCACCATCCTCCAGATGCTCGGCATGCTCTCGCATTTCGACATGAAGGCGCTGGGGCCGGGCTCGCCGGTCGCGTGGCACCTGATCGGCGAGGCGATGCAGCTCGCCTATGCCGATCGCGACCGGTATCTGGGCGACACCGCCTTCGTGAAGGTGCCCGTCAAAGGCCTGCTCGATCCGGCGTATCTCGCAGGCCGGGCCAGGCTGATCTCGCCGACGCGGTCGCTCGGCCGCTATCCGCCGGGGACGCCGCCGGGCGCGCAGACGCGCACCGCCGGTATCGGCGTCGACGAGCACGGCACCACCGACTTCGTCGCGGCCGACGGCGCCGGCGACATCGTCACCATGACGTCGACGGTCGAGGGTTATTTCGGCAGCCAGCTCGTCGCCAACGGCTATGTCCTCAACAACCAGCTGACCGACTTCTCGTTCGCGCCCGAACAGGACGGTGCGCCGGTCGCCAACCGGGTCGAGGCGGGCAAGCGGCCGCTGTCCTCGATGGCGCCGACGATCGTCTACGGCCCCCACGGCAAGATCGTGCTGGCGATCGGATCGGCGGGCGGCAAGCGGATCATCATGCACGTCATGAAGGCGCTGGTCGGCGTGATCGACTGGGGGATGACCGCGCAGGCGGCGATCGACCTGCCCAACATCTATTTCGGCGGCGGCGCGCTGATCGTCGAGAGGTCGCCGCTGATGGCCCGGCTCGCGCCGGAGATCGCCGCGCTCGGCCAGCCGGCCAACACGGTGCCGCTGCCGTCCAAGCTCAACGCGATCGAGCGCCTGCCCGACGGCCGCTGGCGGGGGGCCGCCGACACGACGCGCAGCGAGGGCGTCGCGCTGCCCGAATAGCCGGCGCTATCGCCTGGCCGGCCGATCGTAGGGGACGAAGCTGCCCAGCGCGCAACCGCCGTAGAAGGCGGGCGAGACACGATCTTCGACCTGGATGATGTCGCCGCGGCACTGCCGGCCGGAGGGCGAGCGGCTGACGATGCGCCGATCGGAGCGCAGCCCCGGGCAATTGTCGGGATGGTTGAGATAGATCCGGCTGCCCCTGCCCTTGTAGAGGATGTCCCCCGAATCGTAGAGCGCGCCGCCGCGATCACCCTCGAGATCGCCGATGCACTCCATCGGCGCGCCCGCGGTGCGGCCGGCGAGATCCGCCGCCGGCGTCCTGGCGGGCCGCGCGACGGCGGGTACGGCGATCAGCAGGCCGATCAACGGAACGACGGATAGTCTCGACATCGCGCACTCCTCTCATGGCAAACGCGCGGCGGACGGACGTGGTGCCGTCAGCCCCTGAACGCATCCTTCGCGGCGCGGCGCGCGGCCAGCGTCGCGATGTCCGGCGCCCGCAGGAAAGGGTTGGTCTCGTGCTCGGCGGCGATCGTCGTCGGCAGCGTCGGTCGCCCCTCGGCGCGCAGCGCGGCGACCGCGTCGAGACGGGTGCGGATCGCGGCGTTGCCGGGTTCGGCGACCGCGGCGTAGCGCGCGTTGGCAAGCGTATATTCATGCCCGCAATAGACCCGCGTCGACGCCGGCAGCGCGGCAAGCCTGGCAAGCGCCGCGAACATGTCGCCGGGGGTGCCCTCGAACAACCGGCCGCAGCCCATCGCGAACAGCGTGTCGCCGGTGAACACCACCCCCTCCTGCGGAAGATGGATCGCAATATGCCCGGCGGTGTGCGCGCCGACCGCGACGATGTGCGCGGGCGTATCGCCGATCGCGATCGTGTCGCCGTCGCGCACCGTCCGGTCGAGCGTGCCGATCCTGTCGGACTCCGCGGCGGGACCGGTGATGACGGCGCCGGTCGCCGCCTTGATCGCGGCGTTGCCGCCGACGTGATCGGGGTGCCAGTGGGTGTTCCAAACCTGGGTGATCGTCCAACCGCGCGTCCCCGCCGCGGCGAGCACCGGCGCCGCCTCGCCGGGATCGACCGCCACCGTTTCCCCGCTCGCGGGATCGTGCATCAGCCAGATATAGTTGTCGGTGAGCGCAGCGACGGCGACGATCTCCATGCCCACGCCCGTCACCAGCTCCCGGTATTGGGCATCGACGCCCAGGGCTCGGCGGGCGGCAGCGCGTCGCCCGCCTGAAGCAGCTCGATCGAGATCGCGTCGGGAGTGCGGACGAACGCCATATGGCCGTCGCGCGGCGGGCGGTTGATCGTCACGCCTGCCTCCGACAGTCGCGCGCAGGTCGCGTAGATGTCGTCGACGCGATAGGCGAGATGGCCGAAGTTGCGGCCGCCGGCATAGCCGGCCTGGTCCCAGTTGTGGGTGAGTTCGACCTGCGCCCGTTCGTCGCCGGGCGCGGCGAGGAAGATCAGCGAGAAGCGGCCCTTGTCGTTGTCCATGCGGCGGACCTCGCGCAGGCCGAGCAGCGCGAAGAAGCGGATCGTCGCGTCCGGATCGGAGACGCGGATCATGGTGTGGAGATAGTTCATGCGCGCGATGTAGGCGCGTGGACGGCGAAGGGAAGGGTTGGGCCCCTCCCGCCATCGCGGCGCAAGCCAGGATGGCGCGACACGACGCGCGCCCCGGACCGGGAGATCCCGAAGCCGTTCCGGCATCCATCGCCCGCCCAAGCCGGAACCGGCGCCACGGCGGCGACCAGGTTTGAATGCTGTCGGGCCGTTGCATGACATAGGTAACCCGGTTACGCTATACGCTGGTTCGCTGAAGCCCGGGCACCGATGAAGCCCGGGCACCGAAGAGCATGACCAACGGGCATTCATCCGCCTTCGATCGAACGATGACGGGCATCTAGCCTGATAGCGCTCGGCTGCCCGTCCGCACCGGGTGTGACGGTGGCTTGATCGACGAAAAACCAGCAACGGAGCACCACGCGATGCAAGTAGCCAGTCATATCGGCCTGGGTGTCACGGACATCGAGCGATCGAAGCGGTTTTACATAGAAGTCCTGGGTTTCGAATATGATCGCGATTTCTTCATGTCCGCGGCACAAGCCTCGCCGTTTCTCGCGATCAGCCCCCCCGGCGACCTGGAAGCCGTCTATCTGTATCTCGGGGAGTTTCAGCTCGAACTGATGCGCTTCACGCCCGCGCGCGGCGATAATGCCCGGGCGCGCCACCTCAACGAAACCGGCCTGACCCATATCTCGATCTGCGTGACGGACGTGGCAGGAACGCTGGCGAAGGTGGTGGACCATGGCGGGGAGATCGTCTCGAAGATGGGCGATATCGCTGCAATCCTGCGCGACCCGGACGGCCAGCAGGTCGAGATCGTCACGATGTCGTGGCTGGACGGCATCCGGGCCGATCGCGCGGCACGCCGACTGGAACGGGCCCGTATGACCGACGCGGCGCTCTAGGCGGTGTGGACACTTACCGCAGCCATAGGACGATGGCGGCGAGGGTAATGACGGCGCGATAGTTCTGTGCGGTTTTCTCGAAGCGCGTTGCGACACGCCTGAACTGCTTGAGCTTGGAGAAGCAACACTGGACGAGGTGTCGCTGGGCGTAAAGATGCTTGTCGAGCGGATGCTTGAACGTGCGCGATGGGTTGTTGGGGATGACAGCCAGCGCCCCCTTGTCGGCAATGGCGTGGCGCAGGGCGTCGCTGTCATAGGCTGTGTCGGCCATGACGACTTGGGCTGGCAGTCCTTCGATCAGGTCGGCGGCTTGCGGCGCATCGCCCTTCTGGCCGGCGGTCAGCGTGAAGCGGACAGGGCAGCCAAGCCCGCGCACGGCCATGTGGATCTTGGTGCTCAGGCCGCCCTTCGAGCGGCCAAGGGCCTGATCTTCAGACCCCCCTTTTTGGCCCCCGCAGCGTGCTGGTGGGCGCGAACGACGGTGCTGTCGATAATCAGATACTCGAAGTCGGGATCATCGGACATCGCCTCGAATATCCGCCACCACACCCCCTTGGCGCTCCACCGGCTGAAGCGGCGAAACGCGCTGTTCCAGTCGCCGAACACCTCGGGAAGATCGCGCCAGGGCGATCCCGTTCGCACGATCCACAACACTGACTCGACGAACATCCGGTTGTCGCGCCCGGTCGAACCCTTCTGGTCGGGACGCCCGATGATCAGCGGCGCCATCCGCTCCCAAGCGCTGTCGCTCAGCACCAAACGATCCATCACGCCCAAAACTGCCTCCAAAAAACAGCCTTGAATCAGAACTCAGCGCAAATGGGAATCCTTAGAGTCCACACCGCCTAGAGCATGATGACTTCGTTTTGATCCACCGTATTCCGTTCGTGTCGAGCGAAGTCGAGACGCCGTTCCAGGAGCAGGTGTCTCGACTTCGCTCGACACGAACGGAAATACAGTTGGTCAAACTGATGTCATCATGCTCTAGATAGACAGGTCGCGTCGACGTGATGTCGTCTGCGACCGGTATCGTACGGCTTCGTCGCGGGCGAGGCGATCGCGCGCCGGTTCAGGCGATCGCGCCGGCCGCCTTCAGCGCCTCGATCCTGTCCCACTCGACGCCGATCTCCATGAGGAACGTCTCGGTATGTTCGGAGGCCTGCGGGGCGCGCGTGGTCTCGACGGGGGCATGATCGAACTGGACGGGGTTGCGCACCAGTCGCAGCGGCTTGCCATCGTTCATCTCGACCTCGACGATCATGTCGTTGGCGAGCGCCTGGTCGTCGGTGGTCAGGTCGAGCAGGCTCTGGATCGGGGCCCACTGGCCCTTCATCGTCTTGAGGTGCTGGCGCCAATAGTCGAACGGCCTGGACTGGATCGCCGCGATGATGATCTCGATCGCCGCGGGCGCGTTTTCGATCAGCTTGTGGAGATCGGCGAAGCGCGGATCTTGCGCCGCCTCGGGGACGCCGAGATGCCGGAACGTGTCCTCGATCAGCGGGCCGGGGGTGAGCACGCACAGGTTGATCGTGCCGCCGTCGGACGTGAGATAATTGCCCATGAAAGGATTGTAGGTCGAGCCGCCGGTGCCCGGCATCGCGTTGCGCATGACGACGCCGGTCTCCATGCCCTGTGCGAGGTTGGCGCCGCACGCCCACCACGCCGCCGACAGCAGCGATACGTCCATTTCGGCGGCTTCGCCGGTCCTCGCGCGGTGGAAGAGCGCGGCCGAGATGCCGCCGGCGATGAACATCCCGCCGATCGAATCGCCGAACGCCGGCATGCCCTGGCCGAGCGGACCGGGCAGTTCGGGCGGCGTGATCGTGTGCGCGATGCCGCTGCGCGACCAGAAGGCGGTGCCGTCGAACCCGCCGACATCGCGCTCGGCACCCTTGTCGCCATAGGCCGAGCCGCGCGCATAGATGATGTTGGGGTTGGCGGCACGGATATGCTCGACGTCGAACTTGTTCTTCTGCCGTACCGAGGGAAGGTAGTTGGTGAGAAAGACGTCCGCGGTCTTTGCGATTTCGTACAGCATCTCCTGGCCGCCTGGCGTGGAGACATCGATGCCGACGCTGCGCTTGCCGCGATTGGGATGCTCGATCAGCGTGTGGCGGTCGGGGTCGAGCTTGACGCCGCCCATGTTGATGAACCCGCGCTGGGTGTCGCCGCGCACCGGATGCTCGATCTTGATGACGTCGGCGCCCCAGTCCGCCAGCACCGCACCCGCCGCCGGCACGAAAGTGAACTGCGCCACCTCGAGAACACGGACACCCTTCATCACTTGCGTCATCGCGAAATCCCCGCCGCCTGTCGTTGGACTCCGCCTTAGCGGGCGGAACGCGCCGCAAACTAGTGGCAAGGCCCCGGGCCGCCTAGCGCCTGTCCTCGGCGCGCGGAGGTATCGCACCCACGATACCCGGACGGTGCCGCCGCGGCGGGGTCCGGCGGCACGTCCCCGGCCGCGGGACGCGAACGCAGACGCCCTCCACGCGTGGTCGAAGAACGCGTGTCCCGCAAAAGCGGAGGACACTTCATTTTTCGTTTGACGCGCCGCGCGGTTCGGCGGAGTGACGGCTGCAACGACAGGATCGGAGAGTGGCATGGCGAGACTGCTTGAGCCGAACAAAACCAAGATGGCCAAGCGCGTCATCGAGGTTTTCGAGTTCTTCGAGGGTCACAGGCGTGGCGTGACGGTGATGGACATCGTGCGCCGCTACGGCCGGCCGCAGTCAAGCACATCGGAATTGCTCGCGAGCCTTGTCGAGATGGGACTGCTCTACAAGGACGGCCGTTCCTATCTGCCGACCCCCCGGCTCGCGACGTTGGGCACGTCGGCCCAGCCGGACATCATCCGCGATGGCCGGCTGTTCGGCTTCATGGACCGGCTGGCCTGTTCGACGCGTTGCGGGGTCGCGCTGTTCGGCATGGTGGGCACGCATGCGCAGATATTCCGCTGGTCGGCCGGCGGCGAGCTGACCGGAAGCGAGCTGGGCTGCGGCGCATCCGAGCCGCTTTCGCAGACATTCGCCGGCCTGCTCCTGCTGTCGACGCTGAATCGCGAGCTGGTCGGACGCCTGTTGTGCCGGCTCAACGCGGAGGCGCCGTCCGGGCGGAAGTTCAATCCCGCCGAGGTCGCCGAGCGCATCGCCGGTCTTCGGCGCGAACGTCACGGCACCGGCGAGGCGGGCTTCCTGCGCGACGCCAGGATCACCGCGACCCTGCTGCCGCTTGGCGAGGCCGAACGGCCGTTGGCGTTGGGGTTGGTCTACCCGAACGACGCGACGATCCACGAGGATGCCCTGCTCCGCACCATGGAGCGCGGCATCGCCCACTGCGCGGCGCCGGAGGACGATCTTCTGCCGGGCGCGTCCCCCGCCCCCATGCGGATAGCGATCTAGAGCATGATGACTTCGTTTTGATCCACCGTATTCCGTTCGTGTCGAGCGAAGTCGAGACGCCGTTCCAGGAGCAGGTGTCTCGACTTCGCTCGACACGAACGGAAATACTGTTGGGTCAAACTGATGTCATCATGCTCTAAGCACCGGGCAGACGCCGCGGCCGCTCGTCCTTCGCGCCGGGACGCCGGGCGTCGCGCCGCGCTGGTCGACCGGGACACGAGGCCCGGCGCGATCGATCCGCGCTAGGATCCGGCGTCGGACGACCTCGTCGGGGTAGGCGGCGGGACGCACGGCAGATGCGCGTGATCGCGCGCATCGCGAATGCCGAGCGCCATCAGCCGGGACTGCGCGCGAAGCCTGTTGTCGTCGCTCTTCGGCCGCGCCGAAACGCCGGGCGGTTGGGCGAGCAATGGATCGGGCCGCGTCATCACCGTCGCAATACGCTCGATGGCGGTCAGCATCACCGTAGCCATGTGCCAGCCCAGTGACTCGTCATCGGCAGGATCCGCATCCATCTGCCGGGCGAGAAGCCCGATCAGGGGCAAGGAGACATGGTTGCGATGATCGATGAAACGCAGGTCGTGCGCGTCGGCGAGGCTGTTGCGCATATGCAGCAAGCGCGCATGCTCCTGCCAGAATCGAAAGTGCGCACGCAGGAAATCGAGACAGCTTTCCTCCAGCCCCTCATCCGGCCAACGCTGCCGGAGACGATCGACGAACGCACCGTCCGTCCTGTCCATCACCCGCAGGAGCGCGGCGAGGACGAGCGCGCCGAGATCAGGGAAATAGAGGTACAGCGTACTCATGCCGACCGACGCCTCGCGCACCACGCCGCTCAGCGTGATCGGCGTATCATGCGACGTGTCGAGCAGTGTGAGCGCTGCCTTGAGGATGCGTTCGCGCGTCGCCTGGCCCTTGCGACCAAGCCGCTGTCCCAGGATATTGTGGCTCACCTCCTGGGATCCAGTCATGGTGGACATCTCGATCAGCATCGGATCAATTCATCCTGGCGGCGCGGGGAACGGCCACCGCCCGTCGCGTGAAGCACATCGCATCGCGCGCAGTCACGCGACGACGCCGTCCGCATCGGTAGGGTCCGCGATTGGCACCGGGGATCACGACAACCTGCCCGCCACGCCGATCCTCCCGCCCCGACTATCGGCAAACAGACATGGCGCGCCCGCCGCGCGGGAGCAACGGTCCACCATCGTGGCGGCGATAACCGACGGCCCGTCGGCGGCGCACCGCGCGAGATGGAAGGCCACGCGACGGCGTCTTCGTGCCGGTCCGCGCGCCCGTAGCTGCTCGCGCGCCGCGCACGCCGATGCCGCGCGGCCTGTGGATGACCATGTTCCTTTCCGGTGGGCCGCCTTCGATCAGCAGCACGGAAGATGCCGGATCGCACGAAAGCGGGTTGGCGAGCGCGCAGCGGAGGAACCGGCATCGCCGATGATATCGTCGTCGCGATCGCTCACGGACGTGTCCTATCCGGCGCGATCGTCGTATCCGGCGCGCCTGCCGGGCGCGAGCGAGACGCCGCCAATTCGTTTCGCCATCGTCGCGCGTCGATCGCGTCGATCTCGATCTCGGGCATGGCCCGCCTCGCTCTGGCAAAGGCTGGTCCGCCGGCCTAACCCGGTGGACATGATCTCCGCCATCGATCCCGTCGATCTCGCCATGCGGCTGATCGCCTGCCCCAGCGTCACGCCCGCCGATGCCGGCGCGCAGACGGTGCTCGCCGACGCGCTCGCGGCACAGGGCTTCGCAGTCGAGCGCTTCGCGGCGGGCGACGCGCCGCACGGCCCGGTCGAGAACCTGATCGCGGTGCGGGGTACAGGCGCCCCGCATCTCGCCTTCGCGGGTCATACCGACGTGGTCCCGGCCGGCAGCGGCTGGACCGGCGACGCGTTCGCACCCGCCATTCGCGGCGGCCTGCTCTACGGCCGTGGCGCTGCCGACATGAAGGGCGCGATCGCCGCCTTCGCGGCCGCCGCCGCACGGCGGCACGATCACCCGGGCACGCTGTCGCTGCTCGTCACCGGCGACGAGGAAGGCCCCGCGATCCACGGCACGCGTGCGATTATCGCGCGCATGGCGGAGCGCGGCCTCAGGCCCGACATGATTCTGGTCGGCGAACCGACCTCGCAGACCCGGCTCGGCGACATGGTCAAGATCGGGCGGCGCGGCTCGATCAACCTGTGGGTGCGCGTGCCGGGCACGCAGGGCCATGTCGCCTATCCGCATCTCGCCGACAATCCGGTGACGCGGCTGATCCGCATCCTCGACGACCTGGAACGCTGGACGCTCGATGCGGGCACCGACTGGTTCCAGCCCTCCAATCTCGAGGTGACCGACATCGCGGTCGGCAACCCGGCGCACAACGTCATCCCCGCGCGCGCCGAGGCGCGGCTCAACATCCGCTTCAACGACACGCACAGCGGCGACGTGCTCGAGGCCGAGGTCCGCCGGCGGGTCGCACGGGCGGCGCCGCAGGCCGAAGTCGAGGCGATGATCTCGGGCGAGGCCTTCGTCACCGCACCGGGGCCGCTCTCCGATCTGGTGCGCGGCGCCATCACCGAGGTGACCGGGCTGGTGCCCGAGCTCTCGACCACCGGCGGCACATCGGACGCGCGCTTCCTCAGCCGGCTCGCGCCGACGATCGAGTTCGGCCTGCCCAACGCGACGATGCACAAGCTCGACGAGGCGGCGGCGGTCGCCGACATCCGCGCGCTGACCGACATCTACGAGACCGTGATCGGACGGGCGCTGGGCGCCCAGATCCTCCCCGGCACGCAGAGGGCGGGATGACTTCGGTTGATCCACCGTATCAAGGTCAAGTCATCTCGCTCTAGGATATCGCTCTACCGCGCCCGCCTCAGGACCAGGTACAGCGCGCCCGCGCCGCCGTGTCGCGGATGCGCCGGGCGGATCGCCGCGATGCGGCCGGCGTGGGGGGAGTGCTCCAGCCAATCGCCGACCGAGGCGCGGATGATGCCGCGCAGCGGATCGTCGAGCCGGCTGCGTCCCGGCGGCGGCGGTCGGCCGGTGACGAGCAGCACCACGCGCGCGCCGCGTGTCACGGCGCGCGCGAGGCCGGCCTCGAGTTCGCCGTGCGCCGCCGCCAGCGTGAAGCCGTGCAGGTCGATCGTCGCGTCGGGCGACGCGCCGCCGTCGCGCAGGCGCTTGTCCCACGATCCGTCGAGCGTGTTCTGCGGCGTGCGCCGCACGATGCGGACCAGGCGGACGGGCCGGGCCGGCGGCGCGCGTGACGTCGGTGCGGCGGACACAGGCGATGCCGGCGCGGCCGGCCGGTTCGGCATCCCGATCCGGCGGCCCTTGAGCGGCCGGACGGTCGCCGCGACGCGCCGCCAGGCGGCGTCGCCCTCCTCGTCAGGACCGGCTGCCACCGCCCACGCCCAGGCGCGCCAGCGTACCTTGCGGCAGCAGCAGATAGGCGAGCCCGTGCGCCGACATGCCGCCCGCGATGCGCTCGGCATCGGCGCCCGCGCCCCAGAAGGTGTCGACGCGGTTGGCGCCCTTGATCGCCCCGCCGGTATCCTGCGCCACCCACAGCCCCGCCGCCTCGGCGCGATCGGGCGACAGCCACACCGGGCACCCGAGCGGGATGAAGCGCGGATCGACCGCCAGACTGACCCGCCCCGTCACCGGCGCGCCCATCGCGCCCAGCGGCCCCGCGCCGGTCAGCGGCTTGAAGAACACATAGCTCTGGTTCTGGCGCATCACCGCGTCGGCCTGGTCGGGATGCGCGCGCAGCCAGCCGACGATACCCTGCATCGAGGCCTGCCCCGGCGCGAGCATCCCCTGTGCCAGCATCCACTTGCCGATGCCCGTATAGGGCCGGCCGTTCTGACCGGCATAGCCGATCCGCATCACGCCGCCATCGGGCAACCGCAGCCGCCCCGAGCCCTGCACCTGGAGGAAGAAGAACGCGATCGGATCGGCGGCGTAGCCGATGATCGGGGCATGGCCGGGCAGCCCATGATCGATGATCGCGCCGCGGTCCGGATAGGGCACCAGCCTGTTGCCCTGCACCTTGCCGCGGATCCTGCGGCCCTGGAGATCGGGTGCGAACTGGCCGAGATCGGCCTCGACCATATCGTCGGGCACGCCATAGACGGGCACGTCGTAGCCCATCGTCGGCGTCGCGGCGCCCTGGATCTCGGGCTCGTAATATCCGGTCGCGTAGAGATGCCCCTCGCCGACCTGCACCGCCTCGAAATAACGCCGGAAGAAGGCGACCGCATCGCCATCCGCCCAGCCGGACGCGGCGGCGCAGGCCGGCTGCCAGTCGGCGCCGCGCGTCAGCCCGCTCGTGTCGCTGCGCCTGACCAGGCCGGCGCAGGTCAGCCGGAACCCGGCGAGCGCGTCGCGCGCGCGGAGCGGATCGATCGGCAATGCGGCGACGGCGGGCCCCGGACGCACGCCCGTCTCGATGGCGGTCCGCGCTTCGGGTGGCACGGCGGACGGCGGCGCAGGATGGACCGGCGCCGTCGCCATGCCCGCGACGTGCGTCTCGCGCGGTCCGACGCACGCCGCGAGCGAGACGGCGAGAGCGAGCGCCGCCCAGTGCGGGCGCGTCATGCCGGTTCGTCGGTCTCGACGAGGATCCAGTTGGGATCGGCGGCGCGGACGGTGCGGCTGAACGTCCAGAGGTCGTGCGTCTGCACCGCATCCGACAGCGATCCGGCGACGACATGACCGTCGCGATCGCGGGTCACCGCGGCGATGTCGGCATCGAAGCGCACCGTAACCAGCGCGGTCGGGCCCGTGACGATCGCGCTCTCGATCGTAGCGCGTTCGATATCCACGAGCCGATTGGCGAGCGTCTCGCCCGCCTCGCGGCGTGCCGCGATCGCTTCCTGGAAGCTCGCCAGCACGTCGGCGGCGACCAGCGTCGACAACACCGCCTCGTCCTCGGCCCAGAACGCCTCGAGCGTCTGGCGATAGGCCGAGCGCGCGCCGTCCAGGAACTGACCGACATCGAACCGCGAGTCAGCGGAGACCACCTGCCGCACGCCGTCGACAGCGCCCGGATCGATCATCACCGCGCTCGCCGCCGCCTCGCCCGTCTTGCGCTCGGGCTTGGGCTCGGTGACGTTGCGCGCGACCAGGGGACTGCGCTGGAACGGCTCGGTCTTGGCGAGCGGCTGCTGCTCCTGGCCGGTACGCCGACCGAGCACGGCATAGAGCCTGAGCCCGATGAACAGCGCCACGCACGCCAGGATGATGATCTCGGGCAACACGACCTCCGCTTCGCCCGCAGACCGGGCCAGCCTCGCTCAACAGGCTCCGGACACTACATAGTCGAGCGGGCGCATGGTTACAAATGCGCGGATCGCGCGGCCGTTCCGCGGGTGCCGCGCCGGCATTGCCCTGTCGCGGGGCGCCTGCTAGGCGCGCTGACCGAACCTGCGGCCGGCCCGCCCCGCCCGCCTCCAGCCTGCTTGCGAGGACCGCCGAAATGGCCGAAACCCCCGATTTTCTCGTTCCGTCGCCGGCCAACGGCGCGGACACCGCGCCGCAGATCGGCATGGTCGCGCAATATGTGAAGGACTTCTCGTTCGAGAACCCCAGCGCGCCGGCGGTCTATTCATGGCCGAGCCAGCCGCGAATCGACGTGCAGTTCAACATCGGCACCAACCAGGTCGGCGAGGCGATGTACGAGACCGCGCTCAAGATCGACGTGACCGCGGACGCCGACGAGGGCGTCGCCTTCCGGCTCGAGCTCGTCTATGGCGGGCTGTTCGCGGTGCAGAACATCCCGGCGGACGCGCTCCAGCCGTTCCTGCTCGGCGAGGCGCCGCGCCTGCTGTTCCCGTTCGCCCGGCGGGTCGTCGCGGACGCGGTGCGCGACGGCGGCTTCCCGCCGCTGATGCTCGATCCGATCGACTTCAACGGGCTCTATTTCTCGCAGCTCGAACAGGGCGCCGCGATGGGCGAGCCGGCCGGACAGGCCTGATCCGCGCCGGGCCGGGCGCGCTCGCGCTGGACACATGAGCCTGGTCCGCAACACCGCGACGATCGGCGGGCTGACCCTGGTCAGCCGCATCCTCGGCTTCGTGCGCGATCAGCTGATGGCGCATTTCGTCGGCGCGGGCTTCGCCTCGGATGCGTTCCTCGTCGCCTGGCGGCTACCCAACCTGTTCCGCGCCTTGTTTGCGGAAGGTGCGTTCTCGGCGGCGTTCGTGCCGATGTTCAACCGCGTCGTCGCCCGCGAAAACGCCGACGGGCGCGACGGTCTCGCCGCGGGCAAGTGCTTCGCCGAGGACGTGCTGTCGATACTGCTGCCGTTCCTCGCGGTGTTCACCACGCTCATCATGGTGTTCCCGCGGCCGATCGTGTGGCTCATCACCTTCGGCTTCCGCGATGGCGGCGGTGCGGCCAAGCTCGCGCTGGCGACCGAGCTGACCCGCATCACCTTCCCCTATCTGGCGCTGATCTCGCTGGTGTCGCTGATGGGCGGGATCATGAACTCGCTGAACCGCTTCTGGGTGAACGCGGCGGCGCCGATCCTGCTCAACGTCTGCATGATCGGCGGGCTGGTCCTTTTCCGCGGCCACACCGGGATCGAGACCGCGCGCACCCAGGCGATCGCGGTCACCGTGTCGGGCGCGGCGCAGCTCTGCTGGCTGATCTGGTCGGCACGCCAGGCCGGGGTGCGGCTCAGGCTCAAGCGGCCGACGCTCGATCCGCAGGTCCGCAAGCTCCTGTCGATGATCTGGCCGGTGGCGATCGGATCAGGCGCGATCCAGTTCAACGTGCTGATCTCGACGATGCTCGCCGCCGGCTTCCTCGGCCAGGGCTCGGTCTCGTACCTCTATTATGCCGACCGGCTGAACCAGCTGCCGCTCGGGCTCGTCGGCATCGGCGTCGGCACCGCGATCCTGCCCGCGCTCAGCCGCGCGATCGGCGGCGGCGACGAGGCGCGTGCGATCGCGATGCAGAACCGCGCGATCGAGCTGTCGCTGCTGCTCACCCTGCCCGCGACCGCGGCGCTGATGGTCGCATCCACGCCGCTGGTCCGCGGCCTGCTCCAGACCGGTCACTTCACCCCCGCAGACACCCGCGCCTGCGCCGCCGTGCTGACCGCCTATTCGTTCGGGCTGCCCGCCTATATCCTCGTGAAAGTGCTCACCCCGGGCTTCTACGCGCGCGCCGATACGAAGACCCCCAACCGCATCGCGCTGATCGAGATGGCATGTAACCTCGCACTCAACCTGGTGTTCGTGTTCGGCACGCGGTTCGGCTATGTCGGGCTCGCGATCTCGGGCGCGACCTGCGCGTGGATCAACGTCGCGCTGCTCTACCGGGCGTTGCGCAGGCGCGGGCAATTCGCGGTCGACGCGCAACTCCGCCGCCGCGCGGTCCGCCTGCTCGCCGCGACGCTGGCGATGGGCGTGATGCTGATGGTGCTGAGCCCGCTGGTCGATCCGCTGGTCGGCGGCTCTCTCTTGCCGCGCATCGGCGGACTGACGGTGTTGATCGGCACGGGCGCGCTCTGCTATTTTGGCTGCGCCTTCCTGTTCGGCGCGTTCCGCTGGCCCGAGTTGAAGGCGCAGTTCAGCCGCCGCCGCGCTTGACCCGCGCCGCGCGTCACGCGACAGGCGCGGCCATGACCATGCGCCCAAGCTCGATCCGCGTCGTCTCGGGCATCCAGCCCACCGGAAACCTCCATCTCGGCAACTATCTCGGTGCGATCCGCACCTGGGTGCGGATGCAGGACGAGGTCGCGGCGCAGGGCGGCGACTGCTTCTTCTTCCTCGCCGATCTGCATGCGATCACCGTCCACAACGATCCCGCCGCGCTGCGCGCCAACGTCCGCGCGATGGCGGCGGCGCTGATCGCCGCGGGCGTCGATCCGGCGCGCGCGACGCTGTTCAACCAGGCCGCAGTGCCCGCGCATGCCGAGCTCGCCTGGCTGCTCAACTGCACCGCGCGGATCGGCTGGCTCAACCGGATGACCCAGTTCAAGGAGAAGTCGGGCAAGGACCGCGAGGGCGCCTCGATCGGGCTGTTCGCCTATCCGGTGCTCCAGGCCGCCGACGTGCTGGTTTATGGCGCGACTCACGTCCCCGTCGGCGACGACCAGAAGCAGCATCTCGAGCTCGCGCGCGACATCGCCGCCAAGTTCAACACCGACTACGCGGTCGAGCTGTTCCGCCTGCCCGAGCCGATCATCCCGCCGGCGGCCGCGCGGATCATGAGCCTGCGCGACGGCACCGCGAAGATGTCCAAGTCCGATCCGTCCGACATGAGCCGCATCAACCTGACCGACGACGCCGACACGATCGCCGCCAAATGCCGCAAGGCGAAGACCGATGCCGCGCCGCTGCCCGACGATCCGGCGGCGCTCGCCACCCGGCCCGAGGCGCGCAACCTCGTCGGGATCTACGCCGCGCTCGGCGGAGAGACCGTCGCGGACGTGCTCGCGCGCTTCGCCGGTCAAGGCTTCGGCGCGTTCAAGCCCGCGCTCGCCGAGCGCGCGATCGAGACGCTGCGCCCGATCGGGACGCGGCTCGCCGCGCTCGAGCGCGATTCCGACGAGCTCGACCGGCTGCTCGCGGCAGGCGCGGCGAAGGCGCACGTCGCCGCCGGGCCGATCCTGGCAGGCGCCTATTCGGCGCTCGGATTGGTCGGACGGCAACCTGCGGCAGGCTGATACGTTCATCGTACGTTCGGAACGGTTCGGCGATATGGCGGAGCCGATCCGGCGAGGCGGGGTCCCCTGTCCGCTGTCCACGAGGTCTCCGATGAAACTTTCCCGTATCGTGTTCACCGTCGCCGCCCCGCTCGCGCTGCTTGCCGTCGGCGGCTGCGCGCAGGATTTCAGCGCGAACGTCGCCCGGTTCCAGCGGCTGCCGGTGCCGCAGGGCCAGACCTTCGCGATCGTGCCGGTCAACCCCGCCAATCGCGGCGGCCTCGAGTTCGGGACCTATGCCGGCCTCGTCTCGCGGCATCTCGCGCAACAGGGCTATCGGCCGATCGCCGGCAGCGGTCCGGCCGACATGATCGTCCAGCTCGGCTACGGCGTTAGCGCGGGCCAGCAGAAGGTCACCACCAATCCCGGCTTCGATTGCGGCTATGGCGGCTTCGGCGGCGGTTTCGGCGGATTTGGGGGCTTGGGCTATGGCCGCTATGGCGGGTTCGGCTATGGCGGACCGGGCTGGCGCTATGGCTGGGGCGGCGGCTTTGGCGGCTTCGGCTGCCCCGACGTCGAGAGCTACACGATCTATGCGAGCTCCCTGACGATGAACATCACGCGCGCCGATGGCGTCAAGCTGTTCGAGGGCCGCGCGCGCGCGCATTCGACGACGGACGCGCTGACCGTGCTCGTGCCCAACCTGATCGACGCGATGTTCACCGGCTTCCCGGGCAATTCGGGGCAGGACATCCGCATCTCGATCTCGTCGCAGCAACAGAAG
This sequence comes from uncultured Sphingomonadaceae bacterium, assembly GCA_964245815.1. Taxonomy (GTDB): domain Bacteria; phylum Pseudomonadota; class Alphaproteobacteria; order Sphingomonadales; family Sphingomonadaceae; genus Solisphingomonas. The sequence continues at coordinate 39,821 of CAXTNX010000004.1, read as the reverse complement.
CAGCGCATGCAGCAGCAGTCGATGCCGGCATCGCCGCCGCCGCCCGGCGCGCCGACAAGCTGAGCGGACGATCGATCCGGGGCACGGGGCGGTCGTCGGGACCCTGTCCCGGCGCCCGTTGATGCGCCCGGGCATGACCGTGCTGCGCCGCCTCTCGATCCTCGTCCTCGCGATCGGTTGGCTGACGATCGTCCACATGGTGCTGCTCGCCGGATCGCAGCCGGTGGTCCGCACGATCCGGGTGGCGCTGCCCGGCTGGCCCGCCGGCGCGCCCGATCGACGCATCGCGTTCCTCTCGGACATCCACAGCTCGATCCCCGGCGATACGCCGCGACGCCTCGCCGCGACGGTCGCGACGGTCGACGCGCTTCGCCCGGACATCGTCCTGCTCGGCGGCGACTTCATCGCCGATGTCCTGTTCGCGCGGACCTATCCGGCCGCCGCCAGCGTCGCGCCGCTTGGCGGGCTGAGGGCGCCGATGGGCGTGTTCGCGATCCTCGGCAATCACGACTGGCCCGATCCCGCGCGAGTCGCGCAGGGCCTCGCCCGGATCGGCATCCGGCGGCTCGACAACGATGCGGTGCGGGCCGGGCCGCTGGCGGTGCTGGGGATCGGCGACGCCTTTTCGCGCCATGCCGATCTGCCGCTGACGCTGCGCCGCTGGCGGACGATCGGCGGGGTGCCGATCGTCTTCACGCACAGCCCCGACATCGTGCCGGCGCTGCCGCCCGGGATCCGGCTGGCGCTGGCCGGGCACACCCATTGCGGACAGGTCCGCCTGCCGCTCGTGGGCGCGCTCACCACCCAGTCGCGCTTCGGCGTCCGCTATGGCTGCGGCGTGATCCGCGAAGGCGCGCGCACGACGATCGTCTCGGCCGGGCTGGGGCTGAGCGGATTGCCGTTGCGCCTCGGGCTGGGGCCCGACCTGTGGCTGGTGACAGTCGGACGATGACCGTCTCAAGGCCCAAACCGCGTGCGCTCAAGCCCCTCAGGTCGGGCTGAGCAAACGAGAAGGGTGCGGAACAGGGAAAAAGGCGCGGCACCCATCGATGCCGCGCCCGTCTTCCCGGCACGCTCGCGGATCACGCCGCGATGCGCGCATCCTCGGGCAGCGCGGCCTTGGCCTGCGCCACGATCAGCGAGAAGGCCGCGGCCTCGTGCATCGCCATGTCGGCGAGCACCTTGCGATCGAGGTCCACGCCGGCGAGCTTGAGACCGTGCATGAACACGCCGTAGGTCAGCCCCTCGGTGCGGACCGCCGCGTTGATGCGCTGGATCCACAGCGCCCGGAACGAGCGCTTCTTCACCTTGCGATCGCGATAGGCGTATTGCCCGGCCTTCTCCACCGCCTGGCGGGCGATGCGGATGGTGTTCTTGCGACGGCCGTAATAGCCCTTCGCCTGCTCCAGGATGCGATTGTGCTTTGCGCGCGTGGTTACGCCGCGCTTGACGCGTGCCATGTCTCGGTACTCCTCAGTTCAGGCCGTACGGCGCCCAGAGCTTCACGCGGGGCGTATCCGCCTCGGAGAGCACGCTGGTGCCGCGGTTGGTGCGGATGTACTTCGAGTTGTGGCTGATCAGGCGGTGGCGCTTGCCGGCCACGCCGCACTTCACCTTGCCGGTGGCGGTGAGCTTGAAGCGCTTCTTGACGCCGCTCTTGGTCTTGAGCTTGGGCATTTTCCGACTCCCGGTTAGCCACTATCGGCCTGGTCGATTGCGGATAGGAACCACGGCAGCCCACACTGGCCGGGCCATCCCTCGATCGAAGCGCGCGCCTATAGGGGCAAAGCCCGTGGCTTGCAACGTCCCGCAACGGAACCGTTACGGCGGGCGCCCGTTCAAACCCTCAATGGCGACAACCCTCGATCAACGCAGCGTCGGCGCGCCGCCCCCGCGGCCACGGCGCACGCCGCCGCGCTGGCACGGCCCGGCCGGCATCGGGCTCGGCGTCCTCGCCTGGCTGATCGGCCTGCTCGTCCTTGCCTGGGTGGTGCTGTTCGTCACCAAGGGCCGCTTCCTCAAGCACACCGTCGAGCAGATCGCGTCCAACTACATGGTGCGCCAGGTCCGCGTCGCGGGCGACTTCCAGCTCTATTTCGACATCGTCAACATCAAGTTCGTCGCCGACGGGCTGACCGTGTCCAACCCGGGCTGGGCGTCCAAGCCCAACTTCATCTCGGCCGATCATGTCGATACGCGCATCTCCACGGTGCGGCTGATCTTCGGCCGGTATCACGCACGCTGGCTCAACCTCTCCAACGCCGCGATCGATACGGAGTGGGACACCGCGCACCGGAACAACACCTGGACCTTCGGCGAGATACCCGCCAAGCCCTTCCAGATTCCGGTGATCGACCGGGCGACCGTCTCGGGTACGACGCTGCGCTATCGCGATCCGCAGATGAAGATCGCCACCGACATCGTGTTCGATACGGTGCGGTCGAGCGGGACGCATATCGACGACGCGATCCACGCGCGCGCCACCGGCACGCTACGCGGCAACCCGTTCCGCGCGACCGCCAACCTGCTGACCCCCAATACCGCGATCGCGATGGGCCGTACCAAGGTCGCGGGCACGGTCGATGCCGCCAAGACGCATCTCGATTTCGCGGGTGATCTCGCCGGCCCGACCAAGATCGAAGGCGCGCAGCTCGATCTCGGCATCCGCGGCAACAATATCCGCGACGTCTTCGACGTCGCCGGCATCGCCGTGCCCGAGACGCGGCCCTATCATGTCCGCACCCACTTCTCGATGGACGATGGGGTCTACAATTTCACCAGGCTTTCGGGCGTCTTCGGCGCCAGCGACATCGCCGGCAAGATGTCGGTCTCGCTCCCCGACAAGCGGCCCAAGCTCGACGCCACGCTCGCCTCGAAGAAACTCGACATCGTCGATATCGGGCCGTTGATCGGCTACGACCCCGCGACGATCGCCAAGGGCCCGACCGCCGCCGCGACGACGCAGGGCACGCCCACCGGCGGTCATCCGCGCATCCTTCCCGACGCGCCGCTGCGCGCCGATGCGATGAAGACCTTCGATGCGCACGTCGTCTACCAGGTGACGACGATCCGCGCGCCGCACATCCCGGTCTCCAATCTCGGGCTGACCCTCGATCTCGATCACAACCTGCTCAAGCTGTCGCCGCTGACGATGGACGTCGCCGGCACGGGCCATCTCGCCGCCGACATCGCCCTGAACGCGCGCGGACGCCAGGTCGTGACGGATTACGACATCCGGCTGTCGCCCACTCCGCTCGGCGGGCTGATGAAGGGATTCGGGATCACCGATGCCGGCACCACCGGCACGATCAAGGCGCGGATCAAGATGACCGGAACCGGCGATTCGGTGCGCAAGTCGCTCGCCACCTCCAGCGGCCGCATCGCGATCGGGCTGCCGCACGGCACGTTCATCACCAGCTATGCGCAGCTTTCCGAGTTCGACATCGGCGTCTTCCTGCAGAAAATGTTCCAGGGCAAGCTCAAGCGGCCGATCACGATCAATTGCGGGCTGGTCGCGTTCACCGTCAGCGATGGCGTCGCGCGGACCGATCCGGTGCTGATCGACACCGACAAGAACGTGATGACGGCGAACGGCGGCTTCTCGTTCAAGGACGAGAGCTTCAACGTCGAATTCCGCTCGCGCGGCAAGAAGTTCTCGGCCTTCTCCGGCCAGTCGCCCGTCGGTATCGGCGGCTATTTCGCCGCGCCGGCGCTCCACGTCGTCAGCGCGCAATTGGTCGAGCGCGTCGGCGCCGCGGTCGCGTTGGGTGTCGTCGCCTCGCCGATCGCGCCGGTGCTCGCCTTCATCGATCTTGGCCGCACGCCCGACACCGCCTGCGGCCCCGTCCTGGCGGGCGCGACCGCGGCCGCGCAACACACCGAGAAGGGCGGCGAGGTCAAGGGTCTCGGCGACAAGGGCGGCAACAAGGACAAGGCGTCCCAGCCCAAGAAGAAGTTCCTGGGGATCTTCTAAGACGTCACGGACGACCTGATCGGCGCGCCTTCTGGCGGCAGCGGAAACCCGCGCGCGTTCAACCGCCGAGCAGTTTCAGGATCGGCTCCATCAGCCGCGCATCGCCGACCGCCACCACCCGCCCGTCGCTATCCGCATCCAGCGGACGGCCGCGCCAGTCGCGCATCATCCCGCCCGCGCCCTCGACCACCGGCACCAGCGCCGCGAAATCGTGGATCTTGAGATTGGCCTCGATCACCGCATCCAGCTGGCCGAGCGCGAGAAGGCCGTAATTGTAGCAATCGCCGCCCCAGATCGCGTCGCGCGCTTGCGCCACGACGCGCGCATAGGCGGCGTGCTGATCGCCCGCGAATGCCGCGGGCGCGGTGGATGCCAGATGCGCCTCGGCCAGGCTGTTGCAGCGGCGCACCCCGGCGACGCCGGCGTTGAAGCGGGTCGGCCGGCCGGCCGCGCCGGTCCAGCGCTCGGCGATGATCGGCTGGTCGATCACGCCGATCACCGGGGTGCCCGCCTCGACCAGCGCGATCAGCGTGCCGAAGATCGGCCGGCCGGTGACGAAGGCCCGCGTCCCGTCGATCGGATCCAGCACCCAGACGCGCGGCGCCCCCTCGCGCTCGGCGCCATATTCCTCGCCGACGATGCCGTCGTCGGGGCGGTGCTCGGCGATCAGCGTGCGCATCGCGGCCTCGGCGGCGCGATCGGCGAGGGTCACCGGCGACTGGTCGGGCTTCTGCTCCATACCGAAACGGCCCCGGAAATACGGCCGGATCACCGCACCCGCCGCATCGGCAAGGGCATGGGCGAGGCGGAGGTCGTCGTCGGTCATGGCGTGGCTCCTGCGCCGGATCACGCGCCTTAGGCCGATCGGCACGCCGCTGAACAGTCATGGCTTGTCGATCGCGAGCCACGCGAGCAAACCGGACGGATCAGCGAGGAGGTCATCATGCGTCACGCCCTCATCCCGTGCCTGCGCTATGCCGACGCGCCGGAAGCGATCCTGTTCCTGTGCGACGCGTTCGGCTTCCTGCCGCATGCGATCCACACCGACGCGGAGGATCAGCGCATCGTCCACCATGCGCAGCTGCTGCTCGACGGCAACATGGTGATGCTGTCGTCCGCGCTGCCCGGCGAGCCGCAGGAGACCTTCGGCTGGCTGACCCCCGAAGAGGCCGGCGGTGTCACCGGCTGCGTCTATGCCGCGATCGCGGATGTCGACGCGCATCACGCGCGCGCCCGTGCCGCCGGTGCCGAGATCGTCACCGCGCCGCACGACAATCGGGGCTATCCCGGCCGCGGCTACGATGCGCGCGATCCCGAGGGCAATGTCTGGAGCTTCGGCGACTATGATCCGTTCGCGCACCCGGCCGATGGCTGAGCGCGCGCTTTCCCTGCATCGATCGACCCGGTAGGGTGCGCGCAGACGGGAGGATGCGAATGGCGACGGCGGCGATGCGGCCCGGGACATCGATCGGCGCGGCGCGCGCGCGGCTGGTGATCGTGGCCTCGTCGCTGGGCACGGTCTTCGAATGGTATGATTTCTTCATCTACGGCACGCTCGCGCCGATCATCGGCAAGCTGTTCTTCCCGGCCGGCTCCGAGACCGCTCAGTTCCTGCTCGTGCTCGCCACGTTCGGGATCGGCTTCGGCATGCGGCCGATCGGCGCCGTAATCTTCGGCTATCTCGGCGATCGGCTGGGCCGCAAATACACCTTCCTCGTCACCGTGACGGTGATGGGGCTGGCGACCGCCGCGGTCGGCCTCGTGCCGGGCTTCGCCGATATCGGCACCGCCGCGCCGATCACGCTGATCGGCCTGCGTATCCTCCAGGGCCTTGCGCTCGGCGGCGAATATGGCGGCGCGACGATCTATGTCGCCGAGCATGCGCCCAAGGCCAGGCGCGGCTTCTATACGAGCTTCATCCAGGCGAGCGTGATCGGCGGCTTCCTGCTCAGCCTGGTGGTGGTCATCACCGCGCAGAGCCTGGTCTCGGCGACCGCCTGGTCGAGCTGGGCGTGGCGCATCCCCTTCCTGTTCTCGCTCGTGCTGCTCGCGGTGTCGCTGTGGATGCGGCTCAAGCTCGCCGAGAGCCCGGTGTTCCGGGCGATGAAGGCGGCCGGCCAGCTCTCCCGGAACCCGCTGCGGGAGAGCTTCTCGACCCCCGAGAATGTCCGCCGCATCGTCGTCGCCTTGTTGGGCGTCGCGGCCGGACTGACGGTGATCTGGTACACCGCCCAATTCGGCGCGCTGTATTTCCTCCAGAACGCGCAGCGGCTCGACGATCTGTGGGCGAAGCTGCTGATCGGCGCGGGTGCGGTGGTCAGCCTTGGCTGGTTCATCCTGTTCGGCGCGCTGTCGGACCGCTGGGGCCGCAAACCCTCGATCGTGATCGGCTATGCGCTGACCCTGGTGCTGCTGTTCCCGCTGTTCCATCTGATGGCGGCGGGTGCTAATCCGGGGATGAGGGAAGCGGCGCGGCGTGCGCCGGTCGTCGTCTCCGGGCCCGACTGCACCTACCATCCCTTCGCGCTCCACGGCCAGGCGACCGAATGCGCCAGGATCCTCGATCATCTCGCCGGGCGCGGGGTGACCTATCGCAAGCTGGCGACGCCGGGGGTCGCGGTGATCGTCGGCGGCCGTCCGGTCGCGGACCGCAGCCCGGCGGGGCTCGACGCCGCGCTCGAGGCGGCGGGCTGGACGGTCGCCAAGGTCGCGCCGAGCCTCAAGGGCGCGGTGATGATCGTGCTCGGCGTGATCGGGCTCGGCGGGCTGTCGGGAATGACCTACGGACCCGTCGCGGCGCTGCTCGCCGAGCTGTTCCCCGCGCGCGTTCGCTACAGCTCCATGTCGATCCCCTATCATATCGGCACCGGCTATTTCGGCGGGTTCCTGCCGTTCATCAGCCAGTATATCGTCGCGCGCAGCGGCGATCCCTTCGCCGGTCTTTGGTACACCTTCGCGGTCGTCGCGATGGCGCTGCTCGTGACGATCTTCTGGCTTCCCGAGACGCTGGGCACCGATCTCGACGCCTGAAGCGGCCTTGCCCTCGCCCCATGGCGGCCGCTATCGGCGATCGGTGCCGTCTGCGTCCCCTGCCCTGCGCCTGACCTGCGACGGCGCTGCGCTCGTCGCCAACTGGCGCTGGCTCGCCGCACGGGGCGAAGGCGCGGCGTGCGGTGCTGCGGTCAAGGCGGACGGCTATGGATTGGGCGCGCGCGAGGTGGCGTCGCGGCTGATCGCGGCGGGATGCCGCGACCTGTTCGTCTCGAGCTGGCCGGAGGCGGAGGGGCTCGGTGCCCTGCCGGCGGGCGTCGCGCTGTCGGTGCTGCACGGCGTCCGCGCCGCCGACATGGCCGCCGCGCTCGCCTCGCCGGCGCGCCCCGTGCTGAACTCGCCCGAACAGGTGGCGCGCTGGCGGGCGGCCGATGGCGGGCCGTGCGACGTGATGATCGATACCGGCATCAACCGGCTCGGCATCGCCGCGCGCGATCTCGCCTGTCTCGACGGGCTTCCGATCGACACGCTGATGAGCCATCTCGCCACCGCCGACGACGCCGATACCGGCTTCGCCGAGCTCCAGCGCGCGCGCTTCGCGGGGATCGCCGCGTCGATCCCCGCGAAGCGCACCAGCCTCGCCAATTCGGCTGGCGTCTGCCTTGGTGCCGGCTTCGCGCTCGGCCTGACGCGGCCCGGCCTCGCGCTTTATGGCGGGGTGCCGCGACCCGAAGCGGCGGCGCACCTGCGCGCGGTCGCGCTGGTCGAGGCCGAGATCCTCCAGGTCCGCAGCGTCGCGCCGGGCGAGACGGTGGGCTATGGCGGGACCTGGGCCGCGCGGCGCGCCACCAGGCTCGCCATCCTCAACATCGGCTATGCCGATGGCTATGGCCGCGCCTTCTCCAATCGCGGGCGGGTCCGCGCCGGAGACGCCTGGCTGCCGGTCGTCGGGCGCGTCTCGATGGACCTGATCGCCGTCGATACGACCGGCTATGACGTCGCCGAGGGCGACTGGCTCGCGCTCGATCCCGATCTCGCCCGGGCCGCGCACGCCTCCGGCCTCTCGCAATATGAGTTGCTGACCGCGCTCGCGCACCGCTATGCCCGCCGCTGGTTATGACTGACGGTCCGCTTGTCTCGATCCTGTTCGCCCTGGCAGCGATCGGCCGCCTCGCGATTGGTCTGCTGGCTACCGTCGGGCGTGTCACCACGTTCGCCACGACGACGATCGTTCGCGCCGTCGTGCCGCCTTATTATCCGGCGCGCTTCGGCCACCAGCTCATGTCGATCGGCTGGTTCTCGCTGCCGGTGGTCGGGTTGACCGCGATCTTCACCGGATCCGCGCTCGCGCAGCAGATCTATACCGGCGGCGCGCGCTTCGATGCGGAATCGACGGTGCCGGCGGTCGTCGTGTTCGGCATCGTGCGCGAGCTCGGGCCGGTACTGGTCGGGCTGATGGTGGCGGGCCGCGTCTCCGCATCGATGGCGGCCGAGCTCGGCACGATGCGCGTCACCGAACAGCTCGACGCGATGACGACGCTGCGCACCGATGCGTTCCGTTACCTGATCGCGCCGCGCCTGTTCGCCGCGACGATCGCGCTGCCATTGATGGTGCTGATCGCCAATTCGATCGGCATCATGGGTGGATTCCTGCTCGCGACGATCAAGCTCGGCTTCAATCCCGCCTCCTATCTCCAGACGACGCGCCAGTATCTCGAGGCGCAGGACATCTGGATGTCGGTGGCGAAGGCGGCGGTGTTCGGCTTCATCATCGCGCTGATGGGCTGCTACAACGGCTTCCGCACCGCGGGCGGCGCGGCGGGCGTCGGCAAGGCGACGACGGATGCGGTGGTGTCCGCCTTCATCCTGATCCTGTTCTCGGATCTGCTCATCACCATCCTGGCCTTCGGCTGATGGCGGCGCCCAAGATCAAGCTGACCGAGGTGGTCAAGTGCTTCGGCGAGAAAGGCGTGCTCGATGGCGTCAACCTCACCGTCGAGCACGGCGAATCGGTGGCGATCATCGGTGGATCGGGGACCGGCAAGTCGGTGACGCTGAAGTGCATCCTCGGGCTGCTCGTGCCCGACAGCGGCTCGATCCTGATCGACGGGACCGAGGTGGTCGGCGCGCGATCGCGCGAGATCGAGCGGCTGCGCGCCAAGTTCGGCATGCTGTTCCAGGGCGGCGCGTTGTTCGATTCCATGTCGGTGTGGCGCAACGTCACCTTCGGCCTGACCCGCGGCCGGATGCGCGATGGGACGCGGATGCGACATGTCGCCACGGAAAATCTCGAGCGTGTCGGGCTCGGGTCGGACATTCTCGACCTGCGTCCGAGCGAGCTTTCCGGTGGCATGCAGAAACGCGTCGCGCTGGCCCGCGCGATCGCGCCGCGGCCCGAGATCGTGTTCTTCGACGAGCCGACCACCGGGCTCGATCCGATCCGCGCCGACCAGATCAACAGCCTGATCTGCTCGCTGACCGGCGATCTCGGCATCACCGCGGTGACGATCACGCACGACATGGTCTCGGCCCGCAAGATCGCCAATCGCGTGGCGATGCTGTATCATGGCAAGATCGTCTGGAACGGGCCGCGCGATCGGCTCTACGATAGCGGCAACCCCTATGTCGACCAGTTCGTGAAGGGCCAGGCGGAAGGGCCGATCTGCTGATGGCGATCACCAATCAGGACATCGTTCGAGCGATGTGGCGGGCGAGCGGCCTGGTCCCGTTGATCGACGATTCCGCGGAGCATGCCGCCAGGATCACCGACGATCCCGAGACGCTGATGGCGGTGGCGGCGGATCTGCGCCACCAGGCCATGCAGATGATCGCCACGGTGGCCGCGCCCGACCATTCGCAGTTCGGCGAGTTCAAGCTGCTGCTGCGGGCGCTTGTCGGCAAGGCGGCGGCGCCCGGCATCGTCATCGACGCCGGCGCGCACAGCCGAGAGGCGTCGAACAGCTACGATCTTATCACCAGCTTCGGCTGGAAGGGCGTGCTGATCGAGGCGTTGCCCAGGCGCGCGGCGGCGCTTCGCGACGAGTTCGGCGAAGGCGACTATCAGGTGGTCGAATGCGCCGTCGGTCTCGAACCCGGACGCCAGCCGCTGTGGCTCGGGCGCGGCGCGTTGATAACGTCGCTGTCGCGGTGGCTGGCGGACATGTTCTACGGGCAAGGCGAGTCGATCGAGGTCGAGGTGCGGCGGTTGGCCGACATCCTCGTCGATACCGGCGTGCCGCACGATTTCGATTTGCTGAGCATCGACATCGAGGGGCTCGACGTCCTGGTCTTCAACGATCTGATCGAAAACTCGCCCTTTCGGCCGCGGTTCGTCGTCATTGAGGTCATGCACGGGTTCGAGAAACGGTTCGACGAGCTCGACTTCTCGCCGGCGGTCCTGAAAGATTATCGCGAGATCGCGCGAACGCTCCCCAACCTCATCCTCGAGCGCGCATGATCGGACCGGGCGCGTCGCGCAGCCACCGCGCGAGCGGCTCCCACAAGGACATGCGCGCGCGGCCGCCGACGACCATCCCGACATGCCCCTGCGCCAGCGTCATCCGCCGCCCGATGCCGACAGCGCTCGCCGCCGGGACGATCCGGTCCGTGGTCGAGACGATGTCGAGCACCGGGCAGCGGATCGATCGCGGATCGATCGTGCGATCCGCGACGCGCCACGCGCCGGTGCCGGTGACATCGCGCCCGAACAGGCCGTCGATCAGCTCCGTGCCCGCGGCGCGGGTGAGCGGCGGGCCACCATTGGCCCAGTCCTCCAGCGCGACGAACAGCGCGATCGCGGCGGGATCGGACCCGCCGCGCCCGAACGCGACGAACTTGTCGATCGTCCGGCGCGGATCGAGCCACCAGAACCCGGCCTGGAGGATTTCCAGCGGCAGCAGCCCCAATGCCTCCGCGGTCGGCCGCACCTGTGTCCACAGGTCCGAGAGGGCGCGGCGGGCGTCGTCCGGATACGCCGCGAAGCGCCATGGCGCGGCGATCAGCGCGAGCGCCACGGGTGGCTGGATCGCGGCCGCCGCAAGCGCCATCGTGCCACCCAGGCAATAGCCGACCAGCGCCCGGTCGGCATCGATGCTGCGCAACAACGGCAGCAGCAATGCCTCGACATGATGCGCGATCGACCGGTCGCCCTCGTCGCGATGCGGCGTGCCCCAGTCGACCAGGAGCGGATTCAGTCCCTGGCCGGCGAGCCAGCGCATCAGCGAGCGGTCGTCCGCCAGATCCAGGATATCCGACGTGTTGATGAGCGACGGCACGACCACGACCGGCCGCCCCGCCCCGCCATAGTCGAGCAGACGGGCGCGACCGGCGCGCGCGACGACGGGCGGCGCGGGCGGACGCGCGGCGCGCGGGGCGTCCTGATAGACCTGCAACCCCTTCAACGCGGCGGCGGCGCGGCCGGCGTCGGCGCCGGTTTCGCTGCGCAACATCGCCAGGAAGAGCGGCAGTGGTCGCGGTCGATGTTGCGGCGCGTCATCCCACGGTGCTACCACCACGCCAGGGGAAGTCGCCAAGCGCGGATCGGGAGAGGGTGCCATGGCAAAGTCGTCGTCGCCAACGGATGTCGTCATCATCAAGAAATACGCCAACCGGCGTCTCTACAATACCGAAACTTCGAGCTACATCACACTCGATCACCTCGCGGCGATGACGCGCGAGGGCCGCGAATTCAAGGTGCTCGATGCACGCAGCGACGACGACATCACGCACTCGGTGCTGACCCAGATCATCATGGACGAGGAGACCCGCGGGCAGACGCTGCTGCCGGTCAGCTTCCTGCGCCAGCTGATCGCGCTCTACGGCGACTCGATGCAGTCGATGGTGCCGCAATATCTCGAAGCGTCGATGGAGGCGTTCCGCCGCAACCAGGCGCAGTTCCGCTCGGCCATGGAAGGCGCGTTCTCGGGCGGCCCGTTCGCCGAGATCGCCAAGCGCAACCTCGAGATGTTCGAGGCGGCGGCGAGCGCGTTCAAGCCGGGCACCAAGGGCGCACCCGGCGCGAAGCCGGCGGCGGCGCCAGCCAGCGACGAGGTCGCGCAGCTGAAGGCGCAACTCGCCGCGCTTCAGGACAAGATCGACAAGATCGTCAAATAACCGCGGTCGCGCACGCACGCATCCTGCCCTACCGCACCGCGATGCCGATGCTCCCCCCGCCCCCGCCGGACCTGCTCGATGGCGCGAGCCTGTTCCTCGATTTCGACGGTACGCTGGTCGAGCTTGCCGAGCGTCACGACGCGGTCGTCGCCGACGATGCGGTGCGCGTGCTGGTGCGGGCGCTCGCTCGCACCTTGGAGGGCCGGATCGCGGTGGTGAGCGGCCGGCCCGCGGACCAGATCGCCGCCTATCTCGCCGTCGATCCCGCGGCGCCGGGCGTGGCCATCGCCGGCAGTCACGGGCTCGAGACGGTATGGCCCGATGGCGCGCGGACCGCGCCCGAGCGACCCGAGACGCTCGCTCGGGCGATCGCGACGCTGGAACGGGCCGCGGCGGGGATGACCGGCGTCGTCATCGAGCGCAAGCCGTTCGGCGTCGCGATCCACTATCGTCAGGCGCCCGGTCGCCAGGCCGAATGCGATGCGCTCGGGAAACGCCTCGCGGAGGAGACGGGGCTCGGGCTCCAGCACGGGAAGATGGTGTGCGAGCTCAAGATGACCGGCGCGGACAAGGGCGACGCCGTCCGCGCGTTGCTCGCGCACGCGCCGATGGCGGGAACGCGCGCGGTGTTCGCCGGCGACGACCTCACCGACGAAGCCGGGTTCCACGCGGCGCGCGAGAGTGGCGGTGCCGGGGTGCTGGTGGGTGTCCGGGAGCGGACCGCGGCATCGTTCGCGCTGCCCGACGTGACCGCGGTGCGCGATTGGCTCGCCGCGGCGGTGGAACGCGCCGGTTGAGCGCAGCGGCGGCAACCATCGCGCCCCTCCGGAGGTTTGCTGCCTGAACGGCAGGTGTACGCCGCCGAGCAATGGTACGGAGCCCATGAGCCGACTGATAGTCATCTCCAACCGCGTCTCGGCCCCCAAGGGCGATGCGGGCGCGCAGGGCGGCCTCGCGGTCGCCTTCGCCGCGGCCCTGCGCGAGAATGGCGGCATCTGGTTCGGGTGGTCGGGAGAGCGGACCGACCGGTTCACCGGACAGATCGATTTCCAGGAAAGCCAGGGCGTCACCACCGCGACGATCGACCTCGAGGAACAGGATATCGAGGAATATTACAACGGCTTCGCCAACCGTACGCTGTGGCCGCTGTTCCATTACCGGATCGACCTGGCCGAGTTCGAACGCGACTTCGCCGACACCTATCAGCGCGTCAACGAGCAGTTCGCCGATACGTTCAGCCCGCTCATCGAGCCCGACGATCTCGTCTGGGTGCAGGATTACCATCTTATCCCGCTCGGCCAGGAGATGCGCGCGCGCGGGGTCCGGAACCGGATGGGGTTCTTCCTCCACACGCCGTGGCCGCCGCGGCGGCTGCTGACGTCGCTGCCGCATGCGCCCGCGCTCGTCGGCACGATGTTCGCCTACGACGTGATCGGTTTCCACACCGAGGAATGGCTCGAGGCGTTTCGGGATTACGCGGTCGGCGAGATGGGCGCGACGCTCGGCGAGAATGACGAGATCACGCTGGGCGATCGCACCGTGCGCGCGATCGCCTGCCCGATCGGCATCGACACCAGGGAGTTCGTCGCCGCCGCCGCCAGCCCCGCCGCGCGGCTGGCCTATCGCCGGATGAAGGATTCGGCGGATGGCCGGGACATGATCATCGGCGTCGACCGGCTCGATTACTCGAAGGGGCTCGAGGAGCGTTTCCTCGGTTACGAGCGCTTCCTCGTCGACCATGAGGAGCAGCGCAAGGAGGTGTTCCTCGTCCAGATCGCGCCACCGTCGCGAGGCGACGTGCCCGCCTACCAGACGATCCGCGAGCAGCTCGACCAGCTGTCCGGCCGGATCAACGGCGCCTATGCCGATCTCGACTGGACACCGATCCGGTACGTCAACCAGGGCTATCCGCGACCGGTGCTGGCGGGCGTCTACCGGGCGGCGCGGATCGCGCTCGTCACGCCCCTGCGCGACGGCATGAACCTCGTCGCCAAGGAATATGTCGCGGCGCAGGATCCCGAGGATCCGGGCGTGCTGATCCTCTCCCGCTTCGCGGGCGCCGCACTTCAGATGACGGACGCGGTTCTGGTCAATCCGTACAGCGCGGAGGAAGTGTCGGACGCGATCTGCACCGCGCTAGCGATGCCGCTCCACGAGCGCAGGGAGCGCTGGCGCAAGCTGATGGACGGGATCGAGAGCGAGGACGTGATCTGGTGGCGCAAGCGGTTCACCAGCACGCTGATGGTCCCGGGTCAGGCGCTCGACGAGGCGGACGACGATGCCGGAGAGGATGGCGTGTCCGCGACGACCGCGGGGTGAAGCGTCACGACGTCGCGCCGGTGCGGCAACGCGTCCGGCATCTGCGCGGCGATGAAGGCGGTGATCGCCTCGCGCACGTTGCACCGCAGATCGAACGCGCGGGACGCATTCGCCGCGCTGACCAAGCAGCGCAGTTCGAGATAGGTCGGAAAGCTGTCGGTCACCTGGAGGCCGCAGACCCGCCCGTCCCACAGCGGATCGGCGGCCACGATCTCGGTCAGTTTCGCGCGGATGCGCGCCACGTCCGCGGTGCGGTCGACATGAACGAAGGCCGTTCCGAGCAGATCGGACGACGATCGCGTCCAGTTCTGGAAGTTCTCCTCGAGGAATTTGGAGACCGGCACGACCAGCCGCCGCTGGTCCCAGATCGCGATCACCACATAGGTGAGGCGGATCTCCTCGATCTTGCCCCATTCGCCATCGACGATGACGACGTCGTCGATGCGGATCGGCTCGGTGAACGCCATCTGGATACCGGCGATGATGTTCTTGAGCGCCGGTTGCGCCGCCGCGCCGACCGCCAGCGCGCCGATCCCCGCGGATGCCGCCAGCGTCACGCCGACGGTCCGCACCGCCGGGATCGACATCAGCATGAGGCAGATCGTGCAGACCAGGATGAGGAATAGCGCGATCCGATAGAGGATGCTCATCCGGGTCCGCCGGCGACGCGCGCGCAGGTTGTCCGCCATCGAGATGTCGGTCCGGAACAGGACGATCTGGTTGGCGGCGGCCAGCACGGCGGCGGCGAGCCAGCCGATCAGCGCCGGCACCACCAGTCCCGCCACGAAATGCCACCAGTCGAGACCGATCGGCCCGAGGTCCATCGCCGGCTGCGCCACGGCGAGCGCGATCAGCACCGACATCCAGCGCGTCGGCGCCGCGACCCGTTCGAGGACGATGTCGTCGCTCGGCGAGACGGTTCGCATGGCGCCCCGACGCAGCACGAACACGGCGGCGCCATGGACGAGCAGGGCGATGCACGTCGCCACCGCGATGACCACGGCGTAGCGCAACCAGATCGCGGTATCGCTGCCGAACGCGGCGGTCAGCTGGTGGGCGTCAACCATCGCGCGACCCAACCGAGCGCGGCGCGCGTTGTTCCGCATTGCAGCAAATGCGGGATCAGCCTCGCTGCTGTCGCGCCGCGCGCGCGGCGGCGATCAGGTTCCGGGCCGTGCCCTCGGCCGCCTCCGGGGTGAGCGTGATCGCGACGCCATCCGGTCCGTCGAGCACGACATGACCCTCCTCGGCATTCGCCTCGCCCGCCATGTCGAGCGGCATCGTCCCAGCCTTCGTTTCCGCCATATCGTGCCTCCTCGGGGCAAAACACCCGATGACGCGGGACGATCCCGAACCGACGCGACGCGCGCTGTTTTGGCCGGACGGACGCGCGGGCGCGATCGCTCCCCGCCGCGGGGATCTCCTCAGCGCGCGTGCAGCTCCGCAAGCAGACCGGTTGCTTGATAGACGTTCACCAGCGCCGCATCGACCGCCTGTGCGGACACCACGACGGTGCGATTGAGCGCCGGATCGTAGCCGAAGGTACCGCCGAGACTGTGGATGTTGCCGTCGAACACCGCGCCGATCACCGACCCGTCGCGCGCGATCGCGGGCGAGCCGGAATTGCCGCCGACGACATCGAGCGTCGCTGCGAAATCGAGCACGATGCGCGGATCGAGCCCGGCCCTGGCGGCGATCCAGCGCGGCGGCAGCGCGAAGGGCTCGGCGCCGGTCGCCCGCGCGTAGAGCCCGGCCAGCGCCGTGGTCGGCGGTACCGCCCGGCCGGCTTCCCGCCAGCCCTGGATCACGCCGTAGGAGACGCGCGGCGTGAAGGTCGCGTCCGGATAGACGGCCGCGCCGGACAGCGCGAAACGGGCGCGGGCGAGCCGTGCCTGCGCCGCGGTGACCGGGCCCTCGACCTGGTCCTTGTAGGTGGCGAGCAGGGCGCGCGCGCCTGGATCCGTGGCGATGACGAGGCGGATCAGCGGATCGTCCGACGCCGCGACCGCGGCCGCCCCGCCCTCGAACAGCCGGCGCCGCTCGACGGGATCGCCGAGGCGGGTCTGCGCCACCAGCCGCGCCGCCAGCGCCTGCGGCGACTCCTTGCCGAGCAGCGCGATCGTGCGGGGATCGTCCGCGCCGAGATATTCGCGAACCTTGGTCAGCCAGAACTCGAGCTGGATCCGCTCGAGCCACGGACGCACGGGGGCATCGTCGAGCAGCTGCTTCGAGAGCAACGGCAGTGCGCTGTCGGTATAGGCGGGAAGCCGCTCGGCATCGGGCCTGGCGCGCTCGGCGGCGGCACGGACGATCCGCACCGCGTCGAGGTAGAGGTCCGAGCCCCAGCCGGGCCGCGCCTCGAGCAGCGTGTACGGGACATAGAGATCACGATACGCGGTCATCGCGTCCGCCACCTGGTGCCAGGGATCACCCGTCGTCGCGGCGATCGCGGTATCGGCGGCGACCGTCGCACGCAGGCCGCGCTCCGCCTCGGCCAGCTTCTGCGCGAAGGCGGGATCGGTGAGGCTGCGATACTGGCCGTAATAGGATTTGAAGGCGTTCTCGACACCTTCGAGCGCGTCAACTCCCTCGCGCGCGTGCTGCGGATCCGCCGCCATCGCCGTGACGAGACGACCGCGCAGTTCCGATGTCAGCATCAACCGGGTCGGCAGCGTCAGGTCACGCTGCACCGCGACCTGCGCCTGGGTGAACAGGCGCTGCGTGGTGCCCGGATTGCCGACCGCGAACACCGGCTCGCCGGGCAGCGGCGCGCGCGGGTTCCAGCTCAGGTGCTGCGGCGTCGCGATCGGCCTGCCGCCATCGTACAGGCGCAGGAACGCGGCATCCAGCCCGTAGCGCGGGAAGTTGAAATTGTCGGGATCGCCGCCGAACTGGCCGATCGCATATTCGGGCGCGAACACCAGCCGGACGTCGCTGTACTTGCGGAAGGCGTAGAGATCGTAGCGTCCGCCGCCATAGAGGGTGACGACCTGGCAGCGGATGGTGGCGCGCTCGGGACAGCCCCCGGCCTCGATCCCCGCGATCGCGGCGTCGCGGGCCTTGACCAGCGCCGCGCCCGTCGCCCCGCCGATCGCGGTGCGCACGCGCGCCGTGACGTCGGTGATCGCGGTCAGGATCTCGGCCTGCTGGCCGGGACATTTGCGTTCGCGCGCGCGATCCTCCGCGAGGAAACCGCTGCCGACCAGATCGTCGGCCGGGGTCGACAGGTCCTGCTCGCAGCCCAGCACGCAATGATGGTTGGTGAGAACCAGCCCCTCGGCGGAGACGATCGACGAGGAGCAGCCGCCGGTCAGCCGAGCGGTCGCGCCCCGCACGCGATCGAACCAGGCGGCGTCGGGCGCGAAGCCGAAGGAAGCGGTCATCGTCGCGGTCGGGAACGCGTCGAACGTCCACATGCCTTCGTCGGCGGTGGCGGGTGCGGCGAGCGCGACAAGCGCGAGCGTCGCGGCGATGGGTCCGATAGGGTGATACATCATGACACCAGTGGCTATGCAGGTCCGTCCCTGCGCGCAAGGCCCGATGCACGCGACCCACCCAAGCGATGCCGGCAAGCACCGCTCGATGAAGCGCGACAGCAGATCGCCGCCCCATGCCGCGGCGGCGCGCACGGCGGCGGCGCGGTCGCGCCGGACCCCAACGGCGATGGCGGCGTTGCACGACGCGGAGGCGGTGCGTGCGCGATCGACAGGAGGTCGAACTCAAGCTGACGGTGGCGGCCGCCGACATCGCGGCGTTGCTCGCCAGCGACTGGATACGCGCGGCGGCGCCCACGACGATCGCGCTTGCCGCGACCTATTTCGATACGCCGGCGCGGGCGCTTGCGGCAGCGGGTTTCGTCCTTCGCGTCCGGCGCGAGGATGATCGGGTGGTGCAGACCGTCAAGGCGGTCGGCGAAGGCGCGGCCGGCCTCTTCGCGCGGCCCGAATGGGAGCGCACGCTCGACGTCGACGAGACCGCGCCCCGGTTCGACGGTGACGCGGGCCCGTTGCGCGGGATCGTCGGCGACGCGGTGCTCGACACGCTCGCACCCGTGTTCACCACCGCGGTCCAGCGCATCGAGGCACGGATCGCGCGCGCGGACGGCACCGCGATGCTCGCCATCGACCGCGGCAGCGTGATCGCGGGCGATCGCCGCGAAGCGCTCTGCGAGGTCGAGCTCGAGCTCGAATCGGGCACGCCGGCGATGCTGTTCATGCTGGCCCGATCGATCGACGCCGTCGTCCCGGCGCGGCTCGGCGTGCTGAGCAAGTCCGAGCGCGGCTATCGGCTGGCCGCGGCGACCGGGCGCAAGGCGGCCCGCGCCGAGGCGATCGATCTCGATCCCGGGACGTCGACCGCCGCCACGTTCGCCGCGATCGCGCACGGGTGCATCCGCCAGTTCCGGCTCAACGAGGATAGGCTCGCCGCCGCCGACGATACCGCGGTGCTGCATCAGGCGCGGGTCGGGCTCAGGCGGCTGCGATCGGCGCTGTCGCTGTTCAAGGACCTGTTTGCCGACGATCCGCGCGCACCGCATCATCGGGACGAGCTTCGCTGGCTCCAGCAGACGCTGGGCGACGCGCGTGACATCGACGTGCTGGCCGCGCGGATCGATCGGCGCGAGGATGACGCGCGGCTCGCGGCGGCGCGCGCGGAGGCCTATGCGGCGGTCGGGCGCGCGCTCGCCTCGCCGCGCGCCCGCGCCATCCTGCTCGATCTCGCCGAATGGCTGGCGGCAGGCGCGTGGCGGGCGAGCGACACTGCGGCAAGGCCGATCGAGCGCGTCGCGGCGACCATCCTCGACAGGCATCTCGACCGCATCGTCAAGCGCGGCAAGCGGCTCGCCGGGCTGAACGACGAGCGTCGCCACGCGGTCCGGATCGAGGCCAAGAAGCTGCGCTACGCCACCGAATTCTTCGCGACGCTGGATCCCGGTGGCAAGGCGGCGCGACGGCGTGCGGCGTTCATGCGCCGGGTCGCGGCGTTGCAGGACATGCTCGGCGACCTGAACGATCTTGCCACGGCGCCGCTCCTGGCGGAGCGGCTGGGTCTCGCGCCGCTGCCGCCTGGAAAGCCGTCCGACCGCAAGGCGCTGCTGGCCGGCGCGGTCGCCGCGTGGGACGATCTCGTCGAAAGCAGACGCTTCTGGCGGTGAACGACGACCGGCGGCGCGTCGGGGGGACGCGCCGCCGGTCAGGCATTGGGGCGGGATCAGAACGGATAGTAGCGGAAGCTGACGAAGCCCATGTTGTTGTGGATCTGCGGCTGGCCGCCGATGCCGTCGAACAGCTGGCGCTGCGTGTAGCTCCACTGGAAGCCGATCTGGGCGCGGCCGAAGCTGCCCTGATAGAATTTGTCCCACACGCCGGCGGTGATCTGCCGGATGCGCCGCGTGTTGCCGGCGCAGGTGCTGCTGGTGATCGTCGTCGAGGTCTCGACATAGCAGCCCGAATTGTTCGCGCTCGGCAGGCCGAGACCGGTCGTGCCGCCGTCGAGCAGCTTGCGATACTGCTGCTCCTCGCCCGCGAAGGCATAGATGTCGAGCTTCGGGGTGGCGTGCAGGGTGGCGCCGGCGAGCAGCATGAACTCGCCGATCGGGTGGAGATTGCCGGCCTTGTCCGAG
The DNA here is from genome assembly GCA_964245815.1 of uncultured Sphingomonadaceae bacterium. Classification (GTDB taxonomy): domain Bacteria; phylum Pseudomonadota; class Alphaproteobacteria; order Sphingomonadales; family Sphingomonadaceae; genus Solisphingomonas. The sequence goes on along the minus strand of CAXTNX010000004.1, from coordinate 19,803 downwards.
GTGACGTCGGGCAGGCCCGCCGAACCGTAGCGACCGATGCCCTCGCCGCCGATACCCGAGAACTGGACGTCGAGGATCTTCGGGATGACGTTGACGGCGATGCTGCCGCCATAGCCGAACGAATGCTTGTCGCGGTTGGTCTGGGTGCCGTCGACATGGGTGCTGAAGGTCCGGTAGATGCCGAAGCCCTCGACATGGACGGTGTGGCCCATGATCGTGTCCTCGTAGGCGACCTTGCCGATGACGTCCGGCACCTGGTTGAGCGACAGCGTCGCGCCGACCCCGTTGTAGAACTGCTGGAACCCGCCCGACGGCACGGCCTGGGTGTTGTTGGTGACGGTGCATGTGACCGAGGTCGCGCCGGCCGCGGCGGTCGGACAGGTCACGCCGATGCTCGACAGGCCCTGGCCGTTGATGACCGAGACGACGCCGGCCGGCACGCCGGTACCGCCGAAGGTGGTCTGCGGATTCTCGGCGGCGAGCCCCAGCCACAGCTTGTGATCGAGGAAGTCGGTGGTGACGCGGACGCCCGGCTGGCGCGCCCAGGCGAAGCCCGGGACGTACTGCGCGTCGATCTGCGGCGGGGTGACTTCCGAGCGCGGGCTCATGCCCTTGCCCTGCATCGTCAGCAGCGACCAGTTCTGGCCGGCGAGGACGTGGATGCCATAGTCCCCGCGATCCCAGTCGATCGTGCCGTACACGTTGCGGATACGCGGCACATAGCTGTTCGACTGGTTCGAGTTGGACGTCTGCGCGGCGCCCTGGAAATCGACCTCGACATAGCCCGCGAGCTTGGTCTTGTCGTTCGGCTTGCCTTCGGCGAGCAGCGAGACGCGGCTCTGGCGCGCGGAGAAGCGGCCCTCGGCGGTGTGACTCGGATGGCTCTGGCCGGGGAACGGGATCGCGAAGCTGGACGCGATGTCGTCGCCCTGGAAGCGGCTGCGATAGATACCGGCCGCCTCGATGAAGCCGCCGGGCGTGATCGTGATGCCCTTGAAGGCGATCTTGTCGGGATGCTCCAGCTTCGTGACCTTCTTGTTCTGGTCGGCGAGCTGGGTCGTCGCGGCATCGACCTTGGCGGACGCGGCGGCGGCCTGCGTGCTGGCGGCCTGCACCTGCGCGGTGTTCTCGGCGGCGAACTGGCCCTGCTGGTCGAGCCGGTCCTGCAGCGCCTGGACCTGCTCCTTGAGCGCCTGGACCTCCTCCATCAGCTGCCTGGAGGCGTCGCTGGCAGGCGTGGCGGCGGCGTGGTGGTGCTTGGGCGCGGCCCAGACGGCATCGCCGGCGAACAGCGCGCACGTGCCCGCCGTCGCCAGGATCAGAGTCCTGACTTTCATCGTATTTCCCCTTTACGCAAGGGCTCGGGCCCCGCGATTCAGGCGGGTAATCCCGGATTGTGACCGGTGCGCTACGGTTGCGTAACGAGATCGTGACAACCCCGCTTGGCGCTGCAGGCCGCCATCGAGAGACCGCAACAGTTGCACTTGTGCATCAGCCAGCGACGCGTCCGGCCGGCGGGCGGGAGCCGCGCCGTCGGGGCATCGCCAGCATCGCCGCGGCGGTGACCGGGTGTGTCGTGCCGCCTGCCCGGCCGCGGTTCGAGGCTGCGGCGCAAGTCGCGCTCATCGCTCATCCGCCGCCGAGGATGCGTGCCGCCTCGCGCAGGCCGCCCGGCAGACCGTACAGATCGAACCCGATGATGATCGCCGCGCTCGCCCAGCCCAGGCCGAGCAACAGCGCACCGCTCCGGCCACGCCCGACGATGCGCCGGTCGCCGGCGAGATGGAGCAGCGGCAGCATCGCGAACGGCAGCTGCATCGCCAGCACGACCTGGCTCAGCACCAGCAGATCGTTGACGCTGCCATCGTCGCGCCACCCGATCACCGCGACGGCCGGCACGATCGCGACACCGCGGGTGACGAGGCGGCGCTTCCACGGACTGATCCGCCAGTCGAGGAAACCCGCCATCACCACCTGGCCCGCCAGCGTTCCGGTGATCGTGCTCGACTGGCCCGAGGCGAGCAGCGCGACCGCGAACAGCACGGCGGCGATCCCGGTACCGACCAGCGGCGCCAGCGTCAGATAGGCGATCCGGATCCAGTCGGCGTCTGCGCCGGCATGCTGCCGGCCATGGAGGACGATCGCGGCGAGGATCAGGATCGCGGCGTTGACCAGGAACGCCAGGATCAGCGCCACCACCGTATCGATGGCGTTGAAGCGCATCGCGGCGGCGAGCCCGCCCGGCTCGCGACCGATCCGGCGGCTCTGCACCAGCGCGGAATGGAGGTAGAGGTTATGCGGCATCACGGTCGCGCCGATGATCCCGACCGCGACCGTCGCCATCCCCGCCTCGCGCAACCCGGGCGAGACCAGCGCGCGCGCGATCTCGATCCCGTCGGGCCGGATGGCGGGCAGCACGAACAGCTCGATCGCGAAGCACGCGGCGATGGTGGCGACCAGCACCAGCACGACCGCCTCGATCGCGCGGATGCCCGCGCGCTGGAGCAGCAGCAGCAGGAAGACGTCCGCCGCGGTGATCAGTACCGCCCAGAAGATCGGCACGCCGAACAGCAGGTTGATCGCCACCGCGCTGCCCAGAACCTCGGCGAGGTCGCAGGCGATGATCGCCAGTTCCGCCAGCAGCCATTGCGGAATGCGCGTCCATGCCGGGTAGCGCGCGCGGATCGCCTGCGCGAGGTCGCGCCCGGTGGCGAGCCCGAGCCGGGCAGACAGGATCTGGAGCACGATCGCCATCGCGCTCGCCAGCACCACCACCCACAACAGCCCGTAGCGATAGACCGCGCCCGCCTGGAGATCGGTGCCCCAGTTGCCGGGATCCATATAGCCGACGCTGATCAGCAGCGCCGGCCCGACGAACGCGCGTATTCGGGCGATCGTCCCGGCGCCGGGCGCGGGCACGGCGACCGAGCCGTTGAGTTCGTCGAGCGAGAGCGCCTGCGGTGCGCCGGTCCGCTCGCTCACGCGCCGGTCTTGATGGAAAACGGGGCGGTCATATCCCGGCTGTCAAGGTCGCGGCGGCGGCGATGGTTCCGCGGATCGCCGATTCGAACACCAGCAGGGTCGAGGTGGCGGACGCGCACAGCCGGCCCTGGCCGTCGGTCAGCCGCGCCTCGGCGAAGGCGACGCGGCGGCCGATCGACATCACCACACCCTCGGCGCGCACCGGTCCGGTCGTGTCGCTCAGGCCGCGATGATAGGCGATCTTGAGCTCGAGCGTGGTGTAGCCCTGCCCCGCCGCCAGACGCGCATGGACCGCGCAGCCGCACGCCGAATCGAGCAGCGTCGCGGCATAGCCGCCATGCACCGAGCCGATCGGATTATACACCGTGCGCCCCGGCGTGCCGGCGAACACCGCGCGCGCGGCGTTGATCTCGATCAGGTCGAAGCCCATCGTCTCGCCGATCGGCGCCTTCTGTCCGGAGGCGACCATCGCCTCGAGCTGCTGGAGCCCGGTCATCGCGTTCATGTCCATCCCGTTCTCCGTCATGCCGCTGCCGCCACCGCGGCGATCTCGATCCGCTTGGCGCCCGGATCGACGCCGTATAGAGGCGGCACTAGTCGGACGAGGGGAAATGGCGATGGCAAGGACGGTGGCGATCACGGGTGCGGCGGGGACGCTCGGCCGGACGGCGGTGGAGGTCCTCGGCGCGGCGGGCTGGCAGGTCGTCGGCATCGACCTGGCCGAGGTGCCGACGCACGGCGTCGCGCTCGCGCTCGGCGGCGTCGATCTCACCGGCGAGGCGGCGATGGCGGCCGCGGCGGCGCGGATCGGCAGCGAGTTCGGCGCGCTCGACGGACTGGTCAACATCGCCGGCGGCTTCACCTGGGAGACCATCGCGGACGGCGCGCTGGCGACCTGGGACCGGCTCTACGCGATGAACGTCAAGACCGCGCTGGTGACGACGCGCGCGCTGCTGCCGCTGCTGCGGAGCGCCAGGGGCGCGATCGTCAACGTCGGCGCGGCGGCGTCGCTGAAGGCGGCCACCGGGATGGGTGCGTATGCCGCCTCCAAGGCGGGGGTGGCGCGGCTGACCGAAGCGCTCGCCGAGGAGCTCAAGGACGACGGCGTGCGCGTCAACGCGGTGCTGCCGAGCATCATCGACACCCCGCCCAATCGTGCCGACATGCCCGATGCCGATTTCGCTCGCTGGGTCTCGCCCGAGGAACTGGCCAACGTCGTCGCGTTCCTGCTCTCGCCCGCCGCGTCGGCGGTCACCGGTGCGCTGGTCCCGGTCACCGGCCGGGTGTGACTGCGCGGCGACGTCCGGGAACGGATCGCGCCGTCGCCGATTGAGCGCCTGGCGAGGCCCTTGCGAGGTGCGACGATCGGCACGGCGACGCCGCATCGGCCGTGGCGGAGCAGACGCGGCATTTGGAGGATAGACCCATGTCCAGCCGGAACCGCATGATCCGATTGCTCGGCCTCACCAGCATCGGGCTCGGGCTGTTCGACTGGCTGTCGGCGGAGACGCTGGCTGACAGGACCGGGATGCGCGACGGCGGGACGTTCCGCCTCGCCGGTGCGCGCGAGATCGCGTCGGGCGTCGGGATCGCGCTGTTTCCCGCCAGCCCCGCCCCGCTCGTGTCCCGCCTGATCGGCGACGCGATGGACGTCGTGATCCTGTCCGCGGTGGCGGCGAGACCCGGGAACGACCGGCGGAACGCGGCGCTGATCGGTGTCGGGATGGTCGTCGCGATATCGGTGATCGACGCGATCGCGATCACCGCGCAGCGACGGCAGGCCGCGGCGGCGGGCTAGCGCCCGGCGACGCCGCCCCGGCTGTTCGAGATCCGGGCGAGCACCAGTTCGAGCTGCTCGTCGGAATAGCCCATCGAGCGCAAGCCCTCGATCGCGGAGACGGGCAGCGCATAGCTATGATGCCAGGCCAGCACCGCGAAGCGCCGCAGCGCCTCGAGCCGCGGGTCCGCCAGCGGACGCGCGATCCGCCCGCCGAACAGCCGGGACGCGAGCCGCGGCAGCCAGCCGGGCTCGGACAGGCTGGCAAGGCCGTCCTTCTGCGCGATCATGATGACCTCCCACTCGGCCCGTTCGAACACCGCGCCGGTCGGCGTCCGTGAAAACATCGTGTCATGACGACGGACATCGAGATAGGCCATCGCAGCCTCCTGGTTGCAGCCACGCGTGCGGTGGACGCTTTCTATACCGATGAGTACTTATTGGGACCGCCGGGGCGCGTCAACCAGTTTCATACCGTTCGGTATTTTATCGCGTCGGCCAGACCGCGAGCGATGTCTCGACCAGCCGGCCGAGCTCGACGGCGGACGCTCCCGCGCTCGCCTGGACCGACAGGCCCTGCATCACCGCCATCAGATAGCGCGCCAGCGCCTGCGGCTCGAAACCATCGGGAATATCGCCGTCGGCCCGTCCCTGCTCGAACCGGGCGATGAATGCGTCGTGCGAGGATGCGCGGCGGCGCAATACCTCGGTCTTGATCGATTCGGCCTCCGCCCCGCAGGCTGCGGTCGCCATCACGCCCAGACACCCCTTGGGCGTCCCGGCCTCGGTCTGGATCGCCAGCGCGCCGCGCAGCAGCCGCTCCGCCACGCCACGGACGCTGGGTGCGTCCAGCGCGGACCGCATATAGGCCAGCTTGTCGCGCTCGTAGAGGTCGAGCGCCTTGTTGAACAACGCTTCCTTGTTGCCGAACGCGGCGTACAGGCTGGGTCGCGTGATCCCCATCGCCTCGGTCAGCTCGGTCAGCGAGGCACCTTCGTAGCCGCGGGACCAGAACACCCGCAACGCCGCGGTCAGCGCGGTCTCGAGATCGAACGCGCGCGGCCGCCCGCGGGGAAGGATGACGACATTGCTTTCCATACCGCTCGATATAATGCCTGCGCCAAACCGCGTCCATAACATGCGTTCCCCGCCAATCGCCTGCGCCGGCGGCCGCGTCGCGATCGACGGCGCGCTTGTCCCGGCACGCCGATATGAGCGGGCGGTGAGACGAAACGTGGCGTGCGACGTTATGCCGCTGTAACAATGCGGCGCGAACACGACCGCCCAATCCGGAGTGCCCCTTCATGCCAGCGTTGCGCACCGTCGCTTTTCCCGCCGCTCTTTCCCTGGCGATCGCCGCCGTCGGGCTGGCGGGATGCGCCACCACGGCGCCGGTCCAGGTGACGCGCTTCCATCTCGCCCAGCCGATCGCGCCCGGCAGCGTCGCGGTCGAGGCGGGCACGCCGGCGGGGGCCGCGGGGCTCGGTCCCGACAGTCTCGAGACGCAGGGCTACAATTCGATCGTCGCCGGCCGCCTGGCGCGACTGGGCTTCACACCCGCACCCGCGGCCGGCCAGTCCGAACTGGTCGCGAGCGTCACCGTCGATCGCGGCACGCGCGAGGATCTCGCGGCGCGCCAGTCGGGCTTCAGCTTCGGTATCGGCGGGTTCGGCGGCGGTGGCGGCTATCGCCATGGCGGCACCTCGCTGGGCGGCGGCATCGGCGCGACGGTGCCGATCGGCGGCAACCGGACGCGCTACATCATCGGCACCCGGCTGATGGTGCAGTTGAAGCGCCGCTCCGAAGGCACGGTGATCTGGGAAGGCCGCGCGATGACCGAGGCCAGGGGCTCCGATCCCGCCTCGCAGCCGGACGCCGCGGTGGCGAAGCTGGCCGACGCGCTGTTCGCGGGCTTCCCGGGAGAATCGGGGCGCACGATCACGGTCAAATGACGATCCGCATCAACGCCGCCTTCGACAGCGGCAACATCCGCCTGATCTCGAGCAACCACGATCGCGTCGCGCTCGAGATCGTCCCCGATCACCAGTCCGATTTCTACCAGTGGTTCCACTTCCGCGCGCTCGGCGTGCGGGGCCGCGCGATCACCTACGAGATCGGCAATGCCGGCGGCTCGGCCTATCCGGGTGGCTGGCCGGGCTTCCACGCCTGCTGGTCGGAGGATCGCGAGACGTGGCGGCGCGTCGCCGATACATCCTATGCCGACGGCACCCTGCGCTTCGTCCACAGCGCGACCGGCGACGGCGTGTGGTTCGCCTATTTCGCGCCGTATCCGACCGACCGCCATCTCGATCTCGTCACCCGGATCGGCGCGCGGCCCGGCGTCGCGGTCGGGATGCTCGGGCAGTCGCTGGACGGGCGCGCGATCGAGTGCCTGACGATCGGCGAGGGGCCGCTGTCGGTGTGGTTCTACGCGCGCCAGCATCCCGGCGAATCGATGGCGGAATGGTGGGCGGAAGGCGCGCTCGAGATGCTCACCGATCCCGCCGATCCGATCGCGCGGTCGCTGCGCGCCAGGGCGACATTCCGCATCGTCCCCAACATGAACCCGGACGGCAGCGCGCGCGGCCATCTGCGCACCAACGCAGCCGGCGTGAACCTCAACCGCGAATGGCACGAGCCGACCGCGGCGCGTTCGCCCGAGGTGCTGTGCGTGCGCGACGCGATGGACGCGACCGGCGTCGACTTCGCGATGGACGTGCATGGCGACGAGGCGATCCCGCACGTGTTCCTCGCCGGCTTCGAGGGCATCCCGTCGCTGACCGACCGGCAGGGCATCCTCTACCGCCGCTTCCAGGACGCGCTCGTCGCGCGCACACCGGATTTCCAGAAGACGCATGGCTATGGCGCCTCGCCCGCCGGCAAGGCCAATCTGGCGATGTCGACCAACCAGCTCGCCGAGCGCTTCGGCTGCGTCGCGATGACGCTCGAGATGCCGTTCAAGGACAATGACGACCTGCCCGACGCGGAGTTCGGCTGGTCGCCGGCGCGGTCCAAGGCGATGGCGCATGCCTGCCTGGCGGCGCTGCACGACATGATCGGGGCGCTGTAGGGCAGGCGCTCTCCGCTTCCCCTTCGGGCGTGCGCTTTTGCCCTACCCGAACACCTCCGCCAGAAACGCCGCCAGCCGGTCCCAGGATCGCGCGTCCGCTTCCGGCCGGTACATCTGCGGCCGGTGCCGGGCGGTGAAGCCGTGCTCGGTATGGCCGTAGGCGACCAGCTCCCAGCTCGCCGCCTTCGCGGTCATCTCGGCGGCGAAGGCGACGACGTCGTCGGGCTTGGCGAGCGGATCGTCCCAGCCGTGGAGGGCCAGCACCTTGGCGGTGATTCGCGCCGCGCCGGGCATCGCCGGCGCATCGAAGATGCCGTGGAACGTCGCGACGCCAGCGATATCGGCGCCGGTGCGCGCCAGATCGAGCACGCACTTGCCGCCGAAGCAGAAGCCGATCGCCGCGGTCCGCGTCGCATCGACCGGTGCGAGCCGGCGCATCTGCCCGAGCGTCCCCGCCATCCGCGCCGCGAGCAGCGCGCGATCGTCGTTGAGCACGCCCATCGCGGCGGCGGCGTCCTCCATCGTCGTCGGCCGGGTGTCGACGCCGTAGAGATCCATCGCGACCCCGACATAGCCGAGCGCCGCGAGCCTTGCCGCCTTCTCCTCCTCGAAGCCGGTCCGCCCCATGAAGGTCGGCGCGATCAGCACCGCCGGGCGCGGGCCCGCGATCGCATCGTCCCACACCGCAAGGCTTTCGAACGCGGTGCCGCCGATCTCATAGGCTATCGTACTGGTCGTGGTCGCCATGTTCGTCTCCTCGGTCGCGCGCCTGCTAGTCGCGACCGCACCGCTTGGCTAGGGAGGCCGAAACCACAGGAGATGCCCGATGCCACGCCTGGTTCTCATCCGCCACGGCCAGTCCGCCTGGAACCTCGAGAACCGCTTCACCGGCTGGTGGGACGTCAGCCTGACCGACAGGGGCATCGGAGAAGCGCAGGACGCCGGCCGCCTGCTCGCCGGGAAGGGCTTCGACTTCGACCGCTGCTTCACCAGCGTGCAGACCCGCGCGATCAGGACGCTCGACCTCGCGCTCGAGGCGATGGGGCGGCTGTGGCTGCCGGTGGAGAAGGACTGGCGGCTCAACGAGCGGCATTATGGCGGGCTGACCGGGCTCGACAAGGCGCAGACCGCGGCCAGGCATGGCGACGCGCAGGTTCATATCTGGCGGCGCAGCTTCGACACGCCGCCGCCGCCGCTCGAACCCGGCAGCGCGTTCGATCTCTCCGGCGATCGCCGCTATGCCGGCATCGCGATCCCGCAGACCGAGAGCCTCAAGGACACGATCGCGCGCGTGCTGCCGTATTGGGAGGCGACGATCGCGCCCGCGTTGAAGCGCGGCGAGCGGGTGATGATCTCGGCGCACGGCAACTCGCTGCGCGCGCTGGTCAAGCATCTGTCGGGCATCTCGGACGACGAGATCACCGCGCTCGAGATCCCGACCGGCCAGCCGATCGTCTACGAGCTCGACGAGGCGTTGAACGCGGTGGAGCGGTATTATCTGAGCGAACGGTGACGGCCCCTCCGTCCAGGGGAGAGGCTTTTCCCGATGGTCTTGCCCCCCTCCCCCGCCCTCGCTAAGCCCGCGCTTTGTCGCCGGACATCCGCTTGACCGACCAGCCGCTCCTCGGACTCATCATGGGCAGCCGCTCCGACTGGGAGACGATGCGTCACGCCGCCGAGACGCTCGACGCGCTTGGCCTGGTCTATGAGGCGAAGGTGGTCTCCGCGCACCGCACGCCCGGGCGGCTGTACGATTATGCCGGGTCCGCGCAGGCGCGCGGACTCAAGCTGGTGATCGCGGGCGCGGGGGGCGCGGCGCACCTGCCCGGCATGGTCGCGGCGCTCACTCCGCTGCCGGTGCTCGGCGTGCCGATCGAATCCAAGGCGCTGAGCGGCATCGACAGCCTGTTGTCGATCGTCCAGATGCCCGCCGGCATCCCCGTCGGCACGCTGGCGATCGGCAAGGCGGGCGCGATCAACGCCGCGCTGCTCGCCGCCGCGATGCTCGCGATCGGCGATGCCGCGCTTGCCGGACGGCTCGCGGCGTGGCGCGCGACACAGACTGCGAATGTCGCCGAGACGCCCGAATGAGGATCGGCGCATGAACGTCATCGCGCCCGGCGCGACGATCGGCATCCTCGGCGGCGGCCAGCTCGGGCGGATGCTGGCGATGGCCGCCGCCCAGCTCGGCTACCGTGCTCACGTCTACGCGCCCGAGGCGAGCGGCCCGGCGAACGAGGTCGCCGCGGCGTGGACGCAGGGCCGTTTCGAGGACACGCATGCGATGAAGGCGTTCGCCGCCGCCATCGACATCGCGACCTACGAGTTCGAGAATATCGATCCGCACGCGGTCGCCTTCCTCGCCGGGCGCGTGCCGGTGCGCCCCTCGATCGGATCGCTCGAGGTCTCGCGCTACCGTCCCGCCGAGAAGACCCTGGTCGCCGAGCTCGGCGGCCGCACCGCGGACTGGCGCGGCGTCGACACGTCGGCGGCCCTGCACGCGGCGGTCGCCGAGATCGGCACGCCCGCGATCCTCAAGACGACGCTGTTCGGTTACGACGGCAAGGGCCAGGCACGGATCGACACGCCCGGCGAGGCGGACGCCGGCTGGTCGTCGATCGGCGCGCCCTCGCCGATCGCGCCGCGCGTGCCCGCGATCGTCGAGCGCCGTGTCGACTTCCTCGCCGAGTTCTCGATCATCCTGTGCCGTGGCGCCGACGGCGAGAGCGTGGTGTGGGATCCGCCCGAGAACGCGCATCGCGACGGCATCCTGGAGCGCTCGACCGTGCCCGCGGGCGAGGCGGTGCGCGAGCAGGCGATCGACGCCGCGCTGCTCGCGCGTGCGGTGGCGGATCGGCTCGACCATGTCGGCGTGCTGACCTGCGAGTTCTTCGCCACCGCGCACGGCCCGGTGTTCAACGAGATGGCGCCGCGCGTCCACAATTCAGGGCACTGGACGATCGAGGGCGCGACCACCTCGCAGTTCGAGAACCATATCCGCGCGATCTGCGGCCTGCCGCTCGGCTCGACCTCGCTCGCCGGGCGGCGGGTGACGATGCGCAACCTGATCGGCGACGAGGCCGAGGCTTGGCCCGCCCTCCTCGCCGACCGCGACGCGCGGCTCCACCTCTACGGCAAGGGTCTGCGGCCGGGACGCAAGATGGGGCACGTGACGAAGGTGGATCGGTAGGTCCATGATCCTCCCCGGCACGGGGAGGCCGGCCATCGCGGTGGACAGCATCGCGGCCTCGTTGCGCAGGATGCCCATGACGCGCATGCGGCCACCCATAGGATCTCTCCAGGGCCGAACCGCAAGCGCGTCGCGCTTGGGTCCGTGGCATCGTTCGCAAACGGCGTCGCCAAGAACATTGCAGCCGTTCGCGCCGCCATCGTCTCCCAATGGTCGAACGGCCAGGCCGAGCCAGATCACCAAGCTCAAGCTGGTCAAACGTCAGATGTACGTTCGCGGAAAACTCGACCTCCTCCAGGCCAGGCCCATCGGCGCGACATGACCGCGCGATCATCAAAACTGCGTCGGAGCCATTGTTGCACGCCGATCGGGAGTCAAGATCCCGCGCCGGTTGACAGCCCGCGTGGCGCAGGGCGCTCGGCCTGGCGATCCCGGGGCAAGATGTCGCCCGTCCGCCGAATACGGCGATGACGATCCCCGTCGATTTCTAGCGGCTTCCCGCCTGGTCAGATCATGCTTGCCGGAATCAGGCAGATCACTGCGAGCGCAAGTCCGGTGCCGAGCGGCAGGCGATCGTATCGCGACAGCGGCATCGAGCGAGCATGGCGGAGCGCGACGACGATCAATCCAAGGCCAGCGCCGATGAGAACGATCCAAGGCAGGGCTTCGACGCCGAGCCATGCCCCGATCGCGGCGAGCAATTTGGGATCGCCGGCGCCGAGTCCGTGACGCTCTCTTAGTCTCCGGTAGAGTCGACGGATCGCTTCGAGGATGGCGTAGCCGAGAACGGCGCCAAACATCCGCTCGCCGATGGACGGAGCCGGAAGCGCGAGACCGGCAAGCAGCCCTCCAGGATCAGCGGCAATGTGATCGGATCCGGGAGCCAGAAATGCCGCCAGTCCAGCAGCGCCAGAACGAGCATCGCCCATGTGCCCGCGGCTGATCCCGAGATCGTGGAGAAGCTCGCGCTGCTCGAGGGATTCGCATTCGACGGCACGGTCGTCACCGTTCTTGGTGTGCCGCTCCCAGCCGGCGATCGGCAGACGAATTACTTCATGGCCCTGCGCTACTGGCCTCTCTACGCCCCGGGAACGCTAGCGCACCTCGTCTATGGCCGTGACCTGGCGGCGATCGCCGAGTCCGATCACGTCGCGCTCGGCGTCGGCGATGGCGAGAGGCCCGACCTCGTCCATCTCCTCGCCTACGACGCGGCGCACGTGACCGACGACATGCAGGAGACACTACTATCGTACAGCACCGCCATACATCGCGATAATCTTGTCGCGCTCCAGCGCCATCATCCCGGGCTCTATGCGGCGCTGTGGCGGCGCGACATGGACGCGGCGAAGAAGATCGTGCGGCGGCTCCGCAACGCGGCGTTGCTCGCGTCCAACCCGAAGAGCCGCGTGCGACGCCATGCGGTTCGGCTGCTCTACGGCACATCGTTGATGAACGAGCACGAACGCTTGTTCGAGGTCATTGACGCGGTACGCGCGGTTCGTGGGGTGACCCGCCAGTCGCTTGCGAACGCGCTCAAGTCCTCGACATACATGAGTGCGGTGCGGGCGGTTGGCGACGAGACGCACGAGTTTCTTGCCGGATCGGTGGTGCACGTGCGTAGCATGAACCCGACGATGAACACGGCGCCGACGAAGCCGCGCACGAGCGACGTGAGTTTGGAGCGGAGCCGCACCGCCTATCACAATTCGCGCGGGTTTCATGAGCGGATGAAGCGTATCCGCTGGATCGCCGGTGACATGCCGGCGGCATATTTCTGCGGTGTGGAGCCGGCATTTCTCGCGCCGGTCGCACTGATCCAGATGATCGCCGACATGGCTCGGCGCGAAGGTGAGTTCTGGTTGCGCGGCAGACGGGGTCAGGCGCCGGACCTCGACGAGGCGCGCCGCTCGCTCACGGTGCGACTGGGCGTAGTGATCGCCGCCGGCCTCTGCGCGGCGACCGCACGCTCCATGCTGCCCGAGGATCAGGTGGACAAGCAGCTCAAGCAGGCAGGGCTGATCCGTTCCGATGAGGCATGGCGCGATGCGGTGGTGCCGACGCTTATCGCCAATCCCCGCATTGCCGAGCAGATGGAGGTGCGGCTCGAGCAGCTGCACGAGCGCGGCGGCGCTCTGCCCGAGGCCAGCGCGGACGATGAGGACCGACTGCACCACTCGAGCCCTTACGATCTCGCCATTAAGCGTACCCGGGCGTTTTTCGATATCGGCGAGCCAGGTTGGACTCAGGGATTCTTCTTCGAAGCCTGGTTGCGGCCGGGTGCCGAGATAAAGTTCCTGCTGAAGTGCTGTCGATATATCCAGTACGACCCAGGCGAGGAGCGCAAGCGCAGGGCGGTCGATGCCGTGTTAGGCCAAACCTGCTTTCCCGATGGAGCCCCGGTCGCGTCGATCGACATCGACACAGGCCTGCCACGCCAGCACCCGCTCGACCGCATCCAGGATCTGTTCCGTCCACAATTCGATACGCTCTAGGTTCCCGACCTGGTGCCGGAGCGCTGGACAACGGATCAGCGCAGGTGGCGCGACGCGATCGTGCGCGAGGCCGCTCCGCTGCTCGCCGCCGTAAGCCCTATCACGCTCGACCCTCAGCGTGTGGAATGGTGGTGGAATGATCTAGACCCCAATCTCCGGAAGATCGCGGTGGAAGGAGCTTGGAATACGTAACGGCTGGTGTTGGCCGTTTCCGGCATGGCCGCTTTCGGATCGAGAGTTCGTGAAGCGGCCGTTCACCTCCGACCTCTCGATGCTTTAGGCGCTGGCTCGTCCTGGCCGATTGGCCCTTGACGGCTTCCTGCCATCGGGAGCGAAAAGCGGATCCGTGGTCAGATTGCGACCAAAGGTGCGACGACCCGGAGGCCGCTGGCCAGAGTTTTCCATTTGGGTCGATCGGGAGGGGCCCGGGGACCAAGCCCCGAGCTCTGATTGACGGCACGCGATGCCATTCGGCCGATGCAATTCCCGCCGCAATTGCCTATCTCGGGTGCATGGCACTGCTGGGGATCAACGAACTCTTATCGGAGGCGAAAACGCGGGGGTGGCGAACTGCCCTCGTGCTGACGGCGCTCGATCTGGAACTGCAGGCAGTCTTGGCGCACCTTGTCGACGTAAAGTCTGTCGTCGGACGGGACGGCACGATTTATGAGTGCGGCATATTTCGGGAGGGCGGCCAGGAATGGCTGGTCGTATTGATCGAGACAGGCGCCGGCAATCATGCTGCGCAAAATGCGGTCACTAACGCACACATCCTACTGGAGCCTGATCTTCAGATATTTGTCGGGGTTGCTGGTTCTCGAAAGAAAGATGTACCGATCGGCAGCGTCGTAGCCGCCAGCATCGTCCACAGCCCGTATGGTGGAAAATATGACGAGGAGGGCTTCTCGGCTCGCCCTCGCGAATTTCACGCGCACAGTCGGTTGTTGGAGGTTGCGCGCAAGGTACGTCGCGACAAGAAATGGACCGAACGGATCAGGGATCTCGCAGATCGAAAGCTGCCGATCATTGCGGAATATCCGTGCGGCTTTCCTCCAATCGCAGAAGTTGCGCCAGCGGTCTCGACCGAGGCCGTCTCTGCGAGCAAAACGAGCGAACTCGAAGCGCTGATCGCCGCCAATTATGGCGATGCGTGCATCGTCGAGATGGAAGGCTACGGTTCGCTTTTTTGCGGCTTCGCGAGAGGACACGCCGGCGATCGTCATTCGGGGCGTTTCCGACATGGCGGAGCACAAGGATGCCGAGACTGATAAGATCAGGCAGCCGGTCGCTGCCGCTCACGCTGCGGCGTTTGCATTCGAGCTGATCAGTTGGTGGACCGCCCTTTACCCCGCGCTGCCGGCGACAGCTACGATCGACCACGGGACAGCCGGCATTGCTGTCCCCGAGGCGGTCTCTCCCCGAACGGCCGGTTCAGGTGCCCGTTACGTCCTCAATATCGACGCAGAAATCGGGATGGTCTCGGCGGAACGGATCGCGGCGATCGAGGCGTTGCTACGCGACCTAACCGGCGAGCCTGGCATTACCGTCGACAGAATCGAAGAAGGATCGCTTCGGCTGATCGTGAGAGACCCATCGGCCGCGTTAGAGGCCGTCGGTCAAACCAAGCTGCGAGATGAGCTTGAGGCTCGCTTTGACCTGCATCTGTTCGGGCTTGTGCCTGAGCACAGCCTTGAAGAGCTGAACGAGGTTGCCCAAGAGTTGCGCCTCGCCTCATACGACTTGCTGAGTTGGCCCGACACGTTGCCGGACGGTGAGCAATTCGTCCGCCCGGAGCTCGATCAGCTTATCGCATTGTCTGCCGATCGCGAGCAGACCGTGACAGCGGTCATAGGCGACCCTGGTTCCGGAAAGTCGGCCTCCTCGCGATGCTGGGTAAGCGTCTAGTCGACGCCGGCCATCCGGTCCTCGCGATCAAGGCCGACCTGCTCGACACGGACGTGAACAATGAGGCCGATTTGAAGGATCGGCTTGGGCTGTCCGACCGCCCCTCGACACTTTTGGCCCGCTCGGCCGCGCTCCGTCCGACGTTCCTCCTCATCGACCAGCTCGACGCGCTGGCCGGATATTTGGACCTTCGCACCGGGCGCTTGAGCGCTCTTCTCAATCTCGTGCGACGTCTCGGCAAGACTGACAATATTCATATCGTCCTGTCAGCCAGACGGTTTGAATATGAACATGACGTGCGCCTTCGGGCAATTTCGGCCGAAAGCCTCCAGCTCCAATTGCCGGGTTGGAGCCAGGTGCTCGAATTGCTCGAGAGCAAGAAAATAGCGGCCGCTGGTTGGCCGACCGACGCACAGGAAGTGCTCCGGTCGCCGCAGGCCCTCGCCATCTATCTTCAACTTGATGAGAAGGTGCGATCGGAGCCGCTGCTGAGCTATCAGTCGATGCTTGATCGGCTGTGGGACGAGCGCGTCCTAGCTGGCGCTGATGGCGCGAAGCGGTCCAAGACCGCGATCGACCTTGCGGATCGAATGGCGGAGGAGGAGAGCCTCTGGCTCCCCAGGGCACGCCTCGACGATGTGAAGCCCGAGATCGACTGGCTGGTGGCCGCAGGCGTTTTGACTCCAAATGCGGCGGGATCGAGCGTCGGCTTCGCGCACCAGACAATGTTCGATTACGCGCTTGCACGTGCGTTCGCCAAGGAAACTGGCCGGTTGGCGTCGTTCGTATTGGAGCGCCAAGCATCGATCTTTTGTCGACCGAAGGTATGGGCTGCCCTCACGTACCTCCGCGGCGCAAACCCGTCGAGCTACGAAGAGGAGATTGGCATTCTCTGGCGCGCCCAGGGTTTGAGGCGGCATCTGCGACTTCTTCAGATCGAGTTTCTCGGACAGCAGCGGGAACCGACCGATCTCGAAGAGGCCTTGATCGTATCCGCTTTCCAGCGGGACGATGAGCGCGCGCTCGTGCTCCGCGCGATTGCTGGCAGCCCTGGCTGGTTTGAGCGTCTTCGTAACGGTGTGATTGCCCAATCGATGGCAAGCGAAGGCCCCGCGCGGGACTGGGTGTCCCAGATCCTCACCGCTGCTGTCGAATTTGCCACAGACGGCGTCGCCGCTCTGATCTCGGAGCATTGGCTGCCGAGGCAGGAGGATGACTATCGCGCCTGGTCCGTTCTCCAACAGGCGCCGATATGGACCGAGGAGATGCTCGACATGGGCGTGACGATCCTCAGTCGGTCCGAAGTCGCGCCGATGTATCTCGACCATCTCGCCGGGACACTAGGCGTGGATCAACCGCGAATGGCGCTTTTGCTGATCCGCGCCGCTCTCGACCGTAGCTTACGCGCTGCGGCTGCCGATGCCAAAGCTCTCGCGGCTAAGATCGGTCCCGACGATAGCGACATCACGGGCGCAGCAGTGTGGCGGGTGAACAACGATCCCCGCCGTCCAATCAAGAACCTGCTTGAGACGTCAAATGAATGGGACATGCTCCGCGCGCTGGCCGAGCGCGCGCCTGCTGACACCGTAGAAATCCTCTGGCCATGGTTCGTCGAGGCGCTTTCCATACTTCGGGGAACACGAGGCGAAACGCGCGACAGGCCCCTATATGCACTGGAGTATGAGGCGGATTTTCGCTTTGAAGGCGAGAATGGTCTTAATCTTCCGGAACCATCACTTCCTTCCGCGCTGCGCCTAGCCCTCGAACAGCTCGCGGCATCCTCTCCGGACCATTTCCGAGATTGGATGTCGACGGCCGAACAATCCGACCTTCATCCGGTCCACCGGCTGATCGCGCACGTCCTCAGTACCGTTCCGGAGGCGTTCGCGGTCGACGCCCATTCGTATCTGCTGGCCGACGCACGCCGCTGGTCGCTTGGCGGGCTTGAGGATCATAGCGGGACTACGACCACCTTGGTTTCTTCAGCGGCGCCGTTTTGGAGCGCCGCCCAGATCGCGGACTACGAAACCAGCGTCCGCTCTTACAATCCAGATGTTCCGCCTGATCTTGACCACCCGGAAGGCCGTAGATCGTGGAGCAAAATTCAGCGCAGTCAGCGTCTGCGCCTCCTGCGCGCGCTTCCATCTAATCAGAGAACACGTGAAATCGCCGATCTTGTGCGCACCGAGGAGCGCGCGATCGGCGACGGGCATCTTGGTGTGACGTTCAGCGGAGTCTACTCGCCGTCGTCGATCATGAGCGCGGCAGAGATGGCGCGCGCCAAGGACGACGACATCATCAAGGCCTTCCAAACGCTGCCGGATGCTACGCGCTGGGATCATCCGAAATATCACCGCAAGGGAGGGAATATCCAGCTCTCCCGGGAGTTCGCCAATTTCGCGAAGGAAAATCCAGAGAGAGCGATGCGGCTCATATCGCGGTTCGAGCCCGAATTTGGCGAGAGAGCGGCTGGGAATGCGCTCCCTGAATTGGCCTCCGTGGTTGATGCGGAAGCGCTCCAGCAGATGATCGTCGCTTTGATCGAGCGGGGATTCACCGGCTCAGAGTTTCAGCAATCCGTCGCAATGGCTACGGAGACCGTGATGAGCAACGAAGGCAAGCTCACGGCTGAAGTGATCGAGAAGATGCAAGCCTGGTTGCTTTCCGATCGTGGCGGCACCGACGATGACGGCGAGGATGGAGACGGCGAGCTGACATCCGGCAGCGACGCCGAATCAGAACCCGAAGACGATCCCGAGGGCCGCAGCTTGCTGTGGGGCCACGGCGGCGGCTTCTCAATGGTGCCGGGCGGACCATTTCCTGTCCTGCACGCTCTCGTGCGTTACTATCTTGTGACCGCTGATCAAGACGCACTGCGCACGCTGCTGGTGGCGTGCCTGCGACAGAATTTCGAGATCAAAGCGTGGGGACATCTGCTTCCACTGCTTCGCTATCTCCGTCCCGCTGAAGGAGCTGACGCGACGCCGTCGATCGATCTGCTTGCAGACATCATTCGGCACTTTCCGGCATTGGTCGGCACCCACGAACTCGCGTTTTTGTTCGGGCACATCCATTGGTGGGCGCCTGATCTCGTCGAGAGAGAGCTTCCGCAATGGTCTAACTCCGGCCGGAAGTCCGCGCGGCAAGGTTTCGGCGAACTCGTCGCGCTTCTCGCCATTCTCCACCCCGATCGGGAGTGGCCCAAGAAGGCTCTCAGCGAGATTGAGAGGAGCGACGACACATTTGCGAAGGCTGGCGCCGCAACCACTGCTGTCAACTTGTGGAGCGACGCGGCACATCGTCCAGCAGCCACCGGCTTTCTCGTGCGCTTGATTCCGGGCGCCAGCGATCCGGAATGGAAGGCGATCTTCGATTTGTTCCGCATCGTCGATGAATTGACCCCGGACGAGAGTACCGCTCTCCTGCTTGAAGCGATCGCCGATAACGCTGCCAACGCGCCAACCGTCGGGGCCACCTTCATCGTCGAGCGGTTGCAATCACTCTTGCCGCACGAGGCTCAACTCGTGGCGCGGTTGGCGACGATCTTGGTGGGCAAGTGGCATAACGATCTTGGGGACATTCGAACGGGCACCGCGGCACACGCCTCCGAACTCGTTGACCTAGCGATCACACTGCACCGGCTTGGACCAACGACCCGTGAAGACGGAACTCGGCTCTTCGAGATGCTCCTCGACATCAACGCCTACGAGGCGCGATCCACCCTCGACCAGATCGATAATCGCTTCCGACCCACGGCCTCGATCAGACGGCCGCGCCTCCAACGCCGCCAGCGGGAGGCGCGACGTAGGCGCCGCGCAGCCTAAAATAGTGCCGTCACCCCTCATTGCGGGCAGAGCTTCTGAGATGAGCGGCCAAATTTTCGACCATAGGAGTCCGGGGTCGCTGACATTCGTTCTCAACCGCGAAGCGTTGTCTGCCGTTCCCGCACGTCGCACCAATTCCAGCACCTGACCCTATCCTACTGCGGTGCCGGCAGCAGTTACGCTGGCGACAATTTCGGCAAGCGACGGATCAAGCGCGGCGACGACATCCTCGTCACCCCAGTCCGCCGCCCGATCCGCAAACGCGAGAGGCAATTTAAGCAGTAGCGGTTCGCTGAGACTCGAGCCGTGGATGTCGACGACGAGCTTGCCATTCAACGGCGGATTGCCGCGCGGCCACAGCCATATAACGTCGTCGTTCCGCCGTTTGGGCCGAAATTCTCCGCATATGTAGAGTCCGCGCGTGCTGTCATAGCCAGGACGCTCGACCCAATAGAAGCCGGTCGGATCACGCGGCTGCGGCGGAGGAGCGACCAGATGGCGGAACTGAGTAAGCGTCCGGTCTGCCCCGCCTTGTGGGGGATGTGAGCCGCAGGCCACAGGTG
>CAXTNX010000003.1:0-124383 GCA_964245815.1 uncultured Sphingomonadaceae bacterium | reverse complement strand
CCGGCGCCGACGACTATCTCGCCAAGCCGTTCCAGACCGAGGAGCTGATCGCCCGGCTGCGCGCGCTGATCCGCCGCGCCTCGGGCAATGCCTCGTCCGAGCTGATCGCCGGCGAGGTGCGGCTCGACACGCGCTCGGGCAAGGTGACGCGCGCCGGCGAGCCGGTGAAGCTCACCGCGCAGGAATACAAGCTGCTCAGCTACCTGATGCACCACAAGGGCAAGGTGGTCAGCCGCACCGAGCTGATCGAGCATATCTACGATCAGGATTTCGATCGCGATTCGAACACCATCGAGGTGTTCGTGACTCGGATCCGCAAGAAGCTCGGCGCGGACATCATCACCACGATCCGCGGTCTCGGCTACAGTCTTGAAGAGCCCGACGCCGTCGCCTGACGCCTTCCCCGGCGCAGCGCCACCGCCGCGCGAGCGGTGGTGGGTGTCGCTGGTCAACGTGCTGCGCATCCTGTTCTTCATGCGGCCGCGCGGGGCGGAGTTCCCCGCGACGCAAGCGCGCACCACCGGCTCGCTCTACCGCCGCATGATCGGCATGGCGACGCTGTGGATCCTGCTGCTGCTCGCCGGCGGCGGGCTGGCGCTCGACCGGGTGCTCACCGTCGCGATCACCAACAATTTCGACAGCTCGCTCGATTACGTGCTGACCGCGATGATCGTCCAGGCCGAGATCGGACCGGACGGCGAGGTGCGGTTCAACCGGCCGCTCGCCGACCAGCGCTTTCTCGAGCCCTATTCGGGGCTCTACTGGCAGGTCGCGACCAGGGGCGAGGACCCGTTCCGCTCGCGATCGCTGTGGGACCAGGCGCTCGCGGTCGATTACGCGCATGGCTGGAAGGACGTCCACGCCTCTGACAGCCGCCAGTTCCGAGACGAGCCGCTGCGCGTGCTCGAGCGCGACGTCACGCTGCCCGGCTCGGCGCGGATGTGGCGGTTCCAGGTGGCGGCGACGCGCGAGGGGCTCAACGCGCAGATCGCGGTGCTCCGCAAGACGATGCTGCGCAGCTTCGCGCTGCTCGGGCTGGGGCTCATCGTCATGGCGGCGTTGCAGACCGTCTACGGGCTGTGGCCGTTGCGCCGGGTCAGGCTGGCGATGGCGGGGGTGCGATCGGGCCGCTTCGCGCGCGTCGACGTGCGCGTGCCGATCGAGATCCGGCCGCTGGTCGAGGAACTCAACGACCTCCTCGCGCACAACGAGCGCCGCGCCGAGGAGGCGAGGATGCACGCCGGCAATCTCGCGCACGCGCTCAAGACGCCGCTGACCGTCCTCATCAACGAGGCCACCTCGCAATCGGGCGAGCTCAACGAGACCGTGATGCGCGAGGCGCGGACGATGCGCCGCCAGGTCGACCACCATCTCGCGCGCGCGCGCGCCGTCGGGCGGCGCGGCTCGGCGCAGAGCCGGGCGATGGTGTGGACCTCGCTCGAGGCGGTCAGCCACGCGGTCGATCGGCTCTACCCGGACGTGGTGATCGATCTCGACGGCGATCGCGGCCAAGCGGCGCGGGTCGAGCGGCAGGACCTCGACGAGATGCTCGGCAATCTGCTCGAGAATGCCGCCAAATACGGCGGCGGGCGCGTGTTCGCCACGGTGGTGCGCACACCCGAATGCGTCGAGATCCTCGTCGAGGACGATGGTCGCGGCATCCCCGACGCCGAGCGCGAGACGATCTTCGGTCGCGGCGCGCGGCTCGATACCGGCAAGCCGGGCACCGGGCTCGGTCTTGCGATCGTGCGGGACGTCGCCGAGATCTACGGCGGTTCGGTCCGGCTCGAGGAGAGCGAGGACCTCGGTGGACTGCTGGTCAGGCTGGGCCTGCCGGCCGCGGCATGACGCCGCGGCCGGTCCGCCGCTCAGCGGTGGTGGCGATAGTCGCGGTGGTGACGATCATAGCCGCGAGGCCCGTGGCGATGCGCCCGATAGCCGTCGTGATGCTGGCCATGATAGCCATGATGATAGCGGTTGGGCCGCGCCTCGGCGGGGGCGGCGATGCCGACCGCACCGACCAGGCCGGTGGCGATCGCGATGGTGGTGATGAGCAGACGCATGATGGTTCTCCTGTCCCTCTCCCCGGGATGACGAGAGGTCTACGCGCAACGCAGTGAACGTCCGCTGAGGCGCATGTTCATTTCCGCGACAGCAAATGCGCGCTCGACGGGATCGGCGATCGGCGCACGGGTATCGCCGTCGGTCCGGCCGAAGCCCGCCGCCGGCGCGCCCGCTCTCGACGTCGCCTGTCGCGATGCGCGCGGCGCAGGGCGACGAGGCGCGGCGGAACCGCCGAGGATGGGCTTGCCGCGCGCGCGATAACCCGTCACCCGGCGGGCATGACGGGGATGATCCGGAGGCATTGGTGGCACGCGGAGGCTCTCGCCACGATCGCGCTCGCCTGGCCGCTGGTGCTCACCAACATCGCGCAGGCGCTGATCCCGGCGACCGACGTGGTGCTGCTTGGCTGGGCGGGGCCGCATGCGCTCGCCGCCGCCGCGCTCGGCTCGAACCTCTACAATGCTTGCATGATCCTCGGCGTCGGCGTCACCACCGCCGCCTCGCCGATGATCGCGCGTGCGATCGGGCGGCGTCGGCACGATGTCCGCGACGTCCGTCGCACCGTGCGCCAGGCGATGTGGGCGGCGGTTGCGCTGGTCGTGCCGATGTGGCTGCTGCTCTGGCAGGCCGAGCCGATCCTGCGCGGTTTCGGACAGGCCCCGGCGCTGGCGCACGATGCGGTCGCGCTGGTTCATCCGATGATGATCGGGCTGTTGCCGTTGTTCCTGTATCAGGTGCTGCGCGCGTTCGTCGCCGCGCAGCAGCGGCCGGGCTGGGCGTTCGTCGCGTGCGGGACGGCGGTCGTGACCAACGCGATCGGGAATTACGCGCTGATCTTCGGGCGGTTCGGGCTGCCGCCGCTCGGGCTGTTCGGCGCCGGGCTGGGCAGCGCGCTGTCCAACGCGCTGATGTTCGCGATCCTCGCCACCGTCGTGGTGCGCCACCGCCGGTTCCGCCGCTACCATCTGTTCGGGCATGTCTGGCGGCCGGACTGGCGGCGATTTATCGAGATCTGGCGGCTGGGCGCTCCGATCGCGGTGACGCTGGCGCTGGAGGTGACGATCTTCAACTGCGCGGTGTTCCTCCAGGGCCTGATCGGCGCCGCCGAGCTTGCCGCGCACGCGGTCGCGATCCAGCTCGCGGCGTTGTGCTTCATGCTGCCGCTCGGGCTCGCGCAGGCCGCGACGGTACGGATCGGCATCGCGTTCGGCCGCGGCGATCGTGTCGGCATCGCCCGCGCCGGACGGGTCGCGATCGCGATCACCGTGGCGGTGATGACGACCACCGCGCTGGTGCTGCTGACGATCCCGCGCCCGCTGGTCGGGCTGTTCCTCGACGTCCGTGATCCCGCACAGGCGCATGTCGTCGCGCTCGCGGTGTCGTTCCTGACGGTGGCGGCGCTGTTCCAGCTGGTCGACGGATTGCAAACGGTTGGCGCCGGGATGCTGCGCGGCTTGCACGACACCGCCGTGCCGATGGCGATCGCCGCCGCGGGCTATTGGGTGGTCGGGCTCGGCACCGCGATCCTGCTCGCCTTCCGGCTGCACTGGGGCGGCATCGGCGTCTGGATCGGGCTCGCGGCCGGGCTGGCGAGCGTCGCGGTGCTGATGATCGTGCGCTGGCTGCGGCGCGAACGTCTCGGGCTAGTCCCGCTCGCCCGGCGCGCCCCGTGAGGATCGCGCTCGTCGCGGTGCTGGCGCTCGCCGCCTGCTCGCGCTCCGCACCGTCCGGGCCCGAGCCGCATCAGATCCGGCTGGTCGGTGCCAGCGCGGCGCTGCCGTTTACCGCGGCCGCGGCGGAGGACCTGATGCGCGCCCAGGCGGACGCGATCGCGCCGCTCGTCCAGGCGGGCGGCAGCGGGGCGGGGATCGCGCGCTTCTGCGGCGGGCTCGGCGCGCATCACCCCGATCTGGTCGCGGCGACACGCGCGATGACCGCGGCCGAGCAGGCGCGCTGCGCCGCCAACGGCGTCGCGCGGGTGGCGACGGTGCCGTTCGGATGGAGCGCGCTGGTGCTCGTCGCGCGGCGCGACGCGCGCGTGCCCGCGCTCACCCGCGCCGATCTGTGGCGGGCGCTCACCGGGCCGGCGCGATCATGGTCGCAGGTCCGCCCGGGCCTGCCCGATACCGCGATCCTGATCGACGGCCCGACCCCGCGTCCGGTGCTCGCGGACGGCCTCTTCGAGAGGCTGCTCGGTCCCGGCTGCCGCGCCGCGGGCGGGTCGTGCGGCGCGATCCGGGTGCGCGGCGACGGAGCGTATCGCGGGCATGGCGCGGATGCCGAACTGGTCGCGGATACGATCGAGACCGCGCGTCCCGGCGCGATCGGCATCGTGCCCTATGCCGACGCCATCCGCCATGCCGAGACGGTCCGCCTGCTGCCGCTCGACGGCGTGTCGCCCGATGCCGCGGCGATCGCCAGCGGCCGCTATCCCGCGCGGCTGCCGCTCGTGCTGATCATCAAGGCGGACGCGGTGCGCGCCGTGCCCGGAATGCCGGCGCTGCTGCGGTTGTTCGCCGACGCGCTCGCACCCGATGGGCGCTTCGCCGCGCTGGGGCTGGTTCCGCTCGCACCGGCGGACCGCAGGGCGGCGGCGACGCGGATCGAGGCGGCCGGCGCCGCGCAATTGTAACAATTCCCGTGCACGAACCAGCCGTAGTGCCCGCGCGGTTTCGCGATGACGCACGGCGGGCTATAGCGAGCCGGCGAGGAATGGGACCAGGCGATGGCGACGACGGGTCATACGGTAAAGGCATTCGATGCCGATCTCGGGCAGATCCGGGGGCTCGTCTCCGAGATGGGCGGCCGCGCCGAGGCCGCGATCAACGACAGCATCCGCGCGCTCGCCCGATCGGATCTCGATGCCGCGGCGCGGATCGTCGAGGACGATCGCAAGATCGACGAGCTCGAGGCCGAGATCGAACGCCAGGTGATCCGCCTGATCGGCCTGCGCTCGCCGGTGGCGGACGATCTGCGCGAGGCGATCGCCGCGCTCAAGATCTCGGGCGTGATCGAACGGATCGGGGACTATTCGAAGAACATCGCCAAGCGGGTGCCGATGCTGTCCGAGATGCGCGCCTCCGAGCCGCTGACGATCCTGCCCGCGATGGCGAGCACGGTGTCCGAACTGGTCCGCGCCGCGCTCGACGCCTATGCGGCGCGCGATGCCGAGGCGGCGATCGAGGTGTGTCGCGCGGACCGGCAGGTCGACGACTTCTACAACACGCTGTTCCGCACGCTGCTCACCTACATGATGGAGAACCCGTCGGCGATCACGCCGTCGGCGCATCTGCTGTTCATCGCCAAGAACCTCGAGCGCATCGGCGATCACGCCACCAATGTCGCCGAGATGGTGTATTTCGCGGCGACCGGCGAGCAGTTGACCGAGCGTCCGCGCGGCGCCGATCCGTTCGCGACACCGCAAGTCTCGGGCTGATCGCGGTGCCGGGACTGGTCCTGCTCGTCGAGGACGACGCGGCGCTTGCCGAGCTCGTGTCATGGCACCTCGAACGCGAGGGCTTCTCGGTCGAGCGCACCCCGGACGGCGAGGAGGCGCTGCTGCTCGCTGCCGAGCACACCCCCGATCTGGTGCTGCTCGACTGGATGGTCGAGGGGCTTTCCGGGATCGAGGTGTGCCGCCGGCTGCGCCGCCGCGTCGAGACGCAGAACGTGCCGATCATCATGCTCACCGCGCGCGGCGAGGAGGAGGATCGCATCCGCGGGCTGCAAACGGGCGCCGACGATTACGTCACCAAACCGTTCAGCCCGCGCGAACTCATCGCGCGGGTCGGCGCGGTGCTGCGCCGCGTCCGCCCCGCGCTGGCCGGCGACCAGCTCGCCTATGGCGGGATCGAGATGGATCTGGTCGCGCACCGCGTCCGCCGCGACGGCAGCGCGATCGCGCTCGGCCCCACCGAGTTCCGCCTGCTGCGCCACTTCCTCGAGCATCCCGGCCGGGTGTTCTCGCGCGAGCGGCTGCTCGATTCGGTCTGGGGCCGCGAGGCGGACATCGAGCCGCGCACGGTCGACGTGCATATCCGCCGGCTGCGCAAGGCGATCAACGACGACGGCGCACGCCCCGACATCATCCGCACCGTCCGGTCGGCGGGCTATGCGCTCGATTCCGAGGGCAGGGCGTAGGACCGCGCGCCTTCAGGCGCATCCCTGCCACCGGTTCGTGTCGAGCGGAATCGAGACACCCGCGCCGCGCGGACGCGTCGGCCCCTCCTCTTCGCCCGGGGCGAACGGACGATCGGTCTCAGCCGGCTTCGTCGAGACCCGCCTTCTCGAGATAATGCTTGGCGACGAGGATACCCGCGCCGATGATCGCGAGCGGCACGAGGCGCTTGACCACCGCCCAGCCCGCCATGCCGAGCACCGCACCTCCGGCACCGCCCTCGCCGTCCGATTCGTCGATCCTGGCGCCGATCAGCGCGCTCAGCAATGTTCCGATCATCGTTCTGTCCCTTGTTGGTGTGTGCGGGCTAGGACGCAGTGTGCGCCGGCAGGTTCCGGCTGGAGCCGCTTGCTCAGGAAGAAACGGCGGCTCCCGATCGGATGATCCTCAAGCGTCCCGAACACGGTGAAGCCGAGCTTCTCGTAGAAGCCCCGCGCCTGGAAGGCGTAGGTGTCGAGCCACAGCCCGGTACAGCCGCGCGCCCGGGCGATCCGCTCGGCCTCGGCGATCAGGCGAGTGCCCAGGCCCCGGCCGCGGCCAGCCTCCGGCACTACCAGATATTCGACGAACAGCCAGTCGTAGCTGCTCCTGCCCCATAGTCCGCCCACGGTGACACCGGCCGTATCGCGCAACAGAACCGCGACGGGTGCCGAACCGGCCGGGCCGGCGACCGCGTCGTTATAGGCGACCAGAGGCGCGAGGATCGCCGCCCGATCCTTGTCGTCGGGCGTGTCGGCGACGACGATCGCCAGCGCCGCGTCGCTCAATGCACGAACCGCGCCACCACGTCCTTGTAGGAGCGCGACACCTTCACCTGCGCGCCGCTCTCCAGCACCAGGAAGCATTCGCCGTTGGTGTGCGGCTTGACCTGCCGGACGAGATCGAGGTTGACGATCGTCGAGCGATGGACGCGCTGGAAGCGGCGCGGATCGAGCCGCTTCTCGAGGAACTTCATCGTCTCGCGCAGGATCAGGGTGTTGTCGCCCGTGTAGATGCACATGTAATCGCCCGCCGCATCGATCCGCTCGATCGTGTCGACGTCGACGCGGAAGATCTGGCCGCGGTCCTTGATGTTGATGAGCCGCTCGTAGCGGTTGGCCGCCGGGCCTTCGGGCGTGGTGTCGGTGTCCATCGCCTCGGCGGCTTCGGGCGCATGTTCGGCGAGCGCCTCCTTGAGCCGCCCCGCCTCCTCGGCGCCCTTGCGCTCGGCCAGCCTCAGCCGGACGCGTTCGAGCGTGTCGGCGAGACGGTCCTCGTCGACCGGCTTCATCAGATAATCCATCGCCTGCGCCTCGAAGGCGCGGATCGCGTGATCGGTATAGGCGGTGACGAACACGAACAGCGGCGGCTCGATCTCCATCAGCCCGTTGATGACCGAAAAGCCGTCGAAGCCCGGCATCTGGATGTCGAGGAAGACGAGATCGGGCTTGTGGGTCTTGATCGACCGGATCGCCTCGCGACCGTTGAGGCAGGTGTCGATCACCTCGACATCGTCGTAGCGCTGGAGCCTGAGCTGCAGGCCCTGGATCGCCAGCGACTCGTCGTCGACCAGGATCGTCCGTATCGTCATGCAAGCTCCTTGGACACCGTCCCGTACGGGATCTCGATCGTCACCGCGAATCCGCCGTTCGCGAGCGGCTGCGCCTCGAAGCGCTGCTGCGTGCCGAACGCCTGCACCAGCCGGTCGCGGATGTTGGCGAGCCCGACTCCGGTCGACGACGTGGACCTCGGCTGGCCCTCGTTCAAGCCCGGGCCGGTATCGGTCACGTCGATCTGCACCCGATCCCCGACCAGCCGCGCGGCGACCGAGATGTCGGCGCCTTCCTCGAGCGGGGTGACCGCGTACTTGATCGCGTTCTCGACCAGCGGCTGGAGCAGCAGCGAGGGAAGCCGGACGCCCGCGACCGCCGGATCGATGTCGAAGTGCGCGCGCAGCCGCTCCTCGAAGCGCATCTTCTCGATCTCCAGGTAGAGCTTGAGCGTCTCGACCTCCTGCGCCAGCGTGACCTGCGCGGTCGGTTCGTTGACCAGGGTGTAGCGCAGGAACGCCGACAGCCGGCTCAACATCATGTTGGCGCGATCGGTCTGCTTGAGCAGCACCAGCGTCGAGATCGAATTGAGCGTGTTGAACAGGAAATGCGGGTTGAGCTGGTAGCGCAGCATCGCGAGCTGCGCCGCCGAGGCCTGGCCTTCGAGCTTCTCGAGCTGACCCGACTGCTGCTCCAGCTTGAGGAAGAAGTTGATCGCATAGTAGAGTGCCGACCATGCACCGAGCACCGCGAAATCGAGCAGGATGGCACCGAGGAACTGCGCGCCCTCGGGCCGCGTGCCGGGACGGTAGAAGGTCGCGTTGGCCCACACCTCGATCGTCGAGAAGGCCCCCGCGGCGGCGACCAGCAGCACGATCGACATCGTCCAGGTCCACACCGGTCGCGCCTGGATCAGCCGGCGATAGGCCGCGCCCATCAGCAGGGTCAGCGAATAGCCGGTCGCGGTGGCGAGTGCGGACGGGATGATGAACAGGAGCCCCATCGCGTTGGCGACGCCGCTCAGCGTGCGCAGCGTGAAATAGCCCGTCCACCCCGCCGACTGGAGGATCCAGAAAGCGCGGTTCTTGTCCGCGAAGAACGGTTCGGGTGGGCGCCGATCGGGCATCCACGCCGCTTTAGCGGATCGCGAGCGGAGCGAGAAGCCGGGCGTGCGTGAACGGCGCCCGGCCTCCGGACCGCCACGATATCCGTCGACGCCGCCCCACCCGCGCTGCCGACCGGCGGACGCCCGGGGCGCTCGATCTGCCGGCCAATCCCGATCTAGTTCGCGTCGCAGGCGTTGATCGCTTCGGGCGCCGCGCCGATCCGCTGGTCGACCGTGTAGCGGACCGCGCGGCAGCCATTGGCGTCGGTCGCGGCGCTGGGCACCGCATAGCCGGTGAGCGCGCCGTCCGACCAGCGCTGGGTTCGGCCGGTGCGCAGCGCCCGATGGATCGCATCCTTGACCGCGGCCGAACGCAACGGCTGGAAACGCAGCGGATCGCCGGTGTCCTGCGGCGTCGCGTCGGCCGCCGCCATCGTCGTGCCGGCCGGCATCGCCGGCGCCGCGCTCGGCAGGTCGGCGAGCATCGCCGCGCCATTGCCCGCCTCCGCATCGTGCCGCCGCCCGCACGCGGCGAGCACCAGCAGCGCGAGCATCGGGGAAAGCGGGACGCGGCGGGCCATGATCCGGCGTCTCCCACACGAGCGCCCGGCTGTCACGCCATCGCAACGCTTCGTGCCTAGCGTGGCCGCATGACGGACCTCGACCGCCTTAAGGAAGAAATCGTCGACAGCTTCGACGAGGAGCTCGAGATGGAGCTCGAGGAGAGCCGTGTCGACGGTCTCGCAGGGGCCGAGGCCGTCGCGGGCCGGCTCGATCGCCGGACCTATTTCCGCGAGCTGTTCCGGCTCCAGCACGAGCTGGTCCGTCTCCAGGATTGGGTGCAGCACAAGGGTCTGAAGCTCGTCGTGCTGTTCGAAGGCCGCGATTCGGCCGGCAAGGGCGGCGCGATCAAGCGCATCACCCAGCGGCTCAATCCGCGCGTCTGCCGGGTCGCCGCGCTGCCCGCTCCCAACGAGCGCGAGCGCACGCAATGGTATTTCCAGCGCTATGCCGCGCACCTTCCGGCGGCGGGCGAGATCGTGCTGTTCGACCGCAGCTGGTACAATCGCGCCGGCGTCGAGCGCGTGATGGGCTTCTGCACGCCCGACGAGGCGGAGGAGTTCTATCGCTCGGTCCCCGAGTTCGAGCGGATGCTGATCCGATCGGGCATCATCCTCGTCAAATACTGGTTCTCGATCACCGACGACGAGCAGCAGCTCCGCTTCCAGGCGCGCATCAGGGATCCGCTCAAGCAGTGGAAACTGTCGCCGATGGACGTCGAATCGCGCCGCAAATGGGAGGATTACACGCGCGCCAAGGAGCTGATGCTGTCGCGCACCCATATCCCGGAGGCGCCGTGGTGGATCGTCGAGGCGGTCGACAAGAAGCGCGCGCGGCTGAACTGCATCGGCCATCTGCTCGATCAGATCCCCTATGGCGAGATCGAGCATAGCGCGGTGACGCTGCCCCCGCGCGTCCACCACGACGATTACGAACGCCACCCGATCCCGCCCGAGATGTACGTCCCCGAGCGATATTGAGCGTCCGCGCTACTGCCGCCGGATCAGCCCAAGCCGCCCGAGCAGCCAGTAGCTGAACCCCGCCGAACCGAGCGCGATCGCGCCGGCGATCAACGTGCCGTACGCGCCATGGGTGAACGGCATGCCGTCGGTGTTCATCCCGAAGAACCCGGTGACCAGCGTCGCGGGCAGGAGCAGCGCGGTCATCACCGACAGCAGATAGACGTTGCGGTTGGTGCGCTGCGCGGTCTGCAGGTCGATCTCGTCGCGCAGCAGGCGGAGCTGCTGCTGGGTGCCGACGATGTCGGCGTCGAGCGCCGCCAGCCGCGGCTCCTGCTCGCGCGGGATCAGCGCATAGCGGAAGGTCAGCGCGGGCTCGCCGTCCATCCGTCGCAACGTCGCGCGCATGCCGGCGACCAGCCGGTGGAGCTGTGCCGAACGCCGTCGCGCCGCGATCAGCACGCGGGTATCGGGCGCCTCGTCGTTGGTCATCAGCTCGGTCTCGGCATCGAGCAGCTGTCCGGTGAGATCGAGCACCAGCGCGGCGAGGCTGTCGACCATCGCGCCGATCAGGAACGAGAGCGCACCCGCGCCGTCGTCCAGCGTGGCACCGTTGGCCAGCCGGTCGCGGACGAGATCGGCGCACCGCAGCGGATGCGCGCGCGCGGTGATCAGCGTCCGCCCGGTCGCGACGACGCGCAGCGCGTCGATCTGGCCGGTGCCCGTCGCATCGAGCCCGCGCTCGAAATCGTGGAGCACCAGCCCGACCGCGTCCGGCTGGACGACGACGCGCGGCTGGCCGTCGGCGGCGAGCATTAGCGCGAGCAGCGCGGGCGAGAGGTCGGCATGGATCTCGAGCCAGCGCAGGCTGCGCTGATCGGCGAGGTTGAGATGCAGCCAGCGGAAGCCTTGGCTCTCGGACGGGAGATCGAACCCGAGCCCGCCCGGAGCGTCCCCGCCCTGGGTATAGCACCACACCAGCCCCGGCTGGTTGAGCGTCTCGGCCAGCGCGGACACGCGGTCCCGCGGGCCGCTCACGCGTCGCGATCCATGTTCGATCGCAGGATCCCCGTTCGGGCCGAGCGCGGTCGAGGGGCCGGCGCGGGGCTTCGACGTCGCTCAGCCCGAACGGGGCGTGCTGTCGCCGTAACCCGTCGGGCGCTCAGAAGATCGCGTGGAACACCGCGTAGAGCGTGCCCGCGAGCAGCATCGAGACCGGCAGCGTCAGCACCCAGGCCGCCGCCATGTTGCGCAGCGTCGCGACCTGGAGCCCCGATCCGTTGGCCGCCATCGTGCCCGCGACACCCGAGGACAGCACGTGCGTGGTCGAGACCGGCAGACCGAAACTGTCGGCGAGCCCGATCGTGACCATCGCCACGAGTTCGGCCGATGCGCCCTGCCCGTAGGTGAGATGGGTCTTGCCGATCTTCTCGCCCACGGTGACGACGATGCGCTTCCATCCGACCATCGTACCAAGCCCGAGCGCGAACGCCACCGCCACCTTCACCCAGGTCGGGATGAACCGCGTCGCCTTGTCGAGATCGCCCTTGTACGCGGCGACCGCCTTGCCCGCGTCGCCCTTGAAGGCGGTCTTGTCGGGGTCGCTGGTCAGCCGCTTGATCGCCTCCGAGGCGAGATACATGTCGTTGCGGATGTTCTTGGTCTGCGCGGCGGGGACCTGCGCCAGCGTGCCGTACTGGCTGACCTGCTGGTCGATACCCTCGACCAGCTTGCCCAGCGACGGGATCGTCTCGGGCGCCGGCTTCTTGGTCGAGACGTAGCTCTCGACCGCCCTGGTCGGATCGGCGGCGGCGGCGGCACCCGCGGACGTCGCGGCGATCGCCTGCAGGGCGGCGGTGCTGTGGATATGGAACTGCGCCTCGTACTGCGCGGGCACCGCGCGGTTGAGCGCATAGGCGGTCGGCACCGTGCCGATCAGGATCAGCATGATGAGGCCCATGCCCTTCTGCCCGTCGTTCGAGCCGTGCGCGAAGCTGACGCCGGTGCAGGTGAAGATCAGCAGTCCGCGGATCCAGGGCGGCGGCGGGGTGTTGCCCTTGGGCTCCTGGTAGAGCGCCTTGTTCTTGACGACGACGCGCATCGCGAGGAACAGCAGCGCCGAGAGCGTGAAGCCGAGCAGCGGCGAGAGCAGCAGCGCCTCGCCGATCTTGGTCGCCTGGCCCCAATCGACGCCGCTCGTCCCGGAGCGCCCCTGGAGCAGCGAATTGGCGACGCCGACGCCGATGATCGATCCGATCAGCGTGTGCGACGAGGAGTTCGGGATGCCGAACAGCCAGGTCGCCAGGTTCCAGCAGATCGCCGCGATCAGCAGCGCGAACACCATCGCGAACCCCGCGCTCGACCCGACCTGGAGGATGAGCTCGACCGGCAGCAGCGAGACGATCCCGAACGCGACCGCGCCGCTGGAGAACAGCACGCCGGCGAAGTTGAAGAAGCCCGACCACACCACCGCGATGTTGGCGGGCATCGAGTGCGTGTAGATGACCGTCGCGACCGCGTTGGCGGTATCGTGGAAGCCGTTGACGAACTCGAAGCCCAGCGCGATCAGCAGCGCGACGAACAGCAGCAGGAAGGGCAGGACGGCGGTGGCATGGACGCCCGCCGCGCTCGCATCGGCATAGACGCTGTAGGCGACATAGCCGATCGCGACGACGATCGCGGCGAGGAAGCCGATCTTGCCGGCGCTCCCCAGTCCGCCGTCGAGATCGGGCCGTCCGGTCGGTGCGGATTGAGCGAGCGTGGCGTTCATGGTTCTGGCGACTCCCCGTTTGATACGAGGCTATGCACGGAGTGTGACAGTTTGGGGTGGAACGGACGAGACGACGTCCGCGCGTCGAGGCGGATCGCGCGCGGCTCCGGACGTCGGAGCGGGCGGTTCGATCGAACGGCAGCCATGACCCTCGATCTTGACGCGATCTTAAGTTTGCCGAGCCAGGCTACGTAATATGGAGATGCGCAGGATCTGTAGCGGGTGCCGCGACGGCATCGATTTCGAGCTGCCGTTCGCGATGGCGTACCAGCCGATCGTCGACACGGAGACGGGAAGGCCCTTTGCCTTCGAGGCGTTGGTCCGCGGCGTCGACGGCGGGGGTGCGGCGAGCATCCTGTCACGCGTCACCGACGACAATCGCTACGCCTTCGACCAGGCCTGCCGCGTCAAGGCGATCGAGACCGCGATGCATGCCGGCATCATGCAGGGCGATGCCCGGCTTTCCATCAACTTCCTGCCCAACGCGGTCTACTCGCCACTGGCGTGCATCCAGCTCACCCTGCGCACGGCGCAGGCGGTGGGCCTGCCGATCGACAGGCTCATCTTCGAGTTCACAGAGAACGAACAGATCGGGTCGCCCGAACACGTCCAGTCGATCATCGATACGTATAAACGGATAGGCTTCTCCGTTGCGATCGACGATTTCGGGGCGGGAAATTCGGGCCTCGACATGTTCGCGCGGTTCGCGCCCGACGAAGTCAAGCTCGACATGGAGCTGGTCCGGGGTATCGACAGCGATCGGCGGCGCCAGGCGATCGTCCGTGCGGTCGTCCAGATGTGCGGCGATCTGGGCACGTTGCTGATCGCGGAAGGTGTCGAGACGGTCGGGGAGGCCACAGCCCTCCGCGGGCTCGGCGTCCGCTATCATCAGGGCTATTGGTATGCCCGCCCCGCGATCGCGCGGCTCCCGGAGGTGACCCCTCGAAGCGTGCGGGCCTGACGCGCGCGCCGATCGGCGGCCTGTCCGACATCCTTTGCCGTAACGACGGCGGCGCGGTCCTGTTTCGCGACGAGCGGCTTTCCGGGATGAACCCGGCGGGTCGTGGCGGCACAACCGTCGTCCCGGACGCGGCCACGTCGCGGGCATGCGCCACCAGCTCCATCGTCTTGAGCATCGCGACATGCGGTTCGACGACGGGGGCCGCGCGGTCGCGCGCCGGACGCCGATGCGCGCGTCACGTCCGCCAAACGACGGTCAGACGGCGCGCATCCGGTTCCAGGCGTCGAGGCTGGCGATCTTGTAGGCTTCCGCCAGCGTCGGATAGTTGAAGGTGTTCTGGATGAAATAGTCGATCGTGCCCTTCAGGTTGAGCACCGCCTGGCCGATATGGATGAGCTCGGTCGCGCCCTCGCCGACGATGTGGACGCCGAGCAGACGGCGCGTCTTGAGCGAGAAGATCATCTTCATCATGCCGGTGTCCAGCCCCATGATGTGCCCGCGCGAGGTCTCGCGGAAGCGCGCGATGCCGGTCTCGTAGGCGATGTTGCGGGTGCGCACCTCCTCCTCGGTCATGCCGACCACCGAGATCTCGGGCACCGCGTAGATCCCGAACGGGAAGAAGGCGGGCGGCGGCGGCGGCTCCTGGCCGAAGGCGTGGAGTGCGGCGAGCCGGCCCTGCTCCATCGACGTCGACGCGAGGCTCGGGAAACCGATCACGTCGCCCGCGGCATAGATCGTCGGCACCGAAGTCTGCATCGTGTTGGGATCGACGGTGATGCGGCCGCGATGATCGGTCGCGATCCCCGCCGCCTCCAGCCCCAGCGTCTCGGTCGCGCCGACGCGCCCCGCCGCGAACAGCAGCATCTCGTTGGCGACGCGGCGACCGTCGGCGAGATGGCAGACCGGGCGGTCGTTCTCGAGCACGATGCTCTCGATCTTCGAGCCGAGCCGCAGCCCGACATTGCGATCGCGCAATTCGTGGACGAACTCCTCGAGCAGCTCGCGGTCGATGAAGTCGAGGAAGGTCGGCCTCGGCTCGACCAGCGTCACCGCCACGTCGAGCGCGGAGAAGATGGTGGCGTATTCGACGCCGATCACGCCCGCGCCGACCACGGTCATGCTGCGCGGCAGCCGCGGCAGCTCGAGGATCTGGTCGCCGTCGAAGACGTGCGTGTCGTCGAACGGCACATAGTCCGGGCGGAACGGGCGGGTGCCGACCGCGAGCAGGATGTGATCGGCGGAGATCGCACGATGATCGCCATCCTCCAGCGCGACCGACATCGATTGCGGACCGGTCAGGCGCGCCGCGCCGCGCAGCGTGCGCACGCCGTTGCGCGCGAACTGGTGCTCGAGCACCTCGACCTCGTGGTCGAGCGTCTTGTGCAGCCGCTCCATCAGATCGCCGATCGTGATGTCCTGCTTGACCCGATAGGCGCGCCCGTAGAAGCCGCGCTCGCGCCAGCCCGACAGGTTGAGCACGGTCTCGCGCAGCGTCTTGGACGGGATCGTGCCGGTATGCACCGAGACGCCGCCGACGCGCCGCCCGCGCTCGACGACCAGCGCCGACTTGCCGAGCTTGGCCGCCTGCACCGCGGCGCGGCGGCCGGCGGGTCCGCTACCGACCACCACCAGATCGAAATGCTGCTGCATGGTCGGAGTCCCGGAGGATGTTGCGGTGGCGATCGTCTAGCCGCGCCGCGCGGCGGCGTCACCCCCGGACGCGTGTCGCGGGCAGGATAAGCGCGATCGCTCAACCACGTCCCGTCCGAGCGTCTCAGGTCTACCGCCCGAACCACATCCGCTGGAGCTCGCGCTGCCGATCCAGCCACTGGTGCTTGAGCGCGCCGCCGACATGCAGCACGAACAGTCCGTAGACGAGGTAGGACAGCGCGACGTGCGCCGCGCCGAACCGGTCGTGGACACCGTCGCGCACCGCCGGCGCCAGATGCATGATCGCGCCGATCCGTGGCCATGGAACGAGGCCGTAGAGCTGCATCGGATGCGATGCCGCGTCCTTGTACGCCGAATCCATGATCCATCCGGTGAGCGGCATCGCGAAGATCAGCAGATAGAACAGCCAGTGCACGGTATGCGCCGCGTTCTTCTCCCAGTCGGGCAGGCCGGGATGCAGCGGCGGCGGACGATGGCCGAGGCGCCACAGCAGCCGCATGATCGCGAGACCGAGCACGGTGATGCCGATCGACTTGTGCGTGTCGATCGCGGGCCGCACGCTCGCATCGGCGAGGTGCGGCCAGATCCAGGCGAGCGCGACATTGGCGATGACGCCGGCTGCGATCAGCCAGTGGAGCAGGACCGCCGGCCCGGTATAGCGCTGCACGCGCATCTTGCCTCCTTGCGAACGCCTCGTCACCGCCATATCGCGCGGACGCCGAGCCTGAGGGTAGCGCGTCTTGCGCCCGTACCAAAGAGGGGACCGTCATCGTCATGCCCGTCCCCGCCACCGCGCTCGACCGCGCGTTCGCGGCGCTGTCGCCGCGGCTGCGGCCCCGCGCGGTCGGACTGCGCAGCCGGCTGATCGGCGCGGCGCCGCCGCTGCTCTTCGCGGCGCTGATCGCACAGGCCTTCTTCCGCCAGGGCATCGCCGCCTGGGGGGTGGGGATCGTCTATATCCTCTACGACACCGCGCTGCTCGCCTTCACCGCCTGGCAGATCCTGCCGCTGCGCCAGGCTGTCGCGGCGCCGCTGCCCGCTGCCGGCACGGCGCGACCATCTCTCGCGGTGATCGTCGCGGCGCGCAACGAGGCGGCGGTGCTCGCCATCACGATCGACACGCTCGCGCGCCAGGACGATCCGCCCGATCTGATCCTGCTCGCCGACGACGGCTCGACCGACGACAGCGCCGCGATCCTCGCCCGCCGCTACGGCCTCGTCGCCCCGCCGCTCGGCGAGATCGGCGACGCCGCGCCCGCGCTTCCATCGCTGCGTTGGCTGCGGCTCGCGCATGGCGGCAAGGCGCGCGCGCTCAACGCCGCGGTCCAGCGGCTCGATCACGCGCTGGTGCTGACCGTCGATGCCGATACGCTGCTCGCTCCGGGCGCGCTGAAGGCGATGCGCGACGCGTTCGCGGCCGAGCCCGCGCTGGTCGCGGCGACCGGCGTGCTGGCGCCGGTGTGCGGGCGGCATCTCGCGGGGCGGCTGTACCAGTGGTTCCAGGGCTATGAATATGTCCGCAACTTCCTGTCGCGCTACGCGTGGATGCGACAGGACGGATTGCTGCTGATCTCGGGCGCGTTCGCGGGCTTCCGCCGCGCCGCGATCATCGAGGTCGGCGGCTTCGATCCCGAATCGATGGTCGAGGATTACGAGCTGATCCACCGTCTCCATCGCCATGCCGCCGAGCGCGGGCTGGACTGGCGGGTGCGCGTGATCGGCCGTGCGCTCGCCAGCACCGATGCGCCGGCGAGCGCGATGGGCTTCCTGCGCCAGCGGCGGCGCTGGTTCGGGGGGTTCCTCCAGACCCAGCACTGGAACCGCGACATGGTCGGCAACGCCCGCTTCGGCCGGCTCGGCACGCGGATGCTGCCGGTCAAGACGCTCGATACCCTCCAGCCGATCTACGGGCTTGCCGCCGTCGCGAGCCTGATCGGCTTCGCCGTCACCGGCCGATACCGCATCGCGCTGCCGATCCTGATCGTGATGATCGCCAAGATCGCGATCGATCTCGCATTCCACCTGTGGTCGCTCGGGCTCTACAAACGCTGGACCGGACAGCGCGAGGGACTCGGTCTCGCCGCCGCCGTCCTCGCTTCGTTCACCGAGCCGTTCAGCTTCCAGCTGTTGCGCCACGCCGGCGCGGCGTGGGGCTGGATCGCGTTCCTGCGCGGCCGCGAGACCTGGGTGCGCCAGATCCGCACCGCGGTCGGAACCCTCCCGTCAGCCGATCGGGATGGTGCGTGACAGGCCCTTCGACGTGACGACGACGCCCTGCACGATCTGGTTGCCGGCGCCCCGGATCGCGGGCGCCCACAGCCTGAGCGTCGCGGCCCCATCGGGCACCCCGGCGATGTGCGCGTTGCCGGCGGCGTCGGTCCTGGCCGCATAGGGGGTCGCCACCACGACGACATAGCCGCTCATCTGATCGTGGATGTTGCAGCCGATCGCCACCACGCCGGGCTTGTCGAACGTCACCGAGCGCGTCGTGTCCTGCCCGTAGAGCTTGAGCTCGAACGGCCTGGGCTTGGAGAAGGAATAGACGTGGTGACGCACGCGATCGAGATTGGGGAAGGCGACCGTCGCGCCGACCGGGGCGATCAGGACGTGCGGCTGGAAGCTGATATTCTGCTGGCTGACCGCCATCGGCCAGGGAAACCGGATCGGCCCGGCCGGCATGCGCATGCTCTCGATCGTCACCACCGCATCGGCGACGGGCACGCCGCCCGCCCCGGTGACATGGACATCGACGGTGCCCGCCGCAGCAAGCGTCGGGAAGAGGATCAGCGACAGCGCGATACGGTACAGCATGGCTTCCGATAGACCGGCACCCGTTTCGGGTCGCTTAAGATCGACGTAACCGGGTCCGGCCTATGGCTGCGCCGCACACTATCACCGAGCGTCATGCCCCCCCGCAATCGATTCCTTCCCTGCATCGTATCGGTGGCGCTGCTCTGCGGCGGCGGCGCGGCGCATGCGGGCAGCGAGATGCGCGCCGGCGGCAAGCTGCTGCTCACCAACGGCGTCAGCACGGTCGACGGCGCGTCGGGCGGCGGGCTCGCCACCTGGTCGCTGATCGCGGGCAACGAGACGCGCGACGGCATCGGCGGCGCGGTCCACGCGACCTACGCACCGCTCGCCGACTACAGCCTGACCAGCACGGGCGCGGCGATCGGCCTCTACGATCGCGTCGAACTCTCCTATGCGCGCGAACGCTTCGACACGCGTCGTATGGGCGCCGCGCTCGGGCTCGGCGCGGGCTATCGTTTCCACGAGGACGTGCTCGGCGCCAAGCTGCGGTTGCTGGGCGACGCGGTCTACGATCAGGACAGCGCCCTGCCGCAGATCTCGATCGGCGTGCAGTACAAGCATGCCGACCGCGGCGGCGTGATCCACGCGATCGGCGGCGCGCATGCCGACGGCACCGACTTCACGCTGTCGGCGACCAAGTTGTTCCTGCGCCGGAGCGTCATCATCGCCACCAGCCTGCGCATGACCAAGGCCAACCAGTTCGGCCTGCTCGGCTTTGGCGGCGATCGGCACGATCGCTATGCGCCGCAGTTCGAGGGTTCGGCGGGCTATCTGCTGACCCGCCGCCTCGTCGTCGGCGCCGAGGTGCGCACCAAGCCCGATAATCTCGCCTTCGCCCCGGAACAGGACGCCTACGACGTGTTCGCCGCCTATGCGGTGAAGCGCAACGTATCGCTCACCGCCGCCTATGTCGATCTCGGCTCGATCGCCACCGCGGACGCCCAGCGCGGCGCCTTCCTGTCGGTCCAGGCCAGTTTCTGAAGGATTGCCGATGCCGCTGCCGATCCTCGCTTTCGCCGCCGCCCTGTCGGCCGCCGCGCCGCCGCCCGGCGAGGACCCGGTCGCGCCGTACGTCCAGAGCGATGCCAATGCCGGGGCGACCCCGGTCGGGGACGACGCGCTGTGGCGCACGTTCGGCGGCGCCGCGGGGATCGACCGGCTCGTCGATCGCTTCGTCGCGCTGGATGTCGCGGATCCCCGGATCGGCGAGATCTTCAAGGGGCAGGACCTGGTTCGCCTGCGCCGTCTGCTCAAGGAGCAGTTCTGCTACATCCTCGATGGCGGCTGCGCGTACACCGGCCGCACGATGAAGGATTCGCATCGCGATCTCGGCATCCAGATGAAGGACCTGAACGCGCTGGTCGACGACCTCCAGCGCGCGATGGGCGAGGCGCATGTCCCGGTCCCGGCGCAGAACCGGCTGCTCGCCAAGCTCGCGCCGATGCGGCGCGACGTGGTGGTGCGCTGAGCGCGGTGCGGCGATCGTCGTGCCGTCTCGTTAATCCTGTCCGCTAAGCTCGTCGCAACCACTCCACGCTATGCCGTTCCCGATCGATGAACCGTCGGGAGCGGGACAGGGCAGCATGCGGCTTTTCGGCTTTGGCGGCGACACGGATCGGATCCCGTCCCCATCCGCGTCGTCCGCGCCGCTCGCCAGCGAGGGCGGCGCGCTCGCGCTGCGGCTTGTCCAGGGTTTCGAGGCGCAGGGCAGCGGCTGGTTGTGGGAGACCGATCGCACCGGCCGGCTCACCTATCTGTCCGACAAGGTCGTGCGCCAGGTCGGTGGCGACGCCGGCGTC
Organism: uncultured Sphingomonadaceae bacterium; assembly: GCA_964245815.1. GTDB lineage: Bacteria > Pseudomonadota > Alphaproteobacteria > Sphingomonadales > Sphingomonadaceae > Solisphingomonas. The sequence continues at coordinate 103,976 of CAXTNX010000003.1, read as the reverse complement.
ATCGGACGGCCGCTCACCGAGATCTTCGAACTCAACGGCGACGACACCGGCGAGCGCACGCTGCTGTTCCACCTCAACGCGCGCGCCTCGTTTGCCGACTATGAAGTCAGCCAGAGCGGCAGCGACAATGACGAGCGGCGCTGGTCGATCTCGGGACGGCCCTGGTTCGACGGCATCGGCCAGTTCCGCGGATTCGTCGGCTCGGGCTGCGACCTGACCGACAAGCGGCGTTCCGAGGCGGAGATCTCGCGCCTCGCGATGTTCGATTCGCTGACCGGCCTCGCCAATCGCGCGCAGATGCGCCGCGCGCTCGGCCAGGCGCTGGGCAAGCGGCAGGGCAGCTACCGCCCGACCGCGCTGCTGCTGCTCGACCTCGATCGCTTCAAGACCGTCAACGACACGCTCGGCCACCAGATCGGCGACCTGCTGCTCCAGCAGGTCGCGGCGCGGCTCACGCGCACGGTCGGCGAGGACGGACTGGTCGGCCGTCTCGGCGGCGACGAGTTCGAGGTGATCCTGCCGGGGGGCGCCAACCGCGACAAGCTGTCCGAGCTTGCGGATTCGATCATCGCGACGCTCTCGCACCCCTATTTCATCGACGACTCCTATGTCTCGATCGGCTGCTCGATCGGCATCGCGCTGTCGCCGGCCGATGGCGACGATACCGCGACGCTGACCCGCAACGCCGATCTCGCGCTCTATTCGGCCAAGGCCAATGGCCGCGGCACGCATCGCTTCTTCCGCGAATCGCTGCTCGTCGAGGCGCAGACGCGAAAGCTGCTCGAGGACGATCTGCGCCAGGCGCTGGCGCGACAGCAACTCCACCTCGTCTATCAGCCGGTGGTCAGCACGCGCACCGCGCAGGTGGTCGGCTACGAGGCGCTGATCCGCTGGGACCATCCGGTGCGCGGCGCGATCTCGCCCGCCGACTTCATCCCGATCGCCGAGGAAAGCGGGTTGATCGAGCAGATCGGCGAATGGGTGATGCGCACCGCCTGCGATACCGCCGCGACGCTGCCCGCCTCGATCCGCATGGCGGTCAACGTCTCGCCGATCCAGTTCGCCAAACCGTCGCTGCCCGCGATCGTGGCGAGCGCGATCGCCAATTCCGGCCTCCCGCCGGACCGGCTCGAGCTCGAGATCACCGAGGGCGTGTTCCTGGATGGCAGCCGCTCGACCGAACAGATGTTCACCGCGCTGAAGCGGATCGGGGTCAGGCTCGCGCTCGACGATTTCGGCACGGGCTATTCGTCGCTCGGCTATCTGCGCACCGCGCCGTTCGACAAGATCAAGATCGACCAGAGTTTCGTGCGCGGCGCCAAGATCGCGGGCAGCCGCAACGCCGCTATCATCAAGGCGATCGTCACGCTCGCCGACACGCTAGAGCTCGAGACGACGGCGGAGGGGGTCGAGGCGCAGGACGAGATCGAGCTGATCCGCGCGCTCGGCTGCAGCCATATCCAGGGCTATGTCTATGGCCGCCCGCTGCCCGCCTCGGGGCTGCCGCGCGACACGGGCGAGGCGGCGGCGATCGAGCCCGTCGGCGTCAAGTTCACGCGCAGCCCACGGACCACCATGCTGCGTTCGATCATGGTGCTCAACGGAGATCGCCGGGGCACCGCGCGGATCCGCAACATCTCGTCGTCGGGCGCGATGATCGACTCCATCGACGGCATCGAGATGTCGCCGGGCACCGGGATCATGATCGAGGTGTTCGGCGAGCAGCGCGAGGGCTTCGTCAGATGGACCGACGATGGCCGCGCCGGCGTCGCCTTCACCCACCCGATCGACCTCGCGCGCCTGCTCGCCGAGCCGGGCGAGCGTCGCGGCAAGCCGCGCGCGGTCGCGGCGCGGGCGTAAGGAGCCAACGCCCTCCTGTTATGCGCGGCTCGCGCTCCGGATTACGCCGAGGAGTCCGCCTACCACACATGCACCCGCTGATCGGGCGGCAGATACAGCGCCGCACCCGGCTTGACGTCGAAGGCGGCATACCAGGGGTCGAAATTGCGGACGATCCCGTCGACGCGGTACTTCTCCGGGCTGTGCGGATCGGACAGCAGCTGCTGGCGCTCGGCATCCTCGCGCCGCTTGCCCTGCCACGACGCCGCATAGGCGATGAAGAAACGCTGGTCGCCGGTATAGCCCCCGATCACCGCCGGCTCGCCGTGCCGCGCGACATAGCGGCGATAGGCCTCGTACGCGGTCTCCAGCCCGCCGAGATCGGCGAGATTCTCGCCGAGCGTGAGCTCGCCCTTGATGTGGACGCCGGGGATCGGCTCGTACCGGTCGAACTGCGCGGCGAGCGCCGCGGCCTTGACCTTGTAGCGATCCGCCGAAGGCCTGGTCCACCAGTCGCGCAGGCGCCCCTGCGCATCGAACTGCCGCCCCTCGTCGTCGAAGCCATGGCCCATCTCGTGGCCGATCGTCGCGCCGGTCTCGCCGTAGTTGACCGCCGGATCGGCGGCGGCATCGAAGAACGGTGGCTGGAGCTGGGCGGCCGGGAAGGTCACCTGGTTCATCGTCGGATCGTAATAGGCGTTCACCGTCTGCGGGGTCATGTCCCACAACCCGCGATCGACCGGCTTGAGCATCCGCGAGCGCTGGAGCCGCCATTCGAAATCGCTCGAGGCGACCGCGTTGGCGAGCGCATCGCCGCGCCTCACGACGAAGCTCGAATAGTCGATGTAGCGCGCCGGATGCCCGACCCGCGGATCGAAGCTGGCGAGCTTGGCGAGCGCCTCGCGCCGGGTCGGCTCGTCCATCCACGTCGCATGCACGATCTTGTCGGCATAGGCGGCGCGCATGTCGCCGACCATCTCGGCGACCTGCGCCTGCGTCGTCGTCGACCAGTGGCGCGCGACATAGACCTGGCCGACCGCCTCGCCGAGATCGGCGTCGAGCAGACGCACGCCGCGCTTCCACCGCGCGCGCTGCTCGGGGATGCCGTTCAGCGTCTTGCTGTAGAAGTCGAACCGCGCCTGATCGAACGCGCGCGGCAGGAAGGTCGCGTGATCGCTGATGAAGCGGAAGGTCAGATAATCCTTCCACGTCGCGAGCGGCACGTCGCCGAGCCGCTTGCCCGCCGCCGCGATCGCGCTCGGCTCGCCGATCACGACCATGGGCATCTGCACAAGGCCGACAGCGGCGAGCGACGCCGTCCAGTCGAACTCGGGCGCCAGCTTGTCGAGCTGCGCGCGCGACATCGGATTGTAGGTCGCGACCGGATCGCGCCGCGCCTCGGGCGTCCACTGGTCCTGCGACAACCGCGTTTCGAGCGCGATGATCGCATCCGCCCTGGCGGCCGCATCGCTCAGCCCGGCGAGCGTCTCGATGCGTACGATGTAATCGCGATACGCCTTGCGGAAGGCATCGTACTTGGCGCCCTTGAGCAGATAATAGTCGCGCGTCGGCAGACCCAGCCGCGCCTGCGTCACGTTGACGGTGTAGCGCGTCGGGTCCTTCTCGTCGGCGCCGATGCCGATGTCGACGGGGCTCGCATAGCTCGGCTCGAAGGTCAGCCGGGCGAGCTGGTCGCGACTCGTCACCGCGTCGATCCGCGCGAGATAGGGCTTGAGCGGCGCGAGACCGCGCGCCTCGATGCCGTCTTCGTCCATCCACGCCGCCCAGAAATCGCCGATCTGCTTCGAGACCGGATCGGCGGGATGTTTCTCCGCGTCCTCGACGATCGCGCGGACCTGGAGCTCGGTCTCGTCGGGCAGCTCGTAATTGTACCCCGCGCCGGATTTGTCGGGGGCGATCGGATGGACCTTGAGCCACGTTCCCTCGACATAACCGAAGAAATCGTCGCCGGGCTTCACCGTCCTGTCCATGTCGGCGGTATCGACGCCCCAAGTTCCGTAGCGCGGTCGCGGCGTCGATGCGGCGAGACCGGTGGCGGCGAGCAGCAGCGCTGCGGCAAGGATACGCGTCATGGCTTGGAAACCTCCGTCCGGCGCTCGCTAGCAGCCGGCTCGGCGAGCGGCAATCGGGCCGCGGGCAGCGCGAGGCCGACGCCGGTGCGACCCGCCGCGCGGGCCGCCTCGAGGATCAGCACGATGCGCTCCGCCGCCGCATCGGTGCCGAGCCCGTGCGTCGGCCTGATGTTCGAGACGCAGTGGCGGGCGCTGTCCGGCATGCCGATACGCGGCGCCCAGCTCACATAGGCGCCCAGGCTGTCGGGCGAGGACAGGCCGGGCCGTTCGCCGATCAGCACCAGGACCGCGCCCGACCCTTGCGCGACCGCGATCTCGTCGCCGATCGCGACGCGCGCCTGGTGCGCGAGCACGAGCGGCGCGAGCCGCCACGCGCCGAGCCGTCCGCGCAGCGCGGCGAGCAGCGGCGGCGCATGCCGCTCGACGGCGAGCGCGCAGAGGCCGTCGGCGATCACGACCGAGAGATCGGCGGGCACCGCGGTCAGCGCCTCCAGGTCCTCCGCCCGCACGCGCCGGCCGAGATCGGGCCGCTGGAGATAGGTCGCGCGATCCTCCGCCCGGCTGCGCACGTCGATCGCCCCCAGCGTCGTCGCCAGATCCTCGGGCAGGGTCGCGTGGACGGCATCGCGCGCGCGGGCATGAGCGAGCTCGAAATCGAGCGCGGCGCGCGTCGGCAGGCCGGACCCCGCGCGTCCGAGGCCGACCCGCGCGACGGTGAGCGCGCGCAGCCGCGCCGGCAGATCGGTCACGCCAGCGTCGCCAGCGCGGGCACCGCGCGGGCCGGCGCGGGCAGGCGCGGTTCCGCGACCGGCACGCCGTCCGCCCCGACCAGCCCGATCGCGCGCTGCCACGCCGCGAACTCGGGCGCGGGCGCGAGGCCGAGCACCTCGCGGACATAGAGCGCATCGTGGAAGCTGGTCGACTGGTAGCCCAGCATCACGTCGTCCGCGCCCGGCACGCCCATCACGAAATTGACGCCCGCGACGCCGAGCATCGTCAGCACCCCGTCCATGTCGTCCTGATCGGCCTCGGCATGGTTGGTGTAGCAGACGTCCACCCCCATCGGCACGCCCATCAGCTTGCCGCAGCAATGGTCCTCGAGCGCGGCGCGCAGGATCTGCTTGCCGTCGTAGAGATATTCCGGCCCGATGAAGCCGACCACCGAGTTGACCAGCAGCGGCCGGAACGCCCGCGCCACCGCATAGGCCCGGCATTCGAGCGTCTGCTGGTCGACGCCGTGATGCGCGTCCGCCGACAGGCACGAGCCCTGCCCGGTCTCGAAATACATGAGGTTCGCGCCCGCCGGAGCGCGGCCGAGCGCGGCGGTGGCATCGGCGCCCTCGCGCAGCAGCGCGAGATCGATGCCGAAGCCGGTGTTGGCGCCCTGCGTCCCCGCGATCGACTGGAAGCAGAGATCGACCGGCGCGCCCTGCCCGGCGAGCGCGATCGTCTGGGTGACGTGCGCGAGCACGCAGGATTGCGTCGGGATCGCCCACGCCTCGCGGATCTCGTCGAGCAGGTGGAGCAGCGTGGCGATCCGCGCGGTGTCGTCGCCTGCCGGGTTGATGCCGATCGTCGCGTCGCCCGACCCCATCAGCAGCCCGTCGAGGATGGCGGCGGCGATGCCGGCGGCATCGTCGGTGGGGTGATTGGGCTGGAGCCGCGTCGAGAGCCGGCCGGGCAGGCCGATCGTGGTGCGGAAGCGGGTGACGACACGGCGCTTGCGCGCCACCGCGACGAGATCCTGGTTGCGCATCAGCTTGGCGACGGCGGCGACCATCTCCGGCGTGAGCCCGGCAGCGAGCGTCGCCGCCGTCGCCGGATCGGCGGCAAGCAGCGCGTCGCGCAAGCCACCGACGGTCAGGTGCGCGGCCGGCGCGAAGGCGGCGGCGTCATGGCCGTCGACGATCAGCCGCGTCACCTCGTCGCTCTCGTACGGAACCACCGCCTCGTCGAGCATCGTCGCCAGCGGCAGGTCGGCGAGCAGATAGCGTGCCGCCACCCGCTCCGCGGCGCTGTGCGCGGCGATACCCGCCAGCACGTCGCCGGAGCGATACGGGGACGCGCGGGCGAGCACCGTCTTGAGATCGTCGAAACGGTAACGCGTACCGGCAAGGTCGATCGAGCGGGTCGGCATCGTCGCATTAAGTCATGTTCGCGCGGCGCCGTGAAGAGCGGATCGCCGCGCGCCGACATGCCGCAGCGCAATGACGATTTCGCGCGAAAACGCGATTGCGTCGTGATAGTCTCCTGGTCAGGAGACAGGTAATCGAGGAGCGGCCCGGAATGGATCGGTCGGAGCCCCATATGTGCGCGATGAAGCTCGGCGCACTGACCTTGATGAGCGGCACCGCGATGGCGGTCTGCCTGACCGTCGTCTATATCGTCTCGCACGTCTGACCCGGGACGCCGGCTATCGCCCTTTCATCGCCGCCTCGCGCCCGGGCCGCGGACGTTGCGACGGCGCGATCGCCCACGTCCTGTTCGGTGTCGTCTGCATCGTGAAGCGCAGCGTGCCGCCGGCGGCCAGCTCGGCCTGGGTCAGATAGCTGCGGTCGACGGCGCGATCGTTGAGCGTGACGCCGCCGACATAAGCGTTGGTCGACGACAGGCCGTCCGCGACGATCGTCAGCGCTCGACCGTTCGCGAGCCGCACCGTCGCGCGCGGCAGGAAGGGGCGGCCGATGGCGTATTCGTTGCTCGCCGGCGTGACCGGATAGAAACCGAGCGCGGTGAAGACCAGCCAGGCCGACATCTGGCCGAGATCGTCGTTGCCGGCGAGCCCGTCGGGAGTCGGCTTGTATTGCGAGGCGACGATCCGGCCGAGCCGCTCCTGCGTGCGCCATGGCGCGCCGGCATAATCGTAGAGATAGGCGACGTGATGGCTGGGCTCGTTGCCGTGGATATATTGCCCGATCAGCCCGGCGATGTCCTCGGACGACGAATAGTCGATCGTGCTGTCATCATAGTCGAACATCGCGTCGAGCTTCCCGACGGCCGCCGCATCGCCGCCCAGCGCGCTCACCAGACCCGCCGGGTCCTGCGGCACGAACCAGCTATATTGCCAGGCATTGCCCTCGGTATAATCCGATCCGTACTTGATCGAGACCGGATCGAACGGCGCGCGGAACGCCCCCGTCGAGAGCCGCGCGCGCACCCAGCCGGTCTGCGCGTCGAACGAATTGCGCCAGTTGCGCGATCGCGCCTCGAAGCGGGCGGCGATGTCGGCCTTGCCCATCGCGCGCGCCATCCGGGCGATCGACCAGTCGTCATAGGCGTATTCGACCGTCTTGGACGCCGCCTCGGGCTCTCGGTCGATCGGCACATAGCCGAGCCGCTTATAGTCGGCGAGATCGCCATAGGGGCCATAGTCCGCGCTCGCCACCATCGCCGCCAGCGCCGCCTCGGCATCGAAACCGCCGATGCCCTTCATATAGGCGTCGGCGATCACGGGTGCCGCGTGATAGCCGATCATCGTCCAGGTCTCGCGCCCCTGATACTGCCACACCGGCAGGATGCCGAACGGGCTCGTCTCCCGGCTGGCGACCAGTGAGCGGACGATGTCGGCATTCACCCTCGCGGGCTCGATCAGGGTGAGCAGCGGATGCTCGGCACGGAACGTGTCCCACAGCGAGAAGGTCGAGCGGAAGGCGAAGCCCTGGCTGGCATGGACCTGGTTGTCGGGTCCGCGCCAGCGTCCGTCCGCATCGCCCGCGATGCTCGGCGCGAGCAGCGCGTGGTAGAGCGCGGTGGCGACGCTGGTGCGGGTCGCGGGATCGCCGTCGAGCGTGATCGCGGCGAGCTGGTGGCGCCACGCCGCCTGCGTCGTTGCGCGGATCGCGTCGAAGCCGCCGGGCTCGCTGTCGAGATTGGCGATCGCGCCCGCCTCGTCCACGCTGGAGATCGCGACATCGACCTCGAGCGGCGACGCGAGCGTCCCGAAATCGAGCCGTGCGACCAGCGCGCGACCGGTGCGCTCGGCGAGTGCGTCGCCGCCGCGGCCCGGCCCCTGGAAACCCTTGTAGGCGATATCGGTCTCGGTCGAGACGAAGGCATGGCCGGCGAGCGGCGCCGATGTCCGCATCGCGAAGCACAGCACCCGATCGGGCGCCCAGCCACGCGTCTGGCGGCAGCCCGTGATCGCGCCGTCGGCGCGCAGCCGGATCGACGACCACAGCACCTTGCCGGGATAGGTGTAGAGCGAGGTGCGCAGATCGACCACCAGATGCGCCGCGCGGTCCCTGGGGAAGGTATAGCGGTGGACGCCGATGCGCGTGCCGGCGGTCAGTTCGGCGCGGACCCGCGCGTCGTCGAGCGTCACCGCGTAATAGCCGGGCTCGGCATGTTCGGTCGCGTGGCGGAAGCGCGAGCGATAGCCCGAGCCCGGCACGGCGGCGTCGCCCGCCTCGAGCGGCACCGCGTCGCCGGCCACCGGCATCACCAGGATGTCGCCGAGATCGCTGTGCCCCGCGCCCGAGAAGTGGGTGTGGCTGAAGCCCTCGATCGTCGGATCGGTGTAGCGATAGCCCGCCGCCCATCGGTACGCGTCGCGGATGAGATGGCGCGTGTCGGTGTCGGGCGAGAGCTGCACCATCCCGAACGGCGCGACCGCGCCGGGAAAGGTGTGTCCCTCGCCACCGGTGCCGATCATCGGATCGACCGCGGAGAAGGTATCCGCGGCGCCGGCCGGACCGCCGGCGAACAGGGCGGCGACGAGAACCAGGCGGATCGGTGGCCAGGAGCGGAGCGGACCGGTTTCGGGGGATGAGCCCCTGCCCCGCCGGCGGCGGCCCATGCCTAGCGCGCCGGCGACGGACTGCGCCGCGCATCGAGCAGCCGGTCGAGCGCCGCGGACAGGTTGGCGACCGAATAGGGTTTCTGCAGGAGGTCGAAACCGTGCGTGCCCTCCTCGGCCAGCACGCTCGAATAGCCGCTCGTCAGCAGCACCGGCAGCGCGGGATAGAGCCGCCGCACCTCGCGGCCGAGATCGATGCCGGTCATCCCCGGCATCACGACATCGGTGAACACCGCGTCGAACGGCCGGTCGGCGGCCGCGAGCCGCGCCAGCGCCTGGTCGGCGTCGGTGGCGAGCACGGTGAAATGGCCGAGATCGGCGAGCGCCTGGGTCGCGAACGCGCCGACCTCGGGATTGTCCTCGACGACCAGCACGCACAGGTCGCGTGCCGCGACGAGCCCGTCGCGTCCGATGGGTTCGGCGACGGTCGCCGGGGTCGCGACGCGTGGCAGGAAGAGGGTGAAGACGGTGCCTTCGCCGACCCGGCTCTCGACGAGGATTTCCCCGCCCGACTGCTTGGCGAAACCGAACACCTGCGAAAGCCCCAGCCCGGTGCCCTGCCCGACGCCCTTGGTGGTGAAGAACGGTTCGAAGATATGGTCGATCTTGTCCTCTGCGATGCCGGTCCCGTCGTCGCTGATCGAGACCGCGACGAAATCGCCCGGAACGTGCGGATGGTTGCGGATGGCGGGAATGGCGTCTGCGGCGCGGATCGCGATCTTCAGCGTGCCTTGGCGATCCATCGCGTCGCGGGCGTTGACCGCCATGTTGACGATCGCGGTATCGAACTGGCTCGGGTCCGCCTCGATGAAGCAGGGATCGTCCGCGACGACGATGTCGACCGCGATCATCGATCCGGTCAGCGTGCCCAGCATGTCGTGCAGCGCGCGCAGGCTGGTACCGACATCGAAGGTCTCGGGCTTGAGCGACGAGCGGCGCGCGAAGGCGAGCAGCTGGCTGGTCAGCTTGACCGCGCGATCCGACGTGTCCGCGATCGCGTCGAGATAGCGTTTGCGGCGCTCGCGCGACAGATCGGGCCGGCGCAACAGATCGACCGAGCCGCGGATCACGGTCAGCAGGTTGTTGAAATCGTGCGCGACGCCGCCGGTCAACTGGCCGATCGCCTCGACCTTCTGGGACTGGCGCAGCGCCTCCTCGGCTTGGCGCAGCGCGTCCTCCGCCTCCTTCTGCGCGGTGATGTGGCGTGCGGTCGCGAAGATCAGATCGCCGTCGGGCGCGGCCACCCAGGACAGCCAGCGATAACCGCCATCCTTGTGCCGGTAGCGATTGACGAAGTTCGGCAGATCGTGCCCCGCCGCCTCGGCGAGCAGCGGCGCGCCGGCCGGCAGATCGTCGGGATGCAGGAAGTCGAACACCGTGCAGCCGATCATCTCCTTGGGCGTCCAGCCGAGGATCCGCGTGACCACCGGGCTGACGTCCTTGAGCACGCCCTGCGTGTCGATCACCACCAGCAGATCCTGCGAGGTGCGCCACAGCCGGTCGCGCTCGGCGGTACGGTCCTTCAGATCGTCGGCCTGGCGCTTCTCGACCGTAATGTCGCGCGCGCGGCAGTAGATCTTGTCGTTCTCCGGCACCACCACCCACGACAGCCAGCGATAGTCGCCATCGGCGGTCCGGCAGCGGTTCTCGAGCCGCACCACGGGTTCGCCGCCGCCAGCCAGATCGAAGTGCGCGCGCGACGCCACGACATCGTCGGGATGGATGAGGTCGAGCCACGGGACGGCGGCGAGCTCGTCCGCGCTCCAGCCCAGCACGCGCTGCCATGACGGATTGGTACTCTCGATCGAACCCGCGGCATCGAGCACGGCGAGCAGATCCTGGCTGACCTGCCACGTCATGCCGCGATCGAGCGAGCGCGCGACCACCTGGCGTTCGAGGTCCGCGTTGAGCGCGCGCAGCCGCGCCTCGATCCGCGACCTCGCCTCGTCCGCGGCCTTGCGGTGCGTGACGTCGAGGAAGGTGCAGATCGCGCCATCCAGGACGCCGTCCCGCACGATCGGGATCGCCCAGTATTCGACCGGAAGCGGCGGCCGGCCGTCGACCGGGAAGAACAGCTCCTCGGAGACGTGCGCGGGCGTACCGCCACGCGCGCACGCGTAGATCGGGCAGTCGCCGACATCGTACCCGCGCCCGTCCGGATGCGAATGATGGATGACGTCGTGCAGCCGGCGTCCGACCGCATCCCGTTCGTGCGCGAAACCCATCATCGCGAGGAAGGCGCGATTGCAGATCGTCGTCCTGCCGTCGCAGTCGACCGCGTAGAAGCCCTCGACCATCGAATCGAGCAGCAGCCGGATATTGGCCTGGCCGCTGCGCAGCGTCTCGGTCGCGAGCCGCTCCTCGGTCCGATCGCGCAGCACCTTGACATAGCCGTTCAGCGCGCCCGCCGCGTCGCTGAGCGGCATCATCGCACCCGACGCCCAGAACCGGCTGCCGTCCTGGCGCAGGTGCCAGCGTTCGTCGGCGCCGCGACCGGTCTCGCGCGCGGCGCGCATCTCGGCCGCGATGCGATCGTCCGCACGATCCTCGGGCGTGAAGAAGCGTTCGGCGGTCTCGCCGAGCATCTCCGCCTCGTCCCAGCCGAAGATGCGGTACGCGCCCTCGTTCCAGCGCGTGATGCGGCCATCGAGATCGGTCGCGATGATCGCATAGTCGATCGCGCTGTCGAGGATCTGGCGCTGCCGTCCCTCGCTCGCCTCGAGCGCCGCGGTCGACGCTCTCTGCGCGGTCAGGCGGTCGGCCTGGTCGAGCTGCAATCCGATCAGCGTCGCGAACATCCGCGCCATGCTCTGGATCTCCGGCCTGGCGAGATCGCGCGGCTGCGGATCGATCGCGCAGAGCGTGCCGAAGAAGCGCCCGTCGGACAGCATGACCGGCACCGAGATATAGCTGCGGAAGCCATACAGCGCGGGTGTCGGATGGCCGGCGTAATGGGGATCCAGCGCGACATCGGGGATGAACACGGCCTCGCGGCTCGCGCTGACCTCGCAGCAGATGGTCGTCCGAAGCGGCAGCTCGGAGCCGGGCGCGAGGCCGAAGTTGAGGTCGTCGCGCACGCTGCACGCGATCCAGCGCTCGTCGGACACGCGCGCGATCGCGGCGAAGCCCATGCCGGTCGCCTGGCACATCGTCTCCAGGATGGTCGGAACGGCGTCCAGGCGTGCGACCGCCGCGATGTCGTCGGCATAGGAATCGAGCACGAACCTGGTTCCCCTTCGCCGCGACGATAGCGCGGCGGGACGCGCCTAGTCGAGCCGCTCGAGTCGCGCCGCGAACTGCCGCTGGCGCTCGACATAACCCGCCGCGGAGACGTGCAGCCTCCCGATCTCGTCGGGCGAAAGCGCGCGGACCGCCTTCGCCGGAGCGCCCACGATCAGGCTGCCGGCCGGAAACCGCTTGCCCTCGGTGACCAGCGCGCCGGCACCGACCAGGCTGTCCGGTGCGATCACGGCATGGTTGAGCACCACCGCGCCGATGCCGATCAGCACGTTGTCGCCGATCGTGCAGCCATGGACGACGGCGTGATGCCCGATCGTCACCCCTTCTCCGATCGTCAGCGGCGCACCCGGATCGGAGTGCAGCATCGCGCCCTCCTGCACGTTGCTGCGCGCACCGACGACGATCGGCGTGTTGTCGGCGCGGATCACCGCTCCGAACCAGACGCCGACATCGGCGCCGAGCCGCGCGTCGCCGACGATCTGCGCGCTCGGCGCGATCCATGCCGAGCCATCCTCCGGCACTGTCGGCGCGATACCGTCGAGTCCGTAGAGCGGCATCCGCGATCCTCCAGGCCGCACCGGCCACGGCCACGATGCCGCCACTGACATGATCGTGCCACGGAAAAGACGCTACGGCTGCGGATCGCGGCGACCGCCGACGTCACGGTCGCATGCGGAAACCGGTTCTTCTTCCGACGAGGCATGCCCTTGGCTGATGCGAAAACCTGGCAGCCCGGGCTGGTCGGCCGGCTGCGCGACCGGCTGCTGATCTCGGCGCGCGCCCGCCATCTCGCGATCGATCTGGTCGCGCGCCACGGCGATGCGGCGCCCGATGTCGTCCGCGACATGCTCGGTACGGGCGGGCTGACCCGGGACGAGCGGCTGGTGCTCGCCAAGGCCGAGCCGACGATCGCGGCGCTGGTCGCGGACGGGACGGACGATCCGCGTCGTGCCCGCGGCGAGGATCGGACGATAGCCCGGGGCCGCGAGGCGACGGACAGGCGGCGGTGACCAGCACGCGCCCCGCCGCAGCCGCCGCCGCCGGGAATCGCATCGCGCTGCTCCTCAACGTGCTGGGCAGCGGTGGCGCGCAGCGTCGCATCGCGACGCTCGCCAACCGCTTCGCCGAGCTCGGCCATGCGGTCGATGTCGTCGGCGTCGACCCCGGCGGCCCGATGCGCGCGATGCTGTCGCCGGCGATCGACGTCGTGATCCTGGTGCCCGAGGGCGCGGCGCGGCGGGTCTCGATCGCGGTCCATGCGCGCCGGCTAGCCGCGTATCTGGAGAGGGTCCGCCCGACGGTGCTGATGTCGTGCGTGACCGACACCCATCTGCTCGCGGTGATCGCCACGCGGCTGGACCGTCGCCGCACCCCGCTCGTCCTGCGCGCCAGCCGCCACCCCTTCCGTCCGATCGCGCCGCACCGCCTGCTCGCGCGGCTCGTCGAACCCGTCAATCTCGCCAAGTCGGCCTGGTGCTACGCGCGGGCCGACGGGATCGTGGCGCTGACCGCGGACGGCGCGGCGGGGCTCCGCCGGCTGCTGCGCGATCGCCCGGCGCGGATCGAGACGATCCTCAATCCGGTCGTCGCCGACGCGATGCTCGACCGCGGCGGCGACCGCGCGAGGCGGACGGCCGATCCGGTGCCGCTGGTGCTCGGCATCGGGCGACTGGTCGAGCAGAAGGATTTCGCGACGCTGATCCGCGCCTTCGCGATGCTGCGCGCGACGCGTCCGGCGCGGCTGGCGATCCTCGGCGACGGCGGACAGGCGCAGGCGCTGCGCGCGCTGATCCGCACGCTCGGCATCGAGCACGACGTCGAGATGCCGGGCGAGGTCGGCGAGGTCGCCGGCTGGATCCGCCGCGCCGACGTGGTGGTCTCCGCCTCGCTGTGGGAAGGGTTGCAGGCGACGCCGGTCGAGGCGCTGGCGCTCGGCTGTCCCGTGGTCGCGACCGACTGTCCCGGCGGCGCGCGCGAGACGCTGGAGGACGGCCGGATCGGACGGCTCGTGCCGGTCCGCGATCCGGCGCGCATGGCGCACGCGATCGCCGCCACGATCGACGCCCCGCCCGATCCGGCGCGCCTGATCGCGAGCGCGGCGCGCTTCACGCCGGCCGGGAAGGCCGAGCGCTATCTCGCGCTGTTCGCGGCCTGCCGCCCGGGCTGAGCCGTCCGCACCAGCCGGCGCGCCGACCCGAGCAGCAGCCCGCGGATCGCCACCGCGCCGACGATTCCGGCGATCGCGGCGCCGATCGTCCCGATCGTCGGCAGCAGCAGCGCCAGCGTCGCCAGATACAGCAGCGCGCCCACGACGCGCGCGGCGAGCACGCGGCCTGCGCGGCCATAGGCGTTGTGGATCGGCTCGAGCGCGACCGCGCCGAGATCGATCGCGCTCGCGATCGTCAGCGGCAGCAGGTAGAGCTGCGCAAACTCGAAGGCGCGACCGGCGACGAGGCGCAGCACCAGCGGCCCCGCCAGCCAGATCGCCGCGACCAGGACGAGCGCCAGCGCGCTCGCGATCGCGGTGACGCGCAGCGTGACCGTGCGCAGCGTCGCGCGATCGTCGCTGGCGACCAGCCGGGCGAGCTCGGGATACAAGGCGCGCGTCATCGTCTCGACCGGCTTGGCGAGCGCGGTGGCGAGCTTGGTCGCGATGCGGAAGGCGCCCGCCGCCGCCGGTCCGCCGAACGCGCCGACCGACAGCGTGCCGAGCTGCTCCCACACCAGCCCCAGCGCGCTCGACAGGTTGGTCTGGACCATGAACGCCCGCAGCCCGGGATTCTCGCGCAGCCCATCGCGGATCGCGGATGGTCCCAGCCGCAGGTCGCCGAGCCGCAGCACGAACACCGCGACCCAGCCCGCCGCGCCCTCGGCCAGCGCGGCGAGCGCCCAGACGGCCAGGAACCAGTCGAGCCCGGCCCCCGCCCGGTACGCGGCGAGCGCGCCGACCAGCCGGACCGTCGGGCCGACCGCCTCGGCATAGGTCACCCAATCGAAGCGATCGGACAGGCGCAGGATGCCCGACGCCGTACCACCCGTCGACAGCAGCAGCATCGCGCCGAACGCGGCGGCGAGCGACCGCTCGTCCGCGGTCCAGCCGAGCAGCGGCGCGGCGAGATGGACGCCGATCGCCGCGACCGCCGCGCCGAGCAGCGCGCCCGCGACATCCAGCGTGGCGGTGAAGCCGAGCAGCCGCGCCAGCCGCTCCGGGCGGTGCGCGGCGAGGTGGATCGCGCCGAACCGGATCACCGCCTGCCACGACTTGAACTGGACGAGATTGGCGATCGATCCGCCATAGGCGAGGATCAGCGCGAACACGCCGAAGCCCGCCGGCCCCAGCGCGCGCGACGCGATCGCGAGATAGGCGATGCTGACGACCCCCGCGAAACCGCGGCCGCCGAGCAGCCAGCCGACATTGCGCCCGATCCGCCCGAACACGACGCGATGACCCGCGGCCACCACCTCGGGGGCGACATCGGTCTCGCGCGGATCGAGCAGCAGCGGCCCGGCGTCGGGAGCGGCGGAACGATCGGACGTCGTCATATCGTCACACTCGCGCGACACGTGCGGACCGGTGTCGGCAGCGGCGTCTGGAGACGATGCGTATCGGGTTCCTCTTCAATCACGACCAGATCCACCAGATCGCGCACAGCCTGCCGATCGCGATCGAGCTGGCGCGGCGCGATCCCGCGCTGGAGATCGTCGTGCTCAGCGGCGGCGCGCATCTTTCCGCCGAGGTGCGGCGCCTGCTCGCCAGGTCCGGGGCGACGTTGCCGATCCACGATCTCGGGCTCGTCACGCGCGCCGCGCGACTGCTCGCCCGAGGGTTCGAGCGCGCGATCCCGGCGACCAGGCTGGCGCTCTACCACGACAATCTCGACACCTTCGCGGCGCTCGACATCCTGGTCGTCGCGGAGAAGACCTCGACGATCCTCAAGACCCGTTATGGCCTCGACCGGCTCAGGATCGTCCACACCCGGCACGGCGCGGGCGATCGCGCGATCGGCTTCGATCCCGCCAGCCGGCTGTTCGATCACGTGCTGGTCGCCGGCGAGACGATCCGCGACCGCCTGATCGGCGAGGCCGGCGTCGCGCCGGAGCGGATCACGGTGGTGGGCTATCCCAAGTTCGATCTCGCCGGGGACGTCCGGCCACGGCTGCCGATGCAGGCCAATGGCCGGCCGACCGTGCTCTACAATCCGCATGTCGCGCCGCACCTCTCGTCGTGGTATCGCCACGGTCGCGCTGTGCTCGACCATTTCGCGCGGAGCGATCGCTACAATCTGATCTTCGCGCCGCATGTCATGCTCTTCCATCGTCCGTTCGCGCTCACCATCGACCCGCCGCGTCTGCGCGTGCCCGGCACCGTCCCGCGCGCGGCACACCGCGCGCCCAACATATGTATCGACCTGTCGAGCCCGGCGTGCACCGACATGACCTATACCCGCGCCGCGGATATCTATCTCGGCGATGTCAGTAGCCAGATCTACGAGTTCCTGCGACGGCCCCGGCCGTGCATCTTCCTCAACAGCCATCGCATCGCCCATGCCGGCGATCCCAGCTTCGCGCATTGGGGTGCGGGTCGCGTGATCGAGACGCCCGCCGCGCTGGACGATGCGCTCGCCGAGGCGGTCGCCCGGCCGACGCGCTGCCTGGCGGCGCAGCGCGCGCTGTTCGCGGATCATATCGATCTGACCGGGGAGCGTTCGTCGGTTCGCGCGGCGCGCATGCTGGAAGGCATGATGGCGGACATCGCCACAGCCGGCGGCCGGTCGGGCACCGTCGTCGCAACGGCGGAGCGGGTATGATCGTCCTATCGCCCTCGGGACGTCGCGCATGTGCGGGATAGCCGGCTGGTATCGCCGCGGCGGCCGGCCGGTCGCCGAAGCGATCGTCACCGCACAGTGCGATGCGATCCGTCACCGCGGGCCCGACGACAGCGGCGTCGCGATCGATCGCGACTTCGGCTTCGGGATGCGGCGGCTGAGCATCCTCGATCTCGCCGGCGGCCACCAGCCGATGACCACGCCGGACGGCCGCCACGCGATCGTCTTCAACGGCGAGATCTACAATCACCGCGAGGTGCGCGAACAGCTGCGCGGCGCCGGCCGGGCGTTCCGCACCGACAGCGATACCGAGACGATCCTGGTCGGCTTCGCGGCGTGGGGCGACGCGGTCTGGCCGATGCTCGAGGGCATGTTCGCGGTCGCGATCTGGGATCGCCGGGAACGCCGCCTGACGCTGGCGCGCGATCCGATCGGCATCAAGCCGCTCTATGTGTCCGAGCAGGATGGCGGGATCGCCTTCGGCTCCGAGCTCAAGACGCTGTACGCCCTGCCCGGTCATCGCTTCGACATCGACGATCGCGCGGTGCACGACGTCTTCAGCTTCGGTCATGTCCGCACGCCGCGCTCGATCTACCGGCAGGCGCGGATGCTCGATCCGGGCACGGTGCTGACGATCGGCGCGACCGGCGACGCGGTCGAGACCACCTACTGGCGCCCGCGCTTCCGCATCGATCACAGCCTGTCGCCCGACGCGTGGATCGAGCGGATGCGCGAGCATCTGCTGCGATCGACCGCGCGCCACATGCAGGCCGACGTGCCGGTCGCCGCCTTCCTGTCGGGCGGGATCGATTCCTCCGCGGTGCTGGCCGCGATGACGCGCGCCGGCGGCGGCGGGATCAAGGCGTTCACGATCGGCTATCCGGGCGCGGCCAACGACGAGAGCGCGGCGGCGGCCGAGATCGCCGGGGCGCTGGGCTGCGACCACATCGTCCTGCCGCTGGCGGAACGCGCGGTGATCGCGACGCTCGACGACGTGCTCGGCTGCTTCGACGAGCCCTTCGCCGATCTCGCCGCGATCCCGACCTGGCATGTCTCCAGGCTCGCGGCCGACCATGTCAAGGTCGTGCTGTGCGGCGAAGGCGGCGACGAGCTGTTCGCCGGCTACAAGCGCCACCGCAACGCGCGCGCGATCGAGCGGGCGCGCCCCGCGACCGGCGCACTGGCGCCGCTCGGCGCGCTGCTCGGGCGGATGCCGAGACTACCTTCGAAGCGCGCCAACCGCGCGGTCCAGCTGGCGCGCCGCGCGTTCGAGTTCATCGCGCTGCCCGACGGCTATCCGCAATTCTTCGCCGCCACGCAGATCAGCAGCCGAGCGGTACGCCGGCGCATCTATACGCCCGCGTTCCGCGCGGCGATGGACGACACGGCGCTGCTGACGGCGGGGCGGTTCGCGGACGAACCCTCGGCGAGAAGCGCGCTCCAGCGCTTCCTGTTCGCCGATCTCACGCTCAACATGCCGTCCGCGATGCTGACCCGGCTGGATCGCGCGAGCATGGCGCATTCGCTCGAGGCGCGGGTGCCGCTGTTGTCGCACCGCATGGTCGACTGGGCGATGACGGTGCCCGACGCGATGAAGCTGCGCGGCGGTACCGGCAAGATCGTGCTGCGCCGCGCGATCGCACCCTGGGTGCCGCGCTCGGTGATGACGCGACCCAAGCAGGGGTTCCAGGTGCCGCACGCGGCGTGGCTGCGCGGCGATCTCGGCCGCGTCGCGCAGGCGAGCTGGCACGACGGCGGCGCGGCGGCGGCGGGCTATCTGGATACCGCGGCGGTCGACCGGCTGTTCGCCGAGCATCGCGACGGCACCGCCGACCATGCCCGCATCCTCTACGCGATCCTGGTGTTCGCGCGCTGGTGGGAGCGGCGCGCACAGCACGGCCGATCGCGGTGACGCTCGCCGGTCGCTGCGCCGGGCGTCGCATCGCCATCGTCATCCACAGCTTCGATCGCGGCGGCAGCGGGCGGGTCGCGGGCCATCTGGCGCGCGGCTTCGCCGATCTCGGCATGGCCGTGCGCGTCCTGGTGTTCAGCCCGGACGGTGCGGCGGCGGACATCGCGCGCACGCTGATCGGCCCCGGCATCCCGATCCGCATCCTCGGCCGCGCGCACGGGTCGCGCGCGCTCGATCTGCTCCGTGGACTGCCGGCGCTGGTCTCCGCGCTCCGCCACGAGCGGGAGGAGATCGTGCTCGCCGCCGCCAACAACGTCGCGCTGCCGACCGCGCTCGCCTTCCGGCTGGCGCGCGTGCCGGACAGCCGGCTCTATCTCAAGACGACCAACCCGATCGCCAGCTCGCGGCATCGCGGCATCCCGCGCGCCGTCCGCCGCGCCGGCTATCGCGCGATCTTCCCGTGGACGAGCGCGGTGCTGACCCTGAGCGCGGCGGAAGCGGCCGAGATGGACGCGGCATTCCCGGCGTTTCGCGGCCTGTTCCGCGCCGTCGCCAATCCGTATGTCACGCCCGCGATGCTCGCCCCCGCCCCGCCGCGCGCGGACGGACCGCCGACGATCGTTTCGGTCGCGCGGCTCGACCCGCAGAAGCGGCTGGAGCGGCTGATCGCGGCGTTCGCGCGGCTGTCGCACCGTGACGCTCGGCTGCTCATCCTCGGCGAGGGCGCGGAGCGGCCCGCGCTCGAGGCGCTGGTCGCACGCCTCGGGCTCGGCGCGCGCGTCTCGATGCCGGGCCATGTCGCCGATGTCGTGCCCGCGCTCCACGCCGCCGACCTGTTCGTCCTGACCTCGGACTATGAAGGGCTGCCCGCCGCGGCGCTCGAGGCGATGGCGGCGGATTGCCCGGTGTTCTCGACGCCCTGCTTCCCGGGCGCCCATGCGCTGCTCGAGGCGGCGCCGGGCTGCGGGATCATCGCCAGCACCGAGCCGGAGGCACTCGCCGCGCAGATCGACGCCTGCCTCGACCGGCCGCGTCCGCCGACGTTGCACAATGTCGCGGAACGCTATTCGATCGCCAACGGCATCGCCAGCCACGCGGAGGCGATCGTGGAGCAGCGCAGGTAGCGCGTGCCGGGCCGATCGACGGCATCGGAGATATGGTGCGCCCCGGCCTGAACGGCCGGGCAATCACAAGTCTGGATGACCGGATCACCCGATGGAGCCCGGAGGGATACGCCGGCGCGTGTCGGTCGGCGGTGATCCCGACGCGCACCCAAGATGAACGTCCGCGCCGACGACCCCGCAGGCGATACCGGCGAGATGGGCATGATGCGTGAAGAACAGGACCTGCGTCGTGCGCGCCGGTTCCGCCAGCACCTCGGAGCCCCCGCACGCGCGGTCGTCGTCGAAATCGATGAAGAGGTCGTCGGCGAGGAACGGCAGCCGCACGCCCGCTGCGACCGACTGCTGGCGGCGAGGATGTTCCGGGCGAGGCCGACCGGGCGCTCGGCATCCGACGCCTCGGCGCGGCGGGCCGCGATCGCCCCCGCCGCGCCACGCCCGGGCCGGCACATGTGCGGTAGAAGCGTGACGTCGGTTCGCCGACGAGATCATCCTGAGCGGAACGCCGCGAGCCGGGCGCAGCACCGCCTGCTCGATTGACCTCCCGAGACCGGGCTTCTAATCGGAGACGGGGAGACGATCTTGAGCAAGATGGTGCGCGGACACGCCGCGGCGGGCGGCCGTCAGCCTGCGGACGGCGGCCGGACATGAGCGACGCGCACGCGGCCGTCGTTGGCTATTGCGACGGTTTCAAGGGCAATGATCTCTATGGCTGGGCCTGGCATCCCGACCAGCCCGACCGCGCCGTCGAGATCGAGGTCTGCCTCGGCGACATCGTGATCGCCGCGACGTCGGCGACGATCTACCGCGCCGATCTGCGCGCCGCCGGGATCGGCAACGGCCGCCATGGCTGGCGGATCGCGCTGCCGCGGCCGAGCCCCGGTTCCGGACCGCTCGCGCTCGTCGTCCGCACGTCGGGCGGCGATGCGTTGGTCGGCGGCGCGGTTACCTTCGATCCCGAGCCGAGCGCCGAGGAGGCCGGCAATCCCGAGTTCCAGGCGTTCGTCCGCGCGGTGATCGACCCCGCCGCCGCGCGTCCCGCCCCGGCGCCCCCGCCCGCGCGCGCGGTGACCAACTTCCTGCTGTACAGCGCGGCGGCGCCCGACAGCCGGGTGCTCGGAGTGGCCGAATACAGCTACGGCTTCGTGATGAAGGCGTTCCGCCCGCTGCTCGCGCAGCTCGGGCGGGTGCATCTGATCGACGGCGGCCAGGATCAGGTCGAGCCGGTCCTCGCGCGCGCGATCGCCGCGGGCGAGGCGGCGATCCTGTTCTCGTTCGCGCCGCCGCATCGCACCCCGCTCGACCTGCGCTGTCCGATCGTCCCGGTCGTGGCGTGGGAGTTCCCGACCATCCCCGACCGCGCGTGGGACGACGAGCCGCGCCACGACTGGCGGTTCGTGCTCCGCCAGACCGGCCGCGCGATCGCGCTCTGCGAGACTGCGGCGGCGGCGATGCGCGCGGCGATGGGGCAATGCTACCCGGCGATCGCGGTGCCGACTCCGGTCTGGGATCGCTTCCCCGAATTGCACGCGCTGGCGGCACCGGCCGGACATGCCGACCTCGCCATCGACGGGTTCCTGCTTGACACGCGCGGCCGCCGCTTCGAGACGGGCGCGCCGATCCCTGGCGTGCCCGACGGCAACGGCGCCAGCGACGTCGAACGGCTGCCCGCGGAGACGAGCGTGGACGGCATCGTCTTTGCCGCCGTGCTGGCACCCAAGGATGGCCGAAAGAACTGGTCCGACATCCTCACCGCCTTCGTCGCGGCGTTCCGCGACGTCGCCGACGCGACCCTGGTCGTCAAGATGATCGGCATGGATCCGGGGTTGTGG
Source organism: uncultured Sphingomonadaceae bacterium (assembly GCA_964245815.1). Taxonomy (GTDB): domain Bacteria; phylum Pseudomonadota; class Alphaproteobacteria; order Sphingomonadales; family Sphingomonadaceae; genus Solisphingomonas. The sequence goes on along the minus strand of CAXTNX010000003.1, from coordinate 82,318 downwards.
TGGTGGGAGGCGCACGAGCTGCTCGGCAAGGAGCGGCCGTTCGCGTGCCGCATCGTCATCCTGCACGGCTATCTCGACGAGGGGCGCTACAATGCGCTGATCGCGGCAAGCCACTGGATCGTCAACGCATCCAAGGCGGAAGGGCAATGCCTGCCGCTGCTAGAGTTCATGTGCGCCGGCCGGCCGGCGATCGCGCCGCGCCACACCGCGATGGCCGACTACGTCACCGCCGACAACGCGCTGATCGTGGCGACGAGCGAGGAATATTGCGGCTGGCCGCACGACCCGCTCAACGAGATGACGACAGTGCGCAACCGGATCGACTGGTCGTCCCTGCGCGACCGCTACCGCGAGGCCCATGCGCTTTCCCGCGACGATCCGGACGGCTATGCGCGGCGGTCGCTCGCGGCGCGATCGACGATGCGCGATTATTGCGGCGACGCCGCGGTGGCCGCGCGCCTCGATGCGTTCCTCGGGCTCGGTCTCGGGCTCGGCGATGCCGCACGGCCGCCCGCGGCGATGCTCGCCGGGGATCCCGCGGCATGATCATCCTCGATCATTCGACCTATGACGAGCGTTCGATCGCGGGCAATCTGGGCGCTCCCGAATACAGCTACTGGTTCGTCCGCAAGGCGTTCCGCGCGATGCTCGGCCGGTTCGGAGCGCTGGTGTCCGTCGCCGACGTCGAGCGCGACGTCGACCCGATCTATCGCTCCGCGCGCGCCAACGGCATGGATTGCGTGCTGTTCAGCTTCAACCCGCCGCAATATGCCCCGATCGCGCTCGAATGCCCCGTCGTCCCGGTGTTCGCCTGGGAATTCGACACCATCCCGGACGAGAGCTGGAACGCCAATCCGCTCGAGGACTGGCGGGTGCCGCTGGGCGGTGTCGCGGCGGCGATCACGCACTGCGCGTCGGCGGTGGATGCGGTGCGCCGGACGATGGGCGAGTTCTATCCGATCTGGAGCATCCCCGCGCCGGTGAGCAGCGCGGCCGCGGCGCGTTTCGGCACCGCGCGCGCCGTGCAGAGCGGCGCGGTACTGACGGTGGAGGGCGGGCTGGCGATCGATCTCGCGGCGATCGATCTCGCGCTGTTCCGCGGCGGGCGCGCCTTTGCCGACGGCCAGCGCGCGGTCGCGCTGCTGCGCCGGATCGTCGACGATCCGGACCGTGCGCCGCAGGCGATCCGGCTCGACGGCGTGGTCTATACCGCGGTGTTCAATCCCGCCGACGGCCGCAAGAACTGGGACGACATGACCGGGGGCTTCGTCTGGGCGTTCCGCGACCGGCCCGACGCGACGCTGGTCATCAAGGTCACCCATTCGGACATCGTCGAGAGCGTGTTCCAGATCGTCGAGCATATCGCCAGGCTCGGACCGTTCGCGTGCCGGATCATCGTCATCCACGGCCTGTTGTCCGAGGCGAGCTACGCGACGCTGGTCGAGGCGACGAGCTATTGCGTCAACACCTCGCAGGGCGAGGGGCAGTGCCTGCCGCTGATGGAGTTCATGGCGGCGGGGCGGCCCGCGGTCACTCCCGTCCACACCGCGATGAGCGACTATGCCTCACCCGCCAACGCGTTCGTCGTGCCGAGCTTCCGGCGCCCCGGCTTCTGGCCGCACGACGAGCGCCACGCGATGCGCTGCCTGCGCTTCGACGTCGCGTTCGACGGCGTGGTGCGCGCGTTCCGCGAGAGCTTCCGCGTCGCGCGCGCGCTGCCGGAGCGCTATCGGGCGATGTCCGTCGCGGCCGCGGCGAGCCTTGCCGGCTTCTGTTCGGACGAGGTCGTCGCCGCCCGGCTCGCCGACCTGTTCCGCCACATCGGCCTACGCTCCGGCGCGGGGGGCGCGGTCGCGCCGCCGGTGCCTGCGCCGGTCGACCCCTATTCGATGGGCCTCCACGACGCGGAACTGAGCGGCTGGTACAACAAGGGCACCGGCGAGCTCGCCCCCGGGTTCGCGATCGACGCCGGCGACGTCGTCGCCGATATCGGGTGCGGCGACGGCGGGCCGATCATGTTCTGCGCGGGTCGCGGCGCGCATCTCATCCTGTGCGACGCCGATGGCGCGCGGCTGGACAGGACCGTCGAGATCGTCCGCGACTCGCCGGCGCGCCAGGTCGACGGCCATGTCGCCGACGCCGCGGCGCTGCCCCTGCCCGATGGCGTCGCCACGCGCGTGGTCTGCATGGAGGTGCTCGAGCATGTCGACGCGCTCGACGTCGTGATGGCCGAGCTCGTGCGCATCGGCCGGCCCGGCGCGCGGTACCTGATCTCGGTGCCCGGCACGCGGTCCGAGCACATCCAGAAACGCATCGGACCGGCCTTCCAGTTCGAGGCGCCGAACCATATCCGCATCTTCGAGGAGGGCGAACTGCGCGCGCTCGCCGAGCGCGCTGGCCTGGTCGTCGAGCATGGCGGCGGCTACGGCTTCTTCTGGTCGATGCTGCTCGCGATCTTCTGGCAGACCGGGGTCCCGCTCGGCACCAGCCATCCGCTGCTCGAGACCTGGGCGCGGTTCTGGTCGGACATGCTCGCCGGACGCGACGGCCACGCCATCAAGCGCGAATTCGACGAGATCGCGCCCAGGGTGCAGATGATCGTCGCGCGCAAGCCCGCCGAGGTGAGGACGCCGACGTGAAACCCACATTGCCCGCAGCGTTCCGCAAACTGGTTGCCGCCCGGAAGGCGCCGGAACCCCCCGCCCCGGCGCGCCCGCCCGCGCTGCCGCCCCGCCGCACGCCGGGCTGCGGCCAGGCCGACGAGCATCACCGTGCGGCGATCGCGGCCGCCCGCGCGCTGCCCGACGGCACCCCGGCGAGCGATGCGCTGGTCGCCGCGATCCACGCCGAGATCGCCGCCCGCAGGCACGCCGCCGCGCTGGACGACGGACCCGCGTCGCCGGCGCTCAGCGGGTTGCAGATCCGGCATGTCAACGTGCCCGACTGGTGGGAGAGCAGCGGATCGCTGCTGCTCGCGTCGCCCGAAAGCAGGCTGCCCGAGATCGGGCTGGGCATGTTGAGGATACCGGTCGAGCGGATTGTGATCGTCATCGGCGCCGTCACCACCTCGCCCAACGTCAACTGCACCGGCTCGGACGCGCTCGTCGTGATCGGCGACCGGGTGACGATGCTGCAGAGCGCGATGTCGGTCGGGCGGGACTCGACCATCCTGGTGGGCGAGGAGACCACCGCGACCTGGATGACGTTCACCGACGTGCGCAACGGCGGCGCGATGATCGTCGGCGCCGACTGCATGATCGCGAGCGGCGTCAGCTTCATGAGCGACGATTCGCATGCCATCCGCGATGCCGGGACCGACCGGCGGATCAACCTGCGCGGCGGCCGCATCATGATCGAGGACCATGTCTGGATCGGCGACCAGACCCGCATCATGGGCGACAGCCGCATTGGCACCGGCGGCGTCGTCGGCGCCGCCGCGTTCGTCAAGAGCATCCACCTGCCGCCGCACACGGTCTCGCTCGGTCGGCCGGCCCGCCCGGCGCGAAGCGGCATCGTCTGGACCCGCGAGGATGCGCCTTGAGGCTGCCGTGGCGGCGACGCCGCGATGTGACCGGCGCGGGCGGATTGCAGCCCGCGGACGCCCTGTTCGTGATCGGGCCGGCGCGCAGCGGCACCACCATCCTCCAGAACGCGCTCAACGACTCGCCCGACGTCTTCCTGCTCGGCGAACCCGACCTGCATCTCGACGACGGCGCCCCCGGCTTCGCCGCGCGCTACAATGCGATGCACGAAGGCTGGGCCAACCAGCCGACCAAGAGCAGCCACCTGCCGCCGGTGCTCGCCACGGACGGGCCGTGGTACGACCATCTCGACAGGTTGGCCGGACTGCATCGCCGGGTCGGCAGCAAGATCGTCGTCAACCCGGGCCAGGGGCCGGAGTGGCGAGACCGTTTCCTGCACTTCCACTGCAGCCGCTTCTACGCCGCGCGCTACCTCTTCGTCTTCCGCCATCCGGCCGCGGTGCTGGCGTCGACCATCTCCTTCCAGCGGCTGGTCGGCGATCCCGCCGCCACCGCGGCGGCGATCCTGGCGAACTATGCCCGGACCGTCGCGCTCTTCACGCACCTGCTCCGCGTGCTCCCCAATGTCCGGGCGACGATCCACGAAGATGTCGATGCCGCGCTGTTCGCGTCGCTGGCGGAGTGGCTCGGCATCCCGCTCGACGGCGGCGACGCCTATTACGACGTGAGCCGGATCCGATCCCGCGACGAGCCCGCGCTCGGCGCGCAGGACGCCCATGGCCTCGCCCTGCTGACCACGCTGTTCCAGGATCTGCGAGCGGAACTGCGCGCGCCCTCCTCGCGTCTCCAGATCGAGCAGAACAACGCGAACATCGATCTTTCGCAGCAGACGATGATCGGATCGATCCATCATCGCGCGACCATCATCGATCGCTACCTGGTCTACGGCCCCGATCCACCTCAACCGGGGGAGTGAAGCGCGTCAACCGGCCGCGCAACGCGCCCGCTGCGCGGCGAGCACGCGGGCCAGCAGACCATCGAACGGGTGGACCGGCGCCCAGCCGATCGCGACGCCGATCGCCGAGGCGTCGACGGCGGTCACGGCGACCTCGCTCGGGCGCATCCGCTGCGGATCGAGCTCGACCCTGGTCTCGACCGCACCCATCGCGCGCAGGCGGTCGAGGATGGCGGCGATCCGGATCGGGTGCCCCGAGGCGATGTTGAAGACACTGCGCGCGGGCAGCGTCTCCGCCCGCTCCAGCAACGCCACATAGGCGGCGACGACGTCGCGCACGTCGAGGAAGTCGCGTTCGGCATCCAGATTGCCGACGAGGATCGTGGCGGACCCGCCCATCTCTGCACGCGCGATCTGGGCGGCGAAGGCCGGGATCGCATAGGCCTCGTCCTGCCCGGGGCCGCTATGGTTGCAGGGCCGCGCCACGATCAGCCGCGCCGCGGCGGGCAGCACGTCCGCGAGCATCGCCTCGGCCGCCGCCTTCGACCGCGCATAGGCCGATTGCGGGCGCAGCGGCGACGTCTCCGTCGCGATCCCGTGGTTGAACGTGAGGCCGTAGACCTCGACGCTGCTGGCGAACAGCATCGCACAATCGGGCACGATCCCGGCCATCGCGCGCGCCAGGACGAGGCTGCCGGCGAGATTGGTCGACCATGTCGCCGCAGCGGCAGCGGCCGACCGGCCGACCGAGGCCTGCCCGGCGAGATGGACGACGAGATCGGGACGGATCGCGTCGATCGCCGCACCGACGCCCGCGTCGTCCTCGAGATCGAAGGCGATCCGCGCATGGCCGCCATGCCCGACGGGCTTCGGCCGCTGGCTCGCGAGGATCAGCCGCGCGCCCGGCCGCAGCCGGGCGGCGAGCGCGGGCACGAGTTCGCCGCCGACGAACCCGTCCGCGCCCGTCACGAGGATACGGCTGAACGGCAGCGTCGGTCCCGCCGCCGCGCCGTCGATCGGCGGCCGCGCCGCGCCCGCCGTCACTGCGGATAGATATCCGGGAGCGGCGCTTCGGTCGCGGCGCGCGGTGTCGAGAGCCGCACGAGATCGGCATCGACCATCTCGACGATCATCCGCTCCAGCGTCGTCTCGGGCGCCCAGCCGAGCGCGGCGCGCGCCTTGCGGGCATCGCCGAGGAGGATGTCGACCTCGGCGGGCCGGAACAGCTCGGGATCGATGACGAGATGCGCGTCCATCGGCAGGCCGGCATGATCGAAGGCGATACGGCACATGTCGCGGACGGTGGTGGTGACCCCGGTCGCCACGACATAGTCGTCGGCGACGTCCTGCTGGAGCATCAGCCACATCGCCTTCACATAGTCGCGGGCATGGCCCCAGTCGCGCCTGGCGTCGATATTGCCCAGCCGCAGCTCGCTCGCGAGGCCGAGCTTGATGCGGGCGACGCCCTGGGTGACCTTGCGCGTCACGAACTCGACGCCGCGCAACGGGCTCTCGTGGTTGAACAGGATGCCCGAAGAGGCATGCATGCCGAAGCTCTCGCGGTAGTTCACCGTGATCCAGTGGCCGTACAGCTTGGCCACCGCATAGGGCGAGCGCGGATGGAAGGGTGTCGTCTCGGACTGCTCGGGCTGCTGGATCTTGCCGTACATCTCGGACGAGGAGGCCTGGTAGAAGCGCGCATCGGCCTTCACCAGCCGGATCGCCTCGAGGATGTTGGTGACGCCGACCGCGGTGATGTTGGCGGTGAGGATCGGCTGGTGCCACGAGGTCGCGACGAACGACTGGGCGGCGAGATTGTAGACCTCGTCCGGCTGGACGGTGCTGACGATCCGGATCAGCGACGACAGATCGGACATGTTGCTGTCGTGCAGCGCCACCTCGCGCTCGATGTCGAGCCAGCGCAGGCGATGGTCGGCGACGCCGAGGTGCGAGGAGCGTCGCACGATCCCGTGGACGGCATAGCCCTTGCGCAACAGGAACTGGGCGAGATACGCGCCATCCTGCCCCGTGATGCCGGTAATCAGAGCGGTCTTGGCCATCGTCGATCCCACAGCGTCGGTCGAGACCATCGGCCGGACAGGGCGGCCATGGCCCGCCAGCGCCTAGGCGAACGGCACGGATTTGCAATCGCGTTCGATCTGGCTTGAGGCGGCACCGGCCGCTCGATCAGCGGCGGGTCGCGATCCAGATCACGTGGCGCGGCCCCTTGCCGTTGCTGCGCGCGCGGACGCCGACCTCGTCGACCGCGAACCCGGCCTGGGCGAGCCGGCGCGCGAACGCGGCATCGGGGGCCGCCGACCAGATCGCGAGCACCCCGCCCGGCCTCAGCGCCGCCCGCGCGGCGGCGAGGCCGCGCGACGAATACAGCCGCTCGTTGCCGGCGCGCGACAGTCCGTCCGGGCCGTTGTCGACATCGAGCAGGATCGCATCGTAGCGATCAGGCTCCGCGCCGATCAGCGCGGCGACGTCGCGCTCGATCACCCGTACCCGCGGATCATCGAGGCATCCCGCCGCCAGCTCCGCCATCGGCCCGCGCGCCCAGGCGATGATCTCCGGCACGATCTCGGCGACCGTCAGCCGCGCGTGCGGGGCCAGGGCGGCGAGCGCGGCGCGCAGCGTGAAGCCCATCCCATAGCCGCCGATCAGCAGATGCGGCGCGGCGTGCCCGCCCAGCCGCTCGCACGTCAGCTGCGCAAGCGCCTCCTCCGATCCGCTCATCCGGCTGCTCATCAGCTCGTTGCGGTCGAGCACGATCATGAAGTCGCCGCCGCGCCGGACGAGGCGGAGCTCGGCGCCGCCCGGGACCCGCGCGGTCGCGATCAGCTCGCGCGGCGTCATCGCCGGCGCCGTCCCGACGACCGGGGCGCCGCGGAACGGATCGTCGCCGACCGACCCGGGCATGCCGCACGGACCGGCAATGTCGGGCGCGCGGCACCGTCCGGCAGGAGCGGCCGGACCGCCAGCGCGGACGTCGCGGTCGCGGCATCGAACCCCGGCATGGTCTCTCCCGTCTTTCCCGCGGCATGATGGCGCGGCGGACGCGTCGATCGCAATGCCGTGCGCACGATGCATCGCGGCTGCGATCGGACCGGGCAGCGCGGCCCGCACGATCCGGATGCGCGTCGATCGGACACGGACGTCCTCCTCGACGGGATCGCGCCGCCCGACGCGGCGATCCCCGCCGCGTTGCCGATGGTCGTGTGGCGCCCCAGATAACGGAGATGCCGATCGCCACCCTCGCCCTCGTCATGCTGGCGGGGATCGTGCTCCGCGCGCTGCCGCGTCTGCTCGACCGCGCCGTCCATGCCGGTCCGCCGAGCGACCATTTCGACGGCGAGCGCTTCTTCAATCCCGACGAGCGCACCGCGGGCGCCGCGCCGCCGGCCCCTCGACCCTTCGCCTATGTCGGCGCGCTGCGCTTCATCCTCGGGCTGGACCGCGCGCCATGGCCGGCGCGCGTGCCGGTCGATCCGGCGACGCCGCCGGCGCGCGTCGAGGGCGAAGCGCTGCGCGTCACCTGGGTGGGCCACGCCACCGTCCTGATCCAGACCCGGGGCCTCAACATCCTCACCGATCCGGTGTGGTCGGCGCGCGCCTCGCCGCTGCCGCTGCTCGGGCCGAAGCGCGTCCGCGCGCCGGGCATCGCCTTCGACGCGCTGCCGCGGATCGACCTGGTGCTGCTCAGTCACGGCCATTACGATCACCTCGATCTGCCCACGCTCAAGCGATTGTGGCGACGCGACCGGCCGCGCATCCTCCATCCGCTCGGTCACGACCGGTTGCTGCGCCGCGCCGGGATCGTCTCGCACGCGCACGACTGGAACGACCGGATCGGAGTCGCGCCCGGCGTGGCGGTGGTGCTCGATCGCGTCCGCCACTGGACCTCGCGCGCCGGGGTCGATCGCAACCGCGCGCTGTGGTGCGGCTTCACGATCGAGCTTCCCGGCGGCAACCTGTTCTTCTCGGGCGACACCGCGCTCGGCGACGGCCGCTGGATCGAGGCGGCGGCGGCGCGCGGGCCGATCCGCTTCGCGCTGATCCCGATCGGTGCCTATCGCCCGCGCGAGATGATGGCGGGCAGCCATGTCGATCCCTCCGAAGCGGCGACGATCTTCGCGCGTCTCGGCGCGGCGCATGCGCTGGCGATCCACTGGGGGACGTTCCGCCTGTCCGCCGAGTCGATCGACGATCCGCCCGCCGCGCTCGCCGACGCGCTCGGCCCGGTGCGCGCCGACCGGTTCCGCGCGACGCCGCCCGGCATTGCGTGGGACGTACCTGCGCTTTGATCGGGGTATCGCGGGTGCATCCGGTTCACCCCCGCGACAGGACCGTGGCGCTTTGGCAACGGTCCGCGGTATTGCAACCGGCCGCCCGGCTGATCCGGAACGATGGCGCGACTGAGGAAATATGCATCTGGCGACATCGGCCCCGATCCGGCAGAAGCCGCCTGTATCAGTTGCTTAAGAAGTTGTTTCCGTTGCGTGCGTGTCGGGATCGTTCGGAGGCGCCGGTCAGAAACCGGCGCCTCCCTTCGCGGACCGGAGCGGGCAGGCGGCGATCCGCCGGCCGCTGTCGCGGCCACGGAAACCCAGATCCAGCGTGCCGGCATGACCGGTCCCGGTGAAGGCGAAGTCGTATCCTGTCGGCGTGTAGGTGCCGGCCCCTTCGACATGCATCGTCTCGCCACCCGATGCGCAGTCGCCCGCCGCGGCGATCCGCCCGTCGATCATCGTGAAACGCGAGAAGCGGCAGCGTCCGTCGCCCATGTCCATCAGGATGGTGCGCGTATCGGCGAGGTCGCCAGCGGCGTAGCAGTCGCGCCGCGGCGCCGGCCTGGGCAGCGCGTCCTGCATGTGCGCGGCGAGATCGCCCGAACCGTTGACGGTATCGAGCACCGTCACCAGCGTCTGCTCCCATAATCCGGGCATCAGCGGCGGCGCGGGGGCGGCGGCGAGGAGCAGCGGCAGCGGGGCGAGCAGACGGTAGGGGATGCGCATCCCCCGCCATGGCGCTACGGTTACTTTCGTCACCCTGAACCTGTGGCATAGACGGGCCGCGGCGCCCATATCGCCGGTATGGCCATCCAGATCCGCACCAGCCTCGCCGAGCCCGAGGCGCCGTCGATGTTCATGCCGCATCGTCCCGAGCGACCCGAGAAATCGGAGGGCGGCAGGGCGTTCCGGCTGGTCTCGGACTACGAACCATCGGGCGACCAGCCGACCGCGATCGCCGATCTCGTCGCGTCGGCGGAAACCGGCGATCGGACCCAGGTGCTGCTCGGGGTCACCGGATCGGGCAAGACCTTCACGATGGCCAAGGTCGTCGAGCAGATGCAGCGCCCGGCGCTGGTGCTCGCCCCCAACAAGATCCTCGCCGCGCAGCTCTATGGCGAGTTCAAGCAGTTCTTCCCCGACAACGCCGTCGAGTTCTTCGTCAGCTATTACGACTATTATCAGCCCGAGGCCTATGTGCCGCGCTCGGACACCTATATCGAGAAGGAAAGCTCGGTGAACGAGGCGATCGACCGGATGCGCCATTCGGCGACCCGGTCGCTGCTCGAACGCGACGACGTGCTGATCGTCGCCTCGGTGTCGTGCCTCTACGGCATCGGCTCGGTCGAGACCTATTCGGCGATGACCTTCCAGCTCAAGCGCGGCCAGACCGCCGACCAGCGCGAGATCATACGCAAGCTGGTCGCGCTGCAATACAAGCGCAACGAGGCTGCGTTCGCGCGCGGCGCGTTCCGGGTGCGCGGCGACAATCTCGAGCTGTTCCCCTCGCACTACGAGGACACCGCCTGGCGCATCGCCTTCTTCGGCGACGAGATCGAGAGCATCACCGAGTTCGATCCGCTGACCGGCAAGAAGATCGCCGGCCTCGATTCGATCAAGGTCTACGCCAACTCGCACTACGTCACGCCGGGCCCGACGCTCAAGCAGGCGACCGAGGCGATCAGGCACGAGCTCGCCGAGCGGCTCAAGGAGCTGGTCGGCGAGGGCAAGCTGCTGGAGGCGCAACGGCTCGAGCAGCGCGTCGGCTTCGATCTCGAGATGATCGCCGCCACGGGATCATGCGCGGGTATCGAGAATTACAGCCGCTTCCTCACCGGTCGCCTGCCCGGCGAGCCGCCGCCGACCCTGTTCGAGTATCTGCCCGAGAACGCGCTGCTCTTCGTCGACGAGAGCCACCAGACCGTGCCGCAGGTCGGCGGCATGGCGCGCGGCGACCATCGCCGCAAGATCACGCTCGCCGAATACGGCTTCCGCCTGCCGTCGTGCATCGACAACCGGCCGCTCCGCTTCAACGAGTGGGACGCGATGCGCCCGCAGACCATCGCGGTCTCGGCGACGCCGGGGCCATGGGAGATCGATCAGGCCGGCGGCGTGTTCGCCGAGCAGGTGATCCGCCCGACCGGCCTGGTCGATCCGCCGGTCGAGATCCGCCCGGTCGAGCATCAGGTCGACGATCTCGTCCAGGAGTGCAGGGACACCGCCGTCAAGGGCTATCGCGCGCTGGTCACGACGCTGACCAAGCGTATGGCGGAGGATCTCACCGAATATCTCCACGAGGCGGGACTCAAGGTCCGCTACATGCATTCCGACGTCGAGACGCTGGAGCGCATCGAGCTGATCCGGGATCTCAGGCTCGGCGTCTACGACGTGCTGGTCGGCATCAACCTGCTGCGCGAGGGGCTCGACATCCCCGAATGCGGGCTGGTCGCGATCCTCGATGCGGACAAGGAGGGATTCCTGCGCTCCGAGACCTCGCTGATCCAGACGATCGGCCGCGCCGCGCGCAACGTCGACGGCAAGGTCATCCTCTATGCCGACCGCATCACCGGATCGATGGAGCGCGCGATGGCGGAGACCGATCGCCGCCGCATCAAGCAACAGGAATACAATATCGAGCACGGCATCACGCCGGCGACGATCCGCCGCGACATCACCGATATCGTCGGGCATCTTTCCAGCCGCGATCAGGTGACGGTCGACACCGGCATCGCGGACGCGCCGCACATGGTCGGCCACAATCTGCGCGCCTATATCGAGGATCTCGAGAAGAAGATGCGCGCCGCCGCCGCCGATCTCGAGTTCGAGACCGCGGGGCGGCTGCGCGACGAGATCCGCAAGCTCGAGGCGGACGAGCTCGGTTTGCCGAGCGAACCGAGCCGGGCGCCGGTCCACGGCAACTCGACGCTCGGCAAACCGGGCACGCGTCAGACGCGCTACGGCAAGGCCAGGGCGGCGCGCGCGGAGAAGCGGGGGCGCTAGAGGGGCACGCGATGGACATATCGATCAGCTTCGAGACGTGGCAGAGGCTGACGACGGAGCGGAGATCCGAGGCGGGCAGCTATGATGCTTTTATTCGTCGGTTGCTCGGACATATCCCCGCCGCCGGGCATGAACGAACGAATGAACCTCATGGTCACATCAACGCCTTCTGGTCGGCGATCGATGATTGCTGGATCGCCGACATACCCGATCTGAACCCCTGCTCGGCACATGGCGACACGCCGGCCGAGGCGGTCGCCGACGCCGAGACGGCGACCGCGTTGTGGCTGGATGTCGCGCGCGATCGCAACATGACGATCCCCAAACCCCGCTATCGTCCAGCGATATACGCCACCTGACGACCCGATTTGCCTCGACTCGTGCGCTCGGCCACAAGGCGGCGATGCGTTTTCTCCTACCGCTTCTGTTCGTCCCGCTTGCGCTCGCCTCGTGCGTGCCCTCGCACCCGGCAGCGCAGCCGGTCGCGACGCCGCCGCCCGTCGCGGCGACCCCCGCACTCCCCGCCGCGCCGCCGCAGCAGGACTGGCGCGACGTGTCGCTGACGCCCGGCCGCTGGACCTGGCAGGGATCGCCCGGCACGCTCTCATCGTCGCGCTTCGGGCTGGCGGGACAGGCGGCGGCGTTCTCGGTCCGCTGCGATTTCGCGACGCGTACGGTCGTGCTGACGGCGCCGGGAGCGACGGCCGCGGCGATGACGCTGACCACGTCGTTCGGGACCTTCGCGCTGCCGGCGAGCGCCGGCGCCGCGGAGCTTGGCGCACGCGACGCGCGGCTCGACCGGATCGCCTTCAGCCGCGGCCGCTTCCTCGTCGACATGCCCGGTCGGCCGCAGCTCGTCCTGCCGGCCTGGCCCGAGGTCGCACGCGTGATCGAGGATTGCCGGGGCTAGCCGGCGGCGGCGACTCGATCCGCCGCATCGCCCCAACACGGGGCTTGCATCGCCATATCGGATGTGCAGACTGGCGATGCTCTTCAACTAGCGAAAGGAGGTGATCCGATGTCTCATGGTTCAGCCGAGGGGTCGGTTCTGTCCGTTCGGGGGGCGCGCCGCTAGGCCGCAAGGCTTGGCGGGCCCAGGTCTCCCGGGCCGGACCTCCGGCCGCTGACCATGCGAGGCCGCCGGGACGCGAACCGTCCCGGCGGTCTTTCTCTTTCCGGTATCCGAGCGTCCGATGATCCATCTCCCCGACGACGCGCGCCTGTTGCTCTGCGACGTGTGGGGCGTCGTCCACGACGGCCGGCGCGCCTTTCCCGGCGCGCTCGCGGCACTGGCGCGCTGGCGCGGCGAGGGACGCACGGTGGTGCTGGTCACCAACGCGCCGCGGCCGAGCGGTGCGCTGCGCCGCCAGCTCGATACGCTCGGCGTCGGCGCGGCGCATTACGATGCGATGGTGAGCTCGGGCGACACCGGCATCGCGCTGGTCGCGCAAAGCGGCGCGGAGCATATCGGCTTCATCGGCACGCGGATCGATCGCGCCGCATTGGAAGAGGCCGGCGTCCGCATCGCCGATCGCTGCGACGCCGCGCTCGTCGTCTGCACCGGCCTCGACGAGCGGCGCGGCGCGGTCGCCGACTATGAGGACCAGCTCGTCGCGATGGGGCGCCGCGGTGCGCAGATGCTGTGCCTCAACCCCGATATCGTCGCCCGGCACGGCGACACGCTCGAACTGTGCGCGGGCGCGCTGGCCGCGCGCTACGCGGCGATCGGCGGCGCGGTGACCTACACGGGCAAGCCGCACCGGCCGATCTACGAACGCGCGCTGGCGCTCGCCGAGCAGGCGGCGCGGCGTCGTTTCGCGCCATCGGAGGTGCTGGCGATCGGCGACGCGGTGCCGACCGATCTGCTCGGCGCCGCGCGGATGGGGTTCCGCTTCCTGTTCGTCACCGACGGGATCGAGCGCGATGCCGTCGCCGAGCACGGGATCCGACGCTTTCTCGAGATCGCCCGCGACACGCATGGCCTCGCCGATTTCGCGCCGCACGCCGCGATCGGCGTCCTGGCCTAACCGGCGCGCGGCGGCCACGCCGGCTTCGCCGCGACGTCGCCCGGCTGGGGCGTCTCCATCAGGAAGCGCAGGTCGATCCGGCGATTCGCCGCCTTGCCCGCCGCATCGCTGCGCGATCCGGGGATCGGCCGATCGGGACCATAGCCGCTGACGCTGAGGATCGGGCTTGACGCCGGATCGCGCGCCGGCAGGTTGCGCAAGGTGCCCAGCATCGGCGCGGCAAGGCTCAGCGCGCGGAACGTGTTGGTCGCGCGCAGCGCGGAGAGGTCGAGGTTGTCGGTGATGATCCCGGCGCCGTGCAGCACGTCGGCGTCGGTATGGCCTTCGATGAAGATCGCGTCGACGCTGTGGAGCTGGTTGGCGCAGCCCAGCGCATCGGCGCCGGCCCGGTAGCTGTAGCATGGCAGCACCGCCGCAAGGCTGCGCGCGAGCGTCGCGATCGCCGCGCGGCCCTCGGCCGAAAGACGATAGTCTCCGGTCGCGAACAGGATCTCCGCCGGCAGCCGCAGCACGCCGGTGCGCGTGTCGATCGTCACACGCAGACCCTGGTCGGCGAGCGAGCGCCGCAACCGCTCGAGGATCACGGTGCGCGTCTCGCCCGCGTCCGAGAGCGCCTTGCTCTTCTGCTGGAACTGGAGCGCGAAATAAAGCAGCAGGATGATGAACACGAACAGCAGGCCGACCATCATGTCGGCCATCGAGATGAAATAGCTCTCCTCCTCCGCCTCGCCGCGCGACCTGCGCGAGACCCGCGCCGCCATCGCTCAGCCGGCCTGGATCGGGGGGACGTGGCGTTGCGTTTCCATAATTCCGGAGCACCATCCTACATCCCGAGCCCGACCGGCGATAATATCCCCGTGCCGACGCGTCCATCACCGACGGCCGCGCTGGCGGTCCCGTCGATCGATCCCGACGGACCACCGCCTCGCCGCGCGGCTCCCGTTGCGCGGCACAAAGCGGCTGGCGCCCATTCCGCTTGCGCGATATGCAATCCGCAGGGTGCGGTCGCCGGCACTCGTCCGGAGTCGGAGACCGGGCGGCATCGTCGCGCTGCAACGATGGGCATTCGTGGGGGAGCGTGCGTGGGATGGACATGAGCCGGATCGCCGAGGCGGCAACCTTTACCGCGATCAAGACCGTCCGCACCGAGCAGGAGGCGCTCTCCGCGCTCGCCGACGCGCTCCGCGAGCCCAAGCTCCACGATGCGTTCGTCGAGGCGATCGACGCGATCGAGCGCACCAAGGGCCGGCTGGTCGTCACCGGCATGGGCAAGAGCGGGATCATCGCGCGCAAGATCGCCGCGACCATGACCTCGACCGGCACGCCCGCGATGTACATCCATCCGGGCGAAGCCAGCCATGGCGATCTCGGCATGGTCACCCCGGACGACATCGTGCTGGCGCTGAGCTGGTCGGGCGAGACCACCGAGCTCGGCGACATCATCGCTTATTGCCGCCGCTTCGGCATCACCCTGATCGTCGCGACGTCGCGCTGTTCGAGCACCGCGGGCCGCGCCGCCGACATCTGCCTCGAGATGCCCCGCGTCCGCGAGGCCTGCCCCAACCAGCTCGCGCCGACCTCGTCGACCACCGTGCAGGCGGTGCTCGGCGATGCGCTGGCGGTGGCGCTGATCGAACAGCGTGGCTTCACGCGGTCCGACTTCCACGTCTTCCATCCCGGCGGCCGGCTCGGCGCGCAGCTTACCACGGTGGCGCAGCTGATGGGCGCCGACGACGAGATCCCGGTGGTCAGCGTCGGCGCGACGCTCAAGGACGCGACGATCGAGATGAGCCGCAAGCGCTATGGCTGCACCGCGGTGGTCAACGCCGCGGGAGAGCTGATCGGCGCGTTCACCGACGGCGATCTGCGCCGCAGCTTCGCCTCCAACCAGCTCGACGACGACATCAGCACGCACATGACCCACCACCCGCTCACCGTCACCGCGGCGACGATGTCGTCGGACGCGCTGCGGATCATGAACGAGAACGCGGTGTCGGTGCTGTTCGTCTGCGAAGAGCGCAAGCTGGTCGGCGCGGTCCATCTCCATGACGTGCTGCGTGCCGGCGTCGCCTGAGCCGAGCGCGACGCCGACTGCCGACCTCATCGTCGTCCCGGCCCGTTACGGGTCGAAGCGCCTGCCCGGCAAGCCGCTGCTCGCGATCAACGGGGTGACCCTGCTCGAGCGTGTCGCCGCGGTGGCGCGGCGCGCCGCGGCGCTGGCCGGCGATGTCGAGGTCGTCGTCGCGACCGACGATGCCCGCATCGAGGACCATGCCCGCGCGATCGGCTGCGCGGTGGCGATGACCGATGCCGCGATCAGCTCGGGCTCGGGCCGCGCGTGTGCGGCGGCACGGGCACGCGATCGGCGGCCGGGGTTCGTCGTCAATCTTCAGGGCGACGCGCCGTTCGTGCCGCCGCACGTCGTCGCGGCGCTGCTCGCGGCGATCCGCGGTTCGGGCGCGGCGGTGGCGACGCCGGTGGTGCGGATGCGCTGGGACGAGCTCGACGCGCTGCGCGATCACAAGACGCGCGCGCCGTTCAGCGGCACGACCTGCGTGCGCCGTCGCGACGGGCGGGCGCTGTGGTTCTCCAAGACGATCCTGCCCGCGATCCGCGACGAGGCCGAGCGCCGCGCCACCGGACCGCTGTCGCCGGTCTATCGCCATCTCGGGCTCTACGCCTATCGGCTCGAGGCGCTCGAGGCGTTCGAGGCGACGCCGCCGACGCCCTACGAAACGCTGGAGGGGCTCGAGCAGCTGCGCTTCCTCGAGATGGGGCTCGACATCCTGACGATCGAGACCGCGCCGATGCGCCACGCGATGTCGGGGATCGACACGCACGAGGACGTCGCGCTCGCCGAGGCGCTGATCGCGCGGATCGGCGATCCGCACGTCGCATGACGGATCGGCCATGACACGCCTCACCATCGTCCGCCACGGCAACACCTTCGCGCCCGGCGAACCGCCGCGCCGCGTCGGCGCGCGCACCGATCTGCCGCTGGTCGAGAGCGGTCGCGCGCAGGCGCGCGCGATCGGCCGCGCTCTTGCGCACGGCGGTACGCGGTTCGCGCGCATCCTGTGCTCGCCGCTGCGGCGGACATGCGAGACCGCGGCGCTGATCCTCGCCGAACTGGACGGCGACCACCCTGCCATCGAGCCGTGCGACTGGCTCGCCGAGATCGACCACGGCCCCGACGAGAATGCGCGCGAGGACGCGGTCGTCGCGCGGATCGGCGCAGAGGCGCTCGCCGCATGGGACGAGCGCGGCGTCGCGCCGCCGAACTGGACGGTCGATACGGACGCGCGGATCGCCGCGTGGCGCGCCTTCCTCGCCGAACAGCGCGCCGACGGAGCCGGCGATGCGCTGCTCGTCACCAGCAACGGCGCGGCGCGCTTCGCGCTGCTCGCCGACGGGGGACTGGCCGAGCAGGCGCACGCACGCGGATCGTTCAAGCTGCGCACCGGCGCCTGGGGCGGTATCGTCGTCGACCGCGGAGCGAGCCGGCTCGACGGGTGGGATATCCGCCCCTGACGCTTTGCCGCTTGCCTGCACCGGCGCGCTGATCGAAAGGGCAGCGATGTCTCCGGCACGCTATCTTCTGCTCCCGTGGTGGATCGTCCAGCTGCCGACCGGCGCCAAGGCGTTCTGCGACAATCCGGTGATCGGCTCGCCGACGCTCAACCGCTGGGGGCTGCACGTCGCGCGGGTGCGGATCGCAGCGGCGCTCGCCGCACATCGGCGGTCCAGGCTGGCGGCGCTGGTCGGCGCCGACGACCGCGCCGGATTCGCACGCGACGGCTTTGTGATGCGCCGCGATTTCCTCGGCGCGGATGCCTTCGCCGCGCTGCGCGCGCAGGCGCTGGCATTCGCCGGCCGCGCGCGCGAGATGGTCCAGGGCGATACCGTCACACGCCGCATCGCGCTCGATCGCGAGGCGCTGGCGGCGATGCCGGCGGTCCGCGCGCTGCTGCGCGATCCGGCGTGGCGCGGGCTGACCCGCTATGTCGGCAGCTTCGACAGCGAGCCGATGACCTATATCCAGACCATCCTCAGCCACGTCCGCGACGCCGCACCCGATCCGCAGACCGCGCTCCATGCCGACACCTTCCATCCGACCGTCAAGGCGTGGCTGTTCCTGACCGACGTCGCCGCCGACGAGGGTCCGTTCGTCTATGTCCCCGGCTCGCACCGCATGACCCCCGCCCGGCTGCGCTGGGAGCGCGAGCGCAGCGTTCAGGCGCGCGGCGGCGCGCTCGACCGGCTGTCCGCACGCGGCTCGCTACGCGTGCGCGAGGACGAACTGGCGGCGCTGGATCTGCCGCCGCCGCACGCGTTCGCGGTCCCCGCCAACACCCTGGTGGTGGCCGACACCTCGGGCTTCCATGCGCGCGGACCGTCGGTCCGCGCCTCGACCCGGATCGAGATCTGGGCCTATGGCCGGCGCAATCCCTTCCTGCCCTGGACCGGGTTCGATCCGCTCGCCGCGCCCGGCCTCGCCGGGCGCCGCGTGCCGGCGATGTGGGCGGCGCGCGACCGGTTCGAGCGGCTGGTCGGCCAGCCGTGGCGGGATGCCGGCCGCCGCACGCCCGGCGCGCCCGCTTCGTCCTGATCGCGATGCGCGAACCGTTGCTGCGCGCCCCGCCCTTTCCGGGGATCGCGCCGGAGACCGCGGCGGTGAGCCGTGTCGCCGCCGTCCCTGCCGCCGACGCGCCCGATCCCACCGCGCTGTTCGCCGCGATCCGCGCGGCGCGTGTCGGCGGCCCGTTCTGGGCGCCGACGCCGCCGCGCGGACCGTTCGCGACGATCATCCGCCCGTGCGCCCGGGTCGATCTCGCCACGTCCCGCGATGCCGCGACGCTCTGGCTGCTGCCGCGGGCCGGCTGGAGCCGTCGCGCCGCGCCCAAGTTGCGGCGCGACGGCGCGGCGGTGGTGCTGGGCGCGGTCGATCCGTGGCCGCTGCTCGGGTCCGGCGCGACGCTGGTCGCGCACGGCGACGACGAATGGGTCGCGCTGGCGCGCATCGCCGGCATGCGCGTGCGCCTCCTGTCGGCGGGCCGCTTCGGCACACCGGGGGAAAGCGAGGCCGCTGCCATGGCGCGGATCGCCGCCATGCTCGGCGCGGGAACGACCTATCGCGATCCCTTCACCGACCGCGCGGTCGCGCTCGAGACGACGATCGCATTGCTCGGCGACTGGCGGCGCCAGATCGACGCCAATCGCGGGATCGCGGTCGCCACCGGCTTCGCCTGGTGGAAGCGTCGCGAGATCGCGCGCTTCCTGTGGGCCGCCCGCTCCCCGCCTTTCGTGCGATCGACCAGGCGCGCGCTCGCGGTCGCGCGACGCGACGCCGGTGCGATCGCGGTGTGGCCGTCGCGCGTCTCGCCGACGCTGATCGCCGGCGCGGCGCAGGCGCGGGTCGGCATCACCAGGGTCGAGGACGGCTTCATCCGCTCGGTCGGGCTCGGCAGCGGGCTGTTCCCGCCGCTGTCGGTCACCGTCGATCCGATCGGCATCCATTACGACCCGGCCGCCCCGAGCGCGCTCGAGACGCTGCTCGCGACCGCCGATTTCCCGCCGCCGCTGATCGCGCGCGCCGAAGCGTTGATCGCGCTCGTGCTCGCCGCGCGGCTCGGCAAATATGGCGGCGCGGCGGACGACGACCAGCCGACGCGCACCGGCGCGCGGCGCCTGGTGCTGGTGCCGGGACAGGTCGAGGACGATCTCTCGGTGATCCATGGCGGCGGCGACGTCGCGGGCAATCTCGACCTGCTGCGCCGGGTCCGCGCGATCGAGCCCGCGGCCGAGATCTGGTTCCGACCGCATCCCGACGTGGACGCCGGGCACCGCCGCGGTGCGATCCGCGATGGCGATGCGCTCGCCCATGCCGATCGGGTGGTGCGCGGCGGCGCGATGGCGCCGCTGCTCGAGACCGTCGATGCGCTGCATGTGCTGACCTCGCTCGCCGGGTTCGAGGCGCTGCTGCGCGGCCGCGAGGTCGTCGCCCACGGCACGCCCTTCTATGCCGGCTGGGGGCTGACCCGCGATCTGGTCCCCCCGCCGTCGCGGCGCACGCGCGTGCTGACTCTTGCCGAGCTCGTCGCGGGCGCGCTGATCCTGTTTCCGCGCTATCTCGATCCGGTCACCGGGCTGCCCTGCCCGGTCGAGATTCTCGTCGCGCGGTTCGCGACGCAGATGCGGCCGCGCCGTACGGTGCTGACCTCGGTCCGCGCGCTTCAGGGCCTGTTCACGCGGAGGCTGGCGTGAAGGATGTGACCGGACGGGACGGATGCGCGGTGGACGCGGGCAGGCGTGGTGGGATGATATCGTTGGATGTGATCGGCGTGGCGATGGGTATCGTGACCATCCCGATGGCGGCGCTGAGCCTTGCCGCCTGTGTGGCGGCGATGTGGCTGGTGCTTTCGGGGGGCGGGTGGCCGGTCGCGGTCGGCATCGTCGCGTTCGCCGCCGGCCTGGGGTTCGCCCTGGTGTTCGAGCGGCTGTGCATGATGCTCGATGCCCAGGCCTGGACCATGTTCAAGCGCAGCGGCCGCAGCGCCGGGATGATGGTGGGCGTGGCGAGCGCGAGCCTGCCGATCGTGGCGCTCGTGGCGTGGCAGTTCGCCTGCTTCATCGGCTTCGTCGAAGGGAGCGGCGGATCGCCGGTGGCGCGGTGGCTGCTCTCCTACGGCGTGGCGACGGGTCCCTGGACACTGCTGGCGCTGCGGATCGGCAGCGACCGCCGGACCCTGTGCGGTATCCGCGCCTATGCCTGTCATCTCGGCTACTGGCTGCTTTCGATCCTGACCCTGGGCCTCGGCGCCCCTGTGACTCTCGCCGTCTGGGTGACGCCGCTGCCCGCGATCCTGCCGCTGATCGTGGGGACGCTGCTCGCCGTCGCCGATCGCGACTCGCTCAAGAATGTCCGCATCTGACGGAGATGCACCGCGACGTCGACTTCCGTCGCGGGGATCGCAGCGCGGGTTGCACCGTTTGGCTGGCTGGCCTAGCGTCGGGTCGGTGAAGATTTGCGGTCATCGGCGGGCGCATCCGGCCGGACGATGCCGCGATCGGGAACGGACAAGGGTGTCATCGTGAGGCCGCAAGCCAGCCTGCGCCGGACGTTCCTGTTCCTTCAGGGTCCGCACGGCTCGTTCTTTCCCAAATTGGGTTCCGCGCTCGAGCGGGTCGGCCATCGCGTGCGCCGGATCAATCTCAACGGCGGCGATCATGCGACCTGGCCATCGGGGGACAATTTCGGCGGACCGACGCTGCGCTGGCCGCGCTATCTCGGCCGCATGCTCGAGCGCGAGGCGGTGACCGATCTCGTCCTGTTCGGCGACAGCCGACCGCGCCACGAACAGGCGATCGCGATCGCTCGGCGCGCCGATGTCCGCATCCATGTCTTCGAGGAAGGGTATATCCGGCCCGACTGGGTCACGCTCGAGCGCAACGGCGTCAACGGCCATTCCTCGCTGCCCCGCGATCCCGGCTGGTATGTCGAGCAGGCCCGCGGCCTGCCGCCGATCGAACCGCGTCCGCCGCTGCCGTCCTACACCGCGGCGCGCGGCTGGGCGGCGTTCTTCTACCATGCCGAGGTCGTCCTCCAGTTCTGGCGCTTTCCGTTCGACGGCGGCCATCGCGATCGCAACCCGGTATGGGAAGGGATCAACTTCCTGCGCCGCTTCCGGCGCCACGAGGCCGAGGCCGCGCGTACCGCGCGGGCGCTCGCATCGCTGGCGGCCGCGGATTATTTCCTGTTCCCGCTCCAGCTCGACTCCGACTATCAGATCCGCATCCATTCGGATTTCGCGGCGATGCGCCCGGCGATCGTCGCGGTGCTCGAAAGCTTCGCGGCGCACGCGCCCGCCGGGGCGATGCTGGCGATCAAGGAACATCCGCTCGACGCCGGCCTGCGCGACTGGCGCGCCGAGGTCGGCGAGATCGCGCATGCGCTCGGCATCGCCGATCGGATCGCATTCCTCGAACAGGGCGACCTGCTCGCGCTGGTGCTCGGCTCGCGCGGGATGGTGACGGTCAACAGCACCAGCGGAACGCTCGCGCTGACCGCGGGAAAGCCGGTCAAGGCGCTTGGCAAGGCGGTGTACGATATCGCCGGCGTCACCGACCAGCAGGCGCTCGACGCGTTCTGGCGCGATCCCAAGGCGCCCGATCCGGCGATCTACGACGCCTTTTCGCGCGTGCTCGCGAGCCGGTGCCTGCTCCACGGCGCCTTCCTCAGCAATGCCGGGATCGAGATGATGGTCTCGCACGCGGTCGAGCGGCTGGCCGGGCACGACGAGATGGACTTCGTGCCGTCCTCGCCGGCGGTCGAGTATGGCCGGCGCCGCTGACCGCCATTCGATCGGAGCCGCACCGGCCCGCTTCCCCGCGATGCATGAGATGACCCGCGCGAAGCCCGAGATCGTGCTCGACCTGTCACGGCTGCTGTCCCGCCTCAACACGCCGACGCCGACCGGGGTCGACCGGGTCGAACTCGCCTATGCGCGCGAGCTGCTGCGCGCGATCCCCGGTCGGCTGGCGTTCGGCGCGGTCCACCCGGTCGCCGGCTATGGCCGGATCGCGCGCGACGACGCGGTCGGCTTCCTCGATGCGCTGGAGGCGGCGTGGTCAGGCGATGCGGCGGCGCGCAGCATCGAGGGCTGGCGCGCGGCGGGACGCGCGCTGTGGCGGCTGCGGCCGCGGGCCGTGCCGCGCGCGCGCGGGCCGCGCGTGGTGGTCCAGAGCTCGCCGCACCATCTCGACAAGGAGCGGCTGGTCGCGCGTATCCTGCGTGCCGAGGACGCGCGGCTGGTCTGCCTGCTGCACGACCTGATCCCGATCGAGTTCCCGGAATACGCGCGCGCCGGCGGCGCCGCCCGGCACCGGCGGCGGATCATGACGGTGGCGCGTCATGCCGCCGCGGTGATCGCGAACTCGCAGGCGACGCAGCGCTCCTTCCTGCCCTATCTCCATGCCGCGGGACGGATGGTGCCGGTCGCGGTCGCGCATCTCGGGCTCACCGCCAGCCTGCGGCGGGGGCCGCCGCAGCCGCCCCCGCCGGCCACGCGTCCCTATTTCATCTGCCTCGGCACGATCGAGCCGCGCAAGAACCATCTGCTGCTGCTCCACATCTGGCGCGACATGGCGGCCCGGCTGGGCCCGGCGGCAGTGCCGAGACTGCTGGTGATCGGCAAGCGCGGATGGGAGAACGAGCAGGTCGTCGACCTGCTCGAACGGTGCCCCGCGCTGATCGGCTGCGTCGAGGAGCACGCCCGGGTCAGCGACGACGCGCTGCGCGCCCTGCTCGCCGGCGCGCGCGCGCTGCTGCTGCCTTCGTTCGCCGAAGGGTTCGGGATGCCCGTGCCCGAGGCTCTGAGCGTCGGCCTTCCGGTCCTGTGCAGCGACCTGCCGGCGCTGCGCGAGGCGGGCGGCGATCTCGCGACCTATCTCGATCCGCTCGACGGGCCGGCGTGGCGCGAGGCGATCCTCACGCTCGCCGCAGAATCCGAGACGGCGCACGCATACCGTCGCGAGCGCCTGCTCGGCTGGCGGGGGCCGAGCTGGGAAGCGCATCTGCGCATCGTGCTCGATCTCGCCGACCGCATCGCCATGGCGGAGATACCGGCCTGACCGGCGGCGCGACCCCCGCGCCGCGATCAGGCGCCGACCGGGATCGCGGCGCGCCCTTCGGCGATGCCGCGCGCGAGGAAATGCGCGAGCGCGTCGGCTTCCCCGGCAAGGCTCCGGTCGGCGAGCAGATAGGCGGCGGCATCGAAGAGCGGTCCCGGCGCGAGTGCGTAGCGTGCGCCGATCCGCATGTAATGAAGGATCGCGGGTTCCGCGCACCGTCCGTCGAGATGCGTCTGCGCATACCAGTCCGGATCGAAGAACGGGTTGGGGGCAAGCCCTTTGGCGAGGCCCGACGACAGATAATGCGCCCAGGCGTCGCCGCCGCCGATCGCATCACGGTGCCGCTCGCGATACCAGCCCGGAAGGAACAGGCCGGACCCGGCGAGGAGATCGGCCGCGGCGCGATCGAGCGGTTCCGGCGTGCGTGCGGGCCACAGCAAGGCGGACAGGCCGCCTCCGCCCCGGGTCTGCGGCGTCCGCGATGCCGGCGGATCGAGCCGCAGCGTGTCGATCGTCGCCTCGCGCGCCGCGATGACGCGCCGGGCCTGCTCGAGCGCTTGGTCGACCGTGCGCGTTTCGATGGCGTTGAGCAGCAGTCGCGCCTCGACGGGCTTGAGCGAAATGCGGCGAAACGCCCGGGTCTTTCGGTGCTTCTCGGCCATGCCATCCTCCGCGAGCGCGTTGCGGCGTCCCACGGATCGCCCTATCTCGCGGCGGCGCACGGGTATAGGGACAAGCATGATCGCCGACATCGCCGATGGGAAAGCGAGCGCCGGCGCGCCCCCGTTCCACCGCACGCTCGATCCGTTCGGCTTCTTCGACAATGCCGCGAGCCGTATCGCCGGGCTCGGCGGGACGGGCGCGCCGCCCGCCGCCGGCTATGCGTTCCACACCAGCTACGCGCCGATCGCGCGCGGGCCGGCGCGCTTCACGGTGCGCTTCACCGGACTGCGCGCGTCCGGCGGCCGGCTCGTGATCCAGGTCAACATGCTGGCGCCCGGCGCCGCCGCGCATGCGCGCGTGGTCAGCATCGCCCGGCTGCCGCTGACGACGCTCGCCGCGGACGGGGGCGTCGCCGAGATCGCGTGCGAGGGCTTCGCCGGTGTGGGCTACGCGCTGTTCGGAACGATCGCCGACGACACCGATGCGACCGCGGACGATCTCGCGATCACCATCACGCAGGATGACGGCGCCGATCCGTACGCCGATGCGCTGCGCCGAACACGCGAGGGCTGCTTTGCGATCGCGGCGCAGGACCCCCTGGCGATGCTGTTCGAGACCGGTCCGGCGCGGCTCGCGCGCCCGGTCTCGCAAGGGTGCACCGCGGCCCAGTTCCACGAACCCGCCTATGAGCGCTGGCTGCGCCGTCTCAAGCGGCCGCGGTCCCACCACCGCAAGCAGTGGGAGTTCATCTATATCCTGCAGGTGCTCGAAACATGCGGCATGCTGCGGGCCGGTCGGCGCGGGCTCTGCTTCGGGGTTGGCCGCGAGCCGCTGCCCGCGCTGATGGCGTCGCGCGGCGTCACGGTCCTCGCCACCGATCTGCCCGACGAGCATGACGACATCGCGCTGTGGAATCCCTCCGGACAGCATGGCTCGACGGTGGACAGCCTGCGCTATCCCGAGGTGTGCGACGACGCGGCGCTCGCCCGCCTCGTCTCGTTCCGCGCGATCGACATGACCCGTATTCCGGACGATCTCGTCGCCTTCGACTTCACCTGGTCGTCGTGCGCGTACGAGCATCTCGGCTCGATCGAGGCGGGGCTCGCGTTCGTCCGGCGATCGGTGGACTGCCTGCGCCCGGGGGGTGTCGCGGTCCACACCACCGAACTCAACCTCAGCTCGAACGACGACACCATCGATCACGCCGCGACCGTGCTGTTCCGCCGCCGCGACATGGAGCGGCTGGCGCTCGAGCTGATCGCGGCCGGGCACGACGTCGCGCCGATCAACCTCGACATCGGCGACACGCCGCTCGATGCGCATGTCGACCTGCCGCCCTACGCGGACGATCCCCACCTCAAGATGGCGGTCGGCCGCTATGCGACGACGTCGTTCGGGATCGTCGTCCGACGTGGCCAGCGCTAGCCGGCTGGCCTAACGCCGCCAACCCGCCTATCCATCCGACGCGGAGACCGACACGCTCGTCATGCATGATCCCGACGCCACTCCGTCGCGCGACGACGTCGTCAACGCCTATCGACTGGCCAACGGCCGCGATCCGGAGGCCGAGACGGTGATCGAGGATCGCCTCGGCCAGCCCAACCGGGTGTGGTTCCCGCCCTTCTTCCGCTCCGGCGAGTTTAACGCCAACGTCGTCGAGCCGATCGTTCGCGGCAAGCCGCTTGGCGGCGCCTGGTTCGGTCGTCCGTTGCCGCCCGCGCTCGCCGCATGGGCCGCGGAGTTCATTCCGCTCGACGATGACGGCCGCGAGGCCGCGCGCGCGGCGGCCGACTGGCACGCGCTGTTCGGCGCGTTGTTCGGCGACGCGCGGTTCGCGCGCACGATCGCGCCGGGCGATGGCGCGCCGCTCGATCCGGCGTTCGTCGCGGCGCTCGAAGCGCGCCGGCGACGGGCCGCACGCACCACCGTCAAGGTCGTGATCGAGGACGTGATCGACGGTGAGATCCACGGCTGGGCGATCGATCCGCGCGGACCGGACCGTGTCCCGAGGCTCGAGCTGTTCATCGACGGGGGCTTCGCGGGCGCGACGTCTCCGGACGGTCTGCGCCCCGATCTCGATCATCCCGGGCGCCCCGGATTCGTGCTGCGCTATGCCGCCGCCGCTCCCGAAGGGCGCGCGCCGCCGGCGGAACTTCGCGATGCCGAAGGGACCGTGATCGCCAGCGTGCGGCTGCCCGGCGCGCGCCACCCGGCGATCGACGCGCTTGCCGGGACACGCCGCGACATCGCCGATCTGCGCGTGGCGCTCGATCGTCTCGAGGCGCGGCTGCCCGAACTCCATCGCGCGCTCGGCTTCCCGCTCTCGGCGTGGGATGCCTATGCGGCGACCTATTATCCCGACCGGCCGGCGGACGATCCGCGACCCGTCGATGCGGCGGCCGTGCTGGATGGCAGCGCCTGCGACATGACCGCGCTCGACGCGCTGCTCGCCGGCCTGTTCGCCCAGTCCGCGCGGCCGCGGACGATCGTCGTGCTGCACGATACCGGCGATCTCCGCCTCGAGGCGGAGATGCTGCTCGACCGCTGGCGCGCGCGGTTCGGCGCGGGCGTGACCCTTCACGGCATCGCCACCGCGGCGGCCGGGCGCGACGACGCGCTCGGCGACGCCATCGCCCGTGTCGCCGGGCCGACGCTCGTGCTCGCCACCGCGCCCGGCATGCTCGCGCCCGATGCGGTGGCGCTGCTGCTCGCCGCGATCGGGCGCGGCGCCCTGCTCGCCTATGCCGACGACGACGCGCTTGCGGCCGACGATGGCGACCGGCCGCGCCGGGGCGACCCTCGGCTGCGCTCGGCGTTCGATCCCGATCTGCTTCTGCAGCAGGACTGTCTCGGAGCGCTGGCCGCCATCGCGTTCGACGGGATCCCGCCCGATCGCGCCGCCGCGCCGATCGTCGCGCACGCGCTGCGCCTCGCGGGGCGAGGCGACGGCGCTCGCATCGCGCATGTCCCGCGCGTGCTGTTCCATCGGTTCGCCGATGCTCCGGCATCCGCCGAGGGCCATCATGCCGCGGTGCGCGGCTTCCTCGCCCGGACGGCGCCCGAGATCGCGGTCGCGCCGCACCGCGACAGGCTCGACGCGCACGTGCCGGAGGCGCTTTCCATCCGTCGCCTGCCGCCGCCCGGCACGCGGGTGGCGATCGTCATCCCGACGCGCGACCGACTCGATCTGCTCGCGCCGTGCCTCGCCAGCATCGCGCGCTCGGTGCCGCACAATCGCGTCGCGCTCGAAGTCGTGGTGGTCGACAACCGCAGCACCGAGGCCGGCACGCGCGATTTCCTGGCAGGCTATCGCGACATCGCCCGGTTCCGCGCCGTGCCCTATGACGGCACCTTCAACTGGGCGGCGATCAACAACCATGCCGCCGCCGGCATCGACGCCGACGTGCTGGTGTTCCTCAACAACGACACGGTCGTGCTGGCGCCCGACTGCTGGGACGTCCTGGCGGCGCAGGCGATGCGGGCATCGGTCGGCGCGGTCGGCGCGCGGCTGCTCTACCGGGACGGGACCATCCAGCACGCCGGCATGGTGACCGATCCGTGGCACAGCTTCGCCGCGCACGAGGGCGTGGGCGACGCCGGCAGCGATCCGGGCTATCTCGGGCGGCATGCGCTCGTCCGCCAGGTCTCGACCGTCACCGGCGCCTGTCTCGCCACCCGCGCCGCGCTCTTCCACGAGACCGGCGGCTTCGACGCGGTCGCGTTTTCGTTCGAGGGCAACGACACCGACTATTGCCTGCGGCTGCGCGATCGCGGCTACGACATCCTCTACGATCCCGGCGCGACGCTCTACCATTTCGAATCGCGGACGCGGGGCTATAACGACGACGACGCCAAGCGCCGCCGCGCCGCGCTCGCCACGGGCGAACTGCGCCGGCGCTGGGCGGCGCGGTTCGCGCAGGACCGGTTCTACAACCCCCATTTCGACCGGCTCGCCCCGGCCTGTTCGAGGCTGGCCCCCCCCGCCCGGCCCTGATATAGCGTCGCCTCACATCGCGCCCGCGACGGACGGGTCGCAATCCCGAAAGATTTGGTTGATAGCCGACGCATGAGTAGCCAGCCGTACCGCGACCCGCGCTCCGAGACGTTCTACGACGGATTCATCACCCAGATGCGCGTGATCGGCGCGCTGGTGATGCGCGAGATCCATACCCGCTACGGGCGGGACAATATCGGCTATCTCTGGCTGATCGGCGAGCCGCTGGTGCTGGCGAGCGCGATCGCGGCGATCCACAGCCACGGGCAGACCCAGTATGGCAGCGACATCCGGCCGCTCTCCTTCGCGATCGTCGGCTATACCACCTACATCATCTTCCGCGGCATCGTGAACCGATCCGAGGGGACGCTCGAATCGAACGCGCCGCTGCTCTATCACCGCATGGTGACGGTGATGGATATCGTCATCGCGCGCGTCATCCTCGAATCGGCGGGCGTGTTCCTCGCCTATTGCGTCCTCATGGTGCTGTGCGTGTCGCTGGGCGTCGCCAGTCCACCGGCGCGTCCGCTCTATCTCCTGGCCGGGCAGGCGACGATGGTCTGGATGGCGTTCGCGCAGTCGCTGATCCTGACCGCGCTCACGCACGACAGTCCGCTGATCGCCCGGCTCACGCATCCCTACACCTATCTGATGATCCCGATCTCGGGGGCATGGATCCGGATGGAAGCGGTGCCCAATCCGTATCGCTACTATCTGTCGTGGGCGCCGCTGCCGAACATCTTCGAGCTGACCCGCTACGGCCAGTTCGAAAGTTGCGACCTCACCTATTTCGACGGCTACTATCTCTACGGGATGTGCCTGGTCCTGACGTGGATCGGGCTGGTCATGATGCGGATGGCGCGCCGCCGCGTCCACCTGCACTGATCGCCGCGAGAAACCGTTCCAAGGGGCAAATGCCATGAACATGCTCGGTATCATCGAACCCGCGGGAAGCCACATCGTCGAGCGCGAGCCCCTGGCGGCGCGCGTGATCGACTGGTTGCGGCGCAAGCGGATGTTCCTGATGGTCGTGGCGCTGCCAACGCTGCTATTTGCCGGCTACCTCTTCCTCGTCGCCTCGGACCAGTACGAGTCGGAGGCGCATTTCATGGTCCACACCACGGCACCGGCCGCGCCGGCCGCGTCCGGGCTGGGGTCCCTGCTGTCGTCCGCCGCGGGCCTTGGCGGCGGCGGTGGCGGCGAAGCGATGAGCGTCGCCGACTATCTGACGTCGCACGACGTCGTCTCGACCCTCCGCAGCCGGAACCGTCTGGTCGAGCGCTTCAATCGACCCGAGGCCGATTTCTTCAACCGGCTGCGCAACGGCGATCCGGCGCCCGAAACGCTGCTGCGTTATTATCGCAAGCAGGTCTCGGTGAAGTTCGATTCCGACAGCGGCATCACCACGCTGACCGTCCACAGCTTCACGCCGAGGGACTCCTACGAACTCGCCCGCACCCTCCTCGAACTCGGCGAGCAGCGCGTCAACCTACTCAACGAGCGCAGCTATCACGATGCGATCGCCATGGCGCAGGCGCAGTTCGCCGAAGCCGAGCGCGCGGTCGAGCGCAACGCGAACCAGATGACCAGGTTTCGCCAGCAGCGCGCGGACATCGATCCCCAGGCGCAGGGCCAGTCCCAGCTCACCCTGATCTCGCAGCTCACCGCGCAGCTTTCCGCGGCGCGCGCGCAGCTCGCGCTGATGGGCAAGATGATCGATCACTCCAGTCCGCAATATGCCGCCCTCGTCAGCCGCGAGCACGCGCTCGCCGCGCAGGTGGCGGTTCAGAGCAAGCGCCTGACGGGCTCCGATACCGCGATCGCCAACGATATCGGCGGCTATGAAGGCCTCAAGATGCGCCAGGAATATCTCGGCAAGCAGTATGAGGGCGCGGCCGCCGCGCTCCAGTCCGCGCGCGACACGGCGCAGCGCCAGCAACTCTACATCGTCCGGGTGGTGGATGCGAACCTGCCCGTCAAATCGCTCTTCCCGCAACGCTGGCGACTGCTCGGGACGACCTTCGTGGTCCTGCTGCTGCTCTATTCGATCGGCTGGCTGATCGCCGCCGGCGTCCGCGAGCACACCAACTGAGGCATCCGGGCGGGGCGGTCGCCCCGCTTCGCGCCAACGCGTGGCTCAGTCTGGAAGCTGCGCGAGGACCGCGTCGAGCACCTCCTGCTCGGTGATGTTGGTCATGCACGCAAAGCCTTTTCCGCACTCGTCGGGATCGTGATAGAGCGCGCAGCGGGCACACGGTACGCGGCGGCTTATGATCGTGCCGGACAGTTCCTGTCCCCACTCGTTCCAGTTGACCCGGGCGGAATGGATGCTGACGACCGGCACGCCGCGCAGCGATGCGAGATGCTTGGGCCCCGAATCGTTCCCGACGAAGACGGCGCAGCCCGAGATCAGCGTATCGAAATCCTCGAAGTCGAGGCGGCCATCGATCAACCGAAAGCGATCTTCGGCGCGCAATTCGGGCGGTAGAGCTGCGATCAGCGCGGGATCGTCGGTCACAAGCACGACCATCAATCCGGTCCGCCGGATCAGCGTGCCAGCGAGTCCCGGATAACCCGCCCACCGGCTGAGCGCGATCCGTGCCCCGGTGTGGAGCACGATGTATCGCCCCGGTCGGACGCCTAGGGCGGCGAAGCGTGCGGGGTTCAGATCGTCGCGCCGGATCACCTCGGCGCCGCTGTCGACGATCGTTCCGAGCCGCTCGATCAGCGCGCGTATTCGACCGGATTGCGGTGCTGCCTCCAGATCGTTCTTGGGATCGTGCGTGCCCCCTTCGGCTCCCGCAGACAGCCACGGCCATTCGTTGTCGCCGAAGCCGTAAAGATACCGTGCGCCCGACAGGAGGAGGAGCGGCCGTGACGTCTCACTGATCGCGAGGTCGATCGCGACATCGAATCGATAGGGTGCGAGCCGGCTGCGCAACGCCGCCTGATCCTCCGCGGTCATCACCCTGCGCCGCTGGTCCGGATCATCGGGGAAGGGAATGGCGATCGCCTCGTCGAAGAGCCCGAGGTTCCGCGCCAGATCGACGTTCGCGTCCGTGAGGAGCCCGACGATATGCGCTTCGGGAAAAAGCTCGCGGAGGCGACGCAGGCCGGGAATCGAGACGACCAGATCGCCGAGCTGGTCCGTCCGCAGGACGAGGATGGCCCGGACGGGCCGTTGCAGAACCGATCGTGCGGGCGTTCGCAGCACGCTGGGAAGCCTGTTGACCTGCGCCTCGATACTGCGGGGGTCGGTCGGGTCGAGCGTGAGCAGGGCATCGGAAACCGCATGTTCGGCGGCCGGCAAGGGGGCGGTCACGATGACATGGTCCTTGACGCGGACCGGATCCTCTTCGCCCGAGAGTATGACCTCGATGGAATGCAGCCCCGGCGCCACGTCGGACAGATCGACCCAGAGATTGAACACGTATTTGGTGGCCGCAGGACCCGGGAACGCCACCGGCGGTTCGGCATGGATCGGCAGACCATCGAGGTACATCGTCACGCGATCGAAAACCGCGCGCGAGAAGCATATGCCGCGAACCGCCTCGACGCCCGAAAGCACCGGCAACATCCCCTTGGCGGAACGCTGCCGGCGGCCGCCGAGCCGCCTCAGTTCGATCGTGTCCAGCCGTCCCTGCGACTGTTCCACCGGCGGCGAGGGAAGCAGGACGCGGACGATCGCCTCGTCGCGTTCCGGCACGATCGCGGCCGCCTCGGCTTCGGAGAGGGGGGCCAGTCCGACGCCCTTCCTTTCGAGCAGGGCCAGTCCCCGGCTGGCTTCGCCCCAATCAGGCCGGAGGTCGAGCGCGCGACGATAATGCCCCGCCGCGATGACGTCCTGGCCGACGACCGCGTAGAAGTGCCCGAGTTGCAACGCGAGATCGGCGTCGTCTGGCAGAGCGGCGGCGGCGGCAAGATAATGCCGCTCGGCACGCGCATGGTCTCCCGACTCTTTCCGCATATGTCCTGCCTGGACACGTAGATCGATCCGTTTGGGCCAGAGATCGAGCGACGCCTCGTAGAGACCCGCGGCCTCAGCGAACCGACCGGCATCGCGGGCGTCGTTGGCGAGCCTGGCAACCCGCCGGGCACTCGCACGATCATGGCGTGTCATGCGTCGCAACAATCGTGTCACCATCGCCGCCGCCACGCCATCGCACCTCCGTCGTCGTGCGCTCATGGCCAAGCATCCCTGCGAGTGCAAGCCTGGCACCCCTCCGCCGCGAGAACCCCGCGACGGATCGATGCTTGGCACAGCCGCGGAGAGGTCCTAGTCGTCTGCATCGGCAGATCGTCGCCCGCAGCGGCGCGCAACATGACGGGACGCGATGAGCGCTGAAGGTCTGAACGGGACGGCGACCGCGTGGGATGTCGGGCACTGCTACCGCGTTCTTCTGGGGCGGGAGGCCGAAAGCGAGACGGTCATCGAGGAGAAGGTCGGCCGCCGCCGGATGGAGGTGCTGGACGCGTTCGTCACCTCCGGCGAGTTCGGCGCGCAGATCCTCTACCGCTTGATCGACGGGCTGCCGCCGGCGACGCGGCTGCACGAAAAGCCGGCCGAACCCGGGGCGGCGGACTGGGCCGCCGAATTCTTCGGGGCGGACGAGGGCCGGGCGGAGCGCCTGCGCCGCGCCGACAGCGGGCTGGGCGTGCTCGCGGCGGTGGCGACGACGCCCGCGTTCCTGAGCATCCTGGAAGGCCGTTTCGGGAGCGAGGCGACCGCCGCGTTCGACGCCGCGGTCCAGTCCCATGCGATCAAGCTGCTGCGCCAGACCGCGCCCGACGATGTCGCGCTGACGCTCAAGTGCGGATCGATGCTGCTCGGCTCGCTCGGGCGGGCGGGACCGCGTCCGGACAGGCCGCTCGCCAGTCTCGACATCTGGGATTTCGGGCTCGCCGACTTCGCCCGGCTGAGCCGGCTCGACGGTTTCGCGATCACGACCGCGCCGCGCGAGGGCACCGAGAGCGATTATCCGTTGCCGGTCCCCCGGGCCGCCGCCGCATCCGAGCCGCTCGCCAGCCGCCGCTGGCTGGCCCCGCAGCTCAGGCTCGCCGACCTGTGGTTCACCAATCGGCGCGAGATCGCGCTCCGCTACGAGGGCAATGGCGCGCGCTTGACGCTCGATGTCTATCAATGTCCGGTCGGCGATCGCCCGGTCAAGCTCGTCGCCACCGCGCCGATCGGCCATGCCGTCGCGATCGTCCCGGTCAAGCTGTTCAACCCGCTCGCGCCGGTGCTGCTCGTCATCCGCGACCCGTCCGGCGCGATCCGGATGTTCGACCATATTCCGTTCCCGTCGCTTGCCCGCGGCGGCCTGCACGGCGCCGAGCGCGCGATCTGCGGCAATGGCGGGGACGACGTCTCCGACATGGCGCTGGTCTCGGCCGAGCTGCTCGCGCTCCTCCTCGCTCGCGGCGAGACCGTCGATCGCACCGTCGCCGTCGTCGATATCGATCCGGCGGCGGACAAGGGCATCGAGCCGATGTTCGACAGCGATCTGCTCGAATATCTCACGCGCTATCTCGGCATGGCGGTCGCCGCCTCGGCGCCGGGCGCGATGGCCGACCAGCTCGCGCGCTTCACGCCCGAGGCGCCGCGCCGCGGCCCGACCCTGCTGCTGCCCGCCGACGCGGTGCCGAGCCTGTCGGCGCTGATCCGGCCGATCCCTCCGCATACCGCCACGCAGACCGTCACCGGCAGTCTCGGCATCATGGACTGGGACCGGCAGGGATCGGTGCATTCGCTCTGGACGCCGCCGATCGGCGACTGGCTCGACGATCTGCAATGGCGGGTGGCGAAGCGCGGCGCGCCGATGCTGCGGATCGGCGACGGCGCCGGCCCGGCAGAGCTTTGCCTGGGCTGGCCGCTGGCGCTCGCCATCCGCCCCGCCCCGCTCAAGCAGAGCAGCCGCTCCCCGTTCGAGATCGCCGCCGAGGTCGATCTGCCGCTGCTGCGCAAGAGCGACGACGGCACGCCATCCGGGCTCGATATCGTCGTGTTGTTCGACACCAGGCAGGTCTCGCCGCTCCCGTTGCTCGAAACGATCGTGCGCCAGCAGGCGGCGGGCGACACCGGCGCGGTGCTGCTCTGCCGGCCGGTCGGCACCGCCGATCCGGCGATCGTCGATGCGCTCGAAGGCCTGTTCCCCGGCCGCGGCCGCATCGTCGAGCTGCGCGCCGGGGCGGGACGGCTCGATCAGCTCATGGCGGTCCGCGCGGAGCTGACGCAGGAGTTCGTCCTGATCGTCGATGCGGCGACCCTGCTAACCGATCGCCGCACCGTGGCGACGCTGGCGACGATCCTGTCGGTCGATCGCGTAGCCAGCGCCGGATGCCTGATCCGCCATGTCGAGGGCGATCGCCGGATCGCCAGCCATGGCGGCTATGGGCTGACCCATGCCGATCTGCGCGCGACCCCGTCGCTGGCCTTCTCGCCGATGGATATCGAGGCGCTGGGCGGTCCGGTGACCCTGCCCGTCGCGGCCAATACGATGGCGGCGACGCTGATGAAGCGCAGCCTGATCGAGGCGCTCCCGCCGCAGGGATCGGACGGCGGCCGCCCGGCCGAGGACGACATCCTGCTCGGCCTCGCCGCGCTCGACAGCGGCGGGCTCAACCTGTGCACCAGCGTGGTCTCCGCGCACAGCGAGCGGCCGGCGCCGTCGAAGCTGCTGCTCGGTCGGGCGCTGCCCTATCGTCTCGATGCGCGGATGATCGATCGCCTGATCAACGCCGCGGTGGTGGTTCAGAGGATCCGATGAGGATTTGCATCGTCATCAAGAGCGACGCGTTCCGCTCGTCCGCGGGGATGCGCATCCGCTACGATCGCTTCGCCGAATGCCTGGTCGACGGCGATACGATCGAGGCGCAGACGTGCAACGACCTGATCGCGCTGCCGACGCTCGACTACGACGTCTACATCTTCTGCAAGACCTTCGACATGGCATCGGCCTTGTTCGCGCGGCGGGTGCAGGCGCGCGGCAGGGTCGTCGGGCAGGATCTGTTCGACGATTATTTCTCGCAGGAGGACGATCCGCGGCTGGAGGAATATCGCGACTGGCTGCGCGCGATGGCGCCGGCCACCGATTTCGTGATCTGCAGCACCCCGCGCATGGTCGAGGTGGCACGGCCGTTCATGCCCGATATCCCGATCGTCGCGGTCGACGATCCGGTGTCCGGCTATGATCCGCTGGTGATCGGCGCGATGAGCGACGCCAAGACGCGCCGCAGCCTGACGTCGCGCACCCTCGATGTCGCGTGGTTCGGGATCGGCGACAATCCTTATTTTCCGGTGGGCGTGACCGATCTCGCGGCGTTCGAGGGCGAGCTCGCCCGGATCGAGCGGCGCGGCTGGACGGTCCGGCTCAAGCTGGTGACCAATGCGCGGCCGTTCGAAAAGACCGGGCTGGCGGCGCTGCGTGCGTTCAGCGTCGAACACGAGATCGTCGAATGGACCGAGGAGACCGAACGCGCGGTGCTGCTCGAAGCCTGTGTATCGGTGCTGCCGGTCAACGCGCAGTCGTTCAGTCGCGCCAAGTCGCTCAACCGCGCGATCACCGCGATCAACGCCGGATGCCAGGTGCTGAGCCTCGGCTTCCCCCTCTACGACCGGATCGACGACTTCATCTACCGCTCCGCGGATGCGCTGGTCGACGACATCGAGGCCGGGCGCTGCCGGCTTGGATCGCACCGCGTGACCGCGCTGACCGGCGTGCTGTCGGAGATCGCCAACCCGTTCGACTCGGCGTCGACCTTCGTCGGCGAGGCCCGCCGCGCGATGGAGCGGATGATCGACAGGCCGCGCCCGCCGCTCACCGGCATCATCCATGGCCGTCAGTCGTCGTTGGCGGTCCACAAGGCGATGAAGCCGATCGACGGTCTTTCGATCGCGACGCCGTTCTGTTCGAACGGCTGGAACTTCCCGGTGCGGTTCGATCTTGCCGGCGGCCATCTCAAGATGCGCGTCGCGACGTCGCTGGCGCTGCGCTTCGACCTCCCGGCGGTCGGCGGGACGGCAGCGCGCGTCTTCCGCATCCGCGACCTGGAGTTCGTCGAGATCGACCAGGACGCGCTCGGCGTGGCCCCGCTGCGGCTGTTCCAGCCGATCCGCGACACCGCGCTGCGCGACGTCGCGCTCTACGAGGACGTGATGCGCCAGGTCGAGCGATGCTGCCGTGCCGCGTTCGGCGATATCGAATTGCTGCTGAGCGACACGAGCCCGATCAAGCGATCCACGCTGCACCGGCGCGAAGCGGCATGAGGCGCCCGTTCGTCGCGTTCCATTTCGCGCTCGTCCAGGATTTCGCGGTGCTGCGCCCGCTCGTCCAGCTCGCCGCGTCGCTGGGACATGCCGATCTCCATCTGATCGTCTCGCATCGCTTCGCGCCGCGCGACGCGGACAATCGCTGGGGCGGCGAAATGGAGCGGCTGGGCGCCGAGATCGGCGTCGCGCCGTTCGTCTATACCGGTCCGTTCGAGGTGCTCCAGCATGTCGGCCCGGGGCCCGGGATGCTGATCGCCGGCAGCGAATCGGCGCTGAGCGCGCACGCCGAATCGCACGAGCTGTTCCGCTCGCTCTCCGGCCGCCTGCGCACCGTGACGTTGCAGCATGGGCTGGAATGCGTCGGCTTCCTGCACAACGAACGCCACGACCAGACCGCGGGCCGCGCGATCGCGTTCGCCGCCGACATCGCGGTCGCCTGGTTCGATATCGCACGGATGTGCTCG
The DNA here is from genome assembly GCA_964245815.1 of uncultured Sphingomonadaceae bacterium. Lineage (GTDB taxonomy): Bacteria > Pseudomonadota > Alphaproteobacteria > Sphingomonadales > Sphingomonadaceae > Solisphingomonas. Next base: position 45,542 of record CAXTNX010000003.1, on the reverse strand, counting down.
GTCACCGCGAGCCAGCGTGCCAAGATATACGTCGCCGGCCCGACGATCATGATCCCCGAGGCGCCGGCCCCCGCCGATACCGATGCCGGCGCGCTGCCGGGCCTGGTCTGCGAAAACCTCCATTCCGTGCGGTTCTCGACCGGGCGGCTGCGCGAGGGGTTCCTCGACGCGTTCGCGACGCTGGCGGATCGCCTCGCGATGGTCGGGCAGGATCTCGTGCTGCGACCGCATCCCGCGGGACGCTTCACCGAGCGCAACAGGGTGCGCATACCCGCCAACGTGACGATGCGGACCGAGCCGCTCTACGACTTCGATCTGCCGCGCCACGCCTTCGCGATCTCGGCACCCTCCACGATCCTGTTCGATTTCATCATCGCGCACGTGCCCGTGGCGGTGTGGGCGGACCCGGACGGCGCGGTCGATATCAGCAACTTCGCGGGATTGCCGCTGGTGGCGACCGCGGACGACTGGTGGCGCTTCAACATCGCGGCGCGTTGGGAACGCGGCACGCTGCTCGCCGGCCAGCGCCGTTTCGTCGAGGGGCTCGGTATCCCGGACGATGTCCGCGGCCGCTACGCCGCGCTGCTCGCGCTCGCCGCCTGACGGCGCGCACCGTCGCTCAGGCTTCGAGATCGGTGTCGTTGTTGTCGAGGACGTCGGCGCGGGCGCGCAGGACCGCGGTGACGAACCAGATCACCACCGGGATCGCCACGCTGATCGCGATCACGATGATGATGGCCTCGCCGAACCCCTCGGAGCCGCTGGTGATCTGAAAGCCCATCCCGCCGCAACGAGCGGACCGGCGCTTCGATCCGCCGGTGCGCGCGCGGTCAGAGCACCGAGCGCGGCGCGCGCGCGATCAGCCCGAAAATGTCCCCCGAATCGGGCGCGATGATCGTGATCGGCTTGAGCTGCGCGACTTCGTTGCGCCGCGAGATGAGCATCAGCGCGATCCGCTCGATCTGGATCCGCGTCAGCCGGATGCGCCCATCGCCGCGGTCGCCGTCGTCGCCATCCGCGTTCACGATCGCCGAGCGATGCGTCGCGAAAACGAACACCGCCAGGCCGCCGGGACGCAGGCACGCCATCGCGTTCTCGACGAAACGGCCGATCTCGGCGACATCGGATAGCACGACACCCGGGTCGCTCGCCCAGACGATGTCGAAGTTGACGAGCGCCGCGGGCGGATAGAGCGGGTCCATCGCCGCGACGACGCGCTCGGCCTCGGGTTCCGCGATCACGGTATCGAGCCCGTGGGCCGCGAGCGCCTCGACGAACCGCGCGTCGCCGCGCGTGAAGCCGAGCGCGCGGGCGCCCGCTTGCAGCATGCCGTAGCTCTCGAGCGCCTGCAGCTTGTAGACGAGCTCCCATTGGGCGACGCTGTGATCCGGCGCCAGCCCGATCCGCGCGAGCCAGCCCCTGGTCACCGTCTCGCGCATCTGAGCGGGATTGTACGGCTGGGACACCGCCATCGCCATCGATGCCGGCCTGGTCGAGATCATGTGCGGGCTGGCGTTGACCTTGTCGCTGCCGAAGACGGTGCTGCGGGCTTCGACGAACGATACCGCGATCGCGTTCGCATCGGCCGGGCGGTCGAGCGTGACGCGGATCCGATCCGCCTGGATATCCGTCTGATCCGCGATCGAGCCCATGATCGCGTAGCTCACGCCGCGATAGCCCTCGAAACTGAGCGCGATCCGGCCGCCGTTCTTGATCAGCCGGTTGAGCTGGATACGCGCGCTGTTCACCAGCCGCGCGACCGCGCCGGGTTCGTCGGGAAGCATGTGGACACGCAGCGTCAGCGTGCCGTTCCTGGCGCGCAGATTGTCGAATATGACGGTGAACGTCGCCTGGCCGCGCGCGGCGGTGACGTAGGGAGCGTGGAACACGTAGCTCGGATCATGGCCCGGCGTCGGGCCGCCGAGTCCCGGCACGCGGCTGGCGAGATCGGGCAGGAAGCCGAACGGATCGAGCTCGACCGGCCTGGTGTCGGCCGCCGCCCCGGGACCGCTCATGCCGCCGCTCGCGGCGCGAGGACATCGGCGTACATCGCCTCGAGCCGCGCGAGATAGCGTTCGGTCGAAAACAGTTCGGCCTGGCGCGGCCCGGCGGCGGCGAGGCGCGCGCGCAACGCCGCGTCCTCGTCGAGCACGCGCAGGCCGGCGGCGATGGACGCGACGTCGTAGGGATCGACGAACACCGCGGCATCGCCCGCGACCTCGGGCAGCGCGCTGGTCCGCGAGGTGAGCACCGGGGTGCCGAGCTGCATCGCCTCGAGCACGGGCAGGCCGAAGCCCTCGTAGAGCGAGGGGAACAGCACCGCGCGCGCCGATCGGATCAGCCGCAGCAGCAGCGGGCGCGGCAGATAGTCCAGCCGGACGATGCGGGTGCCGCTGCCCGGCCGATAGGTGTTCGTCTCGGCCTCGCCGCTCGGCAGCAGTCGCAGCTCGGCTTCGCTCTGCCACGCACGCGCGCCGACGATCACCAGCGGCGTCGCGCTGCGCAGCCCGAGATAGGCTTCGAGCAGCCGGCCCAGATTCTTCTTGGGCTCGATCGCGCCGAAGAACAGGAAATAGCCCTGGCGCGGCAGCCCGAAGATCCCCTCGACCATTCCCGCGTCGGTCGCCGCATCCTGGGCGAGCGCGGACGCGGGCATCGGCGAGGCCTGATAGGTGTTGGTCACCCGCGCCGGATCGATCCCGAGATGCTCGACGATGTCGCTGCGGCTGGCGTCGGATACCGTGCAGATCCGCGCCGCGGTGCGGGCGCATTCGCGCAGGATGCCGGCATAGGATGCCTTCCCGTCGAGCGTCGTGTGCGGCAGCTTGAGCGGCACCAGATCGTGCAGCGTGTAGATGTTGCGCGTGCCCGCCAGCCGGACCGGGACGGGGTAGGTCCAGTGCATGATCGCGGGCGGGTCCGCCATCCGCACCGTCACGAAGCGCTTGTAGGTCCTGAAGTGCCTGTGCGCCCTGTCGAACAGGCGCGCGGCGCTGACCAGCCGGTCGAACTGCGGGAGGCGAGCGGCGAACGCGCCCGTCTCGACGCGGTCGGAGACCGGGACCTCGCGCGCCTCCAGCGTCAGGCGCGGGCGCAGCGCATCGTGCATCCGCCGCAGCGTCTCGCGGCGCGCCTGCTTGCGCGTCGTGCTCCCGGGCTGCTCGCGCGCCAGCAGATCGTAGAACCGGACCGCGCGCAGGTGCTCGTCCGCGCCGACATCGAGCCCGAACACGCCCTCGATGCGATGGCCGCCGGACGACAGCGTCCGTGCGAGCGAAAGGCCGTAGGTCGCCACCCCGGTACCGTTGGGCATCGCCAGGTTGTAGCCGTCGATCCCGATCCTGAACTGCGTCACGCCCGCCCCTCAAACCGAGCGAGGCGGATAGGCGGCGACGCACGGGCTGGCAACCTCGTCGTACAGCGCCGCGAGCCGGTCGGCGAATGCGGCGGGCGCGAACCGCGCCGCCTCGGCCGCGGCCGCGCGGATCAGCCTGACATGCAGCGCGTCGTCGGTCGCGATCCGCGCGATACCCTGCGCGATCGCCGCCACATCGTGCGGATCGACGAGAAGTGCGGCCGATCCCGCGGTCTCGGCGAGCGCACCGTCATGCGCGGTGAGCACCGGCGTGCCGAGCACGATCGCCTCGGCCACCGGCAACCCGAAGCCTTCGGCGAGGCTGGGCATGAGCAGCGCGCGCGCGCCCGCGATCAGCGCGAGCACCGCCGCACGATCCAGTCCGGCGAGCCGCACGACGCCCGGCGTCCGCGCGATCGCCTCGCGAAGCGGGGCGCCGTGCCAGCCATCGGGTCCGGCGAGCACCAGCGGCAGCGCGACGCCGCTCGCGCGATAGGCGGCCAGGATGCGCGCGATGTTCTTGCGCGGCTCGATCGCGCCGGCGACGAGCAGATAACCGCCCCGCGCCAGGCCCGCCGGCGGCGCGGCGAGGTCGATACCGCTCGGCAGGTCGACCGGCTGCGACAGGTCGACGACATGCTCTGCGGCGCCGCCGGTCGCGGTGACGATCGCCGCCCGTGCCGCGTGCGACACCGTGACGATCCGCGCGGCATGACGCACCGCCTCGGCCAGCACGCGGCGATGACGGACGGCGTCGATCGAGGTGAGATCGGGATGCGTGAGCGGGATCGCGTCGTGCACCGTGTAGAGATTGGCCCAGCCGACGATGCGGACCGGCACCGGGTACGTCCAGTGGACGATCCCCGGCGGTCCCGCCACGCGCAGCGCCAGGAAGCGCCGGTAGAGCCCGAAATGGACGTGCGCGGTGCGGAACAGGTCGCGCGCGACCAGCCGTCGCGGCATGCCCGCGGCCGGGCGGAGCGCGCGTGCGCCCGGGATCGCCGCCGCCGCCAGCCGCCGGAGCGGCGTCCGCTCGCCCAGCCCCGCGCCGACCAGGATCGGGTCGGCTGCGATCGCGATCTGCGCGGCACGCAGCGCATGGGCGTAGGTCGCCACTCCGGTGCTGCCCGCCGCCAGCATGCGATCGTCCATGCCGATCCGGCGATTGCGCAACCGTGACGTCATGGGCTAACCACGCCACCGGGCCGCGCCTGTTGTCAACCGCGCGCCCGGCGCCTGGAGGCTGTGTCCGGTTCGATGATCAAGTTCGACGACGTCTCCAAGAGCTACCACATCCGCAAGTTCGAGAAGCTGGTGTTCGCCAACCTCAACTTCACCATCCAGCGGGGCGAAAGCCTCGGGATCTGCGGCGCCAACGGCGCGGGCAAGTCGACGCTGATGCGGCTGATCGCCGGTATCGAGCAGCCGACCACCGGGCACATCACGCGCAACATCCAGACGTCCTGGCCGATCGGCTATGCGAGCTGCTTCCAGTCGAGCCTGACCGGGGCGGACAATGCGCGGTTCATCGCCCGCATCTACCGGCAGGACGAGCAGGCGGTGATCGACTATGTCGAGGACTTCGCGCAGCTCGGTCCCTATCTCAACCAGCCGGTGTCGACCTATTCGGCGGGCATGGGCGCGCGTCTTGCCTTCGGCGTGTCGCTGGCGGTCCACTTCGAATGCTATCTCGTCGACGAGATCACCGGCGCCGGCGACGAACGGTTCCGCGCGCGCTGCGAGGAGGAACTGCTCAATCGCCGCGACAATGCCAGCCTCATCATGGTGTCGCACGATCCGGGGACGCTCAAGCAATATTGCACGCGGGGCGCGGTGGTTTACGGTGGCGCTGTCGTGTTCTTCGACACGATCGACGAGGCGACCGACATGCACCACCGTCTCCAGCTCCGCGCCGCCTGACACCCGCCGCGGGACGCCCTGCCTGCGCCGCGCGAGCCGGCTGCCCGACCCATCCCGCCGCGCATATCGCGCTTCCACGACGAGGTTCAACGATCCATGCCGATGTCCCGCTCCTCCCGGCTCCGCGCGCTGTCGGGCCTGTCCGCGATCGCGCTGCTCGGGGGCTGCGCCGCGCTGCCGACGAGCGGGCCGACCGCGCATCAGGTGATCGCGGGCACGCGCGGCGACAAGAACCGGATCGGGATGCGGATCGTCGATATCGACAGCGCCGCGCTCGCCAGCGTCGCGCAGGGCGAATCGAGCTATGACCGCCAGGTCGCGACGCTCGTCTCGCTGGCGCGCGAGGCCCATACCGACACGGTCGGGCCGGGCGACGTCCTGACGATCAACATCTACGAGGTCGGCGTCAGCCTGTTCGGCGGATCGCGCCCGGCGCAGGCCGCCGAGAACTTCGATCCCTCGGCGCGCGGCGAGCTGTTCCCCGAGGTCACGGTGGACCGCGACGGCGCGATCAAGCTGCCCTATGTCGGTCGCCTCCAGGTCGCGGGACGCACCCCGAACGAGATCCAGGCGATCCTCGAGCGTGCCTATGCCGGGCGCTCGCAGAACCCACAGGCGGTCGTCCAGATCAAGACCAATCTCAGCGAGACGGTCTATGTCACCGGCGACGTCAACAAGCCGTCCCGTGTCGAGCTCTCGCTCCAGCACGAGCGGCTGCTCGACGTGATCGCGAGCGCGGGCGGTGCGGTCTCACAGACCCAGGACATGGTCGTCCGGTTCAGCCGCGGCGGCCAATATGTCGAGGAGCGGCTCGACCGGATCCGCGCGGGCGCGGCGGACGACCTGCTGCTCGCCGCCGGCGACCGGATCGAGCTCATCAAGGAACCGCAGACCTTCGTCGTGATGGGGGCGACGAGCAAGGTCTCGCAATTGCCGTTCGATCAGACCAACCTGACGCTCGCCGAGGCGATCGCGCGCGCCAGCGGCCCGAACGATGCGCAGGCCGATGCCAAGGGCGTGTTCCTCTTCCGCTACGCCGCGCCGGCGACGCCCGGCGCCGAGCGCGTACCGACGATCTACCGGCTCGACCTGATGGAGCCCGCCAATTACTTCCTGTCGCAGCGTTTCGCGATGCGGGACAAGGACGTCATCCTGATCAGCAACGCCGCGATCAACAGCATCGCCAAGCTGGTGGCGATCGGCAATCAGCTGTTCTCGCCCTTCGTCACGGCACGCGCGGTCGCGCGCTGACCTCGCCCGGCGACGATGCCTGCCTAGGCGGCGTCGCCGGGCGACGGCGTTCGCCAGGGCGGCGCGACGCGCGGCGGCGCGGCGAGACGCCCATCGGCATGGGTGTCCGCCAGATTGGGGCTGTAATAGCGGTCGTGCTCGAGCCGTGCGCCCCACCGCTCGATCAGATGCCGCTGGGCGTCGTCCGACCCGTCGCGCTTCTCGGCATCGCTGCGCAGGCGCGACTGGGTCTCGAGGTGCTGCGCGACCGCGTCCGCGCTCCACAGCACGCGATAGCCGGCCTCCCGCACCTTCAAGCACAGATCGAGATCGTGATAGGCGACCGGGAAGCGCTCATCGAGCCCTCCGACCTCCTCCCACACCGCGCGCCGCATCGCCATGCACGCGGCGGAGACCGCGCCGACGTCCTGGGTCAGCCGGAGCCGGTCGCCACGCACCGCCGCGTCCGCGGCGAGACGACGGTAGAGATGCGAGGCGATGCCGATGCCGAGCGCCAGCCCGGCGTGCTGCACCGAGCCGTCCGCATACAGCAGCTTGGCCCCGACGACGCCGATATCGGGACGCAGCGCGTTCTCGACCATCAGCCGCAGCCAGACCGGATCGACGACCGAGAAATCATAGGCGACGCACGCGATCACGGACCCGCTCGCCTGCGCCACGGTGCGATTGACGATGCCGGGATAGTTGTAGGCGCCCGGGCACGCGACCACCCGCACGCGCGGATCGCCCGCCATCGCGGCGAGATACGCATGCGTCTCGCGCTCGACGCTGCCATTGTCGGCGATCAACACTTCGATTTCCGGATAGTCGGTCCGGTAGAGGAGCCCGTCGATGCAGGCGCGCAGCGTGTCGAGCCGGTCGCGCGTCGTCACTACGATCGACACGCGCGGCGCCGGATCGGGCAACGGCCAGCGCAGCCGGCTGCCATAGGGTCCGGCATAGTCGACGCTCGCCCCGGCGAGGCGCGCGGGCAGTCGATTGGCGAGTGCCAGGATCGTGCGCTCGCGATCGGGTGCGGGGACACGTCCGTTCTCGACGGTGCGATGATAGAGCACGAACGGCAGGTGGACGACGTCCGCGGGCGCAGCGCTCGCCGCCAGCGTGACGATCTGCTGGACGTGCGCACGATCGAACGGACCGGCATCCATCGGCAGGCGATCGCGATGGACCAGCGCCAGCCGGCTGGCATAATCCTGCGCGAGCGCGAGATCGTCGCTCCAGTCGCCCTTCATGTAGGGCGCGCCGCGCACGCCGGACAGCGGATCGATCCGGTCCTCGTCCGAATAGATCAGCGCGAAGCCCGGGGTTGCCTCCGCCGCGATCGCCAGATGGAGCAGCGCGGTGCGGGCGATCAGATCGCCGGCCTCGACGAAGCTCACCAGGTCTCCGCTCGCCGCCGCGCGCGGCGGCGATCCCGCCGCGACCGCGCGGACCCGCGGATCGAGCGCCTCGGCGTCGATCGAGGCATCGAGACAGAGCGCCTCCCAATAGGGATAGATCTGCGCCTTGAGCGCGCGGATGCTCGCCGCCGCGGCACCCGCCGCACCATCGCCGGAGACGATCACCGAGATCAGCGGCCATGCCCGATCGTCGGCGGCGAGCCAGTCGCGCGCCTCGTCCAGGCTGCCATCCTCGCCATGCGTGGCGAGCCAGCCATGATAGTCCTCCGCGTCCGAGGGCGCGCCGCCGAACAGCTCGGCCGCGAGGTTGGCGGGGATCTGGTGGAGATGACGCTGACCGCCGGGGACGATCAGCTCGGGACCATCGATCGTCCGCTCGATCCCGGCGACGCGTATCGTGGCGGGGCGGCCGGCATGCTCGGTGGGGACGTCGCGCCAGTCGATCGTGAAGCCGTGCCGGTCGCCCGAGGGGACGCAGGCTTGCGCCAGGACGAACGCGCCGTCGATTGCCAGTTCGACGATCGGGACGAGATCGGGACGCTGTGCGAAGCGCACCCAGCCCGCGATGCCGGCCCGGTCGATCCGGTCGATGCCGCCGGCGAACCCGTAATCCTCGGCGGGCGTCGCGACGAAGCCGCCGCTCGGCCAGGCGAGCAGGCCCTCGCGCGCGGTGCCGGTGGGCGGCGCTTCGGCGAGCCGCGCCTCGAGCGCCGCGATCCGCTCGTCGCGCGCGGCGAGCGCCAGCGACAGCCGCCGCGTGCGCAGGCGCTCCACCGCCAGCCGATCGGTGGTGACGAGGCCGTCGTCGATCAGCACGTCCATGTCGCGATGCTGCGCGGCGAGGGCGGCGCGATCGCGACGGGCGGCGGCGATCACCGCGCGCGCGCGCCGGGTGCGCGATGCCAGTCGCGCTGCCAGCCGGGTCTCGGCCGCGCGCAGCCACCCGACCTCCTCCTCAAGCCCCGCGGCATGAACGGTCGCCGCGGCGCCATCGACCAGCGTCGCGAGCTGCATCGCCAGGCCGTCGAGCCGCGACTCGGTCGCCTCGCGCTCGGCGAGACCCCATAGCCGGCCGTCGATGGCGGCGAGCCGTTCGGCGAGCGCCTCGCCTTGCGCGACCTCGCCAAGCCGCGCCTCGATCGTGTCGAACCGAGCGGACAGAACCTCGCCCTCCGCGGCGCGAGCAAGTTGCGTCTCGATCGCGGCGAGGCGCACGGCCAGCGCATCGCCATCCGCGATCTCGCCGAGCCGCGCCTCGATCGTATCGAACCGCGCGGACAGCGTCGCGCCCTCGGCGACCACTCCGAGCCGCGCTTCGATATCGGCGAGACGCGACGGGACCGTGCTGTCCTCGGCCATACCGCGCAGCCGTGTCTCGATCTCCAGCAGCCGCATCTTGACCGCATCGTCGTCGGCGACGCCGTTGACGCTGCGCTCGAGCGCCGCGAAGCGCGCGCCCAGCGTCGCATCGTCGGGCAGCGCGGCGAGCGCATCGCGCAGCGTCGCGAGACCGCTGGCGAGCGCATCGCTCCCGGCCACCGCCGCCAGGCGCGCCTCGATCGCGTCGAGCCGCGCGGACAGCGCGCGATCGTCGGCGACCCCGGCGAGCCGCGTCTCGATCCCGATCAGCCGCGGCGTCAGCGTCGCGTCGGTGGCGAGCGTGGCGAGCTGTCGTTCGATCGCGGCGAGCGTGGCGGGCACCGTGCCGTTCTCGGCCAGCGCCGCCAGCCCCGCGCTGATCGCATCGAGCTGCCCCGGCGTCTCGTTGCGCATCTCGCGCATGCGCTTGTCGATCTGCTGGATCCGCTGACCGACATCGCCGTTCATGAGATCGAGCAGGCGCGCGTCGAGAGCCTCGAGCCGGGCGGCGACGTCCGCGGCGGCGCGCAACGCCTCCGCCTCGTTGCGCGCGCCGAGCAACTTGCGGTTGAGGATCACGATCTCTTCGTCGAGCGCCTTGGTGCGTTCCGCATTCCGGGTCTCGGTCTGGGCGGTCGTCTCGCGCAATTGGGTGAGCGGCACGAGCTCGTCGATGATCGGCGCGGTCGATCTCATCAGCAGCCCGATGAACGACATCTGATTCTTGAGCGCGCGCGATCCGGCGGTGCTCGCGCGCTGATCGCCGAGCATCGCCTCATAGAGCAGGCTCGCGATCGGCATTCGCGACACCGCCTCGCCCTGGCCCGCGACATGGTTGCGAAGCGCCGGGCTCACCACCGAAGCGACGCATTCGCGCAGGTCCTCGTCGGTGAAGTCCTCACCGACACCCAGCGCCTCGGCGAGCCGCCGCGCGACCAGCGCGCCATCGGCGAACCACTCCTCGTAATCCACCGTGAGCGTCGGGTTGTCGAGTGCGACGTAGCGCAGGATATCGTAGTTGTAGGCGATCCACATCAGTTCGCCCTGGGTCGCCGAGATCGAGCGCAGGCGGTTCTTCAGCGACATCGAGATCGCGGATTCGGCGGGCGCGCGGAGGGCGTGGACATAGATCGGCGTCAGGTCGAGCTCGCGGAAGATCTCCCACCAGAGCGGCAGCAGCCGGCACGTACGCGGATCCTTGAACCCCCACAGGTTCGTCGATTTGGCGAGCTCGTCCTCGACGAACGCGACGATGCGCGGCTTGATCGCCTGCACCTCCTTGCGGCGCCACCACGCCGGCGGCAGCGGCAGGCAATGCTCGGGCGAGCCGATCGGCCGGCCGATCGCGTCGAGCACCTCGTCCTGGAGACGGTTGAGCTCGGGACGCTCCCAGAAGCCGCTCGCGTTGCGCTTGCTGACATGATCGGTCGTGTCCGCCATGTCGACGCCGAGATAGTGCAGCAGGTTGGACAGCAGCGAGGTGCCGCTGCGGTGCATGCCGAGCACCACGACGACCGGCCGGCTGTTCTGGGTTTCGATGTCGCGTCTGCGGCGACGTCCGACCTGCTGGCCACGCACGACGGTCAGGTGCGCATCCGGATCACGCGACGATACGGTACCGCTGTTCATCCACAATCCCCGACGGACGCGGCGATCGGCCGTGGGCCGATCCGCCGCCTCATCCCTGTTGACCCGGTACGACCGTTCCGCCGCCGTCTATTCGGCCGCGAGCGCGGTACGCGCAGCGACTGCGGCGGGCAGGTCCTTGACCACCGCGTCGATCGCCAGCAGTCGTGTCAGCAGCGTCTCGGCCTCGTCGAGCGGCCACGCATTGGGGCCGTCCGACAGCGCGTTGGCGGGATCGGGATGGGTCTCCATGAACAGGCCGGAGATCCCGACCGCCACCGCGGCCTGCGCGAGCACCGGCACGAACTCGCGCTGGCCGCCCGATCTGTCGCCCATGCCGCCGGGCAACTGCACCGAGTGCGTCGCGTCGAAGACCACCGGGCAGCCGGTCTCGCGCATGATCGCCAGGCTGCGCATGTCGGACACGAGATTGTTGTAGCCGAACGACGCGCCGCGCTCGCACACCATGATCGCGTCGGGCGGGGCGCCGGCCGCCGCGGCCGCGGCGCGGGCCTTGGCGACGACGTTGCGCATGTCGTGCGGCGCCATGAACTGCGCCTTCTTGATGTTGACGGGCTTGCCGCACGCCGCGACCGTCGAGATGAAATCGGTCTGCCGCGCCAGGAAGGCCGGGGTCTGGAGGGCGTCGACGACGGCGGCGACCGGCGCGACCTGCGCGCTCTCGTGGACGTCGGTCAGCACCGGCATGTCGAAGTCCGCGCGGACCCGCGCCAGGATACGAAGCCCCTCGTCCATGCCGAGCCCGCGGTACGAGGTGCCCGAGCTGCGGTTCGCCTTGTCGAACGAGGCCTTGAAGATCAGCAGGATGCCGAGCCGGTCGGCGATGCGCTTGAGCCGCTCGGCGATCGAGAGGATCATCGTCTCGCTCTCGATCACGCAGGGGCCGGCGATCACGAACAACCTGTCCTGGAGGCCGACCTCCCGTCCACACAGCAACATCGCGTCCTCCGTCCCCGGCGCCGGATCGAGCCGGCGGACGAACCGACCTAGCCGCACTGCCGGACCGGGGGCAAGTCGCTTGGCGCGGACCGCCGCCTGTGTCACCATATCGTGCTGCCGCAGGAGACGTGCCATGCCCGCATCGGTGCCGATCAAGATCTATGTCGGCTACGACAGCCGCGAGGATATCGCGTGGCAGGTCTGCCGCCATTCGCTGGAGCGGCACGCGCGAGGGCCGATCGAGGTGCGTCCGCTGCGTCAGCCGACGCTCCGCGAGCTCGGCCTCTACACCCGACCGGCGGACGGCAGCGCGTCGACCGAATTCTCGCTGACCCGGTTCCTCACCCCCTATGTCGCGGCGCACGACGGCTGGACCCTGTTCGTCGACTGCGACGTGCTGTTCACCCGCGACATCGGCGAACTGATCGCGGGGCTCGACCCGAGCAAGGCGCTCTACGTGGTCCAGCACGACTATGTCCCGGTCAACGCGGTCAAGATGGATGGCAGGACGCAGTCCGTCTATCCGCGCAAGAACTGGTCGTCCTTCATGGTGTTCAACGGCGCCAACGAGCATGTCCGCGCGCTGACCCCGCGAGTCGTCAATCGGGCGGCGCCGAGCTACCTGCACCGCTTCGGATGGCTGCCCGACGATGCGCTGATCGGGTCGCTCGATCTCGAGTGGAACTATCTCGAGGGCGAATATGCCGTGCCGCGCACGCCGCCGGCGGCGATCCACTTCACCAATGGCGGCCCGTGGTTCTCGCACTGGCAGGACGTCGCCTTCGCCGACCTGTGGCGCGCCGAGGAGCGCCTGTATCGAGAGGCCATGACGCCGGCGACCGGATGCGCGCTGCCGCTCGCGGTCGCCGGGTGAGCGACGCACGGGAAGCCGACTGGAGCGATGATGGACAAGGTTTCGGAAGAGGAACTGGCGGCGATCGCCGATCATCTTCGCGGCACGATCGGGGAACCGCCGGGCGCCTCGGAGAGCCCGCCGCGACGCCCGGCGCCCCCCGATGGCGGCGCCACGAGCGTCCTGCGCTTCGTCGGCGGCTTCGTCCTGCCGGGACTGATCCTGGTCGCGATCCTCATCGTGGGCGGCCTCGCGCGCTGAGCGGCGTGCGGCACATGGGTGCCGATGCAAGGACCCGTCCACGCCACCGCCATGGCGCCCGTCCTACGCTCGCCCTGTGGGCCTGCACGCGGACGCGGCGATCGATCGCCGTCCGGCGCATTCGTCAATCAGCCGAGAAGGAAATCAGATGTTGGATCGCCGCCACTTCCTGACAGGTGCAGGGGCCATCGGGCTCGGCGGCCTCGCGTTCGATGCGGTCGCGGCGCGGAGCAGCGCCGGAACCGTCGTCGGCCGGTACATGCGTCGGCAGGCTCTTCAGGACGGATACTTCCCGATCACCCATTTCGGGATCAGGGGCGACGGCTCGGACGAAACGGCGTCGCTCCAGGCGGCGATCGCACAGGGTGTCCCGATCGACGGCGGCAAGCGGCCGTTCGGCATCGGGCACGCGCTCACGCTCGTCGACGGTTCGAAGCTGCGCAACCTGTCGTTCAAGCAGATGGCGCCGGGCGACGCCGCGCGTATCCTCGATGCCGCGGGCAAGTCCCGGATCACGCTCCAGAACATCGCCCTGCATGTCGGCGACAATCCGGCGGCGGGCGCGCTGACGCGCTCGACCAATGTCCAGCACGTCGCCAGCGCGCGCGCGGACGGGCTCGGTTCCGGGCGCGCCGGGCTCAGCATCCGCGGCGGCGCGGGGCACCTGCTCCAGAACGTCAGCGTCACCGGGAAGGGGCGCGGCCTCGGGATCGCGCTGATCGGCTGCACCGACAGCACCTTCGTCGATCTTCTCGCGCATGATCTCGTCTACAGCAATCCGGACGCGCTCGACGACATGCTCGCCGGGATCTTCCTCGGCAATCTCCAGCGCTGCGTCGTGACGCGGCCCAAGGCGTCGAACCTGACCGGCGACGCGCGCTACGATCGCTCCGACGGGAACGGCCATCCGGTCCCCGGGCGGGCGCCGTCGCGCCGGTACACGCGCGGGATCGCGTGCAGCGGATGCAGCGATACCACGATCGAGGCGCCGCGGATCTCGTTCGTGGACGAGGCGCTCGATCTGAGCGGCACCTCGGGCAACCACCGCGTGATCGTCCGCGGAGGCCTTATCTCGATGGCCTATACCTGGGGGTACAAGAACACCAGCAACGGCTCGTCATGTCTGGTGCAGGGCCTCACCTGCTCGGATTGCGGCACGTGCTTCACGGTGTCCGCACCGGATTCGCGCGTCGTCGGATGCACCGCCGTCAATCCCGGCTCGGCCGCCACGCTGGAGGGGAACAAGGGCGTGACCAATCCGATCTCCGGCTTCCGCTCGGGCGCGACGCGCGGCAATCTGAGCGTCGTGTTCGAGAATTGCGTCGCGCGCGATACGCAGGCGAACCACACGATGGTCTACGGCTTCTACAACGAGGACATCGCGTCGCCAGGCACCACGATTCAGGTCCAGGCGGTGAACTGCCGGGCGTTCGGCTATACCGGGGCCGCCTTCCAGGGCGTGCAGACGATGAACCGGGCGGCCGGCTGAGGACGCTCGATGCAGAGGCTTCTGGATAGCGAGATCTTCGACGTCAAGGCGGCCCGCATCAAGCGGCTGAGCGGAACGCTCCGTGTCGCGGGCGAGGAGGAGCGCCCGCAGTGCTGGACGTTCGAGGATCTCTGGGCGGTCCCGGGCTTCACGGGACTGTATGACGGCGCCGGTATCCGGATCGACGAAGCGAGCAACCTGTACGTGACGGATACGCAGAGCGTCGCCGCACGCGACAAGGTGAAGTTCGAGCGCAAGCGGCTCGTCAGGAACCCGGGCCGGATCGATCTCGACGCGATCGTCGCGCGGCACGGGGGATACAGCGTCAGGACCCGTCCCACCCTCTTCCTCGGCGCCTACGCCGGTCACTACGGCCATTTCCTGACCGATCATTGTTGCAGGCTGTGGGCCGGCGGCGACGGGACCTCCGGACAGCAGCGCGTGTTCATACCGTTCTCGCATGGGGAGCTGGCGCGCGGGCGGGACTATGTCGCGCAGATGCTGTCGGTCTGCGGCGCGACCGACGCGGCCAGCGATCCGCTGACCGCGCCGACCCTGTTCCGACGGATCACGGTGCCCGAGCCGGCGCTGCAGGGCCGTCACCTCATCTTCCGGAACGCCGACACGGCGCATCTCGCGGTCGCCGACCGGCTCCTCGCCGGCTCCGACAATCCGTATCGCGGGAAGAAGATCTATCTCAGCCGCGCGCGACTGTCGGGCGGATTGCGCCGGGTCAGCGGCGAGGAACGGATCGAACGCCTGTTCACGGATCTCGGCTACGAGGTGGTCTATCCCGAGCTGGTCACGTTCCTGGAGCAGGTCCGGATCTTCAATGCGGCGGAGACCATCGCCGGGCTGATGGGCTCGGCGTTCCACACCGGTCTCTTTTCGCGGCCGGATTACACGGGCAGGCTCGTCGTGATCTGCGGGGACGAGCCGCTGAACGCGCGCCTCATCCTCCAGAATGCGATCAAGTCCTATCGTTGCGCCTTTGTCGGCGGCTACCAGCTCCTGCCGGGGGAGGCCGGGGCGGTGCCGGTCGTCCATCCCGATCTCGAACGCCTCAGGGCCAACCTCGCCGAAGCCGGGGTCGCGTAGGGCACTCTTCCGGAACCACCGCCGCGGCGATGC
The DNA here is from genome assembly GCA_964245815.1 of uncultured Sphingomonadaceae bacterium. GTDB lineage: Bacteria > Pseudomonadota > Alphaproteobacteria > Sphingomonadales > Sphingomonadaceae > Solisphingomonas. The sequence continues at coordinate 29,937 of CAXTNX010000003.1, read as the reverse complement.
CGCCGTGTCGCCCGGGGGACCCCGCATTTCAACCGTCGCGCGATGCCGTCCGAGTCGTTATCCGGGTTGGGGCGCTTGGCTATTCGGCCCGGTTACGAAAGGGAGACACGATGCAGCAACGCGGCGACCTGATGCAGCTGGTGATCGGGCTGTTCCAGAGCGACGATCCCGCGACGCGCGCGCGCATCGCGAAGGACATCGCGGCGCAGGCGCAGGCGGCCGTCAAGGTCCCGCCGGCCTCGGAGAAGCCGCTCCCCAAGCCCCGCGAGCGCGATCTGGCGCTGCTCGAGAACCGGGTGTCCCCGGTTACGACGATGACCGATGCCGAGCTCGACGCGCTCAACGCGCTGCTGCCGTGGGGGGCGCTGACCGCCGATGCCGCGGGCCGCGTCGTCGGTTCGAGCTGGAGCGACCACAAGCGCTCGAATGTCCAGCCGCTGATCGACGAGCGCATCGTCGAGTTCGACCGCGTGCTGCCGCTCGCCGGTCGTCATCTGCTGGAGGTCGGCTGTTTCGAGGGCATCCACACCATCGGCGCGCTCACCCGCGGGGCGCGCGTGACCGGTGTCGACAGCCGCATGGAGAACATCCTCAAGACGCTCGCCCGGCTGTGGGCCTATGGGATGAGCGCCGACGTGCGGGTATGGGATCTCGAACTCGGCGATCCGCCGGCGACGGTGCCGCAGCGCTGGGACGTGCTCCACCATATCGGCGTGCTCTACCATCTCTCCAACCCGGCCGAGCATCTCGCCATCGCGCTCGACCGCACCGGTGCGGGCGTGCTGCTCGACACGCATGTCGCCACCGACGAGGCGGACGCGAGCGAGAGCTACGAGGCGCTCGGCCGCACCTTCCGCTATGCGCGCAAGGACGAACGGCCGATCTCGCCGTTCGCGGGCATGCGCGACCATGCCAAATGGCTGCTGATCGAGGATCTCGAGGCGATCTGTCGCGACCGTGGCTTCACCGACGTGCGCGTCAGGAACGTCCGCGACGAACGCAACGGCAAGCGCGTGCTGATATGGGCGTTCAAGCCCGGCAAGGCGCGGCCGGACCGGGTCTGAGGAGGCGCCCGCCGCTCAGGCCGGCGCGTGCGCCCGATGCTTCTCGTGGAGCGCGGCGATACGCCGATCGAAGCGCTTCTCCGGGTCCGCCATCGTCCCGACGTCGCACTCGAGCGCGTAGATCACCGCGCGGCGGCCGTAATAGACCTGGTGCGAGATCGCACGGCTGTCGCCGAACCAGATCTCGCCGGGCGCGAACGAGACGTGATGCTTGGGCAGCCCGTCCAGGCAGCGATTGCGCATGCCGCCCAGCACCTCGCGGTCCATGATCCCGATCACGGCATTGGGATTGTCGCCGGCCGCGCGCCCGAGATCGAGCCGCTCGTAATGCTCGTCCAGATAGGGATAGAGGCGGTGGCTCAGCTGCCAGATACGCGGGCCGTCGTCGACATTGCAGAACACCCGGACCTGATGGTGGTCGGCATAGCCGGGGAAGCTGTCCCAATGCAGGTTCTCGAACAGCGTCTCGGTGAAGCGGTAGGTCAGGCTCTGCTCGGTGAGCCGATAGCTCGGGAACAGCGTGCGGAGGATCGCGGAGACCTGCTCGAACGCCGAATCCGCCTGTTTGGTGAAATAGAGGAACGACGCCTCGTCGCCGCCGAAGAACTGCTCGATCATCGCGATCTGCAACGGCGTCCGCTGCGGTCCGACGCGGCTCGGCGAGAAATTGTGGAGCTGCATCTTCTTGATCTTCTTGATCGGCAGCGACGGATTGGCATCCTTGGGCAGGGTCAGGTCGACGGTCTGCAGGAAGGCGTAATCGAGATCGAGCTTGTGATCCTTGAGCAGGATGACGTTGCCGTCCTCGTAGAGATCGATGATCCCGTTGGGCCGGGCCGCGCCCTCCTCCAGCGTGAGTTCGATGAAATAATCCTCGACGGCCGGATTCCGGACAATGAACGCCACGGTGCGATCCTCTCAGTTGTCCGGGCTATGCTCCAGCTTGTCGGACACCGTCAATGCGTCCCGCATCCCCGGCTAGGCGGGCTTCGGCGCGGTCCACCGCTCGACGCCACGGCGCGCATCCTGGACGAAACGCGAATGGCGCACCGCGAACAGCCAAAGCTCGCCGACCAGCCGCCCGAGCGGCCGCATCGGCCGGCGGAACTGGACGAGCAGCACCACCCGCATGTCGGGCGTGTCGTTCCACACCTCGTGATTGTACATGTCGTCGAAGACGAGCGCGCGGCCCTGTTCCCAGCTGGTGAACGCCTCGCCGACGCGCATCCGGCAATCCTCGGCCCGGGCGGGCACGCGCAGGCCGAGGTGACAGGTGAGCAGCGCCTTGCTCACCCCGGTGTGCGCCGGGATGTGGGTGCCCGGCACCAGCACCGAGAACAGCGCCGAATTGAGCCCCGGCACCTTGCGGAGCAGCGCCGCCGTTCGCGGGCACGCCGCGCAATTGGCGTCCACGCGATAGCCGTAGCCGTAGAGGAAGAAGGACCGCCACTTGCCCGCCGGCGCGATGCGGCGATGGTCGGGCGAGATCTCCGCCAGCGGGGGCACCCGGGCGAGATCGGCGACCGCCGCGGCCATCTCGGCGCGGATCGTCTCCCACTCGGCTTCGAGCGGGGCGATCCAGCGGAATTCGGAGGTCGCGTAGAAGGGCTGGTTGCCGATCGTCGACTGACGCGCGGTCAGCGCGTTGATCCGGGGTTGCAGCCAGCGTCCGATGCGCATGACCAGCGGGCGTTTCGGGATCAACGCTGCGCTCGGCTTTGAATCGGCGACGATCGCTTCGGCCTCGGACATCAGCGCCTTTCCCGTCCGGACCCCTGGCGACACGCCATACCGCGTCTCCGCGGCAGCCTCAACCGCCACGGAAGCCATTGGTTCACCCTGTCTGGTGCGTCACACCGTCTGGCGCTTGACCCGTTCGGCATGGCTCTTGCGGAACTTCTGGAGCTTGGGGGCGACCACCGCCATGCAATAGGGATTGCCCGCGCCCTCGCGCTCGAAATACGCCTGGTGATAGTCCTCGGCGACATACCACGGCGCATCGCCGTTCTCGATCGTCGTCGCGATCGGGCGCGGATGATCCGCCTGCGCGCGCTCGATCGCATGGAGCGCCGCCGCCTTCTGCGATTCCGAATGCGGGAAGATCGCCGAACGATACTGCGTGCCGACATCGTTGCCCTGGCGGTTGAGCTGGGTCGCATCGTGGGTGTGGAAGAAGATGTCGAGCAGCACGTCGTAGCTGACGACCTCCGGATCGAAGGTGACGCGCACCGCCTCGGCATGACCGGTGTCGCCACCGCACACCTGCCGGTAGGTCGGCTCCGGCACGGATCCGCCGATATAGCCGCTCTCCACCCCATCCACGCCGATGACGTCGTCGAACACCGCCTCGGTGCACCAGAAGCACCCGCCGGCGAGCGTCGCGGTCTCTCGTGCCATGTCCATTCCTCCAACCGTTCAAATCCCGATCCGATGTCGGCGGCCGCCCCGTCTTTTTCAACGGACGGCCGCAAACCGGGTCGTGATTGACGAAGCCTTTACGCTGATGGCTTATGGCAGGCGGCCATGGACGCACGCACCTCCGATCTCCTCGCCACCGACGAGGGCGCGTTTACAACCGGCCCGGGCGACACGCGCACGCAGACCGTCGTGGTGGTCGGCCTCGGCTATGTCGGGCTGCCGCTGGCGGTCGCGCTGGCACGCAGCTTCCCGACCCATGGGCTCGATATCGATACCGGGCGGATCGAGGAGCTTCGCCGGGGCCACGACCGGACCGACGAAATCGCGTCCGCGACGCTGGCCGGCTCGGCGCTGGGCTATGCCGCCGAGCCCGCCGCCTGCCCCGCCGCCGACGTCTATATCGTCACCGTCCCGACGCCCGTCGACGACCGCAACCGCCCCGACCTGCGCGCGTTGATCGGCGCGAGCGAGATGGTCGGCCGGATGATCGATCCGGCGCGCAAGCCGATCGTGATCTTCGAGAGCACGGTCTATCCGGGCGTCACCGAGGAGCTCTGCGTGCCCGCGATGGAACGCGTCTCGGGGCTGTCCTGGCGCGAGCATTTCACCGTCGGCTACAGCCCCGAGCGGATCAATCCGGGCGACCGCGAGCATACCGTCGACCGCATCGTCAAGGTCGTCGCGGGCGATTCGCCCGAGACCACCGGGCGCGTCGCCGCGCTCTACGATCGCGTCACCACCGGCGGCACCTTCCGCGCCGCCTCGATCAAGGCCGCCGAGGGCGCCAAGGCGATCGAGAACGCGCAACGCGACGTCAACATCGCCTTCATGAACGAGGTGACGCGGATCTTCTCCAAGCTCGACGTCAGCATCTGGGACGTGCTCGACGCCGCGAGGACCAAGTGGAACTTCCTGCCCTTCCAGCCGGGTCTGGTCGGCGGCCACTGCATCGGCGTCGATCCCTATTATCTCTCGCACCGCTCGATCGAACTCGGCCACCTGCCCGAGGTCATCCCCGCGGCGCGCTCGGTCAACGACGACATGGCGCGCTGGATCGCGGACACGCTGCACCTCAAGTCGGTGAACGGCGAGAAGGGCCGGCTGCTCCACGTCCTGGTGCTCGGCGTCACCTTCAAGGAGGACGTGCCGGACCTGCGCAATTCCAAGGTCGTCGACATGGTCCGCCGGCTCCAGTTCCACGGCCATGGCGTCGCGGTCCACGATCCACATGCCGACGCCGCCGAGGCCGCGGCCGAATATGGCGTCAAGGTCACCGACGAGGTGCTCGACCGCCGCTACGACCTCGTCATCGCGGCGGTCGCGCATCGCGAATATCGCGCGATGAGCGACGCCGCGCTGGCCGACCTCGTCGCGGACGGCGGGCTGTTCGCGGACGTCAAGGGCGTGTTCCGCGATCGCGATCTGGGCTGCCGGACGTGGACGCTCTGACTGACGTCTTGGACCAATGCACCGTTCGGGCTGAGCGAAGTCGAAGCCCTGCTCAGGCGGTTCGACTTCGCCCAGGGCGACCGGAAGATCCGCGTCAGCGCGCCCCCGCCGCCCGCGCCAGCAGCGGCCGCCACCATGCCTCGTTCGCCAGATACCAGGCCAGCGTCTCGGCGAAGCCCTGGCGGAAGGTGCGCGCCGGGGCATAGCCGAGCTCGACGCGCGCCCTGGTCTCGTCGATCGCGTAGCGGCGGTCATGGCCCTTGCGATCGGTGACGTAGGTCTTGAGGTCGGCGGACGCGCGACCGCCTGCCGCCGGCGCATCCGGATAGCGCGCCGCCAGCCCCGGATCGGCGGCGAACGCCGCGTCGACCGCGCGGCAGATCTCCTCGATCACGGTCAGGTTGGGGAGCTCCTGCCCGCCGCCGATATTGTAGACCTCGCCCGGACGCCCGCGCCGCAGCGCCGCCTCGATGCCGCGGCAATGATCCTCGACATGCAGCCAGTCGCGCACGTTCATGCCGTCGCCGTAGATCGGCAGGTCGCGGCCCGACAGCGCGTTGATGAGGAACAGCGGGATCAGCTTCTCGGGAAACTGGTACGGCCCGTAATTGTTCGAGCAGTTGGTCGTCGTCGTCTCGAGCCCGAAGGTGTGGTGGTAGGCGCGCACGAGATGGTCCGAGCCCGCCTTGGACGCCGAATAGGGCGAGTTGGGCGCGTACGGCGTGGTCTCGCTGAACGCCGGATCGTCGGGACCGAGCGAGCCGTAGACCTCGTCGGTCGAGACATGGTGGAAGCGGTGCGGGCGGCCCGATCCGGTGTCGAGCCACAGCGTCTTGGCGGCCTTCAACAGGCTATGCGTGCCGATCACGTTGGTGGTGACGAACGCGTCCGGTCCGGTGATCGAGCGATCGACATGGCTCTCGGCGGCGAAATGGACGATCGTGTCGATGTCGCGGTCGATCATCGCCCGCGTCAGCGCCGGCGTATCGCAAATGTCGGCGACCAGAAGCTCGACGCCGTCCAGCCCGTCGAGATTGGCGCGATTGCCCGCATAGGTCAGCACGTCGACGACCAGGATCGCATCGTCGGGATGGCGGCTCCGCCAGTGATGGACGAAGTTGGCACCGATGAAGCCCGCGCCGCCGGTGACGATGAGATTAGCCATCGGTCCTGATCCCGCCGAGCATCGCGCGCAGGTTGGCGCGCCAGTGCGGGGCCGCGCCGCCAAGCGCGGCGACGGTGGCGGTCTTGTCGAGCACCGAATAATGCGGGCGCCGCGCCGGCGTCGGGAAGTCGGCGGTGGCGATCGGCACGACGGGGACGGCAGACCCGAGCAGGCCGAGCGCGAGCGCCTCTTCCTGGATCGCGACCGCGAAGTCGTACCAGCTCGCCGCCCCGCTGTCGGTGTGGTGGTAGAGCCCGGTGGCGCGTCGCCCGGCCAGCGCCCACAGCGCCGCCGCCAGCCCGGGCGCATAGGTCGGCGTGCCGATCTGGTCGGCGACGACGCGCACCTCCGGGTGCGCCGCCATCAGGCGGAGCATGGTGCGCACGAAATTGCTCCCCGTGGGCGCGTAGACCCACGCGGTGCGCACGATCAGCGCGCCCGGCCCCGCCGCCGCCTCGCCGGCGAGCTTGGTACGGCCATAGGCGCTCACCGGACTGGTCGGGGCATCGGGCGCATATGGGACGCCCGAGAGGCCGTCGAACACGAAGTCGGTCGAGACATGGACGAGCCGCACGCCGGTCGCGGCGAGGTTGGCGACGGCGGTGGCGTTGGCGGCGAAGGCGAGATCCTCCTCGCCCTCCGCCCTGTCGACCGCGGTATAGGCCGCCGCGTTGAGGATCAGCTCGGGTGCTTCCGCCGCGACCAGCGCCGACACCGCTGCGGCGTCGGTGCAGTCCAACGTATCGCGGTCATGCGCGACGATCGTCGCGCCGGCGGGCGCGCACGCCTGCAGGGCGCGGCCGAGCTGGCCGTGAGCGCCGGTGACGAGGACCTTCATGCGAAGGTCTCGGCATCGCCAAGCGGCACGCCCGCCTCGTCCTTGGCGGAGAGCTGCGGCACGATGTCGCCGAGCGGCCAGTCGATGCCGATCGCGGGATCGTCCCACCGGATCGCATGCTCGTCGCCGGGCGCGTAGGGCGCGGTGCACTTGTAGAGGAAGTCGGTGCCGTCCGCGAGGCTGAGGAAGCCGTGCGCGAAGCCCGGCGGCACCCAGAACATCGTCTTGTCGACCGCGGTCAGCGTCACGCCCGCCCACTGCCCGAAGGTCGGCGAGCTTCGCCTGAGATCGACCGCGACATCGAACGCCGCGCCGGCGACGACGCGGACCAGCTTGCCCTGCGGATTGGGCGTCTGATAATGCAGCCCGCGCAGCACGCCCTTCGCCGAGCGGCTGTGATTGTCCTGCACGAACGCGATATCGAGCCCGGCCTCGCGATACGTCGCCGCATTCCAGCTTTCCATGAAGAAGCCGCGCTCGTCGCCGAACACCCGCGGCTCGATCACCAGCAGGTCGGGGATCGCGGTCGGCACGATCCTCAAGAGATCACCCGCGCCTCGAGCAGGTCGATCAGATAATCGCCATAGCCGCTCTTGCGCAACGGCGCCGCGAGCCGGGCGAGCTGGCCGTCGTCGATGAACCCCATCCGCCAGGCGATCTCCTCGGGACAGCAGACCTTGAGGCCCTGCCGCTCCTCGGTGACGCGGACGTAATTGGCGGCATCGAGCATGGAGACATGCGTGCCGGTATCGAGCCAGGCGTAACCGCGTCCCATGATCTCGACCGAAAGTGCGCCCGCCGCGAGATAGCGGCGGTTGAGATCGGTGATCTCGAGTTCGCCGCGCGGACTGGGCGCGATCGCATGGGCGTGCTCGACCGCATGCCCGTCGTAGAAATAGAGCCCGGTCACCGCATAGTGGGAGCGCGGGACGAGCGGCTTCTCCTCGATCGTCTCGGCCCGGCCCTCGGCATCGAACGAGACCACGCCATAGGCGCTGGCATCCTTGACGTAATAGCCGAACACGGTCGCGCCCGTGGTGCGCGCGGCGGCGCGACCGAGCAGCTCGGTCAGGCCGTGGCCATAAAAGATGTTGTCGCCGAGGATCAGCGCGGACGGGTCGCCGCCGACGAAATCGGCGCCGATATGATAGGCCTGGGCGAGGCCGCCGGGCTCGGGCTGGACGGCGTATGCGAGCGTCATCCCCCAGTCCGAGCCGTCGCCGAGCAGATGCTCGAACGCCGCCCGGTCGTGCGGCGTGGTGATGATCATGATCTCGCGGATGCCCGCCAGCATCAGGACGCTGAGCGGATAGTAGATCATCGGCTTGTCGTAGACCGGCATGAGCTGCTTGGAGACCGCGCGGGTCAGCGGATACAGCCGCGTGCCCGAGCCGCCGGCCAGAACGATTCCCTTGCGCACGCGTCCTGCTCTCCCGCTCCGCCGTCTCGATAGGCAGAGCGTCGAGCGGAGGCAAGGACGGCGGCGGCTTCCGATCCCGCCGTCCACGCGTTATGAGGCGACATGACGATCTCGTGGACCAGTCTGCCGTTCAGGATCGCGGTCGCGGCGCTTGGCGTCGTGCTCGCGGGCGATGTCGCGTGGCTGGCACTGCGCCCCGAATGGATGATGATCCCGGCGGTGGTGGCGGGCTGGTACGGCGCCGATCTGATGTCGGGCGCGGTGCATATGTACATGGATTACCGGCCGTCACGCGCCGGTATCGGGCTCGACCGGTTGTTCTTCTACGAGGGCTCGCGCGTATCGGCCGAATATGTCGCGATGCGCGATGCGACGTTCGGCCGGTTGGGCCCGCTGGAGCGGCTGATCTACGATTTCAAGAACCATCATCCGCGTCCCGATGCGCTCGGGCGGCGCACGATGCTGCATCAGATCGGCTCGACGGTCGCGTTCACGACGCTCCCCGCGGCGATCGTCGCGACCGTCGCCGTGCTGGCGCTGGGGCTGCCGCCCTGGACGATGGCGGGGCTGGTCGCGTTCCTGATCGGGGCCAGCTTCGCCCAGTATTTCCACGGCACGCTGCACCGCGCCGATGTGCCGTGGCCGGTGCGCGCGATGCGGCGCACCCGGCTGCTGATGCGGCCCGAGGATCATGTCCTCCACCACGAAACGCTCGCACGGGATTTCTCGACGATCAACGGCTGGTCGAACCCCGCGCTCAACCGGGTGTTCCGCGCGCTGCGCCAGCGCGGCCACCTGCCCGACGACGGGCTGGTGCCGCGCTGATCGCGCTCAGAAGCGGTAGCCCAGGCTGAGCTGGAGGACGGGGTAGTATTTATAGTCGTCGGCGCGGTTGCGCAGGTTCTGGATCTGCCGCGCGAGCTCGTCCTGCGCGGCGGGGTTCGATCCCAGCTCGCCGGTCGCGCTGATCCGGGTCACCCGCGGCGAGCCATGGAACATCACGCCGCCATCCGCGCCGATCGTCAGCCCGCCGAGGAAGGTATGCGAATAGCCGATCGAGACCAGCGGCGAGACCGAGCGCGTCTTGATCCGGCCGGACAGCTCGCCCGCCTGCTCCGGCGTGAACGTCACGCCGCCATAGGTCTGCGGCGTCTTGGCCATGCCGTGGAACCTGACGCGGTTGTCCCCGGTCGCGCGCACGCCCGCCGAAATCCGGAAGCCGTTGAGCAGCGGATGCACGTCCACCGTGCCGCCGAAATTACTGATATGGGCATGCGCGTCGTACGCGTAGCCCTTGACCGGTCCGTGGACGCCGAAGCCCAGGAACGTCGCCGATGCGCGCACCGAGACCGCGGGGATGACGTTGTAGCTGATCTCGGGGCCGACGCCGAGCGTGCCGCCGGTCACGCCGACGGTGATCGGCGGAACGAACGGAATGGCGCGGGCGGGGGCGGCGAGCGATGCCGCGGCGAGCAGGAGCGTGGGAACGATGATACGCATGGCGACGAACCTCTTCGTGGATCAGACGCTTGCTATCGATTTTCATCGTTAAGGAGACGTTACGTCCGCCGCGACCTTGGACCTCCCCGGCGATCGCGCCGCGTACTGTGGCCCGCGCGCATCGCCCGCTCGATTGCCGCAGGCGGTAAGCGGATGTAGCGCGCTCGCGATGGAGACCCTCCGCCTTGCCGCCGACGACGCCGGCATCGCCCGGGCCGTGGCCATGATCCGCGCCGGCGGGGTCGTCGCGGTGCCGACCGAGACGGTCTACGGCCTCGCCGCCGACGCCGGTTCGGGCGAGGCGGTCGCGCGGATCTATGCCGCGAAGGGCCGGCCTGCCTTCAATCCGCTGATCGTCCATGTCGCGGACCACGCCGCGGCGGCGCGCATCGCGCTGTTCTCGCCCGCAGCGGATGCGCTCGCCCGCGCCTTCTGGCCCGGGCCGCTGACGCTGGTCCTGGCCGCGCTCCCCGGCGCGCCTGTCGCGGCGCTCGCCACCGCGGGTCTCCGCACGGTGGCGCTGCGCGTGCCCGCGCACCCGGCGATGCGCGCGCTGATCGCCGGCGCCGACCGCCCGCTCGCGGCGCCTTCCGCCAATGCCAGCGGCCGGATCAGCGCGACCACCGCCGAACATGTGCTGGCGACGCTCGCCGGGCGCATCCCGCTCGTGCTCGATGGCGGCGCGACCGCGCACGGCCTCGAATCGACGATCGTCGCGCCCGAGCACGATCGGCTCCGCCTGCTGCGCCCCGGCCCGATCGATGCCGCCGCGCTGACGCACGCCACCGGCCTGCCCGTCGTTGCCGGACGCGATGGCGCGATCGAAGCACCGGGCCAGCTTTCCACGCATTATGCGCCGGGCAAGCCGCTGCGCCTCGATGCCACGGAGCGGATCGGCGACGAGTGGCTGATCGGGTTCGGCGCGGTCGCGGGCGACGACACGCTGTCCGCGCGCGGCGATCCGATCGAGGCGGCGGCGCGGCTGTTCGGTGCGCTGCACCGCGCGGACACCGCATCTTGCGCGCGCATCGCGGTCGCGCCGGTGCCGGGCGAGGGCATCGCGATCGCGATCCGCGACCGGCTCGCGCGGGCGTCGGCGCCGCGCTGAACTGCCGGCGCCTAAACCGGGCGGCAGCTTCATCGTCGAACGAAGGCGTTTGGACACATTCGCCGCATCCCCAGCGTTCAGGACCATCTCGAATTCTATTTCCAGATGGAATGCATCGGGCCGGTGTCGCTGTACGCGGTGAACGCCTGTGAACCCGCGCCGCCACGATGGGGCGCGGAAGAAGCGGTATCACGACGCCGGACGGAGCGGAACCGGCGCGCGCGATCGGATCAGGCGCTCGCTCCCGACCGACACGATCATGATCCCGGCGAAGAGAACGAAGATAACGGGATTGAACCACGCCATCGCCAGCAGCGACAGCCCTGCTATCCCCAGCGCAAGCGCCGGGGCGATCGGGTAGAGCGGCGCTCGGTAGGGCCGATCGAGCATCGGTTCGCGCCGCCGCAGCCGGAACAGGCTCGCCATGCTCGTCACGTACATCGCCAGGGCGCCGAAGGCGGAGAGGACGACGAGGCTGGCGGTCAGCGACTGTCCGGCGATCACCACCAGGGTATCGCTGTAGATCGCGGCGATCCCGATCAGGCCACCCGCGATCGTGGCGACATGCGGGGTGCGGAAACGCGGATGCAGCCCGGCGAGGCCTGCCGGCAGATAGCCGGCGCGCGACAGCGCGAAGATCTGCCGGGCATAGCCCATGATGATCCCGTGAAACGACGCGACCAACCCGAACAGGCCAAGCCAGACCAGCATGTGCAGCCAGCCGCTCGACGCGCCGACGACGCTCTTCATCGCCTGTGGCAGCGGATCGTTGACGATGGCGAGCGCGTGCCAGTCGCCGGCGCCGCCCGCCACGATCATCACGCCGAAGGCAAGCAGGGTCAGCGTCAGGATACCCGAGACATAGGCGATCGGGATCGTCCGCCGCGGCTCGCGGGCCTCCTCCGCGGCCATCGCCACGCCCTCGATCGCGAGGAAGAACCAGATCGCGAACGGGATCGCCGCGACGATCCCGCCGATCGTGCCGATCCCGAAGGTCGCCGACCCCGCCCACCCGCCGGCGGCGAACCGGCTCCAGGAGAAGGCCGGCAGCATGATCCCCATGAAGACCAGCAGCTCGCCGACCGCGAGCACCGTGACGATCCGCTCGATCGTCGCCGCGATCCGGACACCGACGATGTTGAGCGCCACGAACACGAGATACGCCCCGACCGCCGCCGTCCTGGCGTCGAGGGCCGGAAACTGCACGTTGAGATAGGCGCCGATCGCCAGCGCGATCGCGGGCGGTGCGAACAGGAACTCGATCAGGGTCGCGAACCCCGCGATCGCGCCGCCGGTCGGACCGAACGCACGATGGCTGTAGGCGAACGGGCCGCCCGCCTGGGGGATCGCCGTCGTCAGCTCGGTGAAGCTGAACACGAAGGCGAGATACATGATCGCGATCACCATCGTGGTGACCAGGAAGCCGAGCGTGCCTGCCTGGCCCCAGCCGAAGCTCCAGCCGAAATACTCGCCGGAGATGACCAGCCCGACCGCGATACCCCACAGGTGGAAGGCGTTCAGGGTCCTGGCGAGGCCGACGTCCTGCCGTTCGATCATCAGCCAAGCCCCCGATGCGCGCGGATACCCGTCCGAGACGCTATCAGGCCCGGGGCGCGGTCGGGGGAATTGTTTCGCCGCCAGGATCAGGCCGGCGCGATGCGGCATCGCGACCGCATCGGCCGGCCTAAGCGACGCGCCTATGCGACGTCCTCGACCTGATCCAGATACGCGGCATAGCCTTGAGCCGCCATGTCCTCGCGGTGGATGAAACGCAGCGAGGCCGAGTTGATGCAGTAGCGCAAGCCTCCTCGATCGCGGGGGCCATCGTCGAAGACATGGCCGAGATGACTGTCGCCGTTCACCGAACGGACCTCGGTGCGCATCATGCCATGGCTCACGTCGCGGAGCTCGGCGACGAAGGCCGGTTCGATCGGCCTGGTGAAGCTCGGCCAGCCACAGTGCGACTCGAACTTGTCGGCGGAGGCGAACAGCGGCTCGCCCGAGACGATGTCGACATAGATGCCCGGCGCCTGGTTGTTCAGATACCTGCCCGTGCCGGCACGCTCGGTGCCGCTCTGCTGGGTGACATGATATTCTTCCGGCGACAGGGCGGCGACCGCCTCGGCGGTCTTGCGATATTCGGTCATGCGATCCTCCGTTACGGAACGCTATGTAAGGCGGCGGGCGCGACTGTTCCACCGCTTGTCGGGGCCGTCTCACCGCGCCTTCATCGCGCATGCCGCCGCCCGCATCCTCGCCGCGCGAGACGGCTTGAAAGCGCGAAATCGTGCCGCCATCTGGCGGACCGACCACCTCCGCGAGAAGACTGGACACTGCCATGACGACGATGACCGACGCCGCGCCCGAGACCCGTCCTTTCGAAGCCGACGTCGCCAGGCTGCTGCATCTGATGGTGCACTCGGTCTATTCGGACAAGGACGTGTTCCTCCGCGAGCTGATCTCGAACGCGGCGGATGCGTGCGAGAAGCTGCGCTACGAGGGATTGAGCAATCCCGGCCTGCTCGGCGACGACGGCGCGCCGCGGATCACGATCACGCTCGACGCCGAAGCCCGTCAGCTCGTCATCGAGGACAACGGCATCGGCATGAGCGAAGCCGAGCTTGGCGAAGCGCTCGGCACCATCGCGCGGTCGGGGACGCGGGCGTTCATGGACCGGATCGCCGCCGCGAAGGACGCCGAAGGGAGCCAGCTGATCGGTCAGTTCGGCGTCGGCTTCTATTCGGCGTTCATGGTGGCCGACAGCGTCGACGTGACCACGCGCCGCGCCGGCGCGGACGGCGCGGCGCTCTGGTCGTCCGACGGGCTCGGCACCTACACGATCCAGCCGATCGATGCCGCCGACGCGCCGGCGCGCGGCACGCGCGTGCGGCTCCACCTCAAGGAGGACGCCGCCGGCTATACCGAACGCTTCACGATCGAACGGACGATCAAGGCGCAGTCCGGTCATGTCCCGGTGCCCATCTTCCTCAGCGACAAGCCCGATGCCGAGCCGGTCCGCATCGCCGACGGCGCGGCGCTGTGGACGAGGCCGAAGTCGGAGATCACGGCCGAGGAATACACGGACTTCTACCGCAGCGCCGGCGGCCAGTTCGACGAGCCGGCGCTGACGCTGCACTACCGCGCCGAGGGGCGGCACGAATATACCGTGCTGGCGTTCGTCCCCGAGACCCGGCCCTTCGATCTGTTCGATCCCGATCGCGCCGGCCGGATGAAGCTGTATGTGCGGCGCGTGTTCATCACCGACGAGGCGCCGCTGCTGCCCCGCTATCTGCGGTTCATGCGCGGCCTGGTCGATTCGAGCGACCTGCCGCTCAACGTCTCGCGCGAGATGATCCAGGAGAGCCCGGTACTCGCCGCGATCCAGAAAGGCGTCGCCAATCGCATCCTGTCCGAGCTCGACAAGCTCGCCGCCGGCGATGGCGAGCGCTATCTCAAGCTCTGGGACAATTTCGGCGCGGTGCTCAAGGAGGGTCTCTACGAGGATCATGCGCGGCGCGAGACGCTGCTCGGCCTCGCCCGGTTCAGGACGACGACCGCCGGCGACGGCTGGCGCTCGCTCAAGGACTATGCCGCCAGCCTCAAGGAGAACCAGACCGCGATCTACTACGCGACCGGCACCGACCTCGATCGGCTCGCCTCGTCGCCGCAGCTCGAAGGCTTTCGCGCACGCGGCATCGAGGTGCTGCTGCTCGTCGACCAGGTCGACAGCTTCTGGGTGACCTCGGGCATGGATCACGAGGGCAAGCCGTTCAAGTCGGTGACGCAGGGCCTCGCCGATCTGGGGCTGATACCCCTGACGGAGGGCGAGACGCCCGCCGCGCCGGCATCCGATGCGGTCGCGGGCTTCATCGCGTTCGTCCGGACGGCGCTCGGCGAGGCGGTGTCCGACGTCCGCGTATCGGACCGCCTGACCGAAAGCGCGGTCTGCCTCGTCGCGCCCGAGCATGGCCTGGACCGCCAGCTCGAGAAGCTGCTCGCCGGCGCGGGGCGGCTCGACGCGGCGGCCAGGCCGGTGCTCGAGGTCAATCCGCGCCATCCGCTCATCGCCCGGCTCGCGGAGAGCGGCGATGCCGACCGGGCGCTGCGCGAGGACGCGGCGCACCTCCTGTTCGACGAGGCCCGGATCGCGGACGGCGAACTGCCTGTCGATCCGCGCGCGTTTTCGGCACGACTGACCCGCGTGCTGGGCCGCGGGCTGGACTGACGCACCGACGCCGCGGACACCGATCGCGCCCGGCGCGCCTTCGTCGCCCGATCGCTAGCGGAGGACTGCCGCATCGGCCAGACTCGCGGCGGCGGGGACGACGTGGGGGTATCGATTGACCGGACGAGCCGGCGGCGCGGCGCGCGCCATCGTAGCGGCGGTCGCGATCGCGCTGCTCCGCTGACGCGCCACGCTCGTCTATATGACGATGGCGACGATGGCGCCCTTGCGAACGTCGGCGACCCCTATGCGCTGGACGAGGCGATGGAGGCGGCGCGCGACGGGGGCACGGCGTCAGCGCCGGTCGCCGTCGCGTCTGCCTAGGCGTCCCGAACGCCGCCCCGCCGTCAGGCCTTCAGTCGCATGTCCAGGTAACCGTCGACCGATCGCATCAACTGGTCGGTCTCCTCGGCGAAGAAGTGGTTCGCGCGCGGGATCGTGTCGTGATGGATCGTGATGTGCTTCTGGGTGCGCAGCTTGTCGACCAGCTTCTGCGTCGCCTGCGGCGTCGCCACCTCGTCGGCGTCGCCCTGGATGACGATGCCCGAGGACGGGCACGGTGCCAGGAACGAGAAGTCGTAGAGATTGGCGGGCGGCGCGATCGAGATGAAGCCGCGCACTTCCGGCCGCCGCATCAGCAGTTGCATGCCGATCCACGCGCCGAACGAGAAGCCTGCGATCCAGGTCTGGCTCGCCTCGGTGTGGAAGCTCTGGACCCAGTCGAGCGCGGACGCCGCGTCGGACAGCTCGCCGATGCCGTTGTCGAACACGCCCTGCGACTTGCCGACACCGCGGAAGTTGAACCGCAGCGTCGCGAAGCCGCGCCGTACGAACGTCTGGTAGAGCGATTGCACGATGCGGTTGTTCATCGTGCCGCCCGCCTGCGGATGCGGATGGAGGATCAGCGCGACGGGCGCGCGAGGACGCGGTGCGGGGCTGAACCGGCCTTCGAGACGGCCCTCGGGGCCGGGAAAGATGACTTCGGGCATTCGGTCCTGACGGTGAATGATGGTGGCGACGCTCTGGTCGCGGAGGGCGGGTCCTATATAGAAGGGCACTGTGCCCACGCAATCACGGGATACGATGTCGGCCATGGTCCACCCCGCGCGGAAGCGTCTCTATCTGGATCACGCCGCCACCACGCCGCTGCGTCCGGCGGCACGCACGGCGATGCTGGCGGCGGCCGACCTCTGGGCGAATCCCTCCTCCCCGCACAGCGAGGGCCGTGCCGCGCGCGCGGCGCTGGAGGATGCGCGCGGGCGCATCGCCGCGGCGCTTGGCTGGCGCGGCGCGGTGATCTTCACCGGTGGCGCGAGCGAGGGACTTGCGATCGTCGCGGACCGCGCGATCGCCGGGGGGCGGCTGGTCTCGGCGGTCGAGCACGACGCGGTGCGCCGCGTGCTGGCGCGCGATGCGATTGCCGTGGCGGTCGATGGCGGCGGGCTTGTCGGCGACGTCGCGCTGGCGCTGGCGTTGGAACAGGCCGGCGACCGGCCGCTCGCGGCGATCCAGCTCGTCAACAGCGAGACCGGCGTGATCCAGAATGCCGGGGCGATCGGCGGCGCGATCCGCGCGGCGGGTGGCTTGTGGCTGTGCGACGCGACGCAGGCCGCGGGCAAGATCGCGCTGCCCGACGCCGACTTCGTCGTCCTGTCCGCACACAAGTTCGGCGGACCGCCCGGCACAGGCGCGCTGCTGGTCCGCGATCTCGCGACGCTGGTGCCGAGCGGCGGCCAGGAACAGGGCTATCGCGGCGGTACCGAGAACCTGCCCGGCGTGCTGGGCATGGCGGCGGCGCTCGACGAAGGCTCGGGCTGGATCGCGCGGACCGCGGAGTTGCGGGCACATTGCGACGCCGCGATCGAAGCGGCGGGCGGCGAGATCGTCGCACGCGCCGGTCCGCGGTTGCCGACGATCGCGTCGTACCGGATGCCGGGGCTGCCGGCGGCGGCGCAGTTGATCCGCCTCGATCTCGCCGGATTCGCGGTGTCGGCGGGTAGCGCCTGCTCGTCGGGAACACTGCGCGCCAGCCCGGTGCTCGCCGCGATGGGGCTTGGCGAGGCGGCCGCGGGCGAGGTGATCCGCGTCAGCTTCGGGCGCACGACGCGGCGCGAGGATGTCTGGCGCTTCGCGGAGGCATGGCGCGCGGTCGCCACCGAGGCGCGCGAGCGCGCCGCCCTGCCGGGCGCGGCATGATCTATCTCGACTATCAGGCGACCACCCCGCTCGCCCCCGAAGCCAAGGCGGCGATGCTGCCCTTTCTCGACGGCGCGTTCGGCAACCCGCACTCGCCGCATCGGCCGGGTCGTGCGGCGAAGGCAGTGGTCGAGCATGCCCGCGCGCAGGTCGCGGCGCCGTTCGGCCGGGGCGGCCGCATCGCGTTCACGGGCGGCGCCACGGAGGCGCTCAACTGGGCGATCAAGGGGATCGCGGCGCAGCGCCCGGAACGGCCGCGCATCGTCACGGTCGCGACCGAACATGCCGCGGTGCTGGACACGGTACGCTGGCTGGGCACGCAGGGCGCGGACGTCATCGAACTCGCCGTCGGCGCGGACGGGCTGGTCGATCTCGATGCGGCCGGGCACGCGATCGACGGCACCACGGCGCTGGTCGCGGCGATGCTGGTCAACAACGAGATCGGCGTGATCCAACCGATCGCGGCACTCGGCACGCTGGCCCGGGCGGCGGGCGCGGCGATGCTGTGCGACGCGGTGCAGGGCTATGGCCGCGTCGCGCTGCCCGTCGACGCCTGCGACCTGATCGCGATCTCGGCGCACAAGATCCACGGACCCAAGGGGATCGGCGCGCTGTGGCTGCGCGACGGCATGACACCCGCACCACTGCTCCACGGCGGCGGACAGGAAGCGGGCGCGCGCTCGGGGACGCTCGCGCCGATGCTGTGCGCCGGCTTCGGCGCGGCGGCGACGCTGGCGGCCGGGCGGATCGGTGAGGATCTCAAGCACGTCGAACGGCTCTACGAGGAGGCCAAAACGCTCCTGGGGCGAGACTGGCATGTGAACGGCAATCGTCGTCGTCGATACCGGGGCAATCTCAACGTCCGCCGCGACGGCCTCGACGCCGCGCGGCTGATGGCGGAGGTGCGCGACGTCGCCTTCTCGGCGGGCTCGGCCTGCGCCAGCGGATCGGGGCGGTCGAGCCACGTCCTCTCCGCGATCGGGCTGAGCGAGGCCGAGGCGCGCTCGTCGATCCGCCTCGGCTTCGGGCGCTACACGACGGCCGACGAGATCGCGCGCGGCGTCGGCGCGATCCGTGCGGCGGCGACACGCCAGCGGACCTTCGCATGATCCGCGTGCGCTTCCTCGATGCCGCGGGCGCGCTCTCGGCCGAAGTCGAGGCGCCGGCGGGAGCCCGCCTGCTCGATGTCGCGCAGGCGAGCGACCAGCCGCTCGAAGGGACGTGCGAGGGGCAGATGGCGTGTTCGACCTGCCACGTCCTCGTCGCACCCGAGGACTTCGCGCGGCTGCCCCGCGCCGCCGACGCCGAGGAGGACCTGCTCGATCTCGCCGCTCATGTCGGCCGCACCTCGCGGCTCGCCTGCCAGATCGTCCTCGACGACGCGCTCGGCACGCTGACGGTCCGCATGCCGGGCGGCGCGCACGACATGAGCGGGCGTTGACAGCGCGGACGAACGCATGATCTTCGAGGCTTCGGTGCCGTCACGATCCGCATGACCGACGCTATGCTCGCCCATGTCGAGGAGCAGGCGGCACGTCAGAATATCCGGCAGGGCGGAACGCGATCTCGACGGTATCCGGACGTCTTGGCCGAACGCCGGGGATCCGAACGCGCAGATCGCCATGCCACCGAGATCAGATCGGGGTTCGCCGATATCGCGGCGCATCCTGAATGGGGCGCAAGAGCGACGGGATAGACGCAACCTGGCGCATACGCAGCGTTGCCCGCCATCGCATCGTCTGACGCTGCGACGATCGCGAATGCCATGTCGCGCGCATCCTCCACATGAGCGTGGACGAGCGCCGCCACCTCCCGCGACCCTGGCCCTGATCTTGCCAGCCGCCGCCGGCGTCGCCATAGGATGTGCGGGAGTCGGGCGGACGGTGCCGTCGCCAACCCGGTCAGGTCCGGAAGGAAGCAGCCGCAACGATTTCGTGTCGGGTCGTTCCGGCTCCCACATCCGGCGCTTTGCGGCTAGGTTGATCGCGATGGCCGACTCTCTCGATCTCGACATTCCGGCGCCCGCGTTACCGGCAGCCCCTACGCCCTATCGCGTGCTCGCGCGCAAATACCGGCCGCAATCGTTCGCGGCGCTGATCGGGCAGGACGCGATGGTGCGGACGCTCGGCAACGCGATCAGGCGGGATCGTCTGGCGCATGCCTTCCTGCTCACCGGCGTGCGCGGGGTCGGCAAGACCTCAACCGCACGGCTGATCGCCAAGGCGCTCAACTGCGTCGGCGCGGATGGCACCGGCGGCGCGACGATCGACCCGTGCGGCGTCTGCGAGCCGTGCCGCGCGATCGCCGAAGGGCGGCATATCGACGTCATCGAGATCGACGCCGCCAGCCACAACGGTGTCGACGACATCCGCGAGATCAGCGAGGCGGTGCGCTATTCCGCGGTCTCGGCACGTTACAAGATCTACATCATCGACGAGGTTCACATGCTGTCCAGGCCCGCGTTCAACGCGGTCCTCAAGACGCTGGAGGAACCGCCGGCACATGTGAAGTTCCTGCTCGCCACCACCGAGGTGCAGAAGATCCCGGTGACGGTGCTGTCGCGCTGCCAGCGCTTCGATCTGAGACGCATCCCGGCCGACCTGCTGGCCGATCATTTCGCGATGGTCGTGGAAGCGGAAGCCGTCGTCGCCGAGCCCGAGGCGCTGGCGCTGATCGCCCGCGCCGCCGAAGGCTCGGCGCGCGACGGACTGTCGATCCTCGACCAGGCGATCGCGCATGCCGGCAGCGATGCCGCCGGCGTCACCGCCGCGCAGGTGCGCGACATGCTCGGCCTGTCCGATCGCGGTGCGGTCAGGCGGCTGTTCGGGCTGGTGCTGGCGGGCGACGCGCCCGCGGTGCTCGCCGCGCTCGGCGAGCAGCATGCGCTCGGCGTCGAGCCCGCATCGCTGTTCCGCGGCCTGCTCGAGACGGCGCACGGCATCACGCGCGCCAAGGCCGGCGGCGCCCGCGATCCCGCGCAGTCCGTAGAGGAGCGCGCCGCGCTGGACGCATGGAGCGCGAAGCTCGGCCATGCCACGCTCCACCGGCTCTGGCAGTTGCTGCTCAAGGGGTTGGCCGAGGTCGAGGGCACCGCGATGCCGATCGAGGCCGCCGAGATGGCGCTGCTCCGCATCGTCCACGCCGGACAGATGCCCGATCCGGCCGAGTTGCTGCGCCGCATCGAGGCGGGCGAGATCGGCGTATCCGCTACGGGCGCCCCGCCGGTGCCGATCGCGCCGGTGCCGATCGCGCCGACACCGCGCGCGCCGGACAGCTTCGCGGCGCTGATCGAGGCGGTCGACGCCCGCCACCCCCATCTCGCGCAGCAGCTTCACGATTATGCCAGCCTCGTGCGCTACGATCCACCGGAACTCGACATCCATCCGCGCCGCCCGATCGACGGCAACGTGGCAGCCGCGCTCAAGTCGATCTGCGATCTACCGTGGCGGGTGACGATGGCCGAAGGCCCCGGCGCGCCGACGCTGCGCGAACAGGAGCTCGCCGCGCATGCCGAGATCCAGCGCGCACGGCACGAAACCCCGGTGGTCGCCGCCGCGTTGGCCGCCTTTCCGGGTGCGCATCTCGTCTAGAAGGACCTGACCCATGAATATCGAAGACCTCATGAAGGCCGCGCAGAACGTCCAGGAGCAGCTCAGCACCGCGCAGGCCTCGCTCGACCAGATCGAGGTCGAGGGCGCCTCCGGTGGCGGACTCGTCAGGGTCCGCGCCACGGCCAAGGGCCGCATCCTTGGCGTCGCGATCGACGACAGCCTCATGCAGGCGTCCGAAAAGACGATGCTGGAGGATCTCGTCGCCGCCGCCTTCAACGACGCGCGCACCAAGGCGGATGCCGCCTCCAACCAGGAGATGGGCAAGCTCACCGCCGGGCTGCCGCTGCCGCCGGGGTTCACGCTGCCCAAGTTCTGAGCGATCGATGTCGACCTGCCGGATCCCGGTGGCATGACCGGCCTGCGCTCGCTTCCGGGACTTCGCCACCGCCATGGGCCCGGAAGACCGGTTACGCAGAGGAATGCCCGAAGGGAGCGAGATGACCGCCTGGACCGACACGCTGCCGCCGCTGCGCGAGGTGATCGCGCGGCACGGTCTGTCGGCGTCGAAGGCGCTCGGCCAGAACTTCCTGCTCGACGGCCAGCTGCTCGATCGCATCGCGCGCGCCGCGGGCGACCTCGACGGGCGCACCGTGTTCGAGGTCGGTCCGGGTCCGGGCGGGCTGACCCGCGCGCTGCTCCGAGCCGGCGCGCGGGTCGTCGCGGTCGAGCGCGATGCCCGTTGCCTGCCCGCGCTCGCCGAGATCGCCGAGGCTGCGCCCGGCCGGCTGACCGTGATCGCGGGCGACGCGATGGCGGTCGATGCGCGCGCTGTCGCCGGCGACGGCGCGGCGATCGTCGCCAACCTGCCCTACAATGTCGGCACCGCGCTGCTCGTCCGCTGGCTCGAGCCCTCGTCCTGGCCGCCCTGGTGGTCGTCGCTGACGCTGATGTTCCAGCGCGAGGTCGCCGAACGCATCGTCGCGCGCGCCGGCGGCGACGCCTATGGCCGGCTCGCGGTGCTCGCCCAGTGGCGATCGACCGCGAAGATCGCGATGGACGTGCACCGCTCGGCGTTCGTGCCGCCGCCCAAGGTGATGTCGGCGGTCGTCCATCTCACCCCGCGCGCCGCGCCCGTCGGCGTCGATCCGGCCCGCCTGTCGGCGCTCACCGCCGCCGCCTTCGGCCAGCGCCGCAAGATGCTGCGGCAGAGCGTCAAGGGACTGCCGGGCGCGATCGACGCGCTCGCGACGCTCGGCATCGCGCCGGAGCGGCGCGCCGAGACGCTCGGCGTCGACGAGTTCATCGCGGTGGCGCGGCGGCTGTCCGCCCCGGCGATGTGACCGACCAGTCCTTGCGCGCACCACGCCAGCCGATCAGGCGACGCAGGGCGCGGTTGCTCGGCAACTCGACGACGCGGAACGTGACGATCGCGACCGCCACCGCGACAAGGATCGCGCCGATCGTGAACAGAACCCCCAGCGGATCGGGGCCGAAGGCGTGGAGCTTGCGGTTCACCACCTCGAGGACATAGGGGTGCAGCAGATAGAGCGCGTAGCTGGCATCGCCGACCAGCATCAGCGCCGCCGGCCAGCGCACCCGCTTCGAAAGCGACAGCAGCGCCAGCAACAGGGTACCGCACAATATCCCACCTGACGGCAGCGCTCCGCCAAGGCCGTGATGGGCGCCGGCCACCAGCGCGCCGAGCGCGACCAGCGCGACCAGGCCCGCGATGATCGACGGTATCCGTTGCAGGCCCGCGCCGCTGCCGCGCCAGACCAGCCAGACGACGATCCCGCAGGCGAAATTGAGCACGACCGGCCGGGTCCAGAAATCCAGCGGATTGCCGAGCGGCGCCACCAGCCCGTGCAGCGATGCCACCGCGACCAGCAGCCCGAGTGCGATATAGGGCGCAAGACGCGCCGATATCGCGAGGCATACCGCAAATATGGAATAGAAGAATGCCTCGTAATTCAGCGTCCAACCCAGGAACAACAGCGGCATGTCCGCGCCATCGTCGCGCGTGTACGGCCAGAACGTCAGCGATCGCAGCAGATTGAGCGCTGTGACATGGGTCGCCGGAACCAGCACGGGAGCGACCACCGCGATGGCGGTGACGCCAAACGTGCCCAACCAGTATAGCGGCACCACCCGCGCCGCGCGCCTGGCCAGGAAGTCACGCGGGTCCCGCGCCGCGGCGTGACAGATGACAAAGCCCGAGATGACGAAGAACAGCTCGACCCCAAAGCTCGCCACGCCCGTCCAGTGGCAATGGAACATCACCACGGCCAGCGCCGCGACCGCGCGCAGCACCTGCAGGCAGTCGAGCCGCGTATGCGCCGCGGGCACCCGATCCCGATCCGGTTCGCCCATGGTCGTCTCCGCCGTCATCCCTGATCATCGCCGCCACGGGGCGTACCCTGCCGCCTACGAATATTTCCTTTAGGCCACCCGGCATCCGGGATGTTCTTCCAGGCAACCGCTCATTCGAGCGATGATGCTGAACCGGTGGAACATGGGCAAATCATCGTTGACAAAACGGAACATAGAGAGTACGCCCGCTATGGTCTGCCTCTGCGCCGATCGGCTCTTTCTCATGGACGGTGATGGCTTGGCCGCGGCACCGCGCGGGCGTCCACCCTCGCGCGGTGTTACCTTGGTTATCCTCGCGGCGTCGCGTCGATCCGACGCGTCAGTTCTTGACGGTCGAGGTCTGTTCCTGGCCCTTGGCAGGCACCTTGTCGCTGGCCTGCGCGGTCTGGACGATCGACGGCGGGCCCTTGGCGATCGCCGCCGCGAGCGCCGTCGCGGGCGCGCAGCCCGTCTTGCAGAGCGCCTGGATCCTGGCGAGATTGGCCTTGGCGCGATCGACCGCACCGCGCTGGACCAGCGCATCGCCCTCGCCCGACAACGCCGCGATATCGTTGGGCTCGAGCTGGAGCGCGTCCTTGTAATAGCCGATCGCCTTGCCCGGCATACCCTGCGCGGCGGTGGCGCGGCCGAGCGCCACATAGGCGCCCCGGTTGCGCGGATCGGCGACGAGCGCGGTCTCCAGCGCGTCGATCGCGGCGGGGACGTTGCCGGCGGTCAGCGCGGCCTCGCCCTGCTTCTGGAGAGCGAGCGAGGCCGGCGCGATCTGGTCGTCGGGCTTCTGGCCGAAGCTGCTGCTGGCCGCCGCGAGCAGCGACAGCGAGGCGGCGGCGGCAACGGGCAGAAGGCGCATCAGTGTCTCCGGAAAACGATCGCGCCGACGATCTAGCACGGGCGTGACAGTCTCGCGACGAAAAACCCGTCGGTGCCGTCCGCCGCGGGGGTGAGCCGCAGGCCGGGGCCATGCGCCGTCCCGGCGAGCAGCGCGATCGGTTGCGCGCGCCAGCCGGGATGGCCAGCGAGGAACGCCGCCGCCTGTCCCGCCCCCTCGGCATCGAGCAGCGAGCAGACGATGTGGACGAGCGTGCCGCCGGGCCGGACGAGCGTGGCGGCGAGATCGAGCAGCCGCGCCTGCAACGCGATCGTGGCGGTGAGACGGGCAGGCGTCAGCCGCCAGCGCGCCTCGGGATTGCGCCGCCAGGTGCCGGTCCCGCTGCACGGCGCGTCGACCACGACGAGATCGGCGCCGTCGACCAGTCCGATCAGCGCCTCGGCTTCGCGACCGGGATCGAGCAGTCCGGTGCGGACGATGGTCACGCCGGCCCGCGCCGCGCGTGGCGCAAGCCGTCCGAGACGCCCGCGATCGGAATCGGCGGCGTAGATGACGCCCTCGTTCGCCATCGCCGCGGCCAGCGCGAGCGTCTTGCCGCCCGCGCCCGCGCACAGGTCGATCACCGTCATCCCGGGCTGCGCGCCGCAGCCCAGCGCGACGAGCTGGCTGCCCTCGTCCTGGACCTCGATCAGCCCGCTTCGCCATTCGGCGAGCGTCTCGATGTTGCTGCCTTCCGGCAGGCGCAGGCCGTCGGGCGCGAACCGTGTCGTCACCGCGCCCGGAATGGCGAGATCGTCGCGCCGCGCCTTGAGCCGGTTGACCCGCACATCGAGCGGCGCGCGACCGACCAGTCCCAACCCGCCAAGCTCCGCCGCGAGCCATGGCGGCACGTCGCCCGCGACCGCGCGCGGTTCGCCGGGATCGATCGGCGCGGGGGCA
This sequence comes from uncultured Sphingomonadaceae bacterium, assembly GCA_964245815.1. Classification (GTDB taxonomy): domain Bacteria; phylum Pseudomonadota; class Alphaproteobacteria; order Sphingomonadales; family Sphingomonadaceae; genus Solisphingomonas. Next base: position 4,865 of record CAXTNX010000003.1, on the reverse strand, counting down.
TGGGTCGAGCCATCGAACGCCGATGCCAGCGTCTCGTCCGCGTCGGCAAGCGCGATCAGCGCGGCGCGGCCGCTCGGCGGCGTCTCGGCCGAGCGGCGGATCGCGGCATAGACGATCGCGCGAACCGCACGACGATCCTTCGATCCGGCATAGCGCCGCGTCGCGAAATAGCGCTGCACAAGCGTGTCGGCGGCGGCGCCATTATCGCGCGCGGCGGCGATCACGGCGTCGAGGATCTCGATCGCGGCCTGCGCGCGCGCCTGCGGCGTCATCGCGCCGCGCCGCCGCCGCGGGACCTAGCGTGTCGGGTAATTGGGAGCCTCACGCGTGATCGCGACGTCGTGGACATGGCTTTCGCGCAACCCGGCGTTGGTGATCCGGACGAAGCGCGCGCGCGCCTGCAGATCCTCGATCGTCCGCGACCCGGTATAGCCCATCGCCGCCTTCACGCCGCCGACGAGCTGGTGGATGACGTCGCGCGCCGGGCCCTTGAACGGCACCTGGCCTTCGATCCCTTCCGGAACCAGCTTCAACTGGTCCGTGATGTCCTGCTGGAAGTAACGGTCCGCCGAGCCGCGCGCCATCGCGCTGACCGAGCCCATGCCGCGATAGGATTTGTAGGCGCGGCCCTGATAGATGAAGGTCTCGCCCGGCGCCTCCTCGGTGCCGGCGAGCAGCGACCCGACCATGACGGTCGAGGCGCCCGCCGCCAGCGCCTTGGCGACATCGCCGCTGGTGCGCAGGCCGCCATCGCCGATCACCGGCACGCCCGACGTCCTGGCCTCCTCGGCGGCGTCCATGATCGCGGTGAGTTGCGGCACGCCGATGCCGGCGACGATCCGCGTCGTGCAGATCGAACCCGGCCCGATGCCGACCTTGAGCCCGTCCGCGCCTGCGCCGATCAGCGCCTTCGCCGCCTCGGCGGTGGCGATGTTGCCCGCGACGATCTGGACGTCGTTCGACAATCGCTTGACCCGCTCGACCGCGCGGGCGACGTCGCGATTGTGGCCGTGCGCGGTGTCGATGACGATCAGATCGCATTCCGCGTCGATCAGCGCCTCGGTCCGCTCGAAGCCCTTGTCGCCGACGGTGGTGGCGGCGGCGACACGCAGGCGACCGGTCGCGTCCTTGGTGGCGGCGGGATAGCTGACCGCCTTCTCCATGTCCTTGACGGTGATGAGGCCGACGCAGCGATAGTCGCTGTCGACCACGAGCAGCTTCTCGATGCGGCGCTGGTGGAGCATGCGCTTGGCCTCTTCCTGGCCGGTGCCGAGCGGCACGGTGGCGAGGTTCTGCGAGGTCATCAGTTCGGAAACGGGCTGGCCGGGATTCTCGGCGAAGCGCACGTCGCGATTGGTGAGGATGCCGACGAGCCGGCCCGATCGCTCGGTGACGGGGATGCCCGAGATCCGGTGCCGCGCCATCAGCGCCTGCGCCTGCGCGAGGGTCGCGTCGGGCGCGATCGTGATCGGATTGACGACCATGCCGCTCTCGTACCGCTTGACCGCGCGCACCGCGGCGGCCTGTTCCTCGACCGTCAGGTTGCGATGGAGCACGCCCAGGCCGCCCATCTGCGCCATCACGATCGCCATGTCGGCTTCGGTCACGGTGTCCATCGCTGCGGACAGCACCGGGATGTTGAGCGCGATCTCGCGGGTCACGCGGGTGCGCGTGTCGGCCATCGACGGCAGTACCTCGGACTCGGCGGGCTGGAGGAGCACGTCGTCGAAGGTCAGGCCGATACGGATGTCCATGGAAGCGAATCTTTCGCGTGAGGAGCGCAGGATTCGCGCCCCTATAGGCCGGACCTCCCCGACTGGCCACCCGCCCGCGCCAGCACCGCGCGCGCCGCCTCGACATGCATCGCCTCGACCATGCGCCCACGGAAACGCGCGGCGCCTGCGGTCGCGGCGTCGATCAGCGCGCGCGCATCCTCGATCTCGACCGCGCTCGGGCCGAAGGCGGCGTTGGCGATGTCGATCTGGCCCGGATGGATCAGCGTCTTGCCGTCGAAGCCGAAGGCGCGGCCTTCCGCGCACTCGGCGGCGAGACCCTGCGCGTCGTCGAGGCGGTTCCACACCCCGTCGAGCGCGATGCATCCGCCGAGCCGGGCCGCGAGCAGCACCGCCTGCAAGGCATGGGCGAGCCCCGCACGCCCGGCCGGCACCCGCAAGCTGTGCGCGAGATCGTTGGTGCCGACGATCAGCCCGGCGACGCCCGCGCGCCGTGCGATCGCGGGCGCGGCGAGCACGCCGGCCGGCGTCTCGATCATCGCGTAGACCGGCTTGCCGACCGCGTCCGCGACCGCCGTCGCCCGGTCGGCGCTCTCGACCTTGGGCAGGACGACGATCGCGGCGGCCGAGTTCCCGATGGCGGCGAGGTCCGCCCGATGCCAGGGCGTGTCGGCGCCGTTGAGCCGGATCGCCGCGATGCGATCGCCAAGACCCTCCGCCACCGCCGCCACCGCCGCGGCGCGGGCGGCGTCCTTGGCGTCATCGGGCACGGCGTCCTCCAGGTCGAGGATCACCATGTCGCACGGCAGCGTCCGCGCCTTGGCGAGCGCGCGCGGATTCGAGGCGGGGAGGAACAAAGCGGAGCGCGGCGCGATCATCTGGCGAGCCTTTCGCGAAAGCCCCCTCCCTCAAGCGGCGGGTCGCCCTCGTCAAGCCGGAGCCACGACCGCGACAGCATGCCGATCGATCGCCGCACTCTGATCCGCGCCGCCCCCGCCACCGTCGCCGCGCTCGCCGCAGGCGCGGCGCGCGGCGCCCCGCCGGCGCCCGAGACGACCGCGTCCGACAGTCACGCGCTGATCCCGCCCAATCCCAAAACCACCACCCCCCCGCCCAAGGCCGCGGCGGCGGCGGTGTCCAATGCGGCGAAACCGGCGTCGCCGGCGCCGGACGACGTCGAGACCGTGAAGCTCTGGACGGGCGATCCGCCCGGCGCGCCCGCGGCGATGCCGGACGCCAAGCTGCGCAAGGCGGCGACCGCCGGCCGCAGCGACGTCCGGCTGAGCGGCGTCGCGGTCCCGGTGCTGTTCGTCTACCGCCCGGCCAAACCCGGCGGCGTCGGGCTGATCGTCATGCCCGGCGGCGGCTATCGCTCGCTGTCGTTGCAGAACGAGGGCACCAACGTCGCCCGCGTCTTCACCGATCGCGGCTGGACGGTGTTCGTGCTGAGCTATCGGCTGCCCGGCGAGGGCTGGCTCGATCGCTCGGACGTGCCGATGCAGGATGCGGTCCGCGCGATTCGCACGATCCGCGCGCAGGCGGCGCGGTTCGGCGTCGATCCCAAGCGGATCGGCGTGCTCGGCTTCTCGGCGGGCGGGCATCTCGCCGCCAGCCTCGCGGTCGCGCCGGACGATGTCGTCTATACGCCGCGCGACGCGATCGACCGGCAACCCGCCGCCCCCGCGTTCGTCGGGCTCGCCTATCCGGTGACGACGCTCGAGCCGCCCTGTGCCGGGACGGCGAGCCACCGCAACCTGCTCGGACCCGATCCGGCGTCCGCGCTGGTCGCGCGACGCTCGCCGCTGCTCCATGTCGGCAGGACGATGCCGCCCAGCTTCGTCGTCCATGCGCTCGACGATCCGATCGTCGATCCGGCCTGTTCGATCGCCTGGCTTCAGGCCTGCCGCGCCGCCGGCAGTCCGGTCGAGGCGCAGTTCATCGAGAAAGGCGGCCACGGCTTCGGCATGAAGCTCGCGCAGGACAATCCCGGCGCGGTGTGGCCCGAGCAGTTCCGGCTATGGGCGGCGCGTCACGGCGGCTGACCGCGTCACGACTTGCCGAACAGACCCCTGGCGAAGCCGCCCAGCGCGCCCGGCGCACCACCCTCGCCACCGCCAAGCATCCCCTGCAGCCGGTCGGCGAGACCGCCCCCGCCCGCGCCGCCGAATGCGCTGGACAGCGCCGGCAGCAGCGCCTGGAGCTTGGTCGGGTCGATGCCGGTCTCGGCGGATGTCGCCACCGTCGCGCTCTGCGCATCGTGCTGGCCGGAGGCGAGCTTGGCGAGCAGGGTCTCGGCGCCGGTCCGCAGCTCGGCCGGGTCGAGCCCGACCTGGCTGGCGAGGCCGTCGATGTCGATGCCGCCGGCCTTGCCGACCAGGCTGTCGAAGATGCTCATGCGCGCGGTCTCCTGTACCAAGGACCAACTCCCGCGCGGCATCATGCGCTCAGTTCGGTTCATTGGCCAGCGGGACGAGCTCTGCTAATCCTCGCCGGTCATGTCCTCCCTGATCGCCCTCGTCGACGACGACCGTAACATCCTGGCCTCGGTGTCGATCGCGCTCCAGGCCGAGGGCTTCATGGTGCGGCTTTACTCGGACGGCGAGATCGCGCTCAGGGCGTTCGCCGAGAATCTGCCCGATCTCGTCGTGCTCGACATCAAGATGCCGCGCATGGACGGGATGGAGGTGCTGCGCCGGCTGCGCGAGAAGAGCGCGACGCCGGTGATCTTCCTGACCTCCCGGGACGACGAGCTCGACGAGGCGCTCGGCCTCGCGATGGGCGCCGACGACTATATCGCCAAGCCGTTCTCGATCCGCCTGCTGATCGCGCGCATCCGCGCCATCCTGCGCCGCACCGAATTGCGCGCCGTGCCCGTCGACGACAGCGCGCCGCCGGCCGAACGGCTGGTCCGGGGCCGTCTCGAGATGGACCCGGCGCGCCATCGCGTCGCCTGGAACGGCGCCGACGTCGTGCTCACCGTCACCGAATTCCTGATCCTCGAGGCGCTCGCCCAGCGGCCCGGCTTCGTCAAGTCGCGCGACCAGCTCATGGACACCGCCTACCAGGACGATGTCTATGTCGACGACCGCACGATCGACAGCCACATCAAGCGCCTGCGCAAGAAGTTCAAGG
>CAXTNX010000002.1:1309-134304 GCA_964245815.1 uncultured Sphingomonadaceae bacterium | reverse complement strand
TCGACGGTGCGGCTGCGCGGTTCGAGCACGATGCGGATCGCCTCGTCGCTCTCGTCGCGGACGTCGGCGAGGATCGGCAGCTTCTTCTCGGTGACGAGCGCGGCGATCTGCTCGATCAGCTTGGCCTTGGGCACCTGGAACGGGATCTCGGTGACGACGAGCTGCCAGCCGCCTGCGCCGAGCTTTTCGGGCGGGGCGAAGCGGGCGCGCATGCGGAACGCGCCACGGCCGGTCTCATAGGCCTCGCGGATCGCCGCGGGCGTATCGACGACGAGCCCGCCGGTGGGGAAATCCGGCCCCTGCACCGGGCCGCCGCCGCCGGCGAGCAGATCGGCGGTGGTCGCCTGCGGCCGGTCGATCAGGATCATCGCCGCGTCGATCAGCTCGGCGGCGTTGTGCGGCGGGATCGAGGTCGCCATGCCCACCGCGATTCCGCTCGCGCCGTTGGCGAGCAGATTGGGGAACAGCCCGGGAAAGACCTCGGGCTCCTCGTCCTCGTTGTTGTAGGTCGGCCTGAACCCGACCGTACCCTCGTCGAGCCCGGCCATGAGCTCGACCGCGGTCTGGGTAAGCCGCGCCTCGGTGTAGCGGTAGGCGGCGGCGTTGTCGCCGTCGACATTGCCGAAATTGCCCTGCCCGTCGACCAGCGGATAGCGCAGCGAGAAGGTCTGCGCGAGCCGGACCATCGCGTCGTAGACCGACTGGTCGCCATGCGGATGGTATTTGCCGATCGTGTCGCCGACGACGCGCGCGCATTTCTTGTAGGCCGAGGCGGGATCGAGCCGCAGCAGCCGCATCGCCCACAGCAGCCGGCGATGCACGGGCTTGAGCCCGTCGCGGACGTCGGGCAGCGAGCGCGCGGTGATCGTCGACAGCGCATAGACCAGGTAGCGCTGCGACAGCGCCTCGTCGAAGGGGGTGTCGATGGGAGCGATCGCGTCGGTTCCGGCCATCACCCGCCCCTAGCGCGCGCGCGCGGAGTTGACAAAGTCGACGGCGCCGGGGGTCGTTTGCGGCGTCGCACCAGAATGCCCCGCAAGGGACGCATCCGCCGACCGATGCACCTCGCTTCCAACATGTCAGGCCGGGCGCGCACGGTCTCGACGCACGGCGTGTCCGGCGGCGGATGCTGAAACGAGTTCGGCATGACGCGACCCGGCCTCATCGACGCTACGGCCGACCCGTCAGGCGTCCGCCCGCGCCATCGCATAGCGGCGCGCGAGCACCGAGCAGACCATCAGCTGCATCTGGTGGAAGATCATCAGCGGGAGCAGCAGCAGGCCGACCTGCGCGGGCGGGAAGATCGCGCTCGCCAGCGGCACGCCCGAGACGAGGCTCTTCTTCGAGCCGCAGAAGCGCAGCACCACCTCGTCGCCGACCGGCCAGCCAAGCCAGCGCGACAGCCACAGCGTGATCGCCAGCACCGCCGCCAGCATCGCCGCGCCCAGCCCCAGCGCGACCGCGAGATCGGGCAGGTCGGTCTGGTGCCAGATGCCGCCGACCACCGCGGCCGAAAACGCGGTATAGACCAGCAGCAGGATCGAGCCGCGATCGACGCGGAACACCAGCGCCTTGTGGCGATCGACGATCGGCCCGATCACCGGGCGCAGGAGATGGCCGAGAGCGAACGGCAGCAGCAGCTTCGATCCGACCTTGACGATCGCGTGAAGCACGTCGCCCCCGCCGCCGGCGGCGCCCATCAGCAGGCTGGCGAGCAGCGGCGTGACGACGATGCCGAGGATGTTCGACAGGCTGGCGCCGGCGATCGCGGCGGGTACGTTGCCGCCGGCGATCGAGGTGAACGCGATCGAGGACTGCACGGTCGACGGCAGCAGCGAGAGGAACAGCAGTCCCGGCGCCATCGCCGGCGCCGGCCCGCGGGCCGCGGCGCCCGCCGCCACACCGAGCGCGGGATAGATCAGGAAGCTGGTCGCGAGCACCGCGAGATGCAGCTTCCACCTGCCCGCCCCCTCCCAGATCGCCTGGCGCGAGAGCTTGGCGCCGTGGAGGAAGAACAGCAGCAAAATCGCCAGGTCGGCGAGCCGGTCGAAGATCGTCACGCCGATGCCGCGCGCGGGCACGATCGTCGCCAGTAGCACGGTGACGACGAGCAGCAGCAGGAAGGGATCGAACAGGTCGCGGACGCGCTGGAGCATCGCCGCGCTATGCTGCGCGCGCGCGACGCTGGCAATGCGCGCCCGCCCGAACGCTTGGTGCGCGTCCGCGGGATGGCCGGCGCGCATCGATTGCGCGACCCGGACGTTTCGCCTATAGCCCGCGTCCAACCGCCCCGCCCGGATGCCCGCGCGGGGCGATCCTCTTTTTCGGCTCGCCGAGGAGTCCGTCCATAATGGCACGCCGCCGCCAGATCTACGAAGGCAAGGCCAAGATCCTCTACGAAGGCCCCGAGCCCGGCACGCTCATCCAGTATTTCAAGGACGACGCGACCGCGTTCAACGCCCAGAAGAAGGGGACGATCAGCGGCAAGGGCGTGCTCAACAACCGCATTTCCGAGCATGTCTTCACGATGCTCGGCAATATCGGCGTGCCGACCCACTTCATCCGCCGGCTCAACATGCGCGAGCAGCTCATCCGCCAGGTCGAGATCGTGCCGATCGAGGTGGTGGTGCGCAACGTCGCGGCGGGCTCGATCAGCAAGCGGCTCGGCATCGAGGAAGGCACGCAGCTCCCCCGCACGATCATCGAATATTACTACAAGGACGATGCGCTCGGCGATCCGATGGTGTCGGACGAGCATATCGCCTGCTTCGGCTGGGCCAGCCAGGACGAGATGCACGACATCGCCGACATGGCGATCCGGGTGAACGACTTCCTTACCGGGCTGTTTGCGGGCATCAACATCCGGCTGGTCGATTTCAAGCTCGAGTTCGGGCGATTGTGGGAGAACGACTTCGCGCGCGTCATCCTGGCGGACGAGATCAGCCCGGACGGATGCCGGCTGTGGGACATGACCACCGGCGAGAAGCTCGACAAGGACCGCTTCCGCCGCGATCTCGGTGGCGAGGTCGAGGCCTATCAGGAGGTCGCGCGCCGGCTCGGGCTGCTGCCGGAGGGCGCGGACACCGCGGTGCTCGACATGGAAAGCCACAGGAAGCGGCGGGGGAAGTAGGTCCGCCTGGGCCGTCACCCTGAACTTGTTTCAGGGTCCACCGGCGTTCGAGCGTGGCGGATCATAGGCGGCGCAGGCGCCAGTCCCGCGGTGGATCCCTGACCAGGTCCGGGATGGCGATGCCGGCGTCCGTCGGCATCCAGATCGTGTCCGCCACGCACCCGATCGCCCAATCGCGCGTTGAGCCCCTCGATGACGCGCTGGCCCGCCCCCCCGGAGTGCCTCTCCGCCGCTCCACCGTCCGCCCCAGTCCTCGACACCCGCGCCGCGATCGGCATCGCGCGGGTGCTGTGCATCCTCGGCATCGTCTATGTCCATGCCTGGACCGGGCGCGACGGGGATACGCTGATCCGGATGGCGCATACCGGGCAGGGGGTGCTGCGCTGGGTGCTGATCGAGCTGGTCGGGCGCTCGGCGGTGCCGCTGCTCGGCGCGATCTCGGGATGGCTGGTCGCGGCCTCGGCGCAGCGACGCGGCTATGCCGGGTTCGCGCGGGTCAAGGCGCGGACGATCTTCCTGCCGATGGTGTTGTGGAACGCGATCGCGATGATGCTGGTCTCCGGCTTCGCGTACTGGGGCCATCTCGCCGCGCCCGTCCCGTCGAGCCTGCGCGAAACGCTCGACTGGCTGTTCTGCGCGACACAGGCCAATCCGATCAACGTCCAGATCAGCTTCCTGCGCGACCTGTGCCTGTGCATGCTCGCGGCGCCGTTGCTGGCCCGGCTGCCGACCCGCGCGCTGGCCGCAGTGGGCGTGGTGGCGATGCTGTGGGACGTGAGCGGGCTGAACCTGATCGTGCTGCTGCGCCCGCAGATCCTGGTGTTCTTCATCGCCGGCATGCTCGCCAGGCGCACCGGCATGGCCGAGCGCATCGGCGGCTGGCCGCTCGCCTGGGCGGTGCTGCCCTATGTGGCGCTCGTCGTCCCCAAGATCCTGATCTCGGTACGGTACGAGCCGTGGCTGCTCGCGCACGTCGCCGTCGCCGACACGATCGATCTGCCGCTGCGCTTCGCCGCCGCGATCGCGGTGTGGCGGATCGCGCTGGCGCTCGCCGGACACAAGGCGGGCCGGCTGGTGCTGCGCGGCGAGCGCTACGCCTTCCTGCTGTTCTGCGCGCATCTCTTCATCTGGCTGCTCGGGCCGGTGATCGGCCTGGCGACCGGGCGGCTCGGCAGCCCGCTCTACACGCCCTATCTGCTGCTCCAGCCGCTGCTCGTGCTCGCGCCGACCGTACTGCTCGGCCGCGTGCTCGAAGCAATGGTGCCTCGCGCCGCCAACCTGCTGAGCGGCGGCCGGCTCGCGGCGCCGGGGGCGACGCCGCGCTTGAACCGCGCCGCCGCATCGGTCATGGAGCCCGCAGTCCAAGGAAGCCGCGCCCCATGAAAGCCCGCGTCGTCGTCACCCTCAAGCCGGGCGTGCTCGATCCGCAGGGCAAGGCGGTGCATCATGCACTGGCCGGGCTTGGCTTCGGCGGCGTCAACGACGTCCGCATCGGCCGGCTGATCGAGCTCGACGTCGCCGACGGCACCACCGATGCCGCGATCGACGACATGGCGCGCAAGCTGCTCGCCAACACGGTGATCGAGAACTTCCGTATCGAGCGGTGAGGGGTTTCTGTATCCTGGAGAACCATCATCCGTTCGTGTCGAGCGAAGTCGGGACACCAGAGGCGAGCGTCGTGCCCGTCCCTCGACTTCGCTCGGGACGGACGGAGCATCTGTCGGTCGATGATCGTCAGGGAGCGAAGCGATGAAGAGCGCCGTGGTCGTCTTTCCCGGTTCCAATTGCGACCGCGATCTCGCCATCGCGCTGCGCGAGACCACCGGGACCGCGCCGACGATGGTCTGGCATCGCGACACCGCGCTGCCCGACGGCGTCGACATCGTCGCGCTGCCCGGCGGCTTCTCCTATGGCGACTATCTGCGCTGCGGGGCGATGTCGGCGCGCTCGCCGATCATGCGCGCGGTTGCGGACGCGGCGGCGCAGGGCCGCGCGGTGCTCGGCGTGTGCAACGGCTTCCAGATCCTCACCGAGGCGGGGCTGCTGCCCGGCGCGCTGATGCGCAACGCCGGGCTCGATTTCGTCTGCCGCGACGTCGGGCTGACCGTCGCCAGCGCGCAGACGCTGTTCACCAGCCACTATGACGAGGGCGAGGCGATCCGCGTCCCGGTCGCGCATCACGACGGCAACTATACCGCCGACGAGGACACGCTCGACCGGCTCGAGGGCGACGGCCGCGTCGCGTTCCGCTATGGTGGCGCGGTCAACGGTTCGGCGCGCGACATCGCGGGCATCGTCAACGCGGCCGGCAACGTGCTCGGCATGATGCCGCACCCCGAGCGGATGATCGAGGCGGCGCATGGCGGCAGCGACGGCCGCAGGCTGTTCGAGGGCCTGATCGCCGGGCTCGGTTGAGGGAGATACGCATGGCGATCGACGACACCATCATCCACACTCCCGACGGCCCGATGACCTGGTCCGAGTGGAAGAAGAAGCACCCCGTCCAGGTCCCCTCGCGGCGCACGCGCGGCAAGGACCTGCCCAACCGGGTGAAGATCAGGACCGACGAGACGTAAGCCGCGCTTCGCCCCGCTCCCACCGTCATCCTCGCGAAAGACCGGGCGCGATCGCTATATCTCGCCCCCCAGCGCCTCGAGCGCCGCCGCGATATGGTCGCGGCGTTCGGGATCGCGGGTCATCTCGAGCATCGCGCTCAGGCTGTCTCGCGCGGGTCCGATCTCCCCCGCCGCCAGCCGCAGCCGCGCGAGGTCCCACCAGCCCTGTCCGTTGGCCGGCGCGATCACCGTCATGCGCTCGTAAAGCGCCCGGGCGCGCGCCTCGTCGCCGCCCCGTTCGGCGCGCATCGCCTGGTTGAGCAGCAGCCGCACCAGCACCGCGCGATTGCCCATCGGTTCCAAATGCCTGGACGCGGGGAACGCATCGCCGCCGGTCGCCGCGGCGAGCAGCGCCGCCAGCCATGCGGGCTCGACGACCCGCCCGCCGCAAAACGGATCGATCAGCAGCGGCGCGTCCGCCAGTCCGATGCCGACCAGGACATGTCCGGGGGTGTTCAGCGCATCGGCTTCCCATCCGATCCGGCGCGCGGCGGCGACGTAGAGGATCGACAGGCTGACCGGCAGCCCGCGGCGCCGGTCGATGACGCGGATCATATCGGCGTTGGCGGGATCGTCGTAGCGCGAACGGTCGCCCGCGAAGCCGTATTCGCCCGCGATCACGGCGGCGAGCGCGGCGGCGCGGTCGGGTGCGGTCCGGGCATCGCCGCCGACATCGCCGACGCGCTCGCCGATCGTCGCGAGCAGATCGCCATACGGTGCGAGATCGATGCCGTCATGATCCAGCGCGGCGAGTTCGAGCGCGGCCGCGTCGAGGACGATATCCTCCTCGTCGATCAGACCGAGATGGGCGATGCCGGGTATCATGGACGCGTGTCTCCTCGTCGGCCCAACGCGGCCCCCGCCCCGCCGGGTTCCACGTCGTCCGTCCGGCCTTGGCGAGCCGGCCGGACCACCCATCAGAGCCGTGTTCGGAAGGGCGAGAAGTCGGTGTCGCGGTCGAACACGTCGAGCCCCTCCTCGCGCTTGAGGTGGCCGACGACGAGATAGGTGAACGGGGTGAGCAGCACCTCCCAGCCGACCTTCAGCGCCCAGTTGGTGACCAGCACGGTGAGCACCAGCCCGTGCGTCCAGCCGGTCGCGCCCCAGAAGGCGAGCGGATAGAAGATCAGGCTGTCGACCCCCTGCCCGAACACCGTCGAGCCGATCGTGCGCGACCACAGGTGGCGCCCGCCCGTCCACACCTTCATCTTGGCGAGCACCAGCGAATTGACGAACTCCCCCGCCCAGAACGCACAGACGCTGGCCAGCACGATCCGCGGCACCTGGCCGAATACCGCCGCGTACGCCGGCTGGTTGGTCCAGTCCGCCGCCGGCGGCAGCGCGACCACCACCCAGGACATGAACGCCATGAACAGCACCGCCGCGAACCCCGCCCAGATGCAGCGGCGCGCGCGCGCATAGCCGTAGACCTCGGTCAGCACGTCGCCGAGCACATAGGAGAGCGGGAAGAACAGGATACCCGCGCCGAACGTAAAGCCGCGCACGCTCGCCACCTTGCCGGCGCCGATCACGTTCGAGAGCAGCAGGATCGCGACGAACGCCGCCATCATGAAATCGAAGTGGCGGAAGCCGCCCTGCGTCACCCGCTCGGCCTCGACCGCGGCGAGGCCGGGCTTGTCGTCGTTCATCGCGGGCGTCTCCTCATCGCGCGCAGAGTATCGAGGTTTCGGCGCGGCACAATCCACGCTATGCGAACGCCCGGGCGCCCGTAGCTCAGCTGGATAGAGCACATGCCTTCTAAGCCTGTGGTCGGTGGTTCGAGTCCACCCGGGCGCACCATATCCGCAGCGTTCCGACGACGTTCCCGATCCGCGATCTTGACGACCCGTTCGATGTCCTGGGCAACGGCTCCTGGAGCGCGCCTCCTCCTCGGTGATCCAGCGGATGCGGCCGGGTTCTCCCTGGCCAAGCGAACCGTGCACGCCGGACAGGCACGCCTCGGTCGTTTCGGAACGGGCAGCCGGGCACCACCTCGACCTCGCTCGGGCGAACGGGATCGGCTATGGATCAGCAATTGTCATGGGCAGGCCTATCGCCGCAGCAGCGAGCCCAGCACGCCACGCACGATCGAGCCCGCGATCCCGCCCGACGACGCGCCGCCACCCCGCCCCGAGCCGAAGATCTCGCGGCCGACCTGGTTGGCGACCTGCCGTCCGATCGACGAGGAGGCGGCACGCGCCGCGGACTGGACCATCCTGTCGAAGGTCGACGGCGGCGCGGGCCGGGACGCGGCCGGCGCCGCCGCGGGCGGCGGTGCGGCCGCCGCCGCCGTCACGCTCTCCTGCGCCTTGGCCGCGAGCGTCTCGAACGCGCTCTCGCGGTTCACCGCGACGTCGTATCTGGCGCCGAACGGCGACAGCGCGCGCAGCTGCTGGCGCTCGGCGGGCGTCACCGGGCCGACCCGGCTGCGCGGCGGCTTGATGAGGGTGCGCTCGACCGGCGCCGGCGCACCATCGGGCTGGAGCAGCGAGACCAGAGCCTCGCCGACCTTGAGCTCGGTGATCGCGGTCGCGACGTCGACGTCCGGATTGGCGCGGAACGTCTCGGCCGCAGCCCGAACCGCCTTCTGGTCGCGCGGCGTGAAGGCGCGCAGCGCATGCTGCACGCGGTTGCCGAGCTGCCCCGCCACCGTCTCGGGCACGTCGATCGGGTTCTGGGTGATGAAATAGACGCCCACGCCCTTTGATCGGATCAGCCGCACCACCTGCTCGACCTTGGCGAGCAGCGCCGGCGGCGCCTGGTCGAAGAGCAGGTGCGCCTCGTCGAAGAAGAACGCCATAACCGGCTTGTCGGGGTCGCCGACCTCGGGCAGCGTCTCGAACAGCTCGCTCAGCAGCCACAGCAGGAAGGTGGCGTAGAGCTTGGGCGACGCCGTCAACCGGTCGGCGGCGAGGATCGAGACGACCCCCTGGCCGCGGTCGTCGAGCGTCATCAGGTCGCGGATGTCGAGCGCCGGCTCGCCGAAGAACCGGTCGCCGCCCTGGCTGCGCAACTGGACCAGACCACGCTGGATCGCGCCGACCGATTGTCTGGAGACATTGCCGTAGAGCTTGGCGAGGTCGTCGGCGCGCGCCGCGATGTCGCCGAGCATCGCCTGGAGATCGTCGAGGTCGAGCAGCAGCAGCCCTTCCTTGTCGGCGACGGTGAAGGCGACGGTCAGCACGCCCTCCTGCACCGCGTTGAGCTCGAGCAACTGCGCGAGCAGCAGCGGCCCCATCTCGGTCACGGTGGTGCGCACCGGATGGCCCTGCTCGCCGAACAGGTCCCAGAACAGCGCCGGCGCCGCCGCGTAGGACCAGTCGTCCTCGCCGATCTGCTTCGCCCTGGCGGCGAACGTCTCGTGCATCTTCGACGCGGGCGATCCCGCCATCGCGATCCCCGACAGGTCGCCCTTCACGTCGGCGAGGAAGACGGGAACGCCGGCGCGGCTGAAATCCTCGGCGATACCCTGAAGCGTCACGGTCTTGCCGGTGCCGGTGGCGCCCGCGATCAGCCCGTGGCGATTGGCGCGGCGGAGCACCAGCGTCTGGCGCTGCCCGTCCGCGCTCGCACCGATGAAAACGCCCCCCGTGATGTCACCGTCGCCCATCGTCCCGCTCCCGCCTGCCCGACACCGCCTCGATTCGGGCCGCGATCCCCGCCGCGTCACTTGGTCTGCAGCTTGATCCCGACATAGCGCGACGGCTGCGTGCCGCGCTGGATGAGCAGCAGCACGGTATCGCGACCGGCCGCCTTCGCGCCGGCGATCACCTGCGCCGCGGCCGCCACCGTCGGCGTCGGCGTCTGGTTGATGCTGAGGACGATGTCGCCGCGCTTGATGCCGTTGCTGGCGAGATCGCTTTCGGGATCGACGATCGCGACGACGACGCCCCTGGTGCTCGCCGGCACGCCGAGCTGTTGCGCGATCGGCGGGGTCAGCGCCTGGAGCGAGGCGCCGAGCGAGGTCGCCGCCGCCTTGGTCTGCGCCGACTGGCTGCCCGCGCCGCCATCCTTGTCGCTGTCGCCGCCCTCGTCGTCGCCATTGAGCTGGCTGGCGAGCTGGTCCTCGGGCGGCCGCTCGCCCACCACCGTGGTGACGGTGATGCGCTGGCCGCGGCGGATCAGCTCGAGCGGCACGCGCGATCCGATCGGCAGGTTGGAGACGATATAGCTCAGCGTGTTGTCGGGCGTGACGTCCTGATTGTTGACCTTGACGATGACGTCGCCCTGCTGGATGCCGGCGCGCGCCGCGGCATAGCCGGGCTCGACGCGGCCGACGATCTCGCCATGGTTCTTGGCGAGGCCGAGCGCGGTCGCCATCTCGTCGTCGACCTGCTGGATCGCGACGCCGAGATAACCGCGCTTCACCCGGCCGCCCTTCATCAGCACGTCGATCACCGGCTTGGCCTGCTCGGCGGGGATCGCGAAGCCGATGCCGACATTGCCGCCGGTGGGCGAATAGATGGCGGTGTTGATGCCGACGACATTGCCCGCCATGTCGAACATCGGGCCGCCCGAATTGCCCGAGTTGATCGCCGCGTCGGTCTGGATGTAGCGGTCGTAGGCGCCGTTGCCGGTGATCGAGCGATGGATCGCCGAGACGATGCCGGCGGTGACCGTGCCGCCCAGCGCATAGGGCTCGCCGATCGCGATCACCCAATCGCCGACCCGGGTGCGCGTGCTGTCGCCGAACTGGACGAAGGGCAGCGGTCTGGGCGCATCGATCTTGAGGACCGCCAGATCGGCGGCGCTGTCGCGCCCGACGATGCGCGCCTTGTACTCGGTGCGATCGGAGAGCGTGACGGTGATCGTCTCGAGCGTCGCGTTCTTGGCGTCGCTGGCGTTCTCGCTGCCGGTGATGACGTGATTGTTGGTGACGATATAGCCGTCCGCCGAGATCACGAAGCCCGAACCGAGCGAGGTCGCCTCGCGCGTCGTCGGCTGGCCACCACCGCCGCCGCCACCACCACCGAACTGCCCGAACAGCCCGTCGAACGGCGTGCCCGCGAACGGGTTCTGCTGTTGCTGCGGCACCTTGACGCGCTGCGTCGTCGAGATGTTGACGACAGCGGGCTCGAGCCGGGTCACGAGATCGGCGAAGCTCGCGGGGCCGCCCATCGGGCCGTGGGTCTGCGATCCGGCGTTCTGCGCGACCTGCGCGCCGACCGGCTGCTGAAGGGTCAGCGTCGCGGCGGCGCCACCGGCGAGGAGGGCGGCGGTGATGGCATAGGCGTAACGCAAGTCTCGGCCTCCTGGCGGGTGGACGTCTGTCTGGCGGTGAAACGCGTCACCGCGTGGCGGGCTTCTGCTGAACGCCCATTGAACGGGGCCCGATCCCCACGGTCACTGGCCGCGGCCCGTGAAGTTGCGGAAATACTCGCTGCGCGGGCTCAGCACGAAGGTCGTCGATCCATCGGTCGGGCCGTCCGTGCCGAAGGTCGCGCGGTAGGACTGCATCGAGCGATAGAAATCGTAGAAGTCGGCGTCCTTGTTGAAGGCGTCCGCATAGGTCCGCGATGCGTCGGCATCGGCCTGCGCGCGGACGATCGCGGCCTGCCGCATGCCTTCGGTCTGGATCGTCTTGGCCTGTTGCTCCCGCGCCAGCCGCATCCGCGCGAGCGCGCTGTCCAACGGGGCACCATCGGGCAGTCTCGTGCCGGCGATCCGGACGTCGACGATCCGGGCGCCATATTGCTTCGCGACGAGATCGAGGCTGTCGCGCATGCGTCCGGTCACGGCCCCGCGCTCGGGCGACAGCAGCGCCGCGAGGGTGCGTCCGCCAAGCTGGTTGCGCAGTGCCGAGCCCAGGCTTGGCTTGAGCGCCTCCACGACCCGCTTCTCGTCGCCGCGCGCCGCGAGGTACATGCGGAGCGGATCGACGATACGATAGCGCGCGAACACGTCGATCTCGAGCCGCTGCTGATCCGTCGACAGCACGGGCTGACGCGTCAGGTCGATATCGTGGACCCGCTTGTCGATGAAATACACCTGCTCGATCAGCGGGATGTGCGCGATCAGTCCCGCGCCGTCGTCGCCGAACATCCCGCCCGGCCGGTAGCCGTTCACGACGCGCTCGGGCTGGCCCATGCGCACGATCAGTGCCTGGCTGGTCTCGGGAACGATCGAGCACACCGACGCGAGCGCGAGGACGACGATTACCAGCGTCATGGCCCAGCCGATCGGGCTGCGCGCGATGCGACGCAGCATCGTCACTGCCCGCCCGCACCGGCGGGCGTCGCCGGTGCCGCGACGGGTGGCGTCGGCGTCGGCGTCTCGGGCGTGACGCGCGGCACGGCGCCCCTGCCCTGCGGGATCGGCAGCGGCAGATAGTTGGCGGCGCCCGGGGTATCGACGATGATCTTGTCGCTCTTGGCGAGCACCGCCTCCATGGTCTCGTAATACATCCGCTTGCGCGTCACCGCGGGCGCCAGCTTGTACGCCTCGTAGACCTTGTCGAAGGCGGCGGCGGCGGCCTGCGCATTGGCGCCCACCTGCTCGGCATAGGACCGCGCATTGTTCATGTAGCTCTGCGCCTGCTGCTGCGCTGCGGATATCGCCTTGACCGCATCGGCGACGGCCTGCGGCGGATCGGCCTGCTTGATCGCGACCCCCTGGATGGCGACGCCGGCACGATAGCGATCGAGGATCGACTGGAGCCGTATCGCGGCCCGCGCCTCGATCTGGCTGCGCACCGGGCCGATCGCCTCGTCCATCGACACGCCGGCCAGCTCCTCGCGCATCGCGCTCTGCGCGACCTCGCGGATCGTATCCTCGGGATCGGCGAAGTCGAACAGGAACAGCTCGGGATCGCGGACCGACCAGCGGACCGAATAGGCCAGGTCGACGATGTTCCTGTCGGCCGTCAGGACCAGGTTCCTGCCGCCGCTCTCCGGGACGTCGAAACTGTTGATCTGATCGACATTGACCCGCGTCACGGCGTCGATCGGCGCGGGTGCGGTCATCCCGATGCCGGGACCGAGCGTGCCCGCATAGCGGCCGAAGCGGGTGACGATGCCGCGTTCCTGCGGGTCGATCTGATGCACGCTGGTGGTGATGAGCCACAATGCCGCGAACGCGGCCAGTGCATAGCCCCAGATCGGCCGCGCGCCGCCGGGCATGCCGCCGCCGAAGCGCGCGCGACCGCGCCGGATCAGCTCTTCCAGACCGGGTTGGCCGGATGCCCGCAGCCCGCCGCCACGGCGCTTGCGCGGCGGCTGCGTCCACGGGTTGCCGCGACCGCCCTCGCCGTCACCGGCCGAGCCATCGTCGCCGGCACCCCAGGGGCCGCCGCCTTCGGTCAGACTGGTGGGAGAGGTGTCAACGCGGTCAGCCGCCGCGACATCGTCGATCATGGCCGTCATTATAGGGGCCGCTTACCGGAAAAACAGTGGCATCGCCAAGCCCGCGGCCTGTATGGCCGGCGCGATGACCGATCCCGACCCCGCGACGCTCTCCGCCGCGCTCGACGCCATCCCCGATCCGGCCGGCGCCGGCGGGTTGATCGCCGCGCGCCGCGCCGCGATGCCGCGCGTCTCGCCCGATGGCATGGCGAGCGTCATCCTCGACGTGTCCGGCCTGCATCCCGGCATCCGCGCCGCGCTCGAACGGACCGTCACCGAGACGCTGAAGGCGATTCCCGGCGTCACCGGCGCCCGCGTGCTGCTCACCGCACAGAAGCCCGAGCGGCGCCTTATCGCGGTCGGCAGCGGCAAGGGCGGCGTCGGCAAGTCGACCGTCTCGGCCAATCTCGCGATCGCGCTGGCCCGCGCCGGCGAGAAGATCGGCCTCGTCGATGCCGACATCTACGGTCCCTCCCAGCCCAAGCTCATGGATGCCGAAGGCGCGCAGCCGACCGCGCACGAGAAGATGCTCATCCCGGTGCCGACGCGCTTCGGCATCCCGATGCTGTCGATGGGGCAGCTCGTCGCGCCCGACAAGGCGATCGCGTGGCGCGGGCCGATGGCGTCGGGCGCGCTCGGCCAGTTGATCGATGCGCAATGGGGCGGCGCCGAGACGCTGATCGTCGATCTGCCGCCCGGCACCGGCGACGTCCAGCTGTCGATGGTGCAGAAGCACCGCCCGGTCGGCGCGGTGATCGTCTCGACCCCGCAGGACCTGTCGCTGATCGATGCGGTGCGCGCGATCGATCTGTTCACCGGCGCCGGCATCCCGATCCTGGGGCTGGTCGAGAACATGGCGGGTTACGCCTGCCCGCATTGCGGGGAGATCTCCGATCCGTTCGGCATCGGCGGTGCGGAGGCGGCGGCGAAGCGGCTCGGTATCCGCTTCCTCGGTCGTATCCCGCTCGATCCCGAAATCCGGCGCGCGTCGGACGCCGGCGATCCGCCGGCGGCGCGTACCGATGCCACCGGCGCGCCGTTCCGCGCGATCGCGAGCGCGGTGCTCGAGGCGCTGGCGGCGCTTTGATCGCGTCATCGGGGATCGCATCATCGGGAGCCCAATGCCGCCCGATCGGTTATCCGCGACGAGGAGACCAGCCATGCCGCTGACCGCCGACGGCGATATCCGAACCCTGCTCGCCGAGGCGCGCACCATCGCCGTCGTCGGCGCGTCGGACCGTCCATCGCGGCCGAGCCATGGCGTGATGGGTGCGCTCGTCGGGCACGGCTATCGCGTCTTTCCGGTCAATCCACAGATCACCGGCGAGCATGTCCATGGCGAATATGTCTGGCGGGAACTCGCCCAGATCGGCGAGACGATCGACATCGTCGACATCTTCCGTCGCCCCGAGGCGGCAGGCGAAGCGGTGGACGAGGCGATCCGCGTCGGTGCGAAAGCCGTATGGCTGCAACTCGGCGTCGTCAACGAAGCGGCTGCGGCCCGCGCCGAGGCGGCGGGTCTCAGGGTGGTGATGGATCGCTGCATCAGGATCGACGTGCTGCGCCTCGGCGTGCCGCGGATCGTGCCGGCGGCGTCCTGAGCGGGTCGCGACGCGACCGCGTTGGCAAGCCCGGCGGCGATCTGGTAGCGCTCGCGTCATGGCCGTCCCGCCCCCACCAACCGCCGCCGCGACCGCCGCGCGCGAGATCCTGACGCGGCTCCACGACGTCATGGCCGGGCGGCGCAATGCGCAGGCCAAGCTCAACAATGTCGTCCAGATCATCGGCGAAGCGCTGGATAGCGAGGTCTGCTCGATCTACCTGCTGCGCGACGGCGTGCTTGAACTGTATGCGACGCGCGGCCTCAGCCAGGACGCGGTCCACGTCACCAAGCTCGGGCTTGGCGAGGGGCTGGTCGGCACGATCGCCAAGCATGTCGAGACGCTCAATCTCGACGAGGCGACGAGCCATCCCGAGTTCGCCTACAAGCCCGAGACCGGCGAGGAGCTGTTCCACAGCTTCGCCGGCGTCCCGATTGTCCGGCGCGAGAGCGCGGTCGGCGTGCTGTGCGTCCAGCACGAGGCGTCGCGCCGCTACGACGATGTCGAGATTGAGGCGTTGCAGACGGTCGCGATGGTGCTCGCCGAGCTGATCGCGGCGGCCGGGCTGATCGACGAGGGCGCGGGCGGCGGCGGCGGCGTGCGCGGCACCGGACCGGCGGCGCTCGACGGGCTCAAGCTGGTCGAGGGCATGGCGCGCGGCCATGCGGTGTTCCACCAGCCGCGCGTGGTCATCACCCAGACCGTCGCGGACGATGTCGAGGCCGAGCGCCAGCGCGTCTATTCGGCGTTCCGCCAGATGCGCGAGCAGATCGACCGGATGACCAGCCAGGCCGAGTTCGGCGTGGCGGGCGAACATCAGGACGTGCTCGCGACCTACAAGATGTTCGCCTATGACGAAGGCTGGTCGCGCCGCATCAACGACGCGATCTCGTCCGGGCTGACCGCGGAAGCCGCGATCGAGCGCGTCCAGCAGCGCACCCGGATGCGGATGCGCGAGATCGACGATCCGCTGTTGCGCGACCGCATGCACGATCTCGAGGATCTCTCGAACCGGCTGCTCAGGATCGTCGCGGGGCAGCTCGGCACCGCCGCGCAGTTCGGGCTGCGTCAGGATACGATCCTCGTCGCGCGCAATCTCGGCCCCGCCGAGCTCCTCGAATATGATCGCCGCCGGCTGAAGGGCGTGGTGCTCGAGGAAGGCTCGTTGACGTCGCACGTCACGATCGTCGCGCGGGCGATGGGCGTGCCGGTCCTCGGCCGTTGCCGCACCGTGCGCTCGATCGTCGCGGAAGGAGACCTGCTGCTGCTCGATGCCGTCCAGGGCCGGCTCACGATCCGCCCGGCGGGCGCGATGGAGGTGTCGTTCGAAAGCCAGCTCGTTGCCGGGCAGAAACGCCGCGCCGAGTTCGCCGCGCTGCGCGATCTTCCGGCGATCACCCGCGACGGCGTCCGCATCCAGTTGATGGTCAACGCCGGCCTGCGCGACGACGCCGCCGCGCTGGACGTGACGGGCGCCGACGGCATCGGCCTGTTCCGGACCGAGTTCCAGTTCCTCGTCTCCGCCACGCTGCCCCAGCGCGAGCGCCAGCAGCGGCTCTACAAGGACGTGATCGACGCGGCCGGCAATCGGCCGGTGATCTTCCGCACCGTCGACATTGGCGGCGACAAGGCGCTGCCCTACATGACGAAGGACGCGACCGGGGAGGAGAACCCGGCGATGGGCTGGCGCGCGCTGCGTCTGGCGCTCGATCGCGACGTGCTGATGAAGTCCCAGGCGCGCGCGCTGCTCGAGGCCTCGGCGGGGCGCGTGCTGCAGGTCATGTTCCCGATGGTCTCGGAGCCGTGGGAGTACGAGGCCGCGCATGCGCTGTTCGAACAGCAACGCCAGTGGCTCGCGGCGCGCGGGAAGATGGGCCCGTCGGCGGTGCGCTACGGCGCGATGCTCGAAGTGCCGGCGCTCGCCGAGATGCTCGACCAGTTGCTGCCGCAGCTCGACTTCCTGTCGATCGGCACCAACGATCTCACCCAGTTCCTGTTCGCGGCCGACCGCGCCAATCCCAAGCTTGCCGAACGCTACGACTGGCTCAGCCCCGCGATCCTGCGTTTCCTCTCGCGGGTTGCCCGGCAGTGCCGCGAGACGCGCGTGACGCTGGGGATGTGCGGCGAGATGGGCGGGCGGCCGCTGGAGGCGATGACGATCCTCGGGCTCGGTATCCAGCGCCTGTCGATCACGCCCGCGGCGATCGGCCCGGTCAAGGCGATGATCCGCTCGCTCGATCTTGGCGCGTTGAGCGAACGGATGCCGGCATGGCTGGCCGAGGCGCCGCGCGATCTGCGGCAGCAGCTTCACGCCTGGGCGCGGGCGCAGGGCGTGCGGATCGATTGACGCCACTCGCACGGCACGCACGTCCGGACGCATTGCCTCGGCCACGGGCATGACGGCATTTGACTTTGCCGGTGGGGCGTGGCGAGAAGATGGCGACCGGCGCGACACGGCGGATTTCGCGGTGCGCGCGATGGAGGCGTGATGAACGAGGCAAGGGAGGGTGCGACGTCTGTGGGCGCCCGTCTGCGAGCGGCGCGCGAGGGGCAGGGACAGACGCTTGACGACATCGGTCGCGCGACGCGCGTTCCGGTCCGGCATCTCGTGCAGATCGAGGCGGGACAGTTGGAAGGGCTCCCGGCGGCCCCCTATTCGGCCGGTTTCGTGAAGTCCTACGCGCGCATCGTCGGTCTCGATCCAGTCGCACTCAGCCAGGCGTTCCGCTCCGAGTTCGACGCCGCGCAGCGCAGGAGCGCGAGGATCGCGTACCAGCCCTACGAGCCTGCCGATCCCAGCCGCCTGCCGCCGCGCTTCCTTGCGCTCGTCGCGCTGGCGATCGCGATCCTGCTGATCGGCGGCTATGCGATCTGGCGCAGCGGCGTGCTGTCCGGCGAGGGACCGGGCGCACGGGCGCGACTTGCCGCGAATGGCGACGAGCAGGCGCCGCCGCCGGCCGATGGCGCACCGTCCGTCGCGCCCGCCAGGGCCGCGGTACCGATCGCTGCGGCCGGCGGCGCCGTCGTCCTCACCGCGACCGCGCCGACCTGGGTCAAGATCACCGAGCGCAACGGACCGGTCCTGTTCGAAGGGACGATCGATCGGGGGAAGGCCTATCCGGTGCCCCCGACGGCAGTCGATCCGGTGATCCGGACCGGCAAGCCCGAGGGGCTCGCCGTCACCGTCGGGGGGAAGGCTGTCGCTCCGCTCGGCGAACCGGCGCACACCGTCTCCAACGTCAGCCTGAAGGGCGTTCCGCTCGCGGCCCGCGGGACCGCGGCGACACCGCCGCAGCCTGCAAGCGCCGCACCGATCCCGACGATCGACGCGCCGCCGCCGTCGCCCACCGATGTGCCGCCCGCGTTCGCCAACAGCGTCGGCCGGTGATCGCGGTGCCGTCGATCTCGAACAAGGAGGTTCCGCCGATGCGCCTCGCCCTGGTCTCGCTCCTGTTGCTGGGCGTCGCCGTCCCGGCATTCGCGCAGTCGAGCGCGGATCTCCCGGCTCGGGTCGATCGTGTCGAGAAGGAGTTGCGCGCGGTGCAGCGCAAGGTCTTCCCGGGTGGCAATGCCGACTATTTCGAGCCGCAGATCACCGCCCCCGCCGCCCCGCCGACCGAGACCGGCACGCCCGCGACCTCCGCCGTCGGCGACCTGACGGCGCGGGTCAATGCGCTAGAGACACAGGTTCGCGATCTTACCAACCAGACCGAGATGAGCAATCATCGTCTCGATCTGGTCGAGCAGAACGTCACCCGCATGAAGGGGGACATCGAGGATCGGCTCGGTCGTCTCGAGACGGGTGGTGCCGGGGCAGCCGCGGCGACGGCCGGCACGGGTCAGCCCGCACCGTTCGGTCCGGGCGGCCGCAGGCCCGCGTCGAGACCCGCCGACGCATCGCCGTCCGTCCCCGATCGCAGCGACACGATGGGTAACCAGGCCGCCGCGGCGGGCGGCGCGATGGCACAGGCACCGGCGGGGGGGCCCGACAAGACCGGCGATCCCGCGGAGGACGCTTACATGGCGGGATATGCGCTCTGGTCGCAGAAGCGGTACGCCGATGCCGAGGCCGCGCTCAAGGACGCCGTCGCGAAGTATCCGAACTCGAAGCGGGCGAGCTACGCGCAGAACCTGCTCGGCCGCGCCTATATGGACGACGGGCAGCTGTCCGCCGCGGCCGACGCCTTCCTGACCAGCTACAAGCGGTTCCCGCGCGGCGAGCGTGCGCCCGACAGCCTCTACTATCTCGGCCAGACGCTGACGAGGCTGAAGAAGGCCGGGCAGGCCTGCCAGGTGTATGACGAGCTGCGCGACGTGTATGGCGCGACACTCAATGCGACGCTCAAGGTCCGCGTCGATCAGGGCCGTGTCGATGCCAAGTGCGGCGCCTGACCCGAGGTTCGTCAATCGCTTCCACCGGGGATTGACGCGGGTAGCGGCGACGACGCCTGCGTTTCGCGACCCGTTCGATGCCGGCACCCGCTTCGGCCTGGCGGTATCAGGCGGCCCCGATAGCCTGGCCCTGCTGCTTCTGGCTCGAACGCGATTTCCCGGCCAGGTGGCGGCAGCGACGTTCGATCATGGCTTTCGCGCGGAGAGTGCCGCCGAGGCCGGTCATGTCGCGGCGATCTGCCAAGAGCTTGGTGTACCGCACACGATCCTCGCCCCCGGCTGCCGGATTTCTTTCAAGGATTGGACGGAGACCGGGCGCCGCAAGCGCGGCGGCCAGATGGCGCTGGCGCGGGCGTGGCGGTATCGTGCGCTGGAGCGCTGGTGCCGATCGGAAGGATGCGCATGGCTGCTGACCGGTCATCACGCGGACGACCAGGCGGAAACGGTTCTCATGCGCCTCGCCAGGGGATCGGGCGCGCGAGGATTGTCCGGCATCCGCCGGGCGCTCACCGCGACGTGTGCCTATGCGGAAGCCGGTCAGGACACGATGACCGTCGGGCGGACGCTGATCGGGCGCCCGCTGCTGGATTTCGCCAAGGCCGAGCTCATGGCGATCGTCGCCGCCGCCGGTCTCGAGCCCGTCGACGATCCGTCCAACGCCGACGAACGCCACGACCGCACGCATGTCCGCAAGCTCCTCGCCGATGCACAATGGCTCGATCCCCGCAGGCTCGTCGCGGTCGCCGATGCCATGCGCGACTGCGACCAGGCTCTCGCCTGGGCGACCGACAGGATCTATGAGGCCCATGTCCGGCCCGGCCCCGACGACGACCATGTCATCGATCCCGATGGCCTTCCGCCCGCCATCCTGCGGAGACTTTGCGAAATCGTCATGGCTCGTATCGAGGAGGTCGCATCGGGCGGAGCGCGGGAACTCTACATCTCGGGTCCGGAGTTGAGCCGCTTCATCGAACGCCTCCGTGCCGGCGAGACCGCGACCTTCTCGCTGGTCATGGCACGGCCCGGGGCGACCTGGCATTTCTCGGAGGCCCCTGCGCGGCGTGCCGGTCCGCCCTCGCATCCTTCGGCATCGCTTCGGCCCGCAACCGATCCTCCGGGTATCACGACCGGACCGTCCCGCCGATCGCGCTGACCGGCTTTGTTCCATTGCCATTAACTCCCGCGCGCCTACATTGCCGGTACTCTCGAGCGGGACCCCGATCAGCATGGACAACAAGGACGACAAGGGCCCCCAGGGCGGCGGCAATGCCTGGATGAAGAACATGCTCGTCGTGTTCGCCATCGTCGGTGCGCTCTTCCTGTTCGTCTCGCTGTTCGACGGCGGCATGCGCGACGGCCGCGCGGGCGATGCCATCCCCTATTCGGATTTCCTGGCCAAGGTCGATGACGGCTCGGTCAAGGACGTCGTCATCGCCGGCGATCAGATCAGCGGCAAGATCGGCGCCGACCAGGCGTTCCGCACCTATTCGCCTGGTGACACCCAGCTCGTCCAGCGGCTCCAGGATCATGGCGTCCGGTTCCGCGCCAAGCCCGAGGAGCAGACCAGCGTATGGCTGCTGCTGCTCTACCAGGCGCTTCCCTTCCTGCTGATCCTGGTCATCGCGTTCTTCGTGATGCGGCAGATGCAGAAGAATGCCGGCTCGGGCGCGATGGGCTTCGGCAAGTCGCGTGCGAAGCTGCTCACCGAGAAGCACGGCAAGGTCACGTTCGACGATGTCGCGGGCATCGACGAGGCGCGCGAGGAATTGCAGGAGATCGTCGATTTCCTCAAGGACCCGACGCGCTTCGCGCGGCTCGGCGGCAAGATCCCCAAGGGCGCGCTGCTGGTCGGCTCGCCCGGCACCGGCAAGACCCTGCTCGCCCGCGCGATCGCCGGCGAGGCGGGCGTGCCCTTCTTCACCATCTCCGGCTCGGACTTCGTCGAGATGTTCGTCGGCGTCGGCGCGTCCCGCGTCCGCGACATGTTCGAGCAGGCGAAGAAGAACGCGCCCTGCATCGTTTTCATCGACGAGATCGATGCGGTCGGCCGCCATCGCGGCGCCGGTCTTGGCAACGGCAACGACGAGCGCGAGCAGACGCTCAACCAGTTGCTCGTCGAGATGGACGGGTTCGAGGCGAACGAGGGCATCATCATCGTCGCCGCGACCAACCGCCCCGACGTGCTCGATCCGGCACTGCTGCGTCCGGGCCGGTTCGATCGTCAGGTGGTCGTGCCGCGCCCGGATATCGTCGGGCGCGAGAAGATCCTCGAAGTCCATTCGAAGAAGGTGCCCGTCGCCCCCGACGTGGACATCAGGACGGTCGCACGCGGGACGCCGGGTTTCTCGGGCGCGGACCTCGCCAACCTCGTCAACGAGGCGGCGCTGCTGGCGGCGCGCAAGGGCAAGCGTCTCGTCGCGATGCGCGAGTTCGAGGAGGCCAAGGACAAGGTCATGATGGGCGCAGAGCGCAAGTCCATGGTGATGACCGACGAGGAGAAGCGGTCGACCGCGTATCACGAGGCTGGCCATGCGCTGGTCTCGCTGCATGTCCCGGGTTGCGATCCGCTCCACAAGGTGACGATCATCCCGCGCGGCCGGGCGCTGGGCGTGACCTGGAACCTGCCCGAGCGCGACCGCTATTCGATGTCGATGAAGCAGATGAAGGCACGTCTCGCACTGTGTTTCGGCGGCCGCATCGCGGAGCAGTTGATCTACGGCGCCGACGAACTCAACACCGGTGCGTCCAACGACATCCAGCAGGCCACCGACATGGCGCGGTCCATGGTGATGGAATACGGCATGAGCGAGAAGCTCGGCTGGCTGCGTTATCGCGACAACCAGGACGAGGTCTTTCTCGGACACTCCGTCGCGCGCGCGCAGAACATGTCCGAGGAAACCGCACGGCTGATCGATGCCGAGGTGCGCCGCCTCGTCGAGGAAGGCGAGACCGCCGCGCGGACCGTGCTCACCGACAATCTCGACGAGTTGCACCGGCTTGCGACCGCGCTGCTGGAATACGAGACCCTGACCGGCGACGAGTCCAAGCGCGCGATCAAGGGCGAGGATATCGGCCGTGACGACCGGCCCTCGTCTCCGCAGCCGCGCGCGGTCGGCGGCTCGTCGATCCCCAGGACCAAGCGTCCGGGCGGCGGTGCGTGGGGTGATCCGACGCCACAGGGGGCGTGACAGGCATTGCACCACTAAAGGGGGCTGCGCAGGCGTGATCGGTGGCTGCGTTGCGGTCCGCCGACCGTACGACGCCGCCGGGCGTGGCGCCGGGCGACAATCGCCGGGGTAGCGGAACAAAGCGTTTGGCGCTACGCTATGGTGCAATGCAGCAGGAACGTCTCAAGCTTCGCCTTCGCGAACCCGTCCTCCCCCCGGACATCGCGGACAATCCGCGCGCAATCGTCGAACAGGCGATCTCGAACCGCCGGTGCGTCCGGGCGGTCTACAATCGCGACACGATCGATCTTGCGCCGCATGCGCTCTATCTCAAGCATGGCGAACCCTATGTCGACGGCATCGTCCAGCGGCGGAACGATGCCCCGCCCAAGGAGCTCAAGCTCGGTGCGTTCAAGCTGACCGGCCTGGGCGCGCTCGCGCCGACGATCCGCCGGTTCGAGCCGAGCCCGTTGTTCAAGCGCGATGCGGACCGCTATGGCGAGGAGCTCGTCGTCGCCGTCTAGCCGGTCCTGGTGGAGGACGTGGTGGGCGCGACAGGGATTGAACCTGTGACCCCACCCGTGTGAAGGGTGTGCTCTACCGCTGAGCTACGCGCCCACGTCCTGAGCCGGCTATGTCGGTTCGTCGCTCCATCGCCGGCGCCGCCTCTGGCGGAGCAGCGCGGTTAGCGCCCTGCCGGCTTGCTGTCCAGCCCGTTCCGCGATCGGAGGGGTATCCGGACATGCCAGGTGGCCCACCGCGCCGGCCGCCGGCGGAGGATCAGTTGACCGCGTCCTTCAGGCCCTTGCCGGCCTTGAACTTGGGCTGACTCGACGCCGAGATCGACATCGGCTCGCCGGTGCGCGGGTTGCGTCCGGTCGACGCCTTCCGCTTCGAAACGGAGAACGTCCCGAAGCCGACGAGACGGACCTCGTCGCCCTTCTTGAGCGCCGCGGTGATGCCCGCGAAGATACTTTCCACCGCCTTGACGGCATCACCGCGGGTCAGACCAGTCGACTCCGCAACGGTACCGATCAGCTCCTGCTTATTCATCGTCCACCCATCCCCTCATGGTCCCGGAACGAGTCCCGGCTGCTATCCGGGCACTAAGCGCGCGCGCGCCGCACCTGTCAAAAAGAAAGAGCGCGCGTTCCCGCGAGACAAGCGCACGCGATGCCGGGTTGCGACTAACCGTTGTCGGATCAGTGACGGATCGGCGCCTCCGACCCGGCATCGGTGCGCTGTGCCGCAACCGCGGCTGGCTCGGCGGCCAGTTCGTCGGCTTCGGTCCACTCGATCGGGACGATCGGCGAGACCAGCGCGCGCGCCAGCACCTCGTCCATATGCGCGACCGGAACGATCTCCAGCCCGTCGGTGATGGTCTTCGGCACTTCCGCCAGATCCTTCTCGTTCTCGGCCGGGATCAGCACGGTGGTGATGCCGCCACGCAATGCCGCGAGCAGCTTCTCCTTCAGTCCGCCGATCGGCAGCACGCGGCCGCGCAACGTCACCTCGCCGGTCATCGCGACCTCGCGACGCACCGGGACGCCGGTCAGCGTCGAGATGATGGCGGTCGCGATGCCGATGCCGGCGGACGGCCCGTCCTTGGGCACCGCGCCTTCGGGCAGATGGATGTGGATGTCCTTGCGCCCGAACAGACTGGGCTTGATCCCATAGGCCGGCGAGCGCGCCTTGATGAACGAGAAGGCGGCCTGGACGCTCTCCTTCATCACATCGCCAAGCGTGCCGGTCGTCGTCGCCGCCTGCCCCTTGCCGGGCACCGTCACCGCCTCGATGGTCAGCAACTCGCCGCCCACCTCGGTCCAGGCAAGACCGGTGACGGCGCCGATCTGATCGGTTTCCTCGGAAACGCCGTAGCGGTATCTGCGCACGCCGGCGAACTCGGCGAGATTGTCCGCCGCGATCGTCACGGTATCCGCCTTGCCTTCGAGGATGCGCCGCAACGCCTTGCGCGCCAGCCGCGCGATCTCGCGCTCGAGCGTGCGCACGCCCGCCTCGCGCGTATAGTAGCGCAGCAGGTCGGTGATCGCCGAATCCTCGATCGTCAGCTCGCCGGGCTTGAGGCCATGCGCCTCGTTCTGCTTGGCGATCAGGTGATCGCGCGCGATCCGCAGCTTCTCCTGCTCGGTATAGCCTTCGAGCCGGATGATCTCCATCCGGTCGAGCAGCGGCTGCGGCATGTTCATGCTGTTGGCGGTGCACACGAACATCACGTCGGAGAGATCGAGGTCGATCTCGAGATAATGATCCTGGAACCGCGCATTCTGCTCGGGATCGAGCACCTCGAGCAGTGCCGACGCCGGATCGCCGCGGAAATCCTGACCGAGCTTGTCGATCTCGTCGAGCAGGAACAGCGGATTGCTCGATCCCGCGCGCCGCAGATTGGCGACGATCTTGCCGGGCATCGAGCCGATATAGGTGCGCCGGTGACCGCGGATCTCGGCCTCGTCGCGCACGCCGCCAAGCGACTGGCGGACGAACTCGCGCCCCGTCGCCTTCGCGATGCTGCGACCCAGCGAGGTCTTGCCGACGCCCGGCGGTCCGACCAGGCACAGGATCGGGCCCTTCAACTTGTTGGTGCGCGCCTGCACCGCGAGATACTCGACGATCCGCTCCTTGACCTTCTCGAGCGCATAATGATCCCGGTCGAGAATGCACTCGGCGGCGGCGATGTCCTGCTTGATGCGGCTCTTCTTGCCCCACGGCAGGCCGAGCAGCACGTCCAGATAGTTGCGCACGACGGTCGCCTCGGCGGACATCGGCGCCATCGTCTTGAGCTTTTTCAATTCGGCGGTGGCCTTGGCGCGCGCCTCCTTGCCGAGCTTGAGCTTTGCAATCTTCTGCGCGAGCTCGGCGATCTCGTCGCCCTCGCCTTCCTCGCCATCGTTGCCGAGCTCGCGCTGGATCGCCTTCAGCTGCTCGTTGAGGTAATATTCGCGCTGGGTCTTCTCCATCTGCCGCTTGACGCGGCTGCGGATCTTGCGCTCGACCTTGAGCACGCCGAGCTCGCCTTCCATGAAGGCGAACGCCATCTCCATGCGCTTGACGATGTCGTGCTCGACCAGCAGCGCCTGCTTCTCGGCGACCTTGATGGCGAGATTGGCGGCGACCATGTCGGCGAGCTTGGACGCGCTTTCGATCTGTCCGAGCTGGGTCGAAGTCTCGGCGGGCAGCTTCTTGTTCTGGCGCGCATAGCTTTCGAACTGTTCGACCAGCGAGCGCATCAGCGCCTGCGCCTCGGGACCCTCGGCCTCGTCCTCCTCGATCGGCGCGATCTGCGCGACGAGATGGTTCTCGGCGCTTTCCAGCGTTTCGAGCCGGGCGCGTTGCTTGCCCTCGACCAGCACGCGGACGGTGCCGTCGGGCAGCTTGAGCAGCTGGAGGACGGTGGCGACCACGCCGATGTCGTAGAGCGCATCCCGTTCGGGATCGTCCTCGGCCGGATCAAGCTGGGCGATCAGGAAGATCGACTTGTCCGCCGCCATCGCGGTCTCCAGTGCGGCGACGGACTTGTCGCGGCCCACGAACAAGGGAACGATCATCTGCGGGAACACGACGATGTCGCGCAACGGCAGCACAGGGAGCGTCTCGGTCAAAACAGGACTCCGGTCGGGCGGCGCCACGCCGCCCGTTCGGATGGCAATATGGCGACGGCATGCTTGGCGATCAATGAACGGATCGGCGCGCCGCTGTGCGGGAGGACGCTCAGCGCGTCCCGGGCAGGCACTGCGCGGCTTCGTCGCGTGGCTTCTGCCGGCAGTTCCAATAGGGCAGCTCGGTGTGGAGCAGGCTGTTCTTGCGGTACATGAACGTCATGCCCTGAAGACCGCGGGGGAGGATCGGCAGCCGGCGCGGCATCCGCGTGGGGTTCAGCCACCCGAACACCAGGCAATCGGCATGACCCCTGCACAATGCGCGCGCCGCCTCCGCATAGCCCGATGCCGGTGTCGAGGAGGCGAGCTGGAGCACGAACTGCCCGGCATCCATGTCGGCCAGGCGGACGATGCTCCCCCTGAGCGCGGCGCGCGAGACGCCGCGAACGTCGCGCGTGGCGACCGCCGGCGCGACCGCGGGCTCGCCGTCCACCGGGTCGAGCGGCAGCGCACCGATGTCGGGCGGCGACATGGTCTCGGTCACGGAGAAGACCATCGTCTGGCCGAGCCCGGCGAGCGGCACGAGCCGCGGATCGAGCCGCTCCAACGGCTGGGGCTTGCCGGCGAACGCGCGCGGGCTTCCCCATGCGCCCGGCCAGCGATAGAAGATCTGCGTCCCCACCTTGGCGAGCTTGGTCAGCGTATCGCGCCAATAGGGCACCACCCAGTCGGTATGATAATGGGTCGCGGTGCCGACGGCGGCGTCGACGAAACCCGACAGCGCGGAGTCGGCGATCTCCTTCGCGCGGTGCCACGCCTCGGGTCGCGGCGGCCGGCCGAGCGAGCCATCGCAGGTGAAGGTGAACTGGCAGCCGGTCGCGCGTTCCGCGCCCTGGAACACCACGCCGCAGACGGTCTTGGGGAAGGCCGGGTGACGCAGCCGGTTGAGCACGACCTGCGCGACCGCCTGCTCGCCGGTCCTGTCGTCACCGGCCTCGTAGAGCGCGGCGGCGGCGAGGCAGGTCAGCGCGGCATTGCGATCGAGCGCGCTGCCCGTGTACACGAAATGCGCCGGCACCGGCGGCTTGCCCGCGGCATAGGGCATCGCCGCGTTCGAGACGCGTGCCTGGTCCATCGAGACATCCGCGAGCACGGTCGGCTGGACTGGCGGCGGCGGCGGAGTCGCGGGCAGCGGCGGTGGCGTGGGAACGACGGCATGACGCACGCCGGGATGCGACGCGGGCGGGACCTTGTGCATCATGCCGATACCCGCCAAGCCCGCGGTCAGCGCGAACCCGAGCAGGATGAGCAGGATCGCGATCCGGCGCGACCGGTCGTAACCGCCGATCCGGTCCTTCGTCGCCAGAATCGTCGCCATCGGGCGGCGCCATAGCGGATCACGCGCGCGCCGCGAACCCCTTAGCGCGACACTAGGCGAGGACGGCGCGCCGCCCGAACGCCGCGGCGAGCGTCTTGTGGCGCCGCTCGACCGCCTCGCCGTAGAGCGGACGGTCGTCTGCCGCGAGCCGGAGCGCGACCGTCTCGCCGTCCAACGTCAGCGCGCTCTGCCTGAGCGGACCCGCGACTCCGCCGGACAGGCGCTGGCCGAGCCGCATCGCCAGGCCCCAGCGCTGCGCCTGGCGACGATCGTCGGGAAGGCACAGCCTGGTGACGATGTCCGGTTCGCCGGCCGCGCCGAAACTGGTGTAGAGCGCCTGGGCCATCATCGCCCGCCCGCGCGCGTCGATCCCGACCCAGTTGCCGTGCAGCGCGGTCTCCAGCCCGCGCTCGGCGCGGAACTCGGGATGCGCCCGCCAGCCGACGTCGGCGAGCAGGCAGGAGGCGTGGCGCAGCCGGGCGTCGGCATCTTCGTCGCCGGCGAACAGCGGCGCGATCCAGGCGTCGAGCAGATCGCCATGCTCGGGAAAGCGGCCGATCCGCCGACCCTCCTCGCGGGTCGCGCAGACCAGCGGATCCATCGCGCGCACGTCAGCGGGCAGGTTGCGATGGAGCACGCCCTCGCGCAGCCCATAGGCCGAGGTCACCAGTCCCGCCGAACCGAGCTCCGCGACCACGATGGACAGCAACGCCGCGGCATCGGGCAGGGTCGCAGCGCGGGAGGACGACAGGCCCTCGACCTCCTTGAGCCGCGCCTTGTCGAGATGCGCGAGCGCGCGTACCAGCCGCCCCGGCGCCTCCGGCGGCATCGCATAGCCATGGATGATCGGCAGCGGGTATTCGGTCATGTGCATCACGACCCGGGCCAGCGCACGCCACGATCCGCCGACAAGATAGAAGGGCAGTCCCTGCCCTTTTCCCGTCCAGCCCGCCGCGGCGAAGGAGCGGGCGACGAGCTGGCCGAGCGCACGCGGGCCGCGCCTGCGGATCTCGCCGATGCGCAGCACGCCGAGCGGAAAGGAGGTGCGCTCGTGCACCCGGCCGTCCTGCACGCGGACCAGCTCGAGACTGCCGCCGCCGAGATCGCCGACGATGCCGTCGGCATCGGGGAAGGCGGCGATCACGCCCTCGCCGGCCATCTCGGCCTCTTCGGCTCCAGAGAGTACCGTGATCTCGAGACCGATCGCGGCGGCGCGATCCAGAAACGCCTGTCCGTTCGACGCTTCGCGCACCGCCGCGGTGGCGACCGCGTGGAGCATCGAGACGCCGATCTTGTCCGCCACCAGCCGGAAGCGATCGAGCGCCACGAAAGCGCGGTCGATCGCCTGCGGATCGAGCGCGCCGGTCGCCGCCAGTCCCTTGCCGAGGCCGGCCATCACCTTCTCGTTGAAGAGGATCGACGGAATGCGGCGGGGGCCGTCATAGACGACGAGCCGGATCGAGTTGGAACCGATGTCGATGATCCCGACGCGGCCATCGGCCACGCCCGGGCCGATCGCAGGAGTCGCCGCGGCCGCCTGGGGCGGCGGCGCGCGGAACAGGAAGCCGGGCTTCATCATACCGCCGGGGATAGGGAGAAACCGGCGGGGCGGGAAGCATCCGAATCGGGCGGCGCGAGGAGTGCCTTGTCGAACCTGAGACCGCCCGGAAGGCCGGCACCACCGAACGCGCCGATCCGCACATCGTCCGAAAGCCGGCGATCCGCCGCGAAGAGCAGGTTCTGGTCGACGAACCAGATGCCCTCGCCCGCCCGCTCGGCGAAGATGCCGGTGGTGAGCGCGGCCAGCGTCCGCGCGAAGGTGCGCCCCGGCGCGGTCGGCGCGACCGCGACCGCGCCGGCCTGGATGGCGTGCCACGGGTGCGCCCTGAAGCCGGTGCGCTTGCGCATCAGCATCGCGTCGCGATCCGCCATGTCGATCGTGAACGGCCGCGTGAAGAGCGCATCGACATCGCTTGCCAGCACCGGGACGGTCGCGTGCTCCACCACCTCGGCGAGCCGCAGGAAACGGACCGAGGCATACCAGGCCCGCGCGTCGGGGCCGCGATACGCTTCCGTCGACAGCGTCGGGCGAAGCGCGAGCGACCCGGCGACGGTCAGCGTCCACGCGATGTCGTCATCGGCGGGATCGACGAGATGGAGATGGACCGCGCAATCGGGCGCATGCTCGGCGATCGACCGCAGCCAGGCCGCGGCGTAGGTCCGCAGATAGCGATGATCGCACGCCGCGAGCAGCACCGCGTGGCCGGCGTCCCCGCGCCGGACGACCTCGATCGCGGGCGCCGCGATCGGCGCGGCGCGCCAGCGGTCGCACGCCTCCGGCGACACGACGCTGCGGCAGCCGCCCGAGCGCTTCCAGAGGACCGCCGGATCGCCGCCGGCGGTCGGATAGAGCGCGGCGGCACGCGACCATCTGCCCGCGCGCAGCGCCAGGCAGGCGCGATACAGGATGCTCCACGGCTGGGGGCCGAAGCGCGCCTCGCTGCGCGCGCACAGGCGCTTGACGGCTGCCGCTCCCGCCTTGCCGCCGTCCCAGAGCAGCGCCCTGCACAGCAGATCGAAGGCGACGCCGGTGAACACGCGCGACCCGGCCGCGCCATCCAGCAGAGACTCGACCGGTGCGTCCAGCAGCGCCGCCATCGCTTCCGGATCGCGCCGCCGC
Source organism: uncultured Sphingomonadaceae bacterium (assembly GCA_964245815.1). Taxonomy (GTDB): domain Bacteria; phylum Pseudomonadota; class Alphaproteobacteria; order Sphingomonadales; family Sphingomonadaceae; genus Solisphingomonas. The sequence continues at coordinate 104,387 of CAXTNX010000002.1, read as the reverse complement.
TGGGCCGCGACGACGGCGGCGAGCAGGGTCTCCTCGTCCGCGCAGGTCACCCGGATCAGGCGCCGCCGCGACGGAGGGTGAGACGCGGCACGCCATCCGACTTGCGCAACGCCGCGCCGCGTCCGGACAGCGACGGGTTGGTCATGAAATAGCGATGCAGGTTGAACGGCTTGCCGCGCGCGACGGCGACGCGGCCATAGCCGCCGTCGGGATTGAGGATCCAGCTCTGCTCGGTGTCGATGAGATTGGCCACCATCACCTGCCCGAGGATCTGCTCATGGACGGTCGGGTTGGTGACAGGCAGCATGTACTCGACCCGCCGATCGAGATTGCGCGGCATCCAGTCCGCCGACGAGATGAACACGCGCGCCTTCGGATTGGGCAGCGCCTCGCCGTTGCCGAAGCAGAAGATGCGGCTATGCTCGAGGAACCGTCCGATCACCGACTTGACGCGGATCGTCTCGCTCAGCCCCGGCACCTGCGGGCGCAGACAGCAGATGCCGCGCACGATCAGATCGACCTGCACGCCCGCCGCCGACGCGCGGTACAATTTCTCGATGATCGCGGGATCGACCAGCGAGTTCATCTTCGCCCAGATGCCGCCCGGCCGCCCGGCGCGGGCATGGTCGATCTCGGCGTCGATCATCTCGGCCAGCTTCTCGCGCAACCCGTGCGGAGAGATGGTGGCGAGTTCCATGCGCTGCGGCTCGACATAGCCGGTGATGTAGTTGAAGATCTGCCCGGCATCGCGCGCGGCGCGGGGATCGGCGGTGAAGAAGCTCAGGTCGGTGTAGATGCGCGCGGTCACCGGGTGATAGTTGCCCGTGCCGAAATGGCAGTAGGTGCGGATCATCCCCGCCTCCCGGCGCACCACCATGCTGATCTTGGCATGGGTCTTCCAGTCGATGAAACCATAGACGACCTGTACGCCGGCGCGCTCGAGCTGGCTCGCCCAGAGCATGTTCTGCTCCTCGTCGAACCGCGCCTTCAGTTCGACCACCGCGGTCACCGACTTGCCGGCCTCCGCCGCGTCGATCAGCGCGCGGATGATCGCGGACTGCTTGCCGGCACGATACAGCGTCTGCTTGATCGCGATGACGTCGGGGTCCTGTGCCGCCTGCTTGAGGAAGGCGATCACGACCTCGAAGCTCTCGTACGGGTGGTGGACGACGATGTCCTTGTCGCGGATCGCGGCGAAGCAGTCGCCGCCATGCTCGCGGATGCGCTCGGGGAAACGCGCGGTGTACGACGGCCATTTGAGGTCTGGCCGGTTCTCCTCGGTGAGCTGGTCGAGGTCGGCCATGCCGAGAAATCCGGATGCCTCGGAGACCAGCGCGGCATCGTTGCCGAGCGCATCGCAGACCAGCGATTCGAGCGCCTCGGGCATCCCCGCCTCGATCCGCAGCCGGATCACCTTGCCGCGCCGCCGCCGCTTGATCGCGGTGTGGAAGTGGCGGACGAGATCCTCCGCCTCCTCCTCCAGCTCGATGTCGCTGTCGCGGATCACGCGGAAGGCGCCGTCGCCGAGCACCTCGTAGCCGGGGAAGAGCAGCCCGGTCGAGCGGCGGATGATCGTCTCGATCGCGATGTAGCGCGCGGTCTCGCCGGGCAGCCGCACGAAGCGCGGCAGCGGCGCGGGGATCATCAGCAGCTCGCGGATCGGCTCGCCATCGGCCAGCCGCTTGAGATCGAAGACCAGGCTGAACCCCTTGTTGGGGATGAACGGGAAGGGATGCGCGGGATCGAGCGCCTGCGGGGTCAGCACGGGCAGGATCTGCTCGCGGAAATGCGATTCGAGCCAGGCCTCGTCCTCGGCGGCGATCCCGTCTCCGGCCAGGACATGGAAGTCGGCGGCGGCGAGCTCCTCGCGCAGCCGGCCGAGCACGCCCTGCTGGCGGCGCATCAGCGCATCGGCGTCGTCGGCGATCGCGCCGAGCTGCTGGCTCGGCGTCAGCCCGTCCGCCGAGAGCTGCTCCACGCCGTTCATCTGCTGGCCGCGCAAGCCCGCCACGCGGACCATGAAGAACTCGTCGAGATTGTTGCCCGAGATCGACAGGAAACGCATCCGCTCGAGCAGCGGGTGCGCGGCGTTGCATGCCTCGTCGAGCACGCGCTGGTTGAAGGCGAGCCAGGAGAGCTCGCGGTTGAAATAGCGGTCGCGCGGCGCGACCGGATCCGGCGCCGGGGCGCTGCCCGCCGCGTTCACCGCAGCGGCGGCCTCCACGATCGCCTCGTCGGTGACGGGCACGAGCCCGCTGGCGGCGTCAGGTACGGGTCCGGTCATCATGCCACCATAGCGCGGCGGCGCTCAGGCGTCGACGTCGAGGGTGCCCGCGATCGCCTCGCGCGCCAACGCCACCGTCAGCGGTCGCGCGCGCATGAGCGCGGCGCGATCGAGGGCATCGACCGCGCCGAGCGCGCCGACATAGCTGCGCTCGATCCGTGCGGTCAGCCAGGCGACGACGCGGGGCGGCGCGAACAGGCCGCGATGCGCGAGCCCGCGCTCGATCAGCGCCGCGATCAGCGCCTCGTCGGGCGGCAGGATCTCGGCGCGCGGTGTCGCGGCCAGGCGGGAGGCGAGATCCGGGAGAGCGATCCGCCATTCGGGCGGTGTTGCGTCGGCGACGATCAGCAGCGGCCGTCGCTCCTGCATCGCGGCGTTCCAGGCGTGGAAGATCGTCTCCTCGGGTACGCGCCAGGCGTCGTCGATCAGCCGCCCCCCGGTCTTGGCGGCGAACAGCCGGCCGATCAGGCTGCGCCCGGATTTGCGGGGGCCGACGAGCATCGTCACCGGCACCGCCCACAGCGCCCAATGTTCGAGATGCCGGGCGACCGCGGCATTGGCGGACGAAAGGATGAAGCGGTCGTCGCGGTCGTCCTCCGGCCAATCCAGCGGAAGCGCGATCTGGGTCATTGCCTGGGCGCCGTCTCGGGCGCCGCGGCGGATGGCGGCGGAGCCGCCGTCGCCGCGGGCACCGGCGCCGCGCGCCGCAGGCGCAGCGTCGTCCCCTCGCCCTCCGCGCGCCAGCCGCGCGCGGCGAGCGCGACCTTGAGCGCGTCGATATCGCCGGCATATCCCATCGACACGATCGAATTGCCGCCGAGCGCGAGGCTGCTCACCGTCGGCGACATCGTCCCCGTGATCGTGCGCAGTGCCGCGAGCACCTGATCGACCTCGGTCGCATCGGGCGTGTCGACCTGGAGCGTCACCATGCTGAGCGTCGGCTGGTCGACGATCGTGGCGAGCGGGTCGCCGCCGGTCGCCACGAGATCGTCGGTCTCCGGCGCCGGAGCCTCCTCGATGGTCAGCGACGGGTCGGTGGCGAGCTGGCCGGTGCCGAGCGCCCCGACATAGATCGCGTCGATCCGCCTGACGCCCTCGTCGAGCATCGCCGGCACGCCGTCGCTATTGGGCGCGACGAGCGCGAAGCCGCCGAGCACCGCGCCATCCGGGCCATGGCGCGCGACGAACCGCGCCGCCACCGGTCCGCCCGGATAACGCCGCTCGAGATAGACCTCGGGCATCACCACGTCGGACGCGGCATATTGATCGAGCAGCATCCGCCACCACAGCCGCCCGGGCCGGCGGCTCTGGCCGAGCTGGAGCAGCAGCGGATCGGCACCCGTGCCGACCGGGCGGACATAGTCGACCGGGCTCGCGCCCGCGCGGAACCGCGCCCATGCCTTCTGCCATTCGGTACGCCCCTCGAAGCTCTGCTCCGATCCGCCCGAGAACTGGATCGGGATGACCAGCATCGGCGACGAGCGCGTCGCCTCGCCCTGGCCGCCCAGAAAGGCGTTGGCGCGTCCGCGATCGAACAGCACGCCGAGCGCCGCGATGTAGCGGTGCGGGCCGATCTCCTCGTGCTCGATCTCGATCCCCGAAACCATCGAATCGAGCGATGAATCGGGCAGGCCGGGCGCCGCATCGGGGCTCATGCCGTGCGCGCGCGCCCACAGGATCTTCCACGCCTTGCGCTGCGCCTCGTGCCAGCCCGCGGTACGCGCTTGCTCGGCCGAGTTGGCGGCGATATCGACGGTGACCCCGGTCACCTCGAGATTGGCCGAGCTGTCGATCGGCGGCACCCCGCGCTCGCCCGGCGCGAGCTGCGCGAGCGCGTACCAGCCGACCGTCCCCACACACAGCGCCGCCGCGATCCCGAGCACGGGACGCCGCACGGCGGCTCGGGTAAAACGAGCGGAAATCGTCACGGGCGTCCTTCTGGCGACTTGGCCGTGGAAATCCAAGCGCGATGTCGCTACCGCCCGCCGCCATGGTCGACGACAGGTATACCTACGCGCAGGCGGGCGTCTCGATCGCCGCGGGCAATGCGCTGGTCCGCGCGATCGGCCCGCTCGCACGCTCGACCCGGCGTCCCGGTGCGGAGGCCGAACTGGGCGGCTTCGGGGGCTTCTTCGATCCGCGCGCGGCGGGCTATGCCGATCCGCTGCTGGTCGCGGCCAACGACGGTGTCGGCACCAAGGTCAAGCTGGCGATCGACAGCGGCCGGCACGACGGCGTCGGCATCGACCTGGTCGCGATGTGCGCCAACGATCTGATCGTGCAGGGCGCCGAGCCTTTGTTCTTCCTCGACTATTTCGCTTGCGGCAGGCTCGACGGCGCGATCGCGGAACGCGTCGTCGCGTCGATCGCGGCCGGCTGTCGTCACGCGGGATGCGCGCTGATCGGCGGCGAAACCGCCGAGATGCCGGGCATGTACGCCGATGGCGACTATGATCTCGCGGGTTTCTGCGTCGGCGCGGTCGAGCGCGGCGAGCAGTTGACCGGCGCCCGCGTCGCCGCGGGCGACGTGATCCTCGGGCTGGCGTCGACCGGGGTGCACTCCAACGGCTATTCGCTGGTCCGCCGCCTCGCCGCCGATCGGGCGTGGCGTCTCGACCGACCCGCGCAGTTCGACATCGAGCGGCTGCTGATCGACGCGCTGATGGCACCGACGCGCATCTACGTGAAGAGCCTGCTCCCGGTCGTGCGCGCCGGTCGCATCCGCGCGCTGGCGCACATCACCGGCGGAGGGCTGCTCGAGAACATTCCGCGCGTGCTGCCCGCCGGGCTCCACGCGCGGATCGATGCCGGCACCTGGGAGCAGCCCGCGCTGATGGGCTTCCTCCAGGCGCAAGGGCGGATCGAGCCGGGCGAAATGGCGCGTACCTTCAATTGCGGGATCGGCATGGCGCTGATCGTCGCCGAGACCGAAGCCGTCGGCGTCGCCGCGGCGCTGACCGCGGCGGGCGAGACCGTCCACCGCGTCGGTCGTATCGAGCCGGGCGCGCGCGGCTGCACCGTCGCCGGCCCCGCCGACAGCTGGGCGACGCGCGAGGCGTGGTCGGCGACGTTCGATGCGTGACGCGTCTTCCCGTCACCCCGAACTTGTTTCAGGGTCCACTCCAAGGCCGGCGCTGCCGCCGGGGCTGGAGTGGATGCTGAAACCAGATCGGCATGACGGGGCTGAGCGGTGACGCGCAAACGCGTCGCCGTGCTCATCTCCGGCCGAGGCTCCAACCTCAAGGCCCTGATGGAGGCCGATCAGGACGCCTACGAGATCGTGCTGGCGATCTCGAACGTCGAGGATGCGGCAGGTCTCACCATCGCGCGCGACGCCGGTATCGCGACATGGGCGCGCAGCCACGAGGGCATCCCCCGCGCGGCGTTCGACGCGCTGGTCGGGGAGCAGCTCGCGGCGCACCGCATCGAGGCGGTCGCGCTCGCCGGTTACATGCGGCTGCTGTCGGCAGGCTTCGTCGCGCGTTGGGAGGGGCGCATGGTCAACATCCATCCCTCGCTGCTGCCGCTCTACAAGGGGCTCGACACGCATGCGCGCGCGATCGCGGCGGGCGATGCGGAGGGTGGCTGCTCGGTGCATCTGGTGACCGCCGAACTCGATGGAGGGGCGGTGCTCGCCCAGTCCAGGGTCTCGATCCTGCCCGGTGATACCGCCGCTACGCTGGCCGCGCGCGTGCTGGTCGAGGAGCATCGCCTCTACCCGCTGGCGCTCGCCGATCTGGTGCGATCGCTATGAGCCCGGACGCGCCAGCCACGCTGGCCCGGCTGCGCGCGATCTGCATGGCGGAGCCGCGCGCGGCCGAGAAGGTCTCGCACGGCGCGCCGGTGTTCTTCATCGAGAAGGGGCGCACCTTCGCCTGGTTCATGCACGATCATCACGGCAGCGACATCACCGCCGTCGCGGTCAGGACCGGCGGCGCGGACGAGCAGGCGATGCTGGTCGAGGCCGATCCCGGGCTGTTCTACCGGCCGCCCTATCTGGCGCCGTCGGGCTGGATCGGGTTGCGGCTCGATCGGCCGGCGACCGATTGGGACCAGGTCGCGGCGCGGGTCGCGACGAGCTGGGATCATGCCGCCACGCCGCGGCTGCGCGAGGCGTCCGGACGATGAGCGAGGACTCGCGGCGCCGCGCCCGGCTGCGCTGGGTCACGCTCGGCGAGGCGGTGGCGATCGCCGCGGTGCTGATCTCCGGGCTCGGGCTGTGGACCAGCTACGAGGATCGCCGCCAGGCACGAAGCGAGAAGGCGGCGGAAAGCACGCATCACGCCCCCTTCGCGCTGCGCGCTTCGCCCAACGGCGACGGCAGCGTGCTGACGCTGATCGCGGTCGCGAGCGACGACGTGATCCAGGGCCAGACGGTGCGCTTCCCGCCCGCGTTCAGGCTGCCCGCCGCGAGCACGACCAGCGATGCGCGGATCGAGGCGGGCTGGTTCGGCGATGCGCTCAAGGCCGATCGCAAGACCCGCGCGCTTGCCGACGAGACGACGGGCGACGAACGGGTGCCGGTGATGATCGAGACCGATTATCTCGCCGCCGGACAATCGATGAAGGCACGCGCCTTCTACGATGTCGGCTATGCGCTCGAAGGCCGCTTCCTGCGCGGCGCGGCCGTCAAGCTGCGCGGCCTGGCGCTGATCGGCAAGGCGCCGGCGACCGCCGGCGCCGCGGACGCGCGGCTATCGGCACTATGGGCGGCACGCGCGGGGAAGCCCAGGAGCTAGGCCCGCGCACGGCGCTCAGCCGACGATCTCGTCGGGCGTGAAGAAGAACGCGATCTCGGTCGCGGCATTCTCGGCCGAGTCCGAGCCATGCACCGAGTTGGCCTCGATCGATTCGGCCAGTTCCTTGCGGATCGTGCCCGGCTCGGCATTCTTGGGATCGGTCGCGCCCATCACCTTACGGTTGAGGGCGACCGCATCCGGGCCTTCCAGCACCTGCACCACCACCGGGCCCGAGGTCATGAAGCCGACGAGATCGCCGAAGAACGAACGCTCCTTGTGGACGCCGTAGAAATCCTCGGCCTGCGCCCTGGTCATGTGGATGCGCTTCGACGCGACGACTCGCAGCCCGGCGCCTTCCAACATGCTGGTGACGGCGCCGGTCAGGTTGCGACGCGTGGCATCGGGCTTGATGATCGAAAAGGTGCGTTCGGTCGCCATGGCCGAGCGGGCTCCATGTGTTGACGGGGATCGGGAGAGCGGCGCTCCTCTAGGCGGAGGGCGATGCCGAGGCAAGCCGCTTGGTACGAACGCGCGACGGCGCTAAGCGAACGGCGATGCGCCATGTCTCCGCTATCGCGATCCCCCGACACGCGTGCCCCGGACCGTGGGCATGATCCGGGACGGCGCCTGCCGGGGAGCGGACGCATGATCTCGCTCGCCCAGGCGCAGGCGCTCGATGCCGCCGATCCGCTGGCGCGCTTCCGCGCGCGCTTCACGCTGCCCGATGGCGTGATCTATCTCGACGGCAATTCGCTCGGGGCGCTCCCCGCCGCCGTTCCGGAGCGGATCGCGCGGGCGATCGGACACGAATGGGGGTCGCGGCTGATCCGAAGCTGGAACGAGGCCGGCTGGATGGCGGCGCCGCTGCGCATCGGGGCGATGATCGCCGGCGTGATCGGGGTTGCGGCGGACGAGGTCGTCGTCTCCGATTCGACCTCGGTCAACCTCTTCAAGCTGATCGTCGCGGCGGCCGAGCTCGCGCCCGATCGCCGCACCATCCTGACCGAGGCCGGCAATTTCCCGACCGACCTGCATGTCGCCCGCCGCGCGGCGGAGGTCACCGGCCGCGCGCTGCGCATCGTCGCGACCCCGGCGCTGGCGGAATCGATCGACGCGGACACCGCGCTCGTGGTCCTCGCGCATGTCCATTACCGCAGCGGCTATCGCCACGACATGACGGCGCTCGAGCGGATCGCGCGGGCGCGCGGCGCGCTGATCCTGTGGGACCTCAGCCACGCCGCGGGCGCGGTGCCGCTGGCGCTCGGCGCGGCGGGCGCCTCGCTCGCGGTCGGCTGCGGCTACAAGTTCCTCAACGGCGGTCCGGGAGCGCCGGCCTATCTGCATGTCGCACGCGCGTTGCAGGACCGCATCGTCTCGCCGATCGCCGGGTGGCTCGGACACGCCGCGCCGTTCGCGTTCGGCGACGATTATGCGCCCGCACCCGGCATCGCGCGCTTCCAGGCGGGAACGCCGCCGATGCTCAGCCTGCTCGCGCTCGAGAGCGGCGTCGCGATCTCGGCGGAGGTCGACGGGGCCGCGCTGTGGGCCAAGTCCTGCGCGCTGTTCGACCTGTTCGCCGCGCGGAGCGCCGAACGCTGTCCGTCACTGGCGCTCGCCTCGCCGCGCGATCCCGACCGCCGCGGCAGCCACATCGCGTTCCGCCACCCGCACGCGCACGAGATCGTCCAGGCGCTGATCGAGCGCGGCGTCGTCGGCGATTTCCGCGCGCCCGATATCGCCCGCTTCGGACTGACGCCGCTCTATCTCGGCTATGCGGACATCTGGCTGGCGGTGGAGACGATCGCCGACGTGCTCGACCGCGGTTTGTGGCGGGCGCCGCGCTTCGCGGTCCGGGCAGCGGTGACCTGAACGCGCAGGACGAGATCGGTGCGCCGACGCAACCGGAGCGGGCGTCCGGGGTTGGGATCCGTGCCGGAAGATGCCGATCGGGCGCGCGATCCGGGAGGATGCGACGATGGCGAGCCGGGCGGAGACAGGCGGCGGCGCCGCGACCGGCGGCACGGCAAAATACCTCGTCTGGCTGGTGATCGGCCTGTTCTTCATCTGGGGCGGCACCACCAGCCTCAACGATGTCCTCATCCCCAAGCTCAAGGGCCTTTATTCGCTGAGCTACGCGGAGGTGATGCTCACCCAGTTTGCGTTCTTCATGGGCTATTTCGTGTTCGCGCTCCCCGCCGGCGCACTGATTTCGCGGATCGGCTATCTGCGCGGGGTCGTCGTCGGGCTGGTGATGATGGCGGTCGGCGCGGCGCTGTTCTGGCCGGCGTCGCTCGCCGGCAAGTACTGGCCCTATCTGGTCGCCCTGTTCGTCATCGCGGGCGGCATCACCTGTCTCCAGGTCGCCGCCAACCCGCTGATCGCCGCGCTCGGCGACGCGCGCACCACGTCGAGCCGGCTCACCTTCGCGCAGGCGTTCAATTCGCTCGGCACCACGATATCGCCGTGGCTCGGCTCCAACCTGATCCTCGCCGGCGCCGCCAACACGATCGACCCCAGGACGTTGGCGGGGACCGCGCTCTCCGGCTATCGGGCAAGCGAGAGCCACATCGTCTCCAGCGTCTATCTCGGCATCGCCGTCGTGCTCTTGCCGCTCGCGCTGGCGTTCTGGTGGCAGCGCGACGCGGTCCGCGGCGAGACGCCGATCGCGATCGGGGTCACCGACGCGATCGCGCTGCTCCACCATCGCCGCGTCGCGTTCGGCGTAACCGCGCTGTTCGCCTATGTCGGCGCGGAGGTCTCGATCGGTTCGATGCTGGTCAACTATCTCCAGTTGCCGACCGTGATGTCGCTCGGGCCGCAATCGGCGGGCAGGCATCTCGCCTATTACTGGGGCGGCGCGATGATCGGCCGGTTCGTCGGCGCGGCGCTGCTCCGGCGGATCGAACCGGGCAAGCTGCTGATCGCCTTCTCGGCGGCCAATGTCGTGCTGATCGGCTTCTCGATGTCGGCGACCGGGCCGATCGCGGGCTGGTCGCTGATCGCGGTCGGGCTGTTCAACTCGATCATGTTCCCGACCGTGTTCGCGCTGGCGCTGCAAGGCCTCGGCGCGCGCACCGCGGAAGGCGCCGGGCTGCTCTGCATGGCGATCGTCGGCGGCGCGGTGATCCCGCTCGCCACCGGCAGGCTGGCGGACATGACGACGCTCGCGGGATCGTTGATCGTGCCGCTGGCCTGCTACGGCGTCATCGCCGCGTTCGGCTTCCTCGAGCCCAGCCGGGCCGAGCCCTCCGGCCCCGCGCCGCGCGGACGGGAGGGGTGAAGCACCGGTCCGCCGCGCGCGGGTGCAGGAGTATCGGAAAGCGATGCGATGATCTGCGCGGGCCAGTGCCGCCACGTGCCGGGCAATCCAGCACAAGACGCTTGTCGGTACGCCCGTCGCTCCCCTAAGGGCCGGCATGGCCCCGGCTTGGAGAGATGATGCGCAAGAGCCTGTTCTCGCTGATCGCCGGTGCGACGCTGTTCGTGGCGATGCCGGCGGGTGCGGCGATGCCGCCGGTGTCGACCGCGCGCCCGACGCCCTATTGGGCCTCGCTCTCCGCCGGCGAGGCGAGGATGCGCACCGGCCCCGGCCGCACCTATCCGGCGAGCTGGGAGTATCGGCGCGCCGGCCTGCCGATCCAGGTGATCGAGGTCTATCCCGGCTGGCGCAAGGTGCGCGATCCCGACGGGACCGAGGGGTGGATGATCACCAACCTGCTCTCGGCGCAACGCACCGCGATCGTGCGCGATGTCGAGGTGGCGCTGCGCGATGCGCCCGATCCAGGCGCGCATATCGCCTGGCGCGCGCAGCCGGGCGTCGTCGGCAAGCTGTCGAAATGCGCGGGGGGCTGGTGCCGCTTCGATGCCGCGGGCCGCGCCGGCTATGTCGAGACCGAGCATCTCTGGGGTGTCGAGCGCATGGAAGCGATCGACTGAGCTCGCGTGTCCCGCGATCGCCGACGGACATTACCGAAGCTTCACGTCGCGGTCACCGCTCGGCAGCGGCGGCCTGCCTAGAGCCGTCGGTGTCGGCGGGCCTGGACCCTGTCACGCCGATGCATGACGGACGGCGCCCGGCTCTCCACTCCCGGCCGGGCGTCGTTTCCACGCTTGCGATGTCCGACCCGGCCTCGCGAACGCAGTGACCGACATGGATAATCCGATCTTCTACGATCCGAGCGGGCGGCGCAAACGCTGGTCGGTCGGCGTCGTCGCCGTCGTGCTGCTCGCGGTCCTGTTCGCAGCCGGCGTGTTCGCCTTGACGATCGTCGACGTGCCCGTCCCCAAGCCGCTCAACCTGCCGACCGAGCATCCCCAGCCACGCCCGCTGCCCGCCGAGATCGCGCACGTCGGACGGCTCATCAAGAGCCGGGTACGGGGCGTCGCGCTGGCGCTCGGCGGGTGGTCGCCGCACGAGAGCGGCACCGCCGCCAGGGTCAAGCAGACCGTCGTCGGTTTCTACGCACCATGGGACGACGCCTCCAAGGCCTCGCTGGTCCGTCATGTCGGCCAGATGGACTGGCTGGTACCGGCGCTCGTCTCGGTCACCGGCCCCCGGCACGACTATACCGTCGCGCAGGACCGCGTGCTGGATGCGGTGCTGCGCAACGCCACGTCGCGGCCCAAGGTGCTGCCGATGGTGCAGAATGCCAGCGGCGGCGTGTTCGACGGTGCGGGCGTCGCCGCCCTGCTCCACGATCTGCGCGCGCGCACCGCGCTGCTCGATCGGCTCGAGCCCGTGCTGCAACATTATGGCGCGGGCGGTGTCGCCTTCGACTTCGAGGAGATCCCGCCGACCGCGCAGCGCGACTATCTGAGCTTCCTCGCGCAGGCGCGGGCGCGTTACGGACCGCGCGGGCTGATGGTGACGGTCGCCGTCCCGGTCGGCGACGAGGACTGGAACCTCAAGGCCTATGGCGCGATCGCCGACCGCGTCTTCGTCATGGACTATGACGAGCATTATCCCGAGGGCCAGCCCGGTCCGATCGCCAGCCAGGCCTGGTTCCTGGGCCATTTGCGCGACGCGATCCGGGCGATCGGCCCGGCCAAGGCGATCGCCGCGATCGCGAACTACGGCTATGACTGGCCCGGGGGCGGTACGGGCGAAGTGCAGACCGTCGAGGAAGCGTGGCTCACCGCGCACGATAACAACGCCCGGATCGCGTTCGATCCGGCGAGCGGCAACGCGACCTTCTCCTATACCGGGGACGACAACCGGCCGCACACCGTGTGGATGACGGATGCGGCGAGCGCGTGGAACCAGCTTCGCGTCGCCGATGCGCTGGGCGTCTCGGGCGTGGCGCTGTGGCGGCTGGGATCGGAAGATCCCGGCACCTGGGACGCTCTCGGCGCCTTCGAAAGCCACAAGGTGCCCGATCTCTCGATCACCCGCACCGTCGGCAACGTCGACGTCGAAGGCAATGGCGAGCTGCTCCAGATCACCGATACGCCGACGACGGGGACGCGCACCATCGTCAGCGACCGTCACGGCATGATCCGCGGCGAGGCCTATGGCGCGCTGCCGACGCCCTACGTCGTCACCCGCGTCGGCTATCAGCCGAGGATGGTCGCGCTGACCTTCGACGACGGACCGGACGGCACCTGGACGCCCCGGATCCTCGACATCCTCAAGCGTGAGGGCGTGCCGGCGACCTTCTTCGTGATCGGCGACAATGCGGTCAGCCATCCCGGCCTGCTCAACCGGATCATCGCGCAGGGGTCCGAGCTCGGCAACCACAGCTACACGCATCCCAACATGGCGCTGGTCAGCGCGCGCGGCACCCGGATCGAGCTCAACGCGACGCAGCGGCTGATCGAGGCCTATACCGGGCGCGGCACCCGCCTGCTCCGCCTGCCCTATTTCGGCGACGCCGAACCGACCACCGAAGACGAGCTGGTGCCCGCGCTGCGCGCGCAGGAGGACGGCTATCTCAACGTCGGCCTCCACGTCGACACCGAGGACTGGCAGATGCCGGGCGTGCCCGCGATCGTCGCCAACGGCGTCGACGGCGTGCTCGCCGGCGACGCGACGAGATCCGGCAACGTCGTCCTGCTCCACGACGGCGGCGGCAACCGCGCGCAGACCGTCGCGGCGCTGCCGCTGCTCATCGCGGCGCTCAAGGCCAGGGGCTACACCTTCGTGCCGGTCTCCACGCTGATCGGGCTGACGCCGCTCCAGGTGATGCCCGAGATCGCGGGCAAGGACCTGGTCGCGGTGCGCGCGGACGTCGGCATCTTCCTGTTCCTCGCCGGCCTGCTCGGACTGCTCAAGTGGATCTTCTTCTTCGCCATCACGCTCGGCATCGCGCGCGCGGTGCTGATGGCGATCCTCGCGACGCTCGCCAAGCGTGCCGACGACCGGGAAGGCGCGCCGCCGATCGATCCCGAGCGCTTCGTCTCGGTGCTGATCCCCGCGTTCAACGAGGCGCGCGTGATCGGCGAGTCGGTGCGTCGCGTTCTCGTCAGCGAGGATGTCCGCATCGAGGTGATCGTCGTCGACGACGGATCGACGGACGGGACCAGCGCGATCGTGCGCCAGGCGTTTCCGGACGACCCGCGCGTCCGTGTCCTGACGCTCGAGAATGGCGGCAAGGCGCGCGCGCTCAACGAGGCGCTGAGGCTGGCGCGGGGCGACGTGATCGTCGCGCTCGACGCCGATACCCAGTTCGAGAAGACCACGATCGCCAGGCTCTCGCGCTGGTTCGCCGATCCGGGCGTGGGCGCGGTCGCGGGCAATGCCAAGGTCGGCAATCGCGTCAACCTGGTCACGCGCTGGCAGAGCGTCGAATACGTCACCGCGCAGAATCTCGAGCGCCGCGCGCTGACCCGGTGCGACGCGATCACCGTCGTGCCGGGCGCGGTCGGCGCGTGGCGGCGCGCGGCGCTGGACGCGGTCGGCGGCTACCCGACCGACACGCTCGCCGAGGACCAGGACCTGACGATCGCGATCCAGCGCGCCGGCTGGGGAATCGAATACGATGTCGAGGCGGTCGCCTGGACCGAGGCGCCCGAGACGTTCCGCGCGCTCGCCCGGCAGCGCTTCCGCTGGGCGTTCGGCACGCTCCAGTGCCTGTGGAAGCATCGCGGCGTGTTTCGCGCGCGCACGCCGGCTGGGCTGGCGTTCGTCGGCCTGCCCCAGGCCTGGCTGTTCCAGATCGTGTTCGCGGCGATCTCGCCGATCATCGATCTCGCGCTCGCGATCAGCATCGTCTCGACGATCGTCCGCGTCCACCAGCATGGCTGGGCGCAGACGCAGAGCGACGTGCTCGAGATGGGGATCTACTGGATCGCGTTCACCGCGATCGACATCGTGTGCGGCTGGATCGCCTACCGGCTGGAGCCGCGCCGGCAATTCTATCCCGCGCACCTGCTGCTCGCGCAGCGTTTCATCTACCGCCAGCTGATGTATTCCGTCGTGATCCGCGCGATCGGCGCGGCGCTGTCGGGACCGTGGGTCGGCTGGGGCAAGCTGCAACGGACCGGGCGCGTCGACGCCGCGACGTGAGGACGCTCAGGCCACCGGCAGCGTGATCCGCACCGACAGGCCGGGCGCGTTGTCGGCAAGCTCGATCGTGCCGTCATGCAGCCGCGCCACCGCCGCGGCGAGCGCGAGGCCCAGCCCCGCCCCGCTAGCGCTGCGCGCCGGATCGAGCCGGCCGAACCGCCGCAGCGCCTCGGCGCGCTCCGCCGCGGGGATGCCCGGCCCGGCATCGTCGACGACGATCTGGACGCCCTCGGACAGATGCCGGACCGCGAGCCGGATCGCGCCGCCCGGCGTCCCGTATTTGAGCGCGTTGTCGACGAGATTGGCGATCGCCTGCCCGAGCAGCTCGCGATGGACCACGGCCGTGCCCTGCCCCTCGATGACGAGCGCGAAGCCCTTCTCCTCGGCGAGCGGGCCGTACATCTCCGCCAGATCGCCGATCATCGCACCGAGATCGGTGGCGACGAAGCGGTCGCGGCCGATGCCGGCCTCGGCGCGGCTGATCTGGAGCGCGGTGGCGAGCATCGTCAGCAGCGCCTCCGCCTCGATCGCCGCGCGATCGAGCGCGATCAGCGCGCTTTCGTCGTCGGTCTCGCGCGCCGCCCGCTCGATCGTCGCGCGCAGCCGGGTGAGCGGCGAGCGCAGATCGTGGGCGAGGCTGTCGGTGACGACGCGCAGCTCGGAGACCAGGGTCTCGATCCGCGCCAGCATCAGGTTGATCGCCCGCGCCAGTGCGGCGAAGGCGTCGCCGTCGCCCTCGGCCTCGATCGGCACGCGCCGGCTGAGATCGCCCGAGCCGACCGCGCGCGCGGTCTCGGCGATGCGTTCGACGCGCGTCGTCACCACCCGCGTCGCGACCATCGCGCCGAGCAGGGCGAGCGGGATGGCGAGCAGCAGCGCCGCCAGCATCGCCTCGCCGAGCAACCGCCGGGTGCGCAGATCGCCCTCGATGACATGACCGACGAGCAGATGGTCGCCGTCCGGCAGGCGGGTCGCGAGGATGCCCATCCGCTCCGGGTTCTCGCGGTCCATCCGGTAGAGCGCGACCACCCGCCAACCCGTGTCGAACGGCACCGGCGGGGGCCAGTCGGCGATGTTGCCGGCGAGCTGGTTGCCGTTGGCGTCGTCGAGCAGCACCGCGGCGTCGCGTGCCCGCGGCCCGGCGATCCGCGTCCCGATCAGCGCCTGCAACCCCGGCGCGCCGCGCTCGCGATATTCGGCGAGGAGATCGTCGCGCAACGAAGTGACCAGCGTACGCGAGGTGCGCTCGAGGTCGCTCGCGATCACGTAGCGGGCGAAGGCGAGCAGCGCCGTCCCCGATACGAGCTGGAGCGCGAACACCAGCAGGAAGAAGCGCGCGCTCGACGAGCGCGGCAGCCCCGGCAGCCTCATCGGCGGCCGCGCCCGTGCGTCAACCCTCGGCGGCCAGACGATAGCCGGCGCCGCGCACGGTATGGATCAGCGGCATCGCCTGGCCATCGTCGATCTTGCGGCGCAGACGGCTGACATGGACGTCGATGACGTTGGTGCCGGGATCGAAGTGATAATCCCACACGCCCTCGAGCAGCATGGTCCGCGTCACCACCTGCTCCTTGTAGCGCAGCAGATATTCGAGCAGGCGGAACTCGCGCGGCTGGAGATCGACCGCACGCCCCGCGCGCCTGACCTTGCGTGACAACAGGTCCATCTCGAGATCGCCGCAGGCGAGCCGTGTCGTCGGCGGCGTGCCCTGGCCGGCGTTCCCGCGCCGCAGGATGAGCCGCAGCCGGGCGAGCAGCTCGGCGAAGGCGAAGGGCTTGGCGAGATAGTCGTCCGCGCCTGCCGTCAGACCGCCGACGCGATCGTCGACCGCGCCGAGCGCGGACAGGATCAGCACCGGCGTCTGGATGCCGGCGGCGCGCAGCGCGCCGAGCACCGCCATGCCGTCCATCCCCGGCAACATGCGATCGAGGATGATCGCGTCATATCCCCCGTCGGTCGCGTGGAACAGGCCGTCGCGCCCCGATCCGGCCTGGTCCACCGTCATGCCCTCCTCGGTCAGGCCCTTGACGATATAGGCGGCGGTCTGGCTATCGTCCTCGACGAGCAATATTTTCTGGGTCATCGGGCACCCGCCTGATGTCCGGCGGGTCGCCACCCGGCTCGGCCCGATCGAGCGCGATATCCCATATCGTATCTCCACGCTGGATTTGGAGCGCGACGGGCACGGTCCCGGCATGGCTCGCCACCGCCTCGCGCAATGTCGCGAGATCGCGCACCTGCCGGCCATCCACCGCCTGGATCCGATCGCCGACGCGGACGCCCCGGCGTTCCGCCTCGCTGTGCGTGCGCAGGCTGGTCACCACAGGCGTGCGGTCGTCCGCGCTGTCGTCGAGCGTCACCCCCGGCAGCGGCGGAGCGACGATCGCGGTCGCCGTGCCGAACGCCGAGAACGCGCCATGCTCGCCCAGCATCATGACGAGCGTCGCCGCAAGCACCAGCGCGGCCACGCCGACAGCCGCCGCCACCGAGCGGGACCGGTGCATGGGGTGCGGCATATCCATCGCTCACGTCATCATCTCCCGGCGTTTGCAAGGCGATGATGGCCGGATGACCGTTTTGTCATCCACGCCGGAAACGGGGCGCCGCCGCCGGCGCCGGTCAATCGCCGCTCAGGATGCGATCGACCAGCTGCTTCACGCTCGGCACGAAACCGTTGGAATAGAACGGGTCCTGCTGGAAGCGATAGGCGGCGTGCCCGGCGAACATCAGGTTCCGCTCGACATCGCCGCCATGCGCGATCTCCTGGAGCGTCTTCTGGATGCAGAAGCTGCGCGGATCGGCGAGGCGTCCGGTCGCGTTGGTCTCGTTGTCCGCCCAGGACGAGAAGCCGCACTGGCTGAGGCAGCCCATGCAATCGGCCTGGTCCTTGCGGACGACCTTCATCTCGTCGGGCGTGACGAAGACCAGCGTGTTGTCGGGGGTCTTGAGCGCGACGGTATAGCCGAGACCATACCATTCGCGCGCGCGCTGGAGATCGCCGAGCGTCACCCAGAAGCTCTTGCCCTTGACGCCGACATCGAGCTGGAACTGGTGATCGCCCGCGGCCTGGGTCGAGAACGGCACCTGTCGCTCGGAGCGCGCCTCGAGGTTGCGCAGGAAGGGATTGCGCACCGCGCTCGAATAGAAGCCCGTCGGCGAGAAGCGGTGGAGCAGCACGTCGCCGTCCGCCAGCGTCATCAGCCGCTGCTTCCACGCGTCCGGGATCGGGCTTTCCTGCGTCAGCAGCGGCCGCGTGCCGAACTGGAAGGCGATACGGCCGAGCTCCGGATTGTCGATCCAGTCGTTCCACTCGCGCAGGAACCAGACATTGCCCGCCATGACGATCGGCGTCTCGTCGGGAATGCCACCCTCGCGCATTGTCTCGCGCAGCGCCTTGACGCGCGGATAGGGATCCTCGGGGACGAGCGGGTCCTCGGCGTTGGACAGGCCGTTATGCCCGCCCGCCTTCCACGGATCCTCGTAGACCACCGCGGCGAGCCATTCCGCCGCCTTGCTGTAGGCGCGCTTCCACAAGGCGCGGAAGGCACGTCCCGAGCTGACGATCGGCAGGTAGGAGACGTTGTAGGAGGCGGCGATCTCGCTGAGCTTGTAGGGCATGCCCGCGCCGCAGGTGACGCCCGAGACGAGGCCCCTGGTCCGCTCCAGCACGCCGTTGAGGACGCGTTGCGCGCCGCCCATCTCCCACAGCACGTTGATGTTGATCGCGCCCTTGCCGCCCGCCATATCCCAGGCACGGCGGACCTGCTCGACCGCGCCGTCGATCGCGTACTGGATCAGCTCCTCGTGGCGTTCGCGGCGGGTCAGCGCCCGATAGACCTGCGGGATGATCCGACCCTCGGGATCGTAGCTGTCGGCATTGACCGCGGAGACCGTGCCGATCCCGCCCGCCGCCGCCCAGGCACCCGAACTGCGGTGATTGGTGGCGGAAACGCCCTTGCCGCCCTCGACCAGCGGCCAGACTTCCCGGCCGCCATAGAGGATCGGTTGCAGACCTTTGAACACACAATTCTCCACCACGGCGTGTCGCACCCGCAGCGGCCCTAGCAGAAAGCGCGCGGCGATGCGCGACTAACTTAGGTGGCGCCGGGGGCAAGGGAGGCCGGGCGGCGCATGGCGTCCTCGTAGAGCGCGCGATAGGTGGCGATCATCTCCGCCTCGCCATAACGCCGCCAGGCGATCGCGCGGTTCGCCGCGCCGAGGCGATGCCGGAGGTCACGGCTGGCGATCAGGCGGGCGAGCGCGGCGGCGAGACCCGCCTCGTCGGCGGCGTCGACGACGTAGCGGCGGTTCTCGGGCGCGATCATGTCGCACACGTCGCCGACCGCGGTCGACACCACGGGAAGCCCGCCGGCCATCGCCTCGACCAGGCTGATCGGGAACTGCTCGCTGTCCGAGGACAGCGCGAAGATGTCGAAATGGCCGACATACCGGCTGGGATCGGCGACATAGCCCGGTATCACGACCCGTCCGGCGACACCGCACGCGCGCGCGGTCGCTTCGATCGCGGCGCGATCCGGCCCCTCGCCGACGATCACCAGCCGGGCATCGCCCCCCGCCGCCGCGAACGCGCGGACTAGCCGCGACAGGTTCTTGACCGGGCGCAGGCCGGCCATCGTGCCGATCACCACCTCGCCGGGCGCGCGGCGGAAGCCGGGGATCGCATCGCTCGCCGGCTGCCCGCCATAGCGATCGAGCGCGACGCCGTTGGCGATCCGCCGCACGCGTGCAGCCGGCTGCCGCCACACGTCGCGGGCGATCGCCTCGAGCCGCGCCGAGGGCACGACCAGCGCGTGCGCCGAACCCAGCGCGGCGCGGCGGAACAGCACGCGCCTGCGCTTCTGGCGAACGAGCTCGTCCGAATTGAAGCCGTCCTCGTGGTGCACCAGCGGCGGCAGCGCCATGGTGCGCGAGAGCAGGCGATGCGCCATCACGCCGTCCATCGCGCCCCAATTGTAGCTCAGCACGAGGTCGTAGCGCTGCATCGCCCGCGCGAGCTCAAGATAGCGTCCCGGAGCGGGCTTCCCCGCCAGCGACGGCGCATCGGGAAAATCGACGACGATCGCGGGATCGATCAGCGCGCGCGCACCCGTCTCGCCGGGCATCGCGCTCAGGATGCCATGCGTCGCCGCGCGGCCGAAGACGTTCATCAGCCGCACCGCGCGCGTCTCCTTGCCCCCTGCGGAGAAGGTCGAGTGAAGATGGAGGATGCGGACGGGCATAGCCGGAACCATGTCTCGCGGCGGATTAACGCAGGGTGGCGGTCAGGCGATGCGGGCGAGCAGGCGGTCGATCGCGGCGACCGCCTCGGGCTCGGTCAGCGCGGGCGCATGGCCGACGTCGGGCACGGTGACGAGATCGAGCCCGGGGATGCGCGCCGCCATCGCGTCGGCGGTCGCGATCGACAGGATGTCGCTGCGCCCACCGCGGACGACCAGCACCGGGCGGCCGGCGAGCGCATCGGCGGCGGGCCACAGATCGGCGGGCGCGGCGACCTCGGGGATGCGCAGCGGCTCCGCGATCCGCCGGTCGTAGTCGAACACCACGCGCCCCGCCGACGTCAGCCGGCACAGCCGCTTGGTCATGCCGAGCCAGTCCTCGAGATCATAGCCCGGAAACGCATCGCGCTGCCCGTCGGCGAGCGCGCGCGCGGCATGGACCCAGGTCGGCCAGCTGCCACCCTTGCCGACATGGGCGCGGATGCGGGCCAGCCCGTGCGGCTCGATCACCGGGCCGATATCGTTGAGCATCACGCCGACGATGCGATCGGGTGCGGCGGCGGTGAGCAGCATCGCGAGAATGCCGCCGAGCGAGGTGCCGAACAGCACGACCCGCGGCACCGCCAGCGCCGCCAGCAACGCTCCGGTATCCGCGACATAGACCGGCGGGCGATAGCTCATCGGATCGGGTGCCGGGGCGCTCTCGCCGCGTCCGCGCAGCTCCGCGCAGATCACCCGCCAGTGCGGACTCAGCCGCTCGGCGACCAGCGCGAAGTCGCGGGCGTTGCGCGTGAGGCCGGGGAGGCACAGGATCGCGGGGCGGTCCGGACGACCGGGATAGTCGCGATAATGCAGCCGCAGCCCGTCGGGAGATTGCCACCAGCCATCCTGATAGCGCGACTGCCCCGCCATGCTTGTCTCCCGCGCCGTACCGCCCCCATATCGCGGCATGACGAACCCCAGGCAACCCGCCCCGCTCCGCCCCGAAGCGGCGATCCTGTCGCTTGGCGGCGGGTTCTACGATCCCGTCCGCCCCGCCGACTTCCCCGAGACGATCCTGCGCTTCCGCAACGATGGCGCGGCGTCCGGGATCGGCCTCGCCGGACTGTCCGAAGCGGACTGGATCGCGCGCTTCGGCCGCTTCGCGCCGATCGCGGGATCGCTGCCCGAACCGCTGGCGCTGCGCTATCACGGCCATCAGTTCCGCGCCTACAATCCGGAGATCGGTGACGGCCGCGGCTTCCTCTACGCGCAGCTGCGCGACGCGTCGGGCCGGCTGCTCGATCTCGGTACCAAGGGGTCGGGGACGACGCCGTGGAGCCGGTTCGGCGACGGACGGCTGACGCTCAAGGGGGGCGTGCGCGAGGTGCTGGCGACCGAGATGCTCGAGGCGCTCGGCGTCGAGACCTCGCGCACGCTGTCGCTGATCGAGACCGGCGAGGCGCTGACCCGCGGCGACGAGCCTTCGCCGACCCGATCGGCGGTGCTGGTACGCCTGTCCTGGGGTCATATCCGCATCGGCAGCTTCCAGCGGCTGGCGACCTTGCAGGACGATGCCGGGCTGGCGACGCTCACCGATTACTGCCTGCGCACCCTGTATGCCGTCGAGCCTGGCGCGGAACCCGCGCTCGATCTCTACGAACGCGTCGTCGCGCGCACCGCCGCGCTCGCCGCGTCCTACATGGCGGCGGGGTTCGTCCATGGCGTGCTCAACAGCGACAACATCGCGATCACCGCGGAAAGCTTCGATTACGGACCGTGGCGCTTCACGCCACACTGGAACCCGGGCTTCACCGCCGCCTATTTCGACCATCAGGGCCTCTACGCGTTCGGGCGGCAGGCGCAGGCGATCCATTGGGACGTGGCGCAGCTCGCCATCGCGCTCAGCCGGATCGTCTCGATCGACGCGCTCGCCGAGCGGCTCGATCGCTTCCCCGCGCTGTACGAGGCGGCGCTGGCGCAGGCGATGCTCAAGCGGCTCGGCGTCGCGCCGCGTGGCGACGCCGAGGATCTCGCGCTGGTCCAGCATCTCGAGCGTGCGCTCGCGCAGCAGACCGTGACGATCGACCGCACCTTCTTCGACTGGCGCGGCGGTTCGCTGCGGCGCCCGGTTCAATCCTATGGCCATCCGGTGTTCGCGCCGTTCGTGGAGGCGATCGCGGCCTGTCGTTCCGGCGCATCGCTCGACCATCCCTACTGGTCGGATGCCGAACCCTGCGCGATGCCGATCGAGGAGGTCGAGGCGATCTGGGCGCCGATCGCCGAACGCGACGACTGGCAGCGTTTCCACGACAAGGTTGCGGCGATCCGCCGAATGGGCGATGCGCTGCGCGGCGGCGCCGTATCGGCCGAAACCGGGACCGGACCAGCATGACGACGACCTTGATCTCGACCGAGCCCGCCACCGGCGCGGTGCTGTGGGAGGGACCGGAAGGCGACGCCGCCGCCGAGGTCGAGATCGCGCGGGCGAGCTGGGCGAGCTGGGCGTCGCGCCCGCTGGTCAATCGCATCGAGACGATGCGCCGTTTCGCCAACATCGTCCGACAGCGCGCCGAACCCTTCGCCGACCTGATCGCGCGCGAGACCGGCAAGCCGGTGTGGGAGGCGCGGACCGAGGTGGAGTCCGTCGTCGCCAAGGTCGATATCGCGGCCACCGCCTATTCGGAGCGGACCGCGTCGCGCAAGCTGGACGGCGCGATGGGCGCGCGCACCGCGTTGCGCCACAAGCCGCACGGCGTGCTCGCGGTGCTGGGCCCGTTCAACTTCCCCGCGCACCTGCCCAACGGCCACATCGTCCCCGCGCTGATCGCCGGCAACGCGGTCGTCTTCAAGCCGAGCGAGAAGACGCCCGCGGTCGGTCATTTCCTCGTCGACTGCCATCGCGCCGCCGGGGTTCCCGAAGGCTGCATCCGCGTGCTCACCGGCGGGCCCGACACCGGCCGCGCGCTCGCCGGGCACCCCGGCATCGACGGTCTGCTGTTCACCGGATCGGCGCGCGCCGGCCTCGCGCTGCATCGTCAGTTCGCCGAGACGCCCAACAAGATCCTCGCGCTCGAGCTCGGCGGCAACAACCCGATCGTGGTGTGGGACACGCCGACCATCCACGCCGCCGCGGTGCTGTGCGTCCAGTCCGCCTTCATGACCGCGGGCCAACGCTGCGCGAACGCGCGCCGGCTGATCGTCCGCGACGGCGCGCACCAGCCGTTGCTCGACGAGATCGCGCGGATGATCGACCGGATGATCGTCGACGTGCCGCATGCCGATCCCGCCCCGTTCATGGGCCCAGTGATCGACAATGCGGCGGCCGACCATGTCCAGGAGGCGTTCCTCGACCTGATCCTCAAGGGCGGCCGCGCGATTACCCATCTCCAGCGCCCGAACGACAGCTTGCCCTTCCTGACGCCCGGCCTGATCGACGTCACCGGCATCGACAGGCGCGCCGACGAGGAGATCTTCGGCCCCGTCCTCCAGGTGATCCGCGTCCCCGATTTCGACGCCGCGCTCGCCGAGGCCGGCAACACCCGCTTCGGCCTGTCCGCGTCGCTGGTCTGCGAACAGCCGGCGCTCTACGAGCGCTTCTGGGCGACGATCCGGGCGGGCATCGTCAACTGGAACAAGCCGACCAACGGCGCCTCGTCGTCGGCACCGTTCGGCGGCGTCGGCCTGTCGGGCAACCATCGTCCGAGCGCCTTCTACGCGGCGGACTATTGCGCCTATCCGGTGGTCTCGGGCGAGGTCGAGCAGGCACGCGCCTCGATCGGGGTGGGGCTGCGCGACGGATAGGAGCGGATGGCATGAGCCGCACGGCTCAGCCGTCGGCGCCGGTGAGCGCTCATGCTTAGGGGATTGCTAACGTCCGCCGCGTAACACGCAGCTTCCTCTCGCTGGCCGGATCGTGGAATGCGTGTCCTCTCGACGATCGCCCTGGCGGTCCTGATCCTCACCAGCTCCTGCGTGCCGCCCTATGGCGCCCGCCGCGCGCCCGCTCCCGAGGCCCCGCAGGTCGCGACGCCGGCGCGCGCACGCACCGTCTCGCCGGGGCCGTGGCTGCAGGCGATGCCGCAGGCGCTCGCGCCGATGCTCGCCATGCCATCCGGGATCGAGACGGTCTCCGCCAATCCCTTCGCGCTCGCCGCGCAGACCCCGCAGGACGCGGATCGCGCGCTCGATTGCCTGACCGCCGCGATCTACTACGAGGCGCGCTCGGAGACGGTCGAGGGTCAGCGCGCGGTCGCGCAGGTCGTGCTCAACCGGGTGCGCAATCCGGCCTTCCCGGCGAGCGTGTGCGGAGTGGTCTATCAGGGCTCGAACCGTGCCACCGGCTGCCAGTTCACCTTCACCTGCGACGGCTCGCTGCTCGCCCGGCGCGACCCCGAGGCATGGGAGCGCGCGCGACTGGTCGCCCGCGCCGCACTCGCCGGCGACGTCTACGCGCCGGTCGGCCTGTCGACCTATTACCACACCGCCGCGATCTCGCCGTGGTGGGCCCCGAGCCTGACCCGCGTCACCCAGATCGGTGCGCACATCTTCTATCGCTGGCCCGGCGCCTGGGGCGGCCTCGGCGCCTTCCGCCAGGGCTATGCCGGCACCGAGCCCGACAACGCCGCGGCGACGCCAGCCGCAGCCGATCCCGCCGACGTCGTCCGCTTCGCGGTCGGCGACGGGACGACGGTCGCGATCCATCGCGGCCAGGCGTTCGCGTCGTCGGGCGCCGATGGCGGCGTCAGCGGCGTGCGGGTCCATCGTGGCGCAGCCGCAGCCGCGCCGGCGGCGGACGAGAGCGCCGGCGTGCCGGACGATGTCGGCGTCCATGTCCATGTCGGGACCGCAACCGCCAGTGCCGAGGCACCGACCGCCACCACCGCCACCGAGTGATCGATCAGTCGGCGTCGGTTGCGAACCGCTGCGCTACATCTCGCCGCGCGCGCGGCGGATCGCGAACCACTTCTTCACGTTGGCGTCCTGCCCCGCGAGCGTGTCCGAGAAGACGTGGCCGCCCCTGCCGTTGGCGACGAAATACAGCGCCTTGCTCGGCGCCGGATGGAGCACCGCGGCGATCGACAGGCGGCCGGGGTTGCAGATCGGACCCGCCGGCAGACCGGTCATCGCATAGGTGTTGTAGGCGTTGCTGGCATGGACTTCGGATTCGCGGATCCGGCGGCCGAGCGGGCGGCCCCGCGTGATCGGGTAGATGATCGTCGGATCGGCCTGCAACGGCATGCCGAGCCGCAGCCGGTTGGCGTAGACCGCGGCGACGGTGGCGCGCTCCTGCGGCAGCGCGGTCTCCTTCTCGACGATCGAGGCGAGGATCAGGGCGTCGCGCGGGGTCCTGACCACCAGGCCGGGCGCACGCGCCGCCCACAGCCGCGCCAGCATCGCGGCCATCGCCCGGCGCATCCGCATCGCCAGCGCGGCGCGCGTGTCGCCGACCTGATAGGCATAGCTGTCGGGTAGCAGCGCGCCTTCGTCCAGCGGACCGAGCGGACCGGTCAGCCCCGCCGCCGCGACCAGCTTGTCATGGACGAGCACCGAGGGCATCCCTTCGGGCACGGTGACGAGATGGAGCAGCGGGCGGCCGTGCTGGAGCAGATCGAGGAGCGTGCGCGCGCTGACGTGCGCGGGCAGGGCGAATTCGCCCGCCCGCACCGGATCGCGCCCGCCGAACACGCGCGCGAGACCGCGGAACAGATCGGCATTGCTCACCGCGCCCACCCGCCGCAGGTCGCGCGCGGTCGAGCCCAGCGTCGCACCCTCGGGCACGATCAGCGTCGTCCGCGCGGGCAACGGCCCCGGTCCGCGCCAGAGATAGAGCGCCCCGCCCAGACCGATCGCGACGAGCGCGACGAGCGCGACGAGCGCGACGAACAGCAGCAGCAGCCGTCCCGCCGCCCCGCCGCGTCGCGCCAACGCCATCGGGCCGGCGCTCAGTAGGCGCGCATCACGAGGCTGGCGTTGGTGCCGCCGAAGCCGAACGAATTGTTCAGCACCGCCTTCACCGTCCGCTGCTTCGCGACGTGCGGCACGAGATCGACGCCGAGACAGGCCTCGCTCGGGTTGTCGAGATTGAGCGTCGGCGGCACGATCTGGTCGCGCAGCGCGAGGATGCAGAAGATCGACTCGACCGCGCCCGCCCCGCCGAGCAGATGACCGATCGCGGACTTGGTCGACGACATCGACAAGCCGCCGATGGCATCGCCGAACAGCCGCCGCACCGCGCCGAGCTCGAGCTCGTCGCCGAGCGGGGTCGAGGTGCCGTGCGCGTTGACATAGTCGATATCGTCGAGCGCGAGGCCCGACTTGCGGATCGCCATCTGCATCGACCGGAACGCGCCGTCGCCTTCGGGGTGCGGTGCGGTGACGTGATGGGCGTCGCCCGACAGGCCGTAGCCGATCACCTCGGCATAGATGTGCGCGCCGCGCGCCCTGGCATGGTCGAGTGCCTCGAGCACCACCACGCCCGCGCCCTCGCCCATCACGAAGCCGTCGCGGTCGCGATCATAGGGCCGGCTCGCCTTCTCGGGCGTGTCGTTGAAGCCGGTCGACAGCGCGCGCGCCTGGCTGAAGCCGGCGATGCCGATCGGGCAGACCGTGCCCTCCGCGCCGCCCGCCAGCATCACGTCGGCATCGTCCATCGCGATCATCCGCGCGGCGTCGCCGATCGCGTGCGCCCCGGTCGAGCATGCGGTGACGACGGCATGGTTGGGCCCGCGCAGCCCGTATTTGATCGAGACCTGGCCCGAGATCAGGTTGATCAGCCGGCCGTGGACGAAATGCGGCGAGACGCGGCGCGGGCCCTTTTCGTAGAGCACGATCGACTCGCTCTCGATCCCCGGAAGCCCGCCGATCCCCGAGCCGATCGATACGCCCGCGCGCCAGCTTTCCTCGATCGTCATGTCGGTCAGGCCGGCATCCTCGAGCGCCTGCCCGGCCGCGTCGATGCCGTAGATGATGAACGGATCGACCTGGCGCTGGACCTTGTGATCGACGCGCCTGGCGGGATCGAAGCCATAGTCGTGATCGGGCGCCTTGACCTCGCACGCGATGCGGCAGGCGTAATCGGTGGCGTCGAACCGCGTGATCGCCGCGGCGCCCGACTTGGACGCCAGCAGGTTCTTCCACACGGTCTCGACATCGGCACCCAGCGGGGTGACCAGACCCAAACCCGTGACCACGACACGGCGCATTCCCACGTCCTCTCTCTTCTCGTTCCCGACCCGTGCCCGGTGCGCGTCTCAAACCAAAACGGCTCCCGGCCGGTTGCCCGGGCGGGAGCCGTCAACCGGCCGAAGCCAGGGCGCGCTCAGCCCTTGTGGCTGTCGATATAGGTGATCGCATCCTTGACGGTGGTGATCTTCTCGGCCGCGTCGTCGGGGATCTCGACGCCGAACTCCTCCTCGAAGGCCATCACCAGCTCGACGATGTCGAGGCTGTCGGCACCCAGATCGTCGATGAAGCTCGCCTCCTC
This sequence comes from uncultured Sphingomonadaceae bacterium, assembly GCA_964245815.1. GTDB lineage: Bacteria > Pseudomonadota > Alphaproteobacteria > Sphingomonadales > Sphingomonadaceae > Solisphingomonas. Next base: position 77,158 of record CAXTNX010000002.1, on the reverse strand, counting down.
GGTGACCTTCTCGGGCTCGACGCCAAGATGCTCGACGACGATCTTCTTCACGCGCTCGGCGGTCTCGCTCATGGTCTTCCCTTCAACTGGGGGTCCTCGTTGCGCCCGCCCCTAGACGGCCATCGCAGGGCTTGCAAGGGGCGCCCATGCGGCGCGGCGAGGGCGGCGTTTACCAATTCTGCAAGACCCCGCGGCCATAACCGGCCGCGATGTCCACCGAGTCCAGCCCGCTTGCGATCCTGCGCGATGCCGCCTGGCTGGACGCGCCGCGCGCGCGCAGCTACCGGATCGCGGTGATGGGCGTGACCCTGATCGTGTTCGCGCTGTGGCTGGCGATGAGCCGCCACGGGATCGATCGCTTCGGCAAGCCGCTCGGCACCGATTTCCTCGCCTTCTGGTCCGCCTCGCGGCTGGCGCTGGCCGGCATGCCCGCGGCGGCCTATGATCTCGCCCGGCTGTACGCGGTCGAGCGCGGCGCCATGCCGGTCGATCCGGGAGTATCGTCGTTCCTCTATCCGCCGCCCTTCCTGCTGGTCTGCCTGCCGCTCGGGCTGCTGCCCTATTTCTGGGCGCTGCCGGTCTGGCTGGCGACGACGGGTGCGGGCTATGCGCTGGTCGTGCGGCGGTGGCTCGGCGCGCACCGCGGATGGCCGATGACGCTGCTCGCCTTCCCGGCGGTGGTGACCGACATCGGCCATGGCCAGAACGGCTTCCTCACCGCCGCCCTGCTCGGTGGCGGGCTGTGGCTGCTCGACCGGCGACCATGGGTCGCGGGGCTGCTGCTCGGCTGTCTCGTCATCAAGCCGCAGCTCGCCTTCGCGGTGCCCGTGCTGGTGCTGGCGGGCGGCCGCTGGCGGACCGCGGCGGCGGGGATCGCCGCCGCCGTGGCGCTGTCGCTCGTCGCGCTGGCGGTGTTCGGGCCGGGCGCATGGCACGGCTTTCTCGCAGGCGGCGCGGTGGGACGGGCGATCCTCGAGCGACACCTCGTCGAGCCCGGCAAGATGGTCAGCGTGTTCGCCGCGGTGCAGGTGCTCCGCGGCGGCATCGCGCTCGGCTATGCCCTTCAGTCGATGGCCGCGCTGGCGGCGGCGGGTACGCTGGCGTTCGTCTGCCGGCGGGCGGGCGTCGCCGGCGGCCACGCGGCGCTGTGCGCGACGGCGACCGTGCTGATGAGCCCGTTCCTGCTCGACTATGATCTGACCGCGACCGCGATCCCGCTCGCCTGGCTGTTCGGCGAGGGGATGCGCCGCGGCTTCCTGCCGTGGGAGAAGCTCGTGCTCGCCGCGGGATACATGCTGCCGCTCTACGCGCGTGATCTCGCGATGGGCTTAGGCCTGCCGGTCGCCCCGCTGGTGCTCGGCGCGCTGACCTGGGCGACGGCGCGCGCGGCGCTCGCGCCGCGGTCAGATCATCGCCATGCCGCCATTGACGTGCAGCGTCTGCCCGGTGACGTAGCCCGCCTCGCGTGAGGCGAGATAGACGACCGCCGCGGCGATATCCTCCCCGGTGCCGAGCGCGCCGGCCGGAATGCGCGTCTTGAGCGCGCCCGTCTGCGCCTCGGGCAGCGCATCCGTCATCGCCGAGGCGATGAACCCCGGCGCGACGCAGTTGACCGTGATCTGCCGGCTCGCCAGCTCCTGCGCGAGCGCCTTGGACATGCCGATCAGGCCGGCCTTGGACGCGGCATAGTTCGCCTGGCCCGGATTGCCGGTCACGCCGACCACCGAGGTGATCGAGATCATCCGACCGAACCGCTGCTTCATCATCGGCCGGGCCGCCGCGCGCGCCAGCCGGAACGCCGCCTCGAGATTGACCCGGATCACCGTGTCCCATTCCTCGTCCTTCATCCGCATCGCGAGGTTGTCGCGGGTGACGCCGGCATTGTTGACCAGGATGTCGAGCCGGCCGCCGAGCGCCGCCACCGCGGCGGGGACGAGCGCGTCGACCGCGGCGGCGTCCGACAGGTCGCACGGGATCGGCAGCGCGCCGCCGCCGATCTCCTGTGCGAGCACGGCCAGCGTCGCGGCGCGCGTGCCCGAGCACGCGACCCGCGCGCCCTGCCCCGCCAGCGCGCGCGCGATCGCCGAGCCGAGCGCGCCGGACGCGCCGGTGACGAGCGCGCTCATGCCTGTCAGGTCGAACATGCTTCTCTCCCTACCTCGTCATGCCGGCGAAGGCTGGCATCTCGGGTTCGGAGCGTTCCGCCCGGATCCGGAACCCCGGCCCTCGCTGGGGCGACGGTTCACACCGAGCATCGCTCCTACAGCCGCTTCGCCAGCGCCTCGATGTCCGCCATCGTCACCACCGCGGTGCCCGCCGCATCCGGGACGATGCGCTTGACCATCGGCGCGAGCACCTTGCCGCCGAACTCGACGAACTCGGCGATGCCCGCAGCGGCCATCGCCTCGACGCTCTCGCGCCAGCGCACCGTACCCGTCACCTGATCGACGAGCAGGGTGCGGATCGCCGCCGGATCGGCGACCGGTGCCGCAGTGACGTTGGCGTAGAGCGGCACCAGCGGCGCGCGCAGCGCCGCCCTGGCGAGCGCGGCGTCCATCACCCGCGCGGCGGGCTCCATCAGCGCGCAGTGGAACGGCGCGGAGACCGGCAGCAGCATCGCGCGCTTGCCGCCGCGCACCTTGGCGAGTTCCACCGCACGCTCGACCGCCGCCTTGTCGCCCGAGACGACGACCTGGCCCGGCGCGTTGTCGTTCGCGGCTTCGCAGACGTCGTTCTCGGCGGCGTCCGCGGCGATCTCGACGACCGCGGCGAAATCGAGCCCGAGCAGCGCCGCCATCGCGCCGCGCCCGACCGGCACCGCCTCCTGCATGGCATGGCCGCGGATGCGCAGCAGCCGCGCGGTATCGGCGAGCCCCAGCGCCCCGGCCGCGCACAACGCGCTATATTCGCCCAGGCTGTGCCCGGCGACGAACGCCGCCTTGTCCGGCAGCCGGATGCCGCCCTCGCGCTCGAGCACGCGCAGCGTCGCGATCGCGTTCGCCATGATCGCGGGCTGCGCGTTCTCGGTGAGCGTCAGCGCATCGGCGGGTCCTTCGCTCATCAGCCGGAAGAGATGCTGGCCGAGCGCATCGTCGACCTCCTGGAACACCGCGCGCGCCGCCGCGCTCGCCGCGGCCAACGCCTGCCCCATGCCGACCGCCTGGCTGCCCTGGCCCGGGAAGATGAAGGCGCGCATACTGGTCTCTCCTGGTGAGGCAAGGCGCGATAGGACCATGGCGGAGTCGGCGCAACCGCCGGCGGTCAGTCCTGCTGCGGAGCGACGCGATCGAGCATGTCGCGCGCGATCGCCGCCCAGCTGCGCGGCACGAACTCCGCCCGGATACGCGTTTCCAGCCGGCTCAGCCGCTCGGCATCCCGGATCAGGCCACGGACCGCGTCGGCGATCGCGCGGACATCGGAGGCATCGTAATAGACGGCGAACGGACCGCCCGCCTCGGGCAGCGACGAGGCGCTCCCGATCGCGGGGACCTTGCCGTAACAGAGCGATTCCGTGACCGGCAGCCCCCAGCCCTCGTACAGGCTCGGGTAGAGCGTGAAGGCGCATCGCCGGTACAGCAGATCGAGCGCCGCGTCGGAAATTCCCGACAGCATGCGGACATGCCGGCGCAGTCCGGCATCGTCGGCGAGCCGGCGCTCGACCGGCGCGCTCATCCATCCCATCCGACCGACGCAGACCAGAACGGGCATCGCGTCGGCAGCGACGTCGGCGCGCAGCAGGTCCCAGGCGTCGAGCGCCGCGAGATGGTTCTTCCGCGGCTCGACCGTCGATGTGTACAGGACGTAGCCGCCGTCGCGCAGACCCCATTGCGCGAGCGCCTCGGGGCCGAGCGCGCCGCCGCCGACCGGCGCGAACCTGCCGTCGAGCGGCGTGACGGCGATCGTGCCGGGTCCGATCGGCGTTCCGCGCCGCGCCGCGACATCCAGGATGTCGCGCCGGGTCGCCTCCGAGATCGCGACGATCGCGTCGGCATTGACCGTGAGCCCGTCCAGCCAGCGGCCGCAGGCGTCGACGATATCGGCGGGCAGCTGGTCCGGCGTCATCAGCGGAATGACGTCGCAGGCGAGCCCCGCGAACCGGATCGACGCGGTCCGCTTGGCCGCCGCGACGACCGCCGGATAGTCGCGCGCCGCCCAGGCCATGCCGAGATTGAACAGCGTCGTGCCGGCACGCAGGCGGATCGGCGCGGCGGTCGCGAGCGCGTGGAAGGTTTGCGTCAACAGCGCCTGCCAGCGCGGCTCGCCGACATCGTCGCCGGCCATCGCCACGTCGATCAGCGCGGTGAAGGTGCTTGACGGCAGCGGTGCCCAGCCTCCCGCCACGGCGGCGTAGCAGCACAGCCCGACATGCGTCGGCTCCAGCCGGAGCATCGCCGTCGCGACCTCGATCTGGACGCGCTGCAAACCCGAAGGCAGCCGCGCCCGCACGAAATGGCCGAGCAGATCGCCGACATCGACCCAGAGCCCGACCTCCTCGCCGGGGACCCCGATGGCGGCGGCCGGCATGTCGATCCCCAAGACGGCCGCGATCTCGGCGAGCAGCGCGCGATCCCCGGCCCGGGTCGCCGACAGTTCGCGGAGCAGCGCGACGCGCACCGCGGGATCGGCCGGATCGAGGCGAAAGGCCGCGGTCGAGTGGGCGATCACGCCCGCCGGATCGTCGTTCATCCGCGCGATCTCCGCGAGCAGCAGATGCGCCTCGCGGTTGGCGGGCGCGATGCGCGCGGCGGTCGCATAGGCGTCGCGCGCCGCCTCGCCCTCGCCGGCCTCGCGCAGCACGTTGCCGAGCTGCATCCAGATATGCATCAGCGTCGGATCGCGGGCGAGCGCGGCGCGGTATCCCTCCGCCGCGAGCACCCACGCCGCCGCGTCGCGCGCGCGGTTGCCCGCCTCGATGCGGCGGCTGACGGCGCGGCTGACGCGGACGCCCGCCGACCTCGGCCGGAGCCAGCGCCCGATCGCGCGGGCGTGCCGCCGCCACGCCGCGCCAAACCGCGCGGAGAGGGACGTATCGGAAAACGGACGCGGCATCGCGACGTCCATCGGCCACGCGGACTGTGCTTGCAAGCGGACGCGGGCGTGCAGGCGGACGCGGGCGTGCAGGCGGACGTGGGGCTTGCACCCGCCGCCCGCTTCGCCTATCGATCCGCGCTTCCGGTGACGCCGGACCATATCTGAACGACAGCCGGAGGGGCGTCCACAGCGGGTGGCCGTCAGCGATCGGCCAATCTGGAAGGACGACCACATGGCTCTGTACGAGCATGTGTTTCTCGCGCGTCAGGATCTCGCCCAGGCGCAGGTCGACACGTTGGCGGAGACCGCCACCAAGATTATCGAAGCGAGCGGCGGCAAGGTCGTCAAGCTCGAGACCTGGGGCCTGCGCTCGCTCGCCTACCGCATCGCCAAGAACCGCAAGGCGCATTACGTGCTGCTCGAGATCGACGGCCCGTCCGCGGGCATCGTCGAGCTGGAGCGCCAGATCGCGATCGACGAGGACGTGATCCGCTACATGACGGTGCGCGTCGAGGAGCACGAAGCCGGCCCGTCCGCGATGATGCGCCGCAACGAGCGCGACCGCTCGCGCCGCCGCGACCGCGAGGACGGCGATCGTCCCGATCGTGGCGACCGCCCGGATCGTGGCGACCGCCCCCGCGACCGCGATGCCGCCTGAGCCAGAGAGGATAACAGAGCCATGGCCCGCCCCTTCTTCCGCCGCCGCAAGAGCTGCCCCTTCTCCGCCAAGGACGCGCCCCGGATCGACTACAAGGACGTCCGCCTGCTCCAGGGCTTCGTGTCCGAGCGTGGCAAGATCGTCCCGAGCCGCATCACCGCGGTGTCCGCCAAGAAGCAGCGCGAGCTGGCCCGCGAGATCAAGCGCGCGCGCCATCTCGGCCTGCTCCCCTATGTCGTGAAGTAAGGAGCGCGAGACCATGGAAGTGATCCTGCTCGAGCGCGTCGAGAAGCTCGGCGCCATCGGCGACGTGGTGACGGTGAAGAACGGCTACGCCCGCAACTTCCTGCTGCCCAACAACAAGGCGCTGCGCTCCAACAACGCCAACCGCAAGGTGTTCGAGGCCAATCGCGAACGCATCGAGGCGGACAACGCCAAGAAGCGCGAGACCGCCATCACCGAATCGAAGGACATCGACGGCAAGGCGCTGACGCTGATCCGCCAGGCATCGAACACCGGGCAGCTCTATGGATCGGTGTCGGCGCGCGATCTCGCCGATCTGCTCGCCGCCGACGGCGCGTACGTCACCCGCAGCCAGATCGTGCTCGATCGCCCGATCAAGGCGATCGGCGTGCATCAGGTCCGCGTCGTGCTCCACGCCGAGGTCTCGATGACGATCAAGGTCAACGTCGCCCGCTCGCCCGAGGAGGCGGAGCTCCAGGAGAAGGGCGTCGACGTCATGTCCGAGATGTTCGAGCGCGACGAGGCCGGCTTCACCGAGGATTACGATCCCAACGCGGAGCCCGGCGCAACCGCCGACGCGCCGGCGCAGGACGACGAGCGGGCGTAACGCCGCCCGCGCTTTGTCGGAACCGGAAAGGCCGTTCGCGAGGACCCTCGCGGACGGCCTTTCATCTTGGTCGGGTGCGATCGCGTCAGCCGCCCGCAGCCGCCGTCCACCCACAACCGTTCGGATCGCGCGCACTCGCGACATCGGATACCGTCGCGCCGGCCCCTCGACGGCGCTCGAGGCGAACGGAGCGGATTGCGAGCGCGGCACTCGGGATCAGGCCAGCTCCCAGGCCGGCGGATTGATCTTCTCGATCACCAGCTCGATCTCGTAGGCGCCGTCGGAATGCCGCCCCGGTCCGATCGCATAGTTGAAGCCGCGATCGTTCTCGGCGAGATGACGCACGCGATACGAATTGACGGCGAGCGCCTCCTCGAACGATCGCGCCAGTGTCGCCGGTGTGTACATCCGCTTGTGATCGCCGTTGAAGCTCGACGGCAGAAAACGCCGCTTCTCGTAGAGCGCCTGGCTCGGCACCATGCAGACGATGAAGCCGCCGATCCGCAGCACGCGGAACCAGTCGCGGATCGCGGCATGGTCGAACTGGATATGCTCGAGGCAGTGGCTCGAGAACACCGTGTCGACGGTGGCGTCGGCGAACGGCAGGGTCAGCCCGTCATAGCCCGGATAATCGAGATCGATGCCGATCGCGTGAGGCAGCGCCGCCTTGCGCTCGGGATTGTCATAGCCCGAGAAGCCGACGTCGAGCACCAGTGGCCCGGAGCAATAATGATCGAGGAACCCCGACGCCCGGCGGCGTTGATAGGATCGACCCGCCTCGCCCGGCGGGACATAGTCCGCGGGAAACAGATCGGACGCCTCGGACGCCTTCGCGTCAGGCTTGCCCTTGGCCTCCGCCGTCCGTCGCTTCGCGGCGAGCTCGACGATGATCTCGCGTCGCTTGCGCTCGTTGAACTCCGCCGAGTTCAGGAAGATCGCGATCAGCTCGCCGATCGGTCGCCCGCGCCTCAGTTCGCCCGCATAGAAATCGAGCCCGATCGGATCGGGCTCGCGCTGCACGATGACGCGGTAGAGCTGCGCGGCCACGTCCTCATGATCCTGCGCGTGGGCCTCGCCGGGCGCCATGCTTGCCATACTCGTCTCCGCTTCACCCGCCCACACGACCGGGTCCTACCAAGGCGCTCCAGCCGTTACACCAGGCTCTGGGAGGACGCGAGATCATTGCGGCGCGATCGGCGGTTCGTAGCGGCGCCATTCCCAGCCGCTGGACGAAGCGCGGCAATCGCCTTCCGATCCGCAACCGCCGCGCCCCGGCCGGATCAGCCGAACAGCTTGGTCGCGGTCTCGGCGACCAGCCGGCCCTGGAAGCGTGCCCCGTCGAGCTCCTCCGCGCCCGGCTGACGCGAGCCGTCGCCGCCGGCGATCGTGGTGGCGCCATAGGGCGCGCCGCCGCGCACCTCGTCGACGCCCATCTGCGGTTGGAAGCTGTACGGCAGCCCGACGATCACCAGCCCGAAATGAAGCAGGTTGGTGATGATCGAGAACAGCGTCGTCTCCTGTCCGCCATGCTGGCTGCCGGTCGAGGTGAACGCCGCGCCGACCTTGCCGTTGAGCGCGCCGCTCGCCCACAGGCCGCCGGCCTGATCGAGGAACGCGGCCATCTGCGAGGACATCCGGCCGAACCGCGTCCCGGTGCCGACGATGATCGCGTCGTATCCGGCAAGCTCGTCGATCGTCGCGATCGGCGCCGCCTGATCGAGTTTGAAATGATGGGCGCGCGCGCTGTCCTCGGGCACCGTCTCGGGGACGCGGCGGATCGCGACCTCGGCGCCGCCGGCGCGCGCGCCATCGGCCATCGCCTCGGCCATCTGCTCGATATGACCATAGGTGGAATAATAGAGCACCAGCACCTTCGCCATCGATCGTCTCCCGTTGTGGTGGGCCGGCTCTAACCGTCCGTCATCTTTGCAGCGACCCGGATAAACTCGGCGCGATCGTTCGGATTTATCGACAAGCCCGACGCTGGTCCGAGCACGCGCCGTCATGGTCCATGCGTGGTGGCCCCGGCAGGACTCGAACCTGCGACCTCTCGTTTAGGAAACGCTTGCTCTATCCGGCTGAGCTACGGAGCCTCCACGCCGCGCCGCTGTAAGCGGTGCGCACCGGCCGCTCAAGGGGCCTGGTCGATCATGGTCGCGGTCGTTCATGGTTGAACAGCCGACATCGGGTCTGCTACGCCTCGATTTCCTTGGGGAGTAGCCGCCCGCGCTCGTGCGCGGGGAGCACGTCAACATAATCGGCCCCGGCCGTGGTGTGTTCGGCCTTTTGGCTTGGCAAGACCTTGGTTCCGTCTGCTTGCCCATGGGTCGGCGATCAGTCGGACCAACGGTCCCGACCCCGAGTGCTGCCCATGCCGACCTTCATCGTCCCGGCAGTCTTGCTGCTGGCGTCCGCGGGTGTGATCTATCTTGCCTGCGAGTATTTCGTGAACGGCGTCGAATGGGCCGGACGCAAGTTCCGGTTCGGTCAGCAGGCCACCGGCACGATCCTCGCGGCCTTCGGCACAGCGCTGCCCGAAAGCGTCGTGACCTTCGTCGCGGTGGCGTTCAAGGGCGCCAAGGAAAACAAGGATATCGGCATCGGCGCCGCGCTCGGTGGTCCGCTGGCGCTGGCGACGCTCGCCTATGCGGTGGTCGGCATCACGCTGCTGATGCGCGGCAAGACCTTCGAGCAGACCGGCGCCAACAAGGCCTGGTTCCGATCGCTGTCCAACGACCAGATCTGGTTCCTGACGATCTTCGTCTGCAAGCTGGCGCTCGGCCTCGTGGCGTTCTCGATCAAGCCATGGCTCGGCATCGTCTTTCTCGCCGCCTATGCGGTGTATTGCTGGCGCGAGGTCAGGGGCCAGTCCGCCGACGAGGAGGAGGGCGAGCTCGAGCGGCTCAAATTCGCACCGCAGCTCGCCGTGCCGACGACCGCGATGGTGATGTTCCAGACCGTGCTGGCGCTGGTCGTGATCTTCATCGCCTCGCGCGTGTTCGTCGGCCAGCTCGACCGGCTGGGGCCGTTCCTCGGGCTCAAGCCGCAGGTCCTCGCGCTGCTGCTCGCGCCGATCGCCACCGAGCTGCCGGAGACGCTCAACGCGATCATCTGGGTGCGGCAGGGCAAGACGCGATTGGCGCTGGCCAACATCAGCGGCGCGATGATGATCCAGGCGACGGTGCCGACCGCGTTCGGTCTGTTCTTCACGCCCTGGCTGCTGCAACCCGCGCTGCTGCTGGCCGGCGGCGTCACCACGCTGACCATCCTGACGATGCTCGTCACGTTTTCGCGCGGCTGGGTGTCGCGTGTGTTCCTCTCCTTCGTTCCGATGCTCTACGTGGCATTCGTCGCGGCCGTGCTCATCCTCCATCTCGAATAGCGCTGCGCCGTGGTCCCGCGACGCGCCGACGGGAGGATGTCGAGCCGCTCAGCCGCCGTTCAACCGGACGTGGCGAAGAGCGGCGCCGTGACGGCAGCGGGGACGGGGCGATGGGACGGCGGACGACGGCGCTGCTGGTGATCGCGTCGGCAGGCGGGATCGCGCACGCCCAGCCGCCCGCCTCCCAGGCCGACGACACGGGCGACGACGAGATCGTCGTCAACGGCCGGCAGGCGCAGGCGCAGCCGGGCGCGGTGGTCGGCGACATTCCGCCCGAGCTGCAATTCGGCCCCGCCGATATCCGCGCGTTCGGGGCCAATTCGATCGCCGACCTGCTCGACGCGCTGGCACCGCAGACGCGCAGCGATCGCGGCCGCGGTGGCGAGGCGCCGGTGGTGCTGCTCAACGGCCGGCGCATCTCGAGCTTCGCCGAAATCCGCGACCTGCCGACCGAGGCGATCCAGCGCGTCGATATCCTGCCCGAGGAGGTGGCGCTGAAATACGGCTATTCGGCGGACCAGCGCGTCGTCAACATCGTGCTGCGCCGCCGCTTCCGCGCGCTGACCGGCCAGGCGGACGTCGCGAGCGCGACCGACGGCGGTGGCGAGAACGGCAGCGGCACTCTCGGCCTCACCCATATCCGCGGCGACAATCGGCTCAATCTCACGCTCAAGTACAATCAGGCGGCGCGGTTGACCGAGGCGCAGCGCGGCCTCGCCTCGGTCGCGTCCACGATCCGCCCCTACGACCTGACCGGCAACGTCACCGCCCCCGACGGCCGCGGCGCGATCGATCCCGCGCTCGACGCGAGCGTGGCGGCAGTGCCGGCCGGAGTCAGCGATCCGACGGTCGCGGATTTCGCGGCCGGCGCGGGCACGGCCAACGATACCGACATCTCGCCCTATCGGACGCTCGTCCCCGCCACCCGCGACGTGAACCTCAACACGGTCTATGCGCGCCCGCTCGGCAAGCGGGTCACCGCCACCCTGAACGGCACGCTCGACGACACCACCAGCACGGCGTGGCGGGGACTTGCGGGGGCGAGCCTGATCGTGCCGGCGGGCGATCCCTATTCGCCCTTCGCCGAGACGGTCGCGGTCAATCGCTACCTCGGCACCCGGCCGCTGACCCAGGACGTCGATACGCTGACCAGCCATCTCGGCATCGGACTGAACGCGGATGCGGCCGGGTGGCGGCTGTCCTTCACCGCCAACTGGGATCATGGCGACAGCCGCACCGATGCGCGCACCGGCCGCGACGTCTCGGCGCTCCAGGCGGCGCTGACCGCGGGCGACCCGAGCGTCGATCCGTTCGGCCCGTTTCCGCCTGGTCTGATCGGCCCCTATACGGGCTCGCGTGCCCGCGCGATCTCGGACACGGGGAATGTCCAGTTCGTCGCCGGCGGACCCGTGTTCGATCTGCCGGCGGGCCCGCTGGCGACGACGGTCAAGGGCGGCTGGACGGGCAGCGCCTTCGACACCGACTCGACACGCTTCGGCGTCGCCCGGCACACCGATCTGTCGCGGCGCGATTTCGACGGCCAGCTCAGTCTCGATCTGCCGCTGACCAGTCGCGCGAAGCATATCCTCGGTGCGGTTGGCGATCTTTCCGCCAACGCCAATCTGGCGATCGACGATTATTCGGACTTCGGGCGCGAGACGACGCTTGGCTACGGCCTGAACTGGACGCCACGCGACGGCATCGCGCTGGTCGCCTCGACGACGCGCGACCACACCATCCCCACCGTGCAGCAGCTCGCCTCCCCGGCGGGTTTCGCGCCGCAGGTGCGGGTGTTCGATTATCTGACCGGACGGACGGTCGATGTGACCGAGGTGACCGGCGCGAACCCGTCGCTGCTGGCGGACACGCGCCGCGTCGACAAGCTCGGCCTCACCGTCAAGCCGCTCCACGGCACCGACCTGACGCTGAGCGCGAACTATGTGCGAAGCACGATCCGCAACGCGATCGCGGCATTCCCGACGCCGACCTCGGCGATCGAGCTCGCCTTCGCCGATCGCTTCACGCGCGACGAGGACGGCGACCTGACCGCGATCGACGTGCGACCGATCAACTTCGCGCGCGAACGGCGGCAGGAAGTGCGCTGGGGCGTCAATTTCACGCAGAAGCTCAGATCGTCGCGCGCGCTCGTCGACGCCTATCGGACGCAACGCGCGCAGCGCGAGGCGGCGGGGCTGCCGCCGTTTCCGGGCGGCGTGCGCGCGGCCGGCAGCCAGCCGGGCGTCACGGGCGAGGGCGGTCTCGGCGGCGGCGGATTCGGCGGCGCGGGACGCGGTGGCCGGGGCGGCGGCGGCGGCGGTGGCGGCGGGCAAGGCTTTGGCGGGGGTCGCGGCGGTGGCAATGGCGGCGGCGGCCAGCAGGGTGGCCGCCTCCAAGTCGCGGTGTATCACACCTGGTATTTCCGCGACGACATCCGCGTCCGACCGGGAGGTCCGACGCTCGACCTGCTCGACGGCGCCACGACCGGGACGGGTGGCGGACAGCCGACGCACGAGGTCGAGGTCCAGCTTGGCTACTCGAACAACGGCCTCGGCGCGCGACTGACCGGCCAGTGGGACAGCGGCACCCATGTCGACGGCGCGCCGGGGTCGGCGAGCGGCACCCTGCGTTTCTCGCCGCTCGCGACCGCCAACCTGCGGCTGTTCGTCGATCTCGGCCAGCAGCCCGCGCTGGTCCGCCGCCGCTGGGCGCGCGGCGCGCGCATCACGCTGTCGGTGACCAACCTCGCCGGCAGCCGCCAGCGCGTGCGCGATGCGACCGGTGCCACGCCGCTCGCCTACCGGCCGGACGATCTCGATCCGCTCGGCCGCACGATCCGGCTGACGCTGCGCAAGCTGCTGTTCTAGGGCGGGCGGTAGCGCCGCTATTTTCCCGGTACTGCGGGAAACACGCTGGACCGGACGAGAAAGCGGCGGCTATGTCGGCGGCTGGTTTTCCCGATAAGGCGATCTGCAATGAACAATAGCGACCTTGCCAATCATCTCGCCGCCGCGCACGCGCTCTCGAAGTCCGACGCGCGCAAGCTCGTCGACGACGTCTTCGCGACGATCGTCGACGCCGCTGCCAAGGGCGAGGACGTCTCGATCGCGGGCTTCGGTCGCTTCAAGATCAAGGCGACCGCGGAGCGCGAAGGCCGCAATCCGTCGACCGGCGTGGCGATCACGATCGCGGCGTCCAGAAAGCTGGGCTTCGCGCCGGCCAAGGCGATCAAGGACAAGCTCAACGGCTGACGCCGGTGCCCGGCGCGCGATCCCGCGGGCCGGGCGGCGGCGCGCCGGACAGGCCGCGACAACGTGGCGTCGCATGCGGCGACGATATCGGCGTCATGTCCGATCCCGTCACGCTCGCCGGCGCCGGCCTAAGGCTATCATCGGGATCGCGCCCGCCGCGATCGACGGGCTCGGCACCATGGCACGGTTCGGGTGGTTGTGAGCGGATCCGATCCCGGCGGCCCGCAACCGGCGAGAGCATCGGGCGCGCCATCATGGCGATCGTCTGCACCGGCGGCGCCATGGCGATGATCTCGCTGGTCCCGGCGATGGATCGCTGGCTGATCGGCTGAGCCCGAGGACCGCCACGATCCTAATTGTCGCGCGCGGGCTCGCGGACCGGAAGCGGCAGCGGTGCGACCGCGATGCCGTCCGCGGCGAGCGCCTTGGCCTCGGCGACGGTGGCACGGCCGTGGATCGGTCGCTCGGCGGCGTCGCCGTCGTGGATCGCGCGCGCCTCCGTGGCAAAGCGCGGACCGACATGCTCCGAGCCGCGCAGCAGCTTCGCCTGCATCGCCGCGAGCGCCGTCATCATCGCTTTGGGATCGACCGGCGCGCCCGCCCCGGTCCCCGAGATGCGCGGCGCCATCGGTGCCTTCTCGACACCGCCTGTGCCGCACACCGGGCACGAGACGAGCCCGCGTTCGCGCTGCCCATCATAGTCGCCATGGCTCCCGAACCACGCCTCGAAGACATGACCGGCGGAGCATGCGAGATCGAACACGATCATGCCGGCACGCGCTCGACCGGCGGGATCGCGCGGCGATGGTCGAGCGCCGGGATGCGGCCGCGCACCTCGATGGTCCGCGCCGGCTCGATCTCGGCGAAGCCGACGCCGGCGTCCTCGCCCATGTCGAGCACCACCTCGCCCCACGGATCGACGACGAGCGAGTGGCCATAGGTCGCGCGCCCGTCGGCATGGCGGCCCGACTGCGCCGCCGCGATCACCCAGCAGCTCGCCTCGATCGCGCGCGCGCGCAGCAGGACATGCCAGTGTGCCTCGCCGGTCGGCACGGTGAACGCGGCGGGCACGCAGAGCAGCGCCGCGCCGGCGTCGCTGAGCGCGCGATAGAGATCGGGGAAGCGCAGATCGTAGCAGATGCTCATGCCGAGCGGACCGGCGGGCGTCTGCGCCACCACCGCGCGATCGCCCGGCGCATAGGCCGTCGATTCGCGCCAGCGCTCGCCGGTGGCGAGATCGACGTCGAAGAGATGGAGCTTGTCGTAGCGCGCGCGGATCGTGCCGCCGGCATCGATCAGGAAGCCGCGATTGACGAGGCGGCCGTCGCCGTCCGCCGGGCGCAGCGCGAGCGAGCCGATCGCGACCCACAGGCCAAGCCGTGCCGCCGTCCTGCGGACCTGCGCCAGCACCGGGTCCGCGTCCTCGGCGACGATGTGCGGCGCCGCGCGCACGCGGTCGCGATCGAGCAGCCCGCTCATCTCGGGGGTGAATGCGATCGCCGCGCCGCCCGCCGCCGCCCGTTCGAGCGCCGCGACGAGCGCCTTGCCGTTGGCGGCGGGATCGATGCCGGTGCAGGTCTGGACGACCGCGATACGCATCGGGGCGCGCTTAGTCGGCGAGCATCGGATCGAGCGCACCGGACGCCGCGAGCGCCGCGAGATCGTCCGAGCCGCCGATCGCCCGATCGCCGATGAAGATCTGCGGCACGGTACTGGCACCGGGCGCGCGGCGCAGCATCGCGGCGCGGTCCGGGCCGCCCATCGTGATGTCGTGCTCGACGAAGTCGACGCCCTTGTCGGCCAGCAGCCGCTTGGCGCGGCTGCAATAGGGGCATCCCATCTTGGTGTAGATCTCGACCTTGGGCATTGAACACGCTCCGTTGCGGCGATCACAACTGTGGTCGGGGGCGATGCTTGTCAACGCCTGCGCCGTTCACCGATCCGGGACGACGCGCGCCCAGCACAGCACCAGCACGCGCGCCACGCCGGCGCGGCGCAGCGCCAGGGCGCATGCCTCGACCGTCGCGCCGGTGGTGAACACGTCGTCGACGAGCGCGATCGTCCGCCCGGCGAGCCGGGGGCGCATCGACGCGGGCACGGCGAAGGCGCCATCGACCGCGCGCGCGCGGTCATGACGGCCCAGCCCCTGAAGCACCGGCGTCGCCCGGGTGCGGACGATGGCATCGGGGAGGCAGGTCTGGCCGCTGCACCGCGCCAGCGCGCGCGCGATCAGCAGCGCCTGGTTGTAGCCGCGCGTCCACAGCCGCCGGCGATGCAGCGGCACCGCGACGAACAGCGCGTCGTCCGGCAGGTCCGCGACCAGCCGCGACATCAGCCTCGCCATGGTCCGCGCGACACCCGGCCGCCGCCCGTATTTCAGCCGCAGCGCGACGGTACGCGCGACATCGCCATAGCCGACCGCGGCACGCACCCCATCGAACGGCAGCGCGTGACCGGCGCACGCCGCGCACGCCGCCGCGTCCGACGGCAGGTCGACCGGCAGCCCGCACCGGCGGCACGCCGGCTCGCCGAGGAAATCAAGCGAGCGCCAGCACCCCGCGCAGAACCGATGGTCACCATCGACCTCGCTGCCGCAGCCCGGACAGCGCGGCGGCAGCGCGAGCGTCAGGCCGGCCTGCCAGACGGGCTTTGTCAGGCGGGCGAGCAGCGAAGCCATGGCGGCCTTGTCCGCGCGAACGCCAGGCGGCACAAGCATCGCCATGCCCGTCGATCCTCCGCATGAGCCGTTCGACCGCGCGCGGCGTCGCCTTCGCCGCGATCGCGCCGCCGCGCGGATCGCCGCGCACGGCTTCCTGATCGATCATATTGGCGTCGAGCTGCTCGATCGGCTGGAGGCGGTCCAGCGCCGCTTCACGACCGCGCTGCTGCTCGGCGCCTCGCCGCTGCTCGCCGGCGCGCTGGCGGGCATGGGGCTGCGCGTGGTGACGGTGGATGCGGGCTTCGCGCTGGCGCATGCCGCAGGCGGCGTACAGGCCGACGAGGACCGGCTGCCGATCGCGGATGCCAGCGTCGACCTCGTGCTGTCGGCGGGCGTGCTCGACACGATCAACGATCTGCCCGGCGCGCTCGTCCTGGCGCGCCGCGCGCTGCGCCCGGACGGCCTGTTCATGGCGGGCTTCGCGGGCGGCGGCAGCGTGCCGCGGCTGCGCGCGGCGATGATGGCGGCGGACCTGGTGCGGGCGGGTGCCGCGGCGCGCATCCATCCGCAGGTCGACGTCCGCGCGGCCGGCGCTCTGTTGGCGCGCGCCGGCTTCGCGATGCCGGTGGCCGATGGCGAGCGGCTGGACGTGCGCTATGCCGCGCTCGACGGACTCGTCGCGGACCTGCGTTTCTCGGGGTTGGGCGGCGTGCTCGCCGATCGCGCCGCCCCGCTCGATCGGGTGCAGGCCGCGGCCGCCCATGCCGCGTTCGCGGCCGCCGCCGACGGTGACGGGCGGACCGCCGAGCGTTTCGAGCTGGTCTATCTGATCGGCTGGGCGCCCGATGCGTCGCAACCCGTCCCCGCGCGTCGGGGCAGCGCGACGGCCTCGCTCGCCGCTGCACTGCGCACGCGGGATTAGGACAAGCCGGAGAGACCCGGCCCGTTCCGAAGCAGGCCGACATCGCTCCCGCTACACCAGCACCTCGAGCAGGCCGATCAGCGGGCGGTCGGGGGCCGTCATGGCGAGGGCGTGGAGCTCGACCGGGCGCGCCCAGCGCAGCGCCGCCGCTGCCAGCGGACGGGGCTGTCCGCGCCACTTGCGGCAGACGTGGAGCAGCAGCAGGAGATGACGGGTGCCGAGCGGCTCGCTGGCGAAGACGGCGGGCGCGAGGCACGCCGCCTCGACATCGATGCCGAGCTCCTCGTCGAGCTCGCGGACGAGCGCCTGCGCCGGCGTCTCACCGGCCTCGAGCTTGCCTCCGGGGAACTCCCACAGCCCGGCGAGCCTACCGTCCGCGCGCTGCTGGACGAGCACCCGGCCATCACCGTCGACGAGCGCGGCCGCCGCGACGATCAACAGATTTGCGGGTGCCGACGCCATTTACCAGACTTCCTTAACCATTCCCAAATAGACAGCTCGTCACGGGCAGGACGTGGGCGGGAGATCGGAGTGTACAGGATCCGTGACTTCATCCGCAACGGCCGGGGCGCGACCTCGATCGAATACGGCCTGATCTGCGCACTGATCGCCGTTGCCATGATCGGCGCCTTGAGCAACGTCAGCCGGGGGCTTGGCACCACCTTTGGCCGGATCGGAAATGTTTTCGCGCCCTGACGCAAAATCGGGCGGCGTTTAAGATTTGGAAACTTCCCCCGTCTTATATCCCGGATCGCTGATACCCTACGATACGGGGCGAGGCCGGGTTAGTGTTCATGTCGGACGTAGGAGAATATTTCATGCGCAAGTTTCTGAAGAACAACAAGGGCGCCACCGCGATCGAGTACGGCCTGATCGCCGCTCTCATCGCCGTCGCCGCGATCGGTGCGATGGGCGCGCTGGGCTCCAAGCTCGGCACCCAGTTCAACAACGTCTCGAGCCGTCTGAACGTCACCGCCTCGTAAGAGACGGACACGCAGCCGACACCGACGGCGGAGGGCCGGCGAGCGCACGCTCGCCGGCCCTTCCTGTTTTCGCCGTTCCGCCGTTCGTGTCGAGCGAAGTCGAGGCACCATCGGTGCCTGATACGACCTCGCCTACGCTCGGCCGGCCCCTCGACTTCGCTCGGGACGAACGGAGGGTGGCACCAAGGCGCCACCTCACCCGATCGCGAGGAACTTGGCGCGACGCTGCTCGCGCACGGTCGCGCGATCGAGCGGCGCCAGCGCATCCAGTTCGTCGCCAAGCGCCTGGGCGAGCGCATCGATCGCCTGGCTACGTCCGCGATGCGCGCCGCCGAGCGGCTCGGGGACGATGCGGTCGACGACGCCGAGCCGCTGCAGGTCCTGCGCGGTGATCTTCATCGCCTCGGCGGCATCCGGCGCGCGCTCGGCCGTGCGCCACAGGATCGAGGCGCAGCCTTCGGGCGAGATCACCGAATAGACAGCATGCTCGAACATCAGCACGCGGTTGGCGGCGGCGAGCGCAAGCGCGCCGCCCGATCCGCCCTCGCCGACGATCGCCGCGACCAGCGGCACGCCGAGCGCGAGACACGCCTCGGTCGAGCGCGCGATCGCCTCGGCCTGCCCGCGCTCCTCCGCCTGCACGCCCGGGAATGCGCCCGACGTATCGACCAGCGTCACCACCGGCAGCGCGAAGCGATCGGCCAGCTGGAGCAGCCGGACCGCCTTGCGATAGCCTTCGGGCTTGGCCATGCCGAAATTGTGACGCAGCCGCGACGCGGTGTCGTCGCCCTTCTCGTGCCCGATCACCATGACGGGCCGGCCGCCGATCCGCCCCATCCCGCCGACGATCGCGAGATCCTCGGAGAAGGCGCGGTCGCCCGCCAGCGGCATGAAATCGGCGACGAAGCCGGCGATATAATCCTTGAGATGCGGGCGCTGGGCGTGGCGCGCGACCTGCGTCTTCTGCCACGGCGTCAGCTTGGCGTAGGTGTCGCGAAGCAGCTTCTCGGCCTTGGCCTCCAGCCGCGACACTTCCTGCTCGATATCGACGACGCCCGTCTCCGCCGTCTCGCGCAGTTCGGCGACGCGCGCGTTGAGTTCGGCGATCGGTTTCTCGAAGTCGAGGAAGGTCATGGCGCGGCGGGTTAAGCCGCCGCCCCCGTGCCGTCAACGACGGGGCATGTCGGCAAGTGGGTGGCGCGCGTTGACCAGCTCGATCAGCCGCCGGCTGTCGACATGCGTGTAGATCTGCGTGGTGCCGATATCGGCGTGGCCGAGCATCGTCTGCAGCGCGCGCAGGTCCGCGCCACCTTCGAGCAGATGCGTGGCGAAGGCGTGGCGCAGCACGTGCGGGCTGATCCGTTCGGGCGGGATGCCCGCCTCGCCGCCGAGCGCCCGGATCATCTGGTGGAGCCGCACCCGGCTGAGATGCCCCTTGCCGCCCGGGAACAGCCAGGGCTGGCCGGTCGGCACCAGCGCGCGCCACGCCGCCACCGCGGCCAGCGCGCGGTCCGAGATCGGCACCAGCCGCTCGCGTCCGCCCTTGCCCTTGAGGATGAGAAAAGGCTGGCCGGCGCGGACCGCGGCGCGCGGCAGCGAGACCAGCTCGGTCGCGCGCAGCCCGGAACCATAAAGCAGCTCGACCAGCGCCGAGAGCCGCAGGTCGAGCGGCCGCGGATCGTCGCCGAGGCGCGCCGCGATCGCGGCGAACAGCCGGTCGACATCGTGGTGATCCAGGATCTTCGGCAGCGGCCGGACCGCGCGGCCGCGCGGCAGCGCGGCGGACGGATCGTCCGCGCGATCGCCCGACGCGGCGAGGAAGGCGAAGAACCGGCGCAGCGCCGCGGCCTTGCGCGCGATCGTCGCATGCGCGAGCGGCCGCCAGATCTCGGCGAGCCGCGTCACCGCTTCGGCATCGGCGCGTGCCAGCCCGCCGTCGAGCAGCGCGGACGCAACCGAGAGATCGGACCCATAGGCGAGCAGCGTGTTGCGCGCGGCGCCGCTCTCCACCGTCATCGCCTCGAGGAACCGCTCGATCGCGCGCGCATCGTCGCCGATGGCGAGCGCGGCGGCGGGGCGCGTCATGTCCGGCTGAGCGCCTCGGCCGCGATCATCCGCGCCTCGGGCTCGAGCCCGACCGCGCGCAGGCTGAGGATGATGCGATAGAGGAACGCGGGCGACACCTGCGTCCAGTCGCTGGTCTGCATGCCGACCGCGGCGATCAGCACGACGCTTGCCATCTCGCCGCGCGCGGCGGCGCCGTCGATCGCGCGGGTCCAGGGATTGACCGCGGCGAGCGGCACGCCGAGCTGGCCGGCGAGATCGCTCGTCGTCGCCGGGTTGAGTCGTCCCAGGCCGGCCAGCCCGGCGAGGAGATATTGCGCGCGCAGCCGCGCCGCGCCGCGTCCGCCCGATCCGAACCCGCTCACCGCATCGCCGTCGAGCAGCAGCGCGTGGCCCGGCGCACCGACCGCGAGCAGCGCGCGCGCCTCTTCGCCGGCGGTCCCGCCAAGCCCGCGCGCGACCGCGGTCCAGCGTTCCGCCTGGATGTCGAGCCCGGCCGAGAGCATCGCGGCGAGCAGCGCGGGCGCCTGGTCCGCGGCGGCATCGCCCGGCGTGATCCGCGCCGCCGCGCGCGCGGTCAGGATGCGACCGGCATAAGTGTCGCGCTCGTTGGCGGGATCGCCCCACAGCGCCTTGATCGCGGTCAGCCGGTCGGCGTCGTCGCGCGCCACGTACGCGGTGCGGATCAGCCCGGCGGGCGTCTGGTCCATCGCATTGGCATCGCCGTCCTCGGCGGCATCCGAATAGGCGTCGACGAGATCGGCGGCGGACACGACACCCAGCGTCGCAGCGGTGCGCACGGCCGCGATCCGCGTCGCGATCGGCAGCATCGGCGCATGCGCGCGCCAGGCCTGCAACGCCAGGCCGCCGCCGTCGAGCAGGCTGTCGGGGATGGTCAGGCCGACCGCGCTGGCCAGCCCGAAGCGCCACGGCGTCAGCGCGTCGACCTGCGCCCACTGGATATCGACGGTGCGGCGCGCGGCCGTGCCCGCGCCGATCACGCGCTCGGCGAGCTGGAGATCGATGCCGCGCGGCGCATCGTGCATCCCGCGCGCACGTTCGTAGAGCGAGAGCGCGGTGCCGTTCTCGCCCGAAAGCCCCGCGCAGATCGCGCGCGCCAGCGACCAGGACGGCGTGCCGACCGCCGTCTCGGCCTGGTCGGCGACCGGGCACATCCCGCCCGGATCGGCAGCGGCGAGCGCGGCCTGCATCACCGCCTCGTCGTAGCGCGGCGTCGCGTGATCGCTATCGACCCGCTGGACGAGCAGGCGTGCCGCGTCCGCCTCGCCCATCCGGACGAGCAACAGCGCGCGCTCCGCGGTCCAGTCGGCGGGATCCACGTTCGCCGGGGTCCGGATGTCGGTGGTCAGCACGCGGCGCAGCAGCATCGACAGCCAGCGCGATGCGATCGGCGCGTCGAGACGCGCCATCAGCGCCGCGAGGAAACGGCCGTCGGCGGCGCCGAAGCCATCCGTGGCGATACCAGTCATGTCGCTCGGCAGGAAACCGATGTGATCGATGGGACGGCGCGCGACGTCGGGCACGTCCTGCGCGCGCAACGCCTGCGCGGCGGCTTCGGCGGCGGCCTTGGCGGCATCGGGATCGTCGGCCGCGGACGGTTGGTCGGCCACGACGTCCCCGTCGCCCGGCGGAGCGAGCGGGATGGTGGGGACCGCGGCCGCGCCCGGCGCCGGCGCGGCCGGCTGCGGCGGCGGGGCGGCCGGGCTCGGTTCGCCGAAGCCCGGCGGCAGGATCGACTGCGGCGACTGCGGCTGGCCGGAGGCGGGGAGCGCGAGCGCGAGCACGGCGACACCGCCGAGCAGCGCCAGCGTATCCCTAGTGCGCGGCGCCATTGGCCGCCGCGTCGTCGAGCGTCACGGCCTTCTCGATATGATGGACCGGCACGGCCGCGGACCGCGACGACAGCCACACCAGGCCGGCGATGACGAGGACGACGAGGATCACGAGAATGAGTGGGGCGCGCGACATGACATTCCCGGCACTTGGAGGATCGGGGCGATGGATGGTGCTTTTGCCCATCGCGGGGGCCCGTGTATAGCCCCGGCGCATGCAGTCCGCCCCGCCCCCCCGGCGCCACGCCGCGCACGCGCCGGTCACCGCGCGGACGATAGTGCTGGTCGGGCTGATGGGGGTCGGCAAGTCGACCGTCGGCCGCCGGCTCGCCAACCGGCTGCGCCTGCCCTTCGTCGATGCCGACCGCGCGATCGAGGACGCCGCCGGCCTGTCGATCCCGGAGATCTTCGCACGCTATGGCGAGCCCGCCTTCCGCGACGGCGAGCGCCGCGTCATCGCCCGGCTGATCGACGGCAGCCCCAAGGTGGTGGCGACCGGCGGCGGCGCGTTCGTCAACGACGAGACCCGTCGCCTGATTCTCGAGCGCGCCACCGCGGTGTGGCTGGACGCCGATCTCGATGTGCTCGCCGAGCGGGTCGGCCGCCGCAACGACCGCCCGCTGCTCGCGGGGCGCGATGCGCGCGCGGTGCTCGGCGAGCTCGCCGCGACGCGCAACCCGGTCTACGCGCTGGCGCACGTCCATATCCGCTCGCAGCCCCAGCCGCACGAGGCGGCGGTCGACGCCATCCTCAAGGCGCTGTCGGCATGACCATCGTTCCCGTGCGCCTGGGCGAGCGCAGCTACGACGTCGCGATCGCGCCCGGCGCGCTGCGCGATGCCGGCGCGCGGCTCGGCGGTTATGCGCGCAACGGCCGGCTGATCGTGGTGACCGACGAAGATGTCGTCGCGGCGGGCCATGCGATCCGCGGCGACTTCGACGTCCACGCCATCGTCCTGCGACCCGGCGAGACCAGCAAGAGCTGGGCGGTTCTGGAGGACCTCACCGACCGTCTGCTCGATCTCGGCGTCGAGCGATCGGATCATGTCGTCGCCCTCGGGGGGGGCGTGATCGGCGATCTGGCCGGCTTCGCCTGCGCGATCCTCAAGCGCGGCTGCGGCGTCGTCCAGGTGCCGACGACCCTGCTGGCGCAGGTCGATTCCTCCGTCGGCGGCAAGACCGCGATCAACAGCCGCGCCGGCAAGAACCTGGTCGGCGCGTTCCACCAGCCGGCCTTCGTGCTGATCGACCCCGACACGCTCGACACGCTGCCCCCGCGCATGCTCGCTTCGGGCTATGCCGAGGTCGTCAAATACGGGCTGATCGACGATCCCGCCTTCTTCGACTGGTGCGAGGCCAACGGCGCGGCGCTGCGCGCCGGCGACCGCGCCGCGCGCGTCCATGCGATCGCGACCAGCGTCGCCGCCAAGGCGAAGATCGTCGGCGAGGACGAGCACGAGACGACCGGCCGGCGTGCGCTGCTCAACCTCGGCCACACCTTCGGCCACGCGCTGGAAACCGAGACCGGGTTCGGCGCGCGGCTGCTCCATGGCGAGGCGGTGGCGTGCGGCATGGCGCTGGCGTTCCGCTACTCGGCCGCGCAGGGGCTGTGCGCGTCGGCCGAGGCGGAGCGGGTCGCGGCGCACCTGGCGAGCGCCGGCCTGCCGACGACGCTCGCCGATGCCGGCGTCGATGCCGACGGCGCGACGCTCGTCGCGCACATGGCGCACGACAAGAAGATGAGCGGCGGCCGCCTGCCCTTCCTGCTGGCACGCGGCATCGGCCGGACCTTCGTGGCGCAAGATGTCGATCTGGCCTGCGTGGCGGCGTTCCTCGACGACCAACGGCGGGGCTCGGCAGAAGCCGCATCGTCCGGATGACGGGCGCACGATCCGGCGTCAGCCCTGCCGGCCGACGGTCTTCATGTAACGCGCCGGCGAGACGCCCAGCGTCTTGCGGAACATCGTCACGAAGCTGCCCGCGCTCGCATATCCCAGGTCCGTCGCGGCCTGCTGGATCGATGCCCCCTCGGCGATCCGGCGCAGCGCGATCATGATCGACAGCTGCTGGCGCCACCGCCCGAAGCTCATGCCCGTCTCGCGGGCCAGCAGTCGCGCCAGGGTCCGATCGCCCAGGCCGGCGTGGCGGGCCCAGGATTTCACGGTGCCGCGCCGCGACGGATCGGAGATCATGTCGTCCACGATCTGCCGCAATCGGGCATCCTCGGGCATCGGCAGGTGCAGCCGCTCGATCGGCGCGGCGGCGATCTCGGCGAGCAGGAGCCCGACAAGGTGCGCATCGACGCCCTTCTCGGCGTAATCCACCGGGAGGCCGGCGGCGCGCACCAGCAATTCCCGCAGGAGCGGTGTCACCGACACGGTACAGCAATGCCGGGGCATCCCGCCGGCAAGGATCGGATCGAGGAAGGCGTTATAGCCTTCGATCCGTCCAGCCGACCTTATCGCGTGCGTCGCCCCGCCCGGTATCCAGATCGCGCGATGCGGCGGCACCAGCCAGAGGCCGCTCTCCACCTCGCAGGTCAGGACGCCGCGCAGCGTGAACAGGAGCTGTGCCCTGCGATGGCGATGCGGCGTCAGCTCGATCGCGGGCGCCGTGATCCCGAAGGCGACGACGCCTTGCGGGGCCTGATCCGGATCGGCGTCGGCGAGCGCGGGCACCGCGTGCAGGACGGGCATCGGGGTCGCCTCTTCCGGCGAGATGGCAGGATTGCAGAAGAGAATGTCATATCTGCGCAATGCAGCCAAGGCTCCGTGCAGGTAGAGGGAGGGCGACGACAGGAGATCGAAATGGACAGTCTTCAATCGGGCCGCGTCGCCGAGGTGCTCGCCCGCCTTTTCCGCGAAGCGGACGCCGCCGATCATGCGCTGATGGACAGCATCGCGCAGACCGAGACCGGTCTGGACCAGGCCATCGCCGACGTGATCGCGGCGGAGGAGACCGACCTGCCGGGGCTCTACCGGACCTGGACGGACCACTACCTTGCCATCTCTCCCGAGTTCGGCCGGTTCCTCTACATGTGCGCGCGGAGCATCAAGGCGCGGCGCATCGTGGAGTTCGGTACCTCGATGGGCGTCTCGACGATCCATCTGGCGGCGGCACTGCGCGACATGGGCGGCGGCGCGCTGATCGGCACCGAGATCGAGCCGTCCAAGGCGTCGCGCGCACGGGCGAACCTCGCGTCCGCCGGGCTTGCGGACCTGGTCGACATCCGTGTCGGCGACGCGCGGGGAACGCTGCGCGACATCGCGGGCGATGTCGACATGGTGCTGCTCGACGGCGCCTTCACGCTCTACCACGACGTGCTCAGGCTGCTCGAGCCGCATCTGAAACCGGGCGCCCTGATCGTGGCGGAGAACGCCTTCGAGAAGGCCGACGGATACCTGGCTTATGTGCGCGAGCCGGCCAATGGCTTCCTGTCGATGGCGGTGCCCATCAACCCCGGCCGGGGCAACGAACTTACCGTCGTGACGCGATGCCTGGGAGATTAGGCCGCGCATGGCATGGGCTGCTTATCCACGCCGCACCGCGCACCACGCCAGCCACAGCCATCCCGCGATCAGCAGCAGCCCGCCGATCGGCGTGATCGCGCCGAACCAGCGCGGCGCGCCGAGCGCCATCGCGTAGAGCGTGCCCGCGAACAGCGCGCCACCCGCGACGAACAGCCAGCCGCTCGCCGGGCCGCCCGGCCGCGACAGCACCGCCAGCGCCGCCACCGCGTGGAGGAGCTGGTAATGGCCGCCGGTCCTGAGCCAGTCCGCCGCCTCCCCACTCGTGCCATGCGCGCCGAACGCACCCGCGGCGACCGCACAGGCACCCGACAGCGCCGCGAACAGGATCAGCATCGTCACGCGTCTACCTCCAGGCTGTCCGCGGTCTTGCCGGGCCGGTACATCAGCCCCGCGCCGCGGCGCAGTTCGCCGGTCTCGTGCTGGATATCGAAGCGGCGGCGGTCGCGCTCGCGGTAATCGGCGACGATGCGGTCGATCTCGTCGTCCTCGACATCGAGCGAGGCGAGCACGTCGCGCCCCATGCAGATCGCGCTCTCGAACACCTCGCGGATCGATCCGGCGATCTCGATGTCCTCGATCGCGAGCAGATGCCGCCGGTCGAACACGCGGACGTACAGCCGGGCGTGCGGGAACGCCGCGCGCACCGCCGCCAGCGTGGCGGCGTCGGGCGCGCCCTGGTCGATGCAGAAGCAGATCAGCCTGGCCTCGTCCGCGCCGGCCTGGCGCAGCAGGTCGATGCGCGTGCCGTCGCCATAATAGACCTTGATCTCCAGCCGGTCACCGATGTCGATGATCTCGGTGTCGAGATCGACGATGGTGAGCGACAGCCCGCGCGCGAGCAGGATCTGGGTCAGCGTCTGGCCGAACCGGCCATGGCCGACGACGATCGCGCCGGCCTGTTCCGCCTCCTCGGGGCCGGCGAGGCCACGCAGCCGGGCGCCCGCCTCGTCGCCGCCGAAGCGCCGGGCGAGCGACATCAGGAACGGCGTCGTCGCCATCGACAGCGTGACCACGGCCGAGAAGATGCTGACCGCCTGCGGCGCGATCAGCTGCGCCTGGCTCGCCTGGCCGAACAGCACGAAGCCGAACTCGCCGCCCTGGCTGAGCAGCAGGCCGAGCGCGATCGCCGGGCGGTTCTCCATGCCCGCACCCCGCGCGATGGCGTAGAGCACCAGCGTCTTGATCGCGATCAGCGCGGCGGCGAGCGCGAGGATGAACAGCGGCCGCTCGGCGATCACGCGGACGTCGAGCAGCATGCCCACGGTCAGGAAGAACAGGCCGAGCAGGATCGAGCGGAACGGCTCGACATCCGCCTCCAGCTCGTGCCGATAGGGCGAATCGGCAAGCATCACGCCCGCGACGAACGCGCCGAGCGCGGTCGAGAGATGGAGATACTCCATCATCGCGGACGCCGCGAGCACGGTGAACAGGCCCGCCGCGACGAACATCTCGCGCTCGCCGAGATGGCCGATCAGCCGGAATAGCGGCGACAGCAGAAACCGCCCGATCAGCACCAACGCGACGATCGCGCCGACCGTGTAGAGCCCGAGCAGCCAACCGGGCGGCGCGGCGGCATCCACAGGCGCGCGCGACAGCGCGGCGATGACGGTGATCAGCGGGATGATCGACAGGTCCTGGAACAGCAGGATCGAGAAGGCGCGCTCGCCGAACGGGGTGTGGAGACGCGCCTGGCTGCGGAGCAGGGGCAGCACCTGCGCGGTCGACGACAGCGCCAGCGGCAGGCCGAGCGCGATCGCCGCCGCCGCGCTGAAACCGGTGAAGGCGAGCACCACGCCGCTGATCGCGAGGCCGGCCAGCACGACCTGCGCCACCCCGAGCCCGAGGATCTCGCGCCTGAGCTCCCACAGCCGGCGCGGTGCGAGTTCGAGCCCGACGAGGAACAGCAGCAGCGTGATGCCGATCTGCGCGACACCCATCTTGTTCTCGGCCCCGCCGACCAGATTGAGCATCTGCGGCCCGATCGCGACCCCGGCGACGAGATAGCCGAGCACCGCGCCCAGGCCGAAGCGGCGGAAGATGAGGACGGCGGGCAGCGCGGCCGCGAGCATGATGACGCCGTCGTGCAACAGCGAGCCATCGCCCGCCGGTGGGCTCATGCGGCGGCGTCCGCTCGGGCCCGCGCCAGATCGGCGGCGTCGGCGACCGCCTCGAAGCTCAGCCGGATCGAGGGGTGGCGCGCCGAATAGGGACGCGCCGGCGCGAACACCTCGAGACCGGGCCAATCGCCCGGATCGTCGCGCGCCCCGGCCAGGAAGGCGGTCAGCGCGTCGCGGGCCGCGGCGAGCTCGGCGCACGTCCGGCCGATCGCATGCGCGCCCATCAGCGCGGCGGACGCCTGACCGAGCGCACAGGCGCGCACCTCCTGCCCGAGCGCGGCGATGCGTCCGTCCGGGCCGAGCACGACGCTCACCGTCACCCGACTGCCGCAGACCGGCGATCGCCGCTCGACGCGGCCGGGCGCGTCGGGGATGAGGTCGTGATGCGGGATCGACGCGGCGAGCCGCAGGATGGTGGCATTGTAGAGCGCGGCCGACATCCCGCTCAGATAGGCGATGGCCCGCCGTCCGTCGAGTTGCCGCGCGTCGTGTCCGCGTCGTTGCGCGGCGGCGACCCGGCACGGCGGTGCGCGACGAAATCGTCGACCGCGCGCCGGCTCGCCTGGAGAAGCGGGTAGCTGCGCGCCTGGCGAACCCAGTCGGGCCGCGGCGCGGTGCCGCCAAAGCCGATGTCGTAGACGAGATTGCCGAGCATGAAGAGCAGCGTGGCGCCGATCAGCCCCTTGACCGCGCCGAAGCCAAGCCCGAGCGCGCGATCCACCGGGCCGAGGATGGAGGTCCGCGTCCGCCTGCCGATCCGCGCGGCGATCATCCGGCCCGCCAAGAACGTCACCGCGCCGACCAGCGCGAAGGCGAGCAGACCGGCTCCGGCACGCGTGTTGAGGTAATGCGACAGCAGCAGTGCCGCGGGCGCGTAGAACAGCTTGAGCGCGGCCACCACCGCCGCCCACGCGAACAGCGACAGCACCTCGTACACGAAGCCGCGCATCACGCCGAGCAGCGCGCCGCCGCCGAGGAAGAGCAGCACGATGATGTCGAGGAGCGTCAGCGAGGCCACGATCCGCGGCTACCGGCCGCGGGGCGGCGGGTCAAATCGCGGGTTCGACGGCCCGGCGCGAGGCTGGCCGCAGGGTGATCGCGCCGGATCGCAACGCCGCCGGGTAGAGGGTATCGCTCGCGCGCCGGACGCGCAGGCGCAGCCGCCTGACGAACGCGATCGACTCGGTGCGGAACGTCGTCCAGTCCCCGACGATGCATTCGCCCGACCATTCGCAGAGATACAACGCCCAATCCTCGGTCAGGCCGGCGAACTCGCTGACGAACTCCGCCGCCACCGCCGCCGACGCGCCGCCGTTCGTCGCCATCTCCGGATAGATGAAGCTGTCCTCGTGCGCGAGATGCGCGTCGAGCGCCGCGGCGAGATCGGCGCGGACCATCAGGATCGTATCCGGATCGGGCCGCTCGGACGTCACCGAGCGGATCAGCGCCCGGCACAGCGCATCGATCTCGTCATGCTCGCCGAGCAGCCGCTGATAGTCCATCGCCGATCTCCCTGGAGGACGGTCCTGACGCGGCCGGGTTAACAACATACCCCGCGGCTCGGCACGCGGCGGGGGATCAGGGCCATGCCGTCAGCCACAGTTCGGCGGCCGCATAGGACAGGAACGCCTGCGATCCGGAATGCGCGAAGCGCCGCCGCAGCTGGCTCTTCGCGAGGCTCGAGTCGACCACGACCGCAAGCCTGTCCCGCTCGGTGAACAGCGTTGCGTTGGCGAGGCCGAGCCGGTCGGCGACCGCGTGCGCCTGGACGGGGGTACCGCGACGATCGGACAGCACACGGGAATGGCCGAACCGCAGCCGGCATTGGTCCATGACTTCGCCCAGCTCGAACGCGTAGGCCTCGGCCTGGGCCATCGTCCAGAACCCGCGCCCTGCGGTGCGGACGATCCGCGCGCCGTCGTCGATCCACAGATCGAAGGGAGCGTCGACCCGGAGCGCGATCGGCGCACCGGCGATCCCCGCCGACGGGGTTAGGTAGCTCGCCATCATTCGCTCCCGATTGCGATCGCCAGGCTATGGTCGTCAGTGCTTAACGAGTCGTCACGGCCGGCCGCCGCCCGGTCCGGACGCGACGATCGTCTATGATCCTAGCGTCGATCGAAGCCGAACAGCGCGAACTCCTCGGCGAACGCCGCCTCGATCCGGTCGATCTGCGCGGACGTGAACAACGGCCCGAGATCGCGCGCATCCGCGCGCGCCATCCGCTTGGCGTCGGGCAGGACGATGTCGGGGCAGCCGATCGTGGCGAGCCATGCCGAGACATCGGCCTGGAGACGATCGGTGCGCAACAGCGTGAAGCGCGGCATAACGCCCGCCGCGTCGCGATAGCGCGGCAGGTTGAGGACCCGCAGGAAGCGCCCGTCGGCGATCTGCGCGGCGATCTCGCGAGCGACATCGGCGTCCGGCACCGCCACCGGGCCGCCCCTGGCATAGGCGCTCCGGCGCAGGTCCCAATGCGCCATCGACACGATCTTGGCATAGGGCGACCGCTCGCACAGGACGAGCGCGAGGCCGGTCGTATCGGCGCCGCTCGCGATGATATCCGCCAGCCCGACATGGTTGCGCAGCGCCCCGGGCGGCGCCTTGGGCAGCGGCGCGCCATCGGTCGCGGACTGCAGCCGCGCCTTCCACGCCGCGAGCGCGACCGGATCGGCGCCGTAGTTGCGGCAGCCGGCGCCATAGTCGCGCAGCCTCCGCACCTCGTCGCGCGGCGTCAGCGGGGTGAGCACGTCGTCCGCGCCGCAGATCGCGTCGAGCGCGATCTCGACGCTGGTGCCGCCGACCTTCTTGCCCTTGACGAACAGGAAGCCGTGGCGGCGGCTGAGGATCATCCGCGCCCGATCAGATGATCGACCATGTCGCCGAGCGTCGCGAAGCGCACGGTGGCGAGCGTCGTCGCGTCGATCGATCCGGCGGCAGGCAGCAGCGCGCGCCCGAAGCCGAGCCGCGCGGTCTCCTTGAGCCGCAGCCCGGCATGCGCGACGGGGCGCAGCTCGCCCGACAGCGCGACCTCGCCGAACGCGACCGCGTCCGCCGGCACCGGCCGTTCGGCCAGCGCCGAGGTCAGCGCGGCGGCGACCGCCAGATCGGCGGCAGGATCGGTGATGCGATAGCCGCCCGAGACGTTGAGATAGACCTCGCACGACGAGAAGCTCAGCCCGCAGCGCGCCTCGAGCACCGCGAGGATCATCGCCAGCCGGCCGCCGTCCCACCCGACCACCGCGCGCCTGGGTGTCGCGCCGGAGGCCAGCCGCACGGTCAGCGCCTGGATCTCGACGAGCAGCGGGCGCACGCCCTCCATCGCCGGGAACACCACCGCGCCGGGCACGCCCGCGTCGCGTCGGGTGAGGAACAGCGCGGACGGATCGGGGACCTCGCCGAGGCCGTCCTGCCCCATCGCGAACACGCCGATCTCGTCGGTGCCGCCGAACCGGTTCTTGATCGCGCGCAGGATGCGGTACTGGTGGCTGCGCTCGCCCTCGAAGCTCAGCACCGTATCGACCATATGCTCGAGCACGCGCGGACCGGCGATCGAACCGTCCTTGGTGACGTGGCCGACGAGCACCACCGCGCAGCCGGTCTCCTTGGCGTAGCGGACCAGTTCGTGCGCCGAGGCGCGGACCTGACTGACCGTGCCCGGCGCGCCCTCGATCGCGTCCGAATGCATCGTCTGGATCGAATCGATGACCAGCAGGGCGGGCGGGCGGCGGGCGTCGAGCGTGGCGAGGATGTCGCGCACAGATGTCGCCGCGCCGAGCTGCACCGGCGCCTGGCCGAGTCCGAGCCGGCGGGCGCGCAGGCGCACCTGGTCGGCGGCCTCCTCCCCCGAGATATAGGTGACCGGCAGACCCGCCAGCGCGAGGCGGGCCGCTGCCTGGATCAGCAGCGTCGACTTGCCGATCCCGGGATCGCCGCCGATCAGCGTCGCCGAGCCCGCGACGAGCCCGCCGCCGAGCGCACGATCGAACTCGGCGATGCCGGTCCGCGTGCGCTCGGGCAGCGCGACCTCGGCATCGAGCGGAACGAGCTCGACCACCCGCCCGCCGCGCCGCAGATCGTGGCGCGCCGAGAAGGCGGTCGGGACGATCGCCGCCTCCTCGGCCAGCGTGTTCCATTCGGCGCAGTCGCCACACTGGCCCTGCCAGCGCGACGACACGCCGCCACACGCCTGGCACACATAACGACGCTGCGGCTTGGCCATCGCATTTCCCGTCTCGAACGAAGCGGGAACGTAGCGACGGTCGCCAGGCCGGGCAAGCGCCGCCATGAGCATCCGACGGCTTACATCGCGGGCATGGACTTGTTCTGCGCGGACTGGAACATGTCGATATGGCTCTGCACCACCGGCGCGATGTCGGTCGCGGCCTGCTTGAGCGCGGGCGCGGTCCCGGCCGACGAATAGCCCTGCATCAGCGCGAGCGCGTCCTGATGCGCGGGAAGCTGCTGCGACATGTACAGCCTGTCCTTCTTCTTGCCCTTCGCCATCTTCAGCGCGGCGATGTCGCGACGCTGCTTGGCGTCCAGCACCGGCGGCATCGGCTTGAGCCCGTCCGACATCGCGGCGGCCTTGACCTTGGCGGTGCTGTCGGTGTGATCGGCGATCATGTGCTGCGCGATCATGCGGACCTGCGGATCGGACGAGCCGGTCATCAGCTTGGCCTCGGTGATCTCGAACTTGTCGCTGGCACCCGCCTTGGCGACGAACTGCTTGGGCGTCGGCGCGGTCTGGGCGAGCGCGGGCACGGCCAGACCGGCAAGCGCGAACGCGGGAAGGGCAATCGTGACGATACGCATGGCTGTTTCTCCTCGTGATGGTGGTGGGGCCGCAACGCACGACGTCCCGTTTTGGTCGCCTGATTGGGGTCAAGCTTCTGTTCCGTCGCCCATTCTTCCCTTCGGCCGCGGCGGCGTGGCGCGTCGGCGGGGCTGATATTGGCATCGCTCGCGCTTTGCGCTTAGACAGGCGCCCATGCAGTTCCTCAAGACGCTGTTCTGGGTCGTGCTGGCGGTGGCGGCGGTAGTGTTCGCGATGCGCAACTGGACGCCGGTCTCGGTCTCGCTGTGGGGCGGGCTGCTCGTCGATGCCAAGCTGCCGGTGCTGATCTACGGCGCCTTCCTGCTCGGCCTGCTGCCGACCCATGGCTGGCACCGCGCGGCGCGCTGGCGGTTGCAGCGCCGCATCGAGAGCCACGAGCGAGCGCTCGCCGATATCCGCGAGGTCGAGCCGGTGTCCGTCGTGCCGCCGATATCTCGCGTGCCGACCGTCGAGCCGGCGGGCGAGCCGCCGGCGCAATCCTGAAGGAGCCCGATGACCACCCGATCACCGATCTTCGTCGCGCTCGACACGCCGGACATCGCGCGCGCGCATGCGATCGCCGAGCGGGTCCATCGCCATGTCGGCGGGATCAAGCTCGGGCTCGAGTTCTTCGCCGCCAACGGCCGCGCCGGCGTGCGCGAGATGGCGGGCATCGGCCTGCCGATCTTCCTAGATCTCAAGCTGCACGACATCCCCAACACCGTCGCCAAGGCGATGCAGGCGCTGGCGTCGCTCGAGCCCGCGATCGTCACCGTCCATGCCGCCGGCGGCCGCGCGATGATGGAGGACGCCAGGGCCGCCGCCCCGCCCGCCACCCGCGTCGTCGCGGTGACGATGCTGACCAGTCTCGACGGCGACGATCTGGCGGCGATGGGGGTGACCGACGGCATCGCCGCGCAGGTCGCGCGGCTGGCGGCGAGCGCACGCGCCGCCGGGCTCGACGGCATCGTCTGCTCGGGCGCGGAGGTCGCCGCCGCGCGCAAGGCGTGGCACGACGGCTTCTTCGTCGTCCCCGGCGTGCGCCCCGCCGATGGCGCCACCGCCGACCAGAAGCGCGTCGTCACGCCGCGCGAAGCCCGCGACCGCGGCGCCTCGATCCTCGTCGTCGGCCGCCCGATCACCGGCGCCGAGAACCCCGACGAGGCGGCGCGCGCGATCGAGGCGACGCTGTAGCGCGGTCGCGGCGCGGTTGGCGGTCTGCTGAAGGACGAGCGAACGATCCAACCATGCGACATCGGAACGGACGGCTTCCGACCCGGCGGCAGAGGTGTCGCATTGGTTGACGACGATGTCGTCGGGACGGGTTTCCGCTCAAGGCCGGGATGACGGTTGGTTTGGCTATGTTCGTACGCCCTGCTTCGCCGTATGGCGCGGCGATGCCGGTCCTCACCAAGATCTGCGGGCTCTCGACGCCCGAGACCGTCGCGGCGGCGGTGCGCGGGGGGGCGAGCCATGTCGGGTTCGTGTTCTTCCCCGGAAGCCCGCGCGATGTCCTGCCCGAGCGCGCGGGCAGCTTCGCGACACCCGAGGGCATCGGTCGCATCGGCGTGTTCGTCGATCCCGACGAGGCGCTGCTCGTCCATGCCGTCGCCGCGGCGCGGCTGACCGGGGTGCAGTTGCACGGCGACGAGCCGCCGGTGCGCGTCGCGGCGATCCGGGCGCGGCTGGGCATCGCGGTATGGAAGGCGGTGGCGGTGCGGACGCGCGCCGATCTCGAGTCCGCGCACGCCTATCGCGGCGCCGCGGCCCGCATCCTCTACGACGCGAAGACGCCGCCCGGCATGCTCCCCGGCGGCATGGGGATGCGGTTCGACTGGACACTGCTCGACGGCTTCGACCACCCGCTGCCCTGGGCGCTGTCGGGGGGGCTGGATGCGGACACTGTCGGCGCGGCGGTGGGCATATCGGGCGCGCGGCTGGTCGACGTCTCCTCGGGCGTCGAGAGCGCGCCGGGCGTCAAGGATGTGGACAAGATCGCCGCCTTCCTGCAAGCGACGGCGCGTCTATGAGCATCGCCAACACCTTGCGGGCGCAGCCCGACGCCGATGGGCATTTCGGCACGTTCGGCGGACGCTATGTCGCCGAGACGCTGATGCCGCTGATCCTCGAGCTCGAGCGCGCCTATCGCGACGCCAGGGAGGACGACGGCTTCGCCGCCGAGCTTGCCGGGCTGATGACGCATTATGTCGGCCGCCCCAGCCCGCTCTACTACGCCGGGGGGCTGACCGAGGCGCTGCGCCGCGACGCCCCCGCCGGCAAGGGCGCCAAGATCTACTTCAAGCGCGAGGAACTCAATCACACCGGCGCGCACAAGATCAACAACTGCATCGGCCAGATCCTGCTCGCGCGGCGCATGAAGCGCACCCGGATCATCGCCGAGACCGGCGCCGGCCAGCACGGCGTCGCCACCGCCACCGTCGCCGCGCGCTTCGGGCTGCCCTGCACGATCTTCATGGGCGCCAAGGACGTCGAGCGCCAGCAGCCCAACGTGTTCCGGATGAAGCTGCTCGGTGCCGAGGTGCGTGCCGTGACGAGCGGATCGCGGACGCTCAAGGACGCGATGAACGAGGCGCTGCGCGACTGGGTCGCCAACGTCCACGACACCTTCTACATCATCGGCACCGCGGCGGGGCCGCATCCCTATCCGGAGATGGTGCGCGACTTCCAGTCGGTGATCGGCACCGAGGCGCGCGCGCAGATCCTCGAGGCCGAGGGGCGGCTGCCCGACCTGCTGGTCGCGTCGGTCGGCGGCGGATCGAACGCGATCGGGCTGTTCCACCCGTTCCTCGACGATACGGACGTGGCGATGCTCGGCATCGAGGCGGCGGGGCATGGGCTGCATTCGGGGCAGCACGCCGCCAGCCTGACCGGCGGCCGCCCCGGCATCCTGCACGGCAACCGCACCTATCTGTTGCAGGACGAGGACGGCCAGATCGCCGAGGCGCACTCGATCTCGGCGGGGCTCGACTATCCCGGCATCGGCCCCGAGCATGCCTGGCTCCACGAGAGCGGGCGCGTGACCTACGAGGGCGTCACCGACACCGAGGCGCTCGACGGCTTCCAGCTCTGCTGCCGGAGCGAGGGCATCATCCCCGCGCTGGAATGCAGCCACGCGATCGCCGCGATCGCCCGCATCGCCCGCGACTACGACCGCGACCGGATCATCCTGCTCAACCTCTCGGGGCGCGGCGACAAGGACATCAACACCGTCGCCGAGGCGATGGGGGTGCGGTTGTGACGGCAAGCGGCGCGGTGGAAGCCCAGAGCCCTCTCCCCTTCAGGGGAGAGGGTTGGGAGAGGAGGATGCGGGACGAGGCTCTCACGACCAACGCTCGATCGATGCGGCAGCAGCCGACGGAGCCGGAGCAGCGGCTGTGGTTGGCGCTTCGGGCGAGGCGGTTCGAGAGCGTCACCGCGAAGCGGCGCCGACCTCCGTTCGCCCTGAGCGAAGTCGAAGGGCTGGCGACCGCCAAAGGCACTTCGACTTCGCTCAGTGCGAACGGACCGTCCTATCCGGACATCGTCAAGCTCCGACGGTACGGCGTGCTCACCGCCATGGCGTCCACGCTTTCCCTCCTCCCCACCAGTGCCGGGTCAACAGCTCCCCGGGCTGTTGAGATTGTGCCGGGGGCACAACCGACCCGGAACTTCCCTGAAGGGGAGAGGGCTTCTTGACGCGTATCTCCGACACCTTCGCGAAAACGAAAGCGCATCACCGCGCCGCGCTCGTCGCCTTCGTCACCGCGGGCGATCCCTCGCCCGCCGCGACGCCCGGGATCCTCGACGCGCTCGTCGACGGCGGTGCCGACGTGATCGAGCTCGGCATGCCGTTCACCGATCCCGCCGCCGACGGGCCGGCGATCCAGGCGGCGGGGCTGCGCGCGCTCGCCGCCGGCACCAGGACCGCCGACGTCATGGCGATCGCCGCCGGCTTCAGGGAACGTCACGCGGATATACCGCTGGTGCTGATGGGCTATGCCAATCCGATGCTCACCCGCGGACCGGGCTGGTTCGCGCGCGCGGCGGCGGACGCCGGCGTCGACGGCGTGATCTGCGTCGACCTGCCGCCCGAGGAGGATGCGATGCTCGGCCCGGCGCTGCGTGGAGCGGGCATCGACCTCGTCCGCCTCGCCACGCCGACCACCGATGCGGCGCGGCTGCCGACGGTGCTGGAGGGCGCGGGCGGGTTCCTGTATTACGTCTCGGTCGCGGGGATCACGGGAGCGCAGCAGGCGCAGGCGGGGTCGATCGAGCGCGCGGTCGCCGCGCTCAAGGCGGCGACCGATCTGCCGGTGGCGGTCGGCTTTGGCGTGCGTACGCCGGAACAGGCGGCGGCGGTGGCGCGGGTCGCGGACGGCGTGGTGGTCGGCTCGGCGATCGTCGAGGCGCTGGCGCAGGCCGGCGGCGATCCGGCGGCGGCGCGCGCCCTGACCGGGAAACTCAGCCATGCGGTGCGCGCCGCGCGCAAGGAGCTGGCATGACCGAACCCTCCTGGATCGAGCGCGTCCGCAACTCGCTGCCGTTCGTCGGCAAGCGCGAGACCGCCGAGCATCTCTGGCACAAATGCGCGGGCTGCGGCGCGATGGTGTTCCTCAAGGACTATGAGGAGAACCAGAACGTCTGCCCGAAATGCCAGCATCACGGCCGGATCGGCGCGGCCAAGCGCTTCGACCTGCTGTTCGACAGCGGCGTCCACACCCCGCTGCCGCCGCCCGTGGTGCGCGAGGACCCGCTCAAGTTCCGCGATACCAAGCGCTATGTCGATCGGTTGAAGGCGGCACGTACCGCGAGCGGCGAGCCCGACGCGCTGCTCAACGCACGCGGCACGATCGAAGGCCGGCACGCCGTGGTCGGCGTCCAGGATTTCGGTTTCATGGGCGGATCGATGGGGCTTGCGGTCGGTGCCGCCTTCGTCGCCGGCGTCGAGGCGGCGATCGCGGACGGATGTCCCTACATCGTCTTCACCGCCGCCGGGGGCGCGCGGATGCAGGAAGGCATCCTCAGCCTGATGCAGATGCCGCGCACGACCGTGGCGATCCAGATGCTGCGCGAGGCGGGGCTGCCCTATCTGGTGGTGATGACCGATCCGACCACCGGCGGCGTCACCGCGAGCTATGCGATGCTGGGCGACATCCAGCTTGCCGAGCCCGGCGCGCTGATCGGCTTCGCGGGACAACGGGTGATCGAGCAGACCATCCGCGAGAAGCTGCCGCAGGGCTTCCAGCGCTCCGAATATCTGCTCGAGCACGGCATGCTCGACATGGTCGTCCACCGCCACCAGCTGCGCGAGACGCTGGCGCGGCTGATCGCCTATCTCTGCCCGGATCGGG
Source organism: uncultured Sphingomonadaceae bacterium (assembly GCA_964245815.1). Lineage (GTDB taxonomy): Bacteria > Pseudomonadota > Alphaproteobacteria > Sphingomonadales > Sphingomonadaceae > Solisphingomonas. The sequence goes on along the minus strand of CAXTNX010000002.1, from coordinate 39,695 downwards.
CGCAGGCCGCCTGAGGCCGCGCGGCATGGTCGACTTCGCCCGCTCGACCGATCCCGAGGTCCAGCGCCAGCTCGATCGGCTGGCGTTGCTGTCGCCGGGCAAGGACACGCTCGGGCTGGAGCGCATCCGCGCGCTGCTTGGCCGGCTCGGCAATCCCGAGGAGGCGCTGCCGCCGGTGTTCCATGTCGCCGGCACCAATGGCAAGGGATCGACCTGCGCCTTCCTGCGCGCCGCTCTGGAGGCGTCGGGGCGCACCGTGCATGTCTTCACCAGCCCGCACCTGGTGCGCTTCAACGAGCGCATCCGGCTTGGCGGGCGGCTGATCGAGGACGAGGCGCTGGCCGGCTATCTGGAGCGCGTGCTCGCGGTCGCAGGCGGCATCGCGCCGAGCTTCTTCGAGGCGACGACCGCCGCCGCGCTGGCCGCGTTCGCCGACACGCCGGCGGACGCCTGCGTGATCGAGGTGGGTCTGGGCGGGCGGCTGGACGCGACCAACGTCGTCCCCGCCCCGGTGGTCACGGGCATCGCGCAGATCGCGCTCGATCACCAGGCCTGGCTCGGCGACCGGCCCGAGCAGATCGCCGCCGAGAAGGCGGGCATCGCCAAGCCGCACGTCCCGCTCGTCACCCAGCGCTACGCCGCCGCGCCCGCCGAGCGCATCGCCGCCGCCGCCGCCGCGGTCGAGGCCGCCTGGCTGCCGCGCGGCGGCGCCTGGGACGTCAGTGCCTGCAAGGGCGGCCTGCGCTACCGCGACATGGCCGGCCGGCTCGACCTGCCGCAGCCGCGGCTGCCCGGCGCGCATCAGGTGCTCAACGCCGGCCTGGCGATCGCGATGCTGCGCCACCAGCATGCGGTGACCGTCCACGAGGCGGCGCTCAAGGCGGCGATGGGCTGGGCGGAGTGGCCGGCGCGAATGCAGCGGCTTGCTCCCGGCCCGCTGCGCGACCTGCTGCCCGCGAACGCCGAGCTGTGGCTCGACGGCGGCCACAATCCCGCCGCCGCGCGCGTCGTCGCCGATCATCTGCGCACCAGCGTGCCCGCCGGCAAGCCGCTGCATCTCGTCGCCGGGCTGCTCGCCAACAAGGATGCGACCGGCGTGCTGCACGCCTTTGCCGGTCGGCAGGCGACGCTGCATGCGGTGCCGGTCGCCGGGCACGACTGCCATGCACCCGCCGAGCTCGCGCAGATCGCGCGCGCCAACGGCCTCCATGCGCGCACCGCGGCGGGCGTCGGCGACGCGCTCGGCTGGATCGCGCGCCACGCCGACGCGGCCGCGCCGCCCTATGTACTGGTGCTCGGCTCGCTGTACTTGGCGGGCGTCGTGCTGGAGGCGAACGGCCAGGTGCCGGACTGAACGACTGATCGCAGCCTCCGTTCGGGCCGCGCGACGTCGAAGCCCTTGTGCGGCATGGCCCTTCGAGTTCGCTCAGGGCGAACGGCGGCGGTCTCGATCCCGCCGGAGCGCCGCCCCCTCCTCCACTCCAGCACTGCCGATCGAGCGATCGACCAGCCCGGTGCGGCTCATCCACCAGAAGATCGCGACGCCGGGCAGCGTCAGCACCGCGGTCAGGATGTAGAAGTTCACATAGCCCATCGCCTCGATCAGCGCGCCGGCGCTGCCGCCGGTCATGAAGCGCCCGACGATGCTCGCCGCCGCCGAGATCAGCGCGTACTGCGCCGCGGTGAAGCGCAGGTCGCACAGCGCCGAGAAATAGGCCACCAAGGTGACCCCGGCGATGCCGCTGGTGACGTTCTCGAAGCTCATCGCCGCCGCCAGCCCCCAGTTGGTGTGGCCATAGGCGGCGAGGATCGCGAAGCCGAGATTGGGGAGCGTCATCCCCCACAGGCTCCACAGCACCGCGCGCTTGAGCCCGAGCCGGGCATAGAGCCAGCCGCCGAGGAAGATGCCGATCAGGAACGCCCAGAAGCCGAAGCCGACATCGTAGAACGCGATCTCGCGATTGGAGTAGCCTTGATCGACGAACAGCAGCCGGACGGTGAGCTGGGACAGCGTGTCGCCGACCTTGTGGACGAGGATGAAGAGCAGCACCAGCCACGCCCCGTCGCGCCGCACGAAGTCGGCGAGCGGCCCGGCGATCGATGCCCAGACCTCGGCCAGCCCCTTGCGGCGCGAGGGCGCATGATGGCGCTCGGGCTCGCCGACGACCAGCCCGGTAAGCATCGCCGGCAACGCGAGCGTGGCACAGACCGCATAGCCCGCCCTCCAACCATGGGAATCCGCGACAAGCAGCGCGAGCGCGCTCGCCGCGGTCGCGCCGATCCGCCAGCCATACTGGCTCATCCCCGAACCCGGCCCGAGCTGCTCGGGGCTGAGCAGCTCGATGCGATAGGCGTCGATCACGATGTCGAAGGTCGCGCCGGCGATGCCGACCAGGATCGCCGCCCACGCGGTGGCGGCGAGGCTGCTCCCCGGATCGACCAGCGCGAGGTTGACCACCGCCGCCATCACAAGCAGCCCGGCGAACACCAGCCACACGACGCGGCGGCCGAGCCGGCGCGACAGCGGCAGCGGGACGCCGTCGACCACCCACGCCCACAGCCATTTGAAGTTGTAGACCAGGAAGGCGAGGCTGAACGCGGTGACCGACTTCTTGTCGATGCCGTCCTGCGCGAGCCGCGTGGTCAGCGTCGCGCCGATCAAGGCGTAGGGAAAGCCCGACGACACGCCGAGGAAGAAGGCGGCGAGCGGCGCGGTCTCGCCATACGGCCGCAGGCCGGCGGGCAGGCGCGCGCGCCAGCCGGCGGCGGAGGGTGCATCGGTCATCGCTGGCACCTTAGCGAGGCGGCGGCGCGGCGGAAGCCCTCGGCGCGCCTCCGCCTGCTCCGCCTCCCCCGTTCGTCCCGAGCGAAGTCGAGGGACAGACCGAGCGCAGCCGAGGGCGCTCCGGGATCGAGCCGGTGGCCCAACTTCGCTCGGCACGAACAAATCGTCGTGCTGCCGGTTACACCGGGAACAGCGTCAGCCCGCGCGGCAGCCGCGGCGGCGGAATACCGCCGACATGGCTGGCGATCGCGGCGATCGCGGCGACGAGGTCGCGCGCGCTGTACGGCTTGGCGAGGCAGCCCGCGGCGAGGGCCTGTGCCTCGGCCGGGCAGTTGCCGGTCACGAACAGCAGCGGGATCCCGGCCCGGTGCGCGGCGCGCGCGACGTCGATGCCCGATCCCGTTCCCGACAGCCGGACGTCGGAGGTCACCAGATCGATCCCGCCCTCCGCGATCAGCCGCGCGGCTTCCTCGGCGGTGTCGATCGTCGCCACCACCACGAACCCCGCCTCGGCCAGCACATGCTCGTTGTCGAACGCGACCAGCGGCTCGTCCTCGACGATGAGGATGCGCTTGACCGCCCTGGCGCGTCCGCGCTTGCCGAGACCGAACATACGCCTGTGAACCTCCTGCCGCAGCGGACCCCGTCCGCATCGCGGCTTGACCGACAAGCGTTTGTCGCGGAGAGCGGTTCCCGGACCCGGAACGATCGGAACGAATGTGAGCGCCCCCCGCCGCCCCGGCGGCGACGACCGTCGTCCTCCCGGACGCGACCGCCGCTCACCCGGCCCGCGCCGCCCGCGCGAGGATCGCGAGACACCGCCCGCCGGCGATGGCGACGCGTCGCGACCGCGCCCGACGACCGGCGCCCGCCCGCCCCGCGCCGATCGCGACAAATCGGGGACCCGGCCGGAGAGCGGTCGTGGCCGAACCCTCGACGGCCGCGCCGACGGGGCACGGGGTCGCACAGGCGCCCAAGACAAGCACCCGCAGAAACAGGCCGAACCGCGCAAACTCCACTGGGGCGACCGCACCCGGACTCCACGGATCACGAGCGACGGCACGGCGGCATCGCCGCGCCGGACCGGACCGAGGACGCCCGCCCCGGCCGGCGATCGCGCGGAGTCCATGCCGCCGCCGCGCGCGGCGCGATCCGCCGCAGCCCCGCGCGGCGCCTTCGATCGGACCCATGCCTCGCCGAAGGCACGCGAGCGACCGGACAGGGCGGCGTCCGTATCCTCGTCGTCGCGACCGCGCGGTACGGCGCGTGACGGCGCTGCCGGCGACAGGCCGGCGCACACGCCGCGGGCCGAGCGGCCGGGCGAGCGCGCGCGTGCCGATGCGGCGCCGACGCACAGGACTCGCGCGGCGCGCCCGCCGGCGGTATCCGGACCGGCGGCACCGGTGGCCGCGGCCCCGCCGGCGATCGTCCCCGCCCCGCCCTCGCGGCGCGCGCCGCAGCGGATCGCGAAGCTGCTCGCGCGCGCCGGCATCGCCTCGCGGCGCGAGATCGAGCGGATGATCGCGGACGGGCGGGTCGCGATCCATGGCATCGTGCTCGAGACGCCGGCGACCGTGATCTCCTCGCTCCACGGCGTCACCGTCGACGGCAAGGCCGTCGCCGCCGCGGCGCCGACGCAGCTGTTCCTGTTCCACAAGCCGCCGGGCCTGCTCACCGCGGCGAACGACCCCGCCGGCCGCCCGACGATCTACGACCGGCTGCCGCCCGAGCTGCCCCGCGTGGTGCCGATCGGCCGGCTCGACATGAATACCGAGGGGCTGCTGCTGCTCACCACCGACGGCGAGCTCAAGCGCCAGCTGGAGCTCCCCGCCTCGGGCATCCCGCGCATCTATCGCGCGCGCGCCTATGGCGAGGTGACGCAGGACCAGCTCGAGGCGCTGATCGAGGGGGTCGAGGTGGACGGCGTGCGCTACGGCCAGATCGACGCCAATCTCGAACGTCGCACCGGCCGCAACGTGTGGATCGAACTCAGGCTTGCGGAAGGCAGGAACCGCGAGGTGCGCCGCGTGCTCGAGCATCTCGGCCTGCAGGTCTCGCGGCTGATCCGCGTCGCCTATGGGCCGTTCGTGCTCGCCGATCTCGCGCCGGGCGACGTCGTCGAAGTACGCCAGAACGATCTCGTCGCCTTCCGGCAGACGCTGAGGTGAGAGGTGTTTTCGACTCCTCTCACCTCGGGGGAGAAGGAGGGGCCCAGCCGCAGGCTGGGAGGGTGAGGGCACGGTGCGCTCGACGTCGCGTACCCTCACCCTCCCTCTCCCCCGGGGGGAGAGGGGACGCATGAGGATCATCGCCGGCCGGTGGCGCGGGCGGCCCCTCAAGGCGCCCGCGGGCGTCGCGACGCGGCCGTCCGCCGACCGTACCCGCGAGGCGCTGTTCTCGATGCTGGTCAGCCGGCTCGGCAGCTTCGCGGGGCTGAGCGTCGCCGACCTGTTCGCCGGCACCGGCGCGCTCGGGCTCGAGGCCTTGTCGCGCGGCGCGGGGTCGTGCGTGTTCGTCGAGCAGGACGGCGCCGCGCTCGACGCGCTGCGCGCCAATATCGCGACGCTGGGCGCGGCCGGCACCGAGGTCCGGGCGCAGGGCGTCGGCGCGCTCGGCCCGGCGCGGCAGCCGCACGACCTGCTGCTGCTCGATCCGCCATACGAGCAGCGTGCCGGCGTGCCGACGCTCGAACGGCTGGCGCGGCTCGGCTGGCTGGCGCCCGGCGCGCTCGCCAGCGTCGAGGGCGGCAAGGGCGACCCGGTCCGCCCCGGCGGCTTCGCGCTCGAGGCCGAGCGCCGATACGGCAAGGCGACGCTCACGCTGCTCCGCTACGAGGGCTGAGGCGGCATCCGCCCGGATGCGGACGCGCGCTTCCTGCAGATCCTCCCCGGAACCGGCAGGGGACCGCGCTGGAGGCGTGGTTGAGGGGTGTTGCTCCAGGGGCAACACCGGGGCTGACCCCCTCCCCCATGCCGCGCATGGTTCCTCTCCCGGTTCCGGGAAGGATGCCTGTTGGATGACGATGCCGATGGCCGCGCCCGCTTCGACACGCACCGGTTGCCGCGGCCGTCGCCGTTCCCTACCTGTTCAATCGTGACCGACGCTCTTCCCGCCGCCGCCGAGCCCGCCTATCTCGCCGGGCTCAACCCGCCGCAGCGCGACGCCGTGCTCACCGCCGAAGGCCCGGTGCTGGTGCTCGCCGGCGCGGGCACCGGCAAGACCGCGGCGCTCACCGCGAGGCTCGCGCACCTGATCGCGACCAGGCGCGCCTGGCCGAGCGAGATCCTGGCGGTGACCTTCACCAACAAGGCGGCGCGCGAAATGCGCGAGCGCGTGCATCGCATCGTCGGAGACGCGGTCGAGGGGATGCCGTGGCTCGGCACCTTCCATTCGGTCGCCGCCAGGATGCTGCGCCGTCATGCCGAGCTGGTCGGATTGCAGAGCAACTTCACCATCCTCGACACCGACGACCAGCTCCGCCTCCTCAAGCAGCTCATCCAGGCCGCGCAGATCGACGAGAAGCGCTGGCCGCCGCGCCAGCTCGCCGGGCTGATCGACCGCTGGAAGAACCGCGGCTGGACCCCGCAGGAGGTCGATGCCGCCGAGAGCGAGGGCTATGCCAACGGCAAGGGCGCGGCGCTCTACGAGGCGTACCAGCAGCGACTGCGCGCGGTGAACGCCTGCGATTTCGGCGACCTGCTGCTCCACATGCTGATCATCCTCAAGCGCCATCGCGAGGTGCTCGACACCTATCAGCGACGCTTCCGGTACGTCATGGTCGACGAGTATCAGGATACCAACGCGTCGCAATATCTCTGGCTGCGGCTGCTCGCGCAGGCGCATCGCAACATCTGCTGCGTCGGCGACGACGACCAGTCGATCTATTCGTGGCGCGGCGCGGAGGTCGCCAACATCCTGCGCTTCGAGCATGATTTCCCCGGCGCCAAGGTGATCCGGCTCGAGCAGAACTACCGCTCGACCCCCCACATCCTCGCCGGCGCCTCCGCGGTCATCGCCAATAATGGCGAGCGGCTGGGCAAGACGCTGTGGACCGCGCTGGATGCGGGCGAGCGGATCACCGTCATCGGGGTGTGGGACGGTCCGGAAGAAGCGCGCCGCGTCGCCGACGAGATCGATGCGCAGCGCCGCGACGGCATCAGCTACGAGCACTGCGCGATCCTGGTGCGCGCGCAGCACCAGACGCGCGAGTTCGAGGATCGCTTCATCGCCACGGGGCTGCCTTATCGCATCGTCGGGGGTTTCCGCTTCTACGAGCGCGCCGAGATCCGCGACGCGCTCGCCTATCTGCGCATCGTCCACCAGCCCGCCGACGACCTGGCGTTCGAGCGCATCGTCAACACCCCCAAGCGTGGCCTCGGCGACAAGGCGGTGGCGCGCATCCACCAGCTCGCCCGCGCGCAGGGCGTGCCCCTGACGCTCGCCGCCGCCACGCTCTGCGATACCGACGAGCTGACCGGCGCCGCGCGCAAGTCACTGGGCCGGCTGGTCGGCGACATCGCGCGCTGGCGCGATCTCTCGAACAGCCTCGCGCATCCCGAGCTCTGCCGCCAGATCCTCGACGAGAGCGGCTATACCGCGATGCTCCAGGCGGATCGTTCGGCCGAAAGCGCGGGGCGGCTGGAGAACCTCACCGAGCTTGCCCGCGCGATGGAGGATTACGAGACGCTCGGCGGCTTCCTCGAGCATGTCAGCCTGGTGATGGACAACGACTCCTCGGACAGTGGCGCCAAGGTGACGATCATGACGATCCATGCCGCCAAGGGGCTGGAATACGACACCGTCTTCCTGGTCGGCTGGGAGGAGGGGCTGTTCCCCTCGCAGCGCGCGATCGACGAGGGCGGCACCAGGAGCCTCGAGGAGGAGCGCCGGCTCGCCTACGTGGCGATCACGCGGGCACGGCGGCGCTGCGTCATCATCCATGCCGCCAACCGGCGCATCTACGGACAATGGACCTCGTCGATCCCGTCGCGCTTCGTCGGCGAATTGCCGGACGAGCATGTCGAGACCGAGACGACGATGACCGGCGGCGAATCGCTGTGGCGCGCGCAGTGGAGCGAGAGCGCCGACCCCTTCGCGCAACGGGAGCGCGGCTCGGGCCGTGGTCCCGGCTGGGCGCGTGCCGCGGCGCTCGGCGACGGCCCGGTCGCCTCCGGCGCGCGCAGCGGCAACGGCGCGCGGGTGCTCGAGGTCAAGGCGTCGGCGGCGAGCTATGCCGCCCGGCCGCGCGGCGATGTCGCGATCGGCCAGCGCGTGTTCCACGCCAAGTTCGGCTATGGCCGCGTCGACACGATCGAGGGCAACAAGCTCGGCATCGCCTTCGAGCAGGCCGGCGCCAAGCACGTCCTCGACAGCTTCGTCACGCCCGCCTGATCCGCGCGGGGCAGGAACGCTCCCACCGACGCGCGCGTTCGTGGGTCGGCGAGGAGAGCGACATGAGCGACGACAAGACCCCGGTCCAGGCGGATGGCGACGGCAAGCCGTCCGAGACCCCGCAGGGCCACGAGGGCGCGGGCGAATCGGGCGGCGGAGCCTACAAGCAGACACACGTCCAGGACGGCGACAACCGCGAGCGCGCGCGACCGCTCAACACCGGCCGCAAACCCACGACCTGAGCGGTCGATTTCGCGCGCAGCAAGGGCCCGGCGCCGGCCGAGGCCCAGCGTGACGGGCGCCGTGCCTGGATCGTCTGGACCCCGGCCTGTGACGGGGAACGAGCGGGACGCGCCGCCACCACCGCGACCGTGGACCACCGTTCCCCGGCGCCGGCCGGGGTCCAGCATGACGGGCGCCGCGCCAGGATCCTCCGGGCCCCGGCCTCCGCCGGGGACCATGCGGGACGCGCGGCCATCGCCGCGACCGTGGAGCCAACACCGTTCCCCGGCGAAGGCCGGGGCCCAAGCGTAACTGGCGCCGCACCAGGATCCTCTTGGCCGGAGCGCGCAGGACGGTGACCACCGTTGCGAGCGGGGCGAGCTGTGCTTAAGGCAGCCGCGATGGAGCCGCCCCCCCGCCACCCCTTCGGCTATCGCGACTTCCGGCTCTATTTCGCCGCGCGCGCGATGTCGACGGTCGGCCAGCTGTGCATGGTCATCGTCATCGGCTGGCAGGCCTATGATATCGCGCGGCGCACGATGGACGTCCATGACGCCGCGCTCCAGCTCGGCTGGATCGGCGTCGCGCAGTTCACGCCGATGCTGCTGCTGACCTTGCTCACCGGCTGGCTCGCCGACCGGGTCGACCGGCGCTGGATCGCGCGCGCCTCGACGACGCTCGAGATCGCATGCGCGGCGACGCTGGCGACGCTGGCCTGGCATCATGCGACGACGCTGCCGGCGCTGTTCGCGGTCGCCGCGACGCTCGGCGTCGCGCGCGCTTTCGCCGGCCCCGCGCTCCAGGCGCTCGCCCCCAACCTCGTGCCGCCCGCGGTGCTGCCCACCGCGATCGCGCTGAGCTCGATCGCCTGGCAGACCGGATCGGTGGTCGGCCCGGCCCTCGGCGGCTATCTCTACGCGGTGGCGAGCTGGGTGCCGTATGCGGTGACCACCGGATTGTTCTGCGGCACGCTGGTCTGCCTGCTGCTGCTGCGGCCGCTGCCGGCGCGCCGGCGGAGCGCGGGCGGCAATCCCTGGTCGCAGATGATCGACGGGCTGGCGTATGTGCGCAAGAACCGGATCGTGCTCGGCGCGATCTCGCTCGACCTGTTCGCGGTGCTGCTCGGCGGCGCGACCGCGATGCTGCCGGTCTATGCGCGCGACATCCTGCATGTCGACGCAGGCGGTCTCGGCGATCTGCGCGCCGCGCCCGCGGTCGGATCGGCGGCGATGGCGCTGCTCTTCGCGTTCCGGCCGCTCAGGACGCAGGTCGGCATCAAGATGCTGGCCGCGGTCGGCGTGTTCGGGCTGGCGACGATCGGCTTCGGCCTGTCGCGCTCGATGCCGCTGTCGCTCGCCTGCCTGGCGCTGCTCGGCGCGGCCGACATGGTGTCGGTCTATGTCCGCTCGTCGCTGATCCAGATCTGGACGCCCGATGCGATGCGGGGACGGGTCGGCGCGGTGTCGTCGCTGTTCATTTCGGGCTCGAACGAGCTCGGCGAGGCGGAGAGCGGATTTCTCGCCGGACTGATCGGCCCGGTTCCCGCGGTCGTGCTCGGCGGCGCGGGCGCGATGCTCGTCGCGATCGCCTGGAGCCGCTGGTTCCCCGAGCTGCCCGGCGCGCGGACGTTCGACCCGCCGAGGACCGACAACGCCCTGTTCGAAACGATCTCGCGAGAGGAGAAGCCAGCATGAAGGCCGACAGCATCCTGAACACGATCGGCGACACCCCGCATGTCCGCTACGCACGGATGTTCCCGCGGGCGGAGGTGTGGATCAAGTCCGAGCGGACCAATCCCGGCGGCTCGATCAAGGATCGCATCGCGCTCGCCATGATCGAGGATGCGGAGGCTTCGGGCGCGCTCTCGCCGGGCGGCACGATCATCGAGCCGACCTCTGGCAACACCGGCATCGGGCTGGCGATGGTCGCGGCGGTCAAGGGCTACCGGCTGGTGCTGGTGATGCCCGAAAGCATGTCGCTGGAGCGCCGCAGGTTGATGCTCGCCTATGGCGCGACCTTCGATCTGACGGCGCGCGAGAAGGGGATGAAGGGTGCAATCGAGCGCGCATCCGAGCTCGCCGCGGCCACCCCCGGCGCGTGGATCCCGCAGCAATTCGAGAATGCGGCCAACATCGCGGTACATGTCCGCACCACCGCGCAGGAGATCCTCGCCGACTTCGCCGACGCGCCGATCGACGCGCTGGTCACCGGGGTCGGCACCGGCGGCCACATCACCGGCGTCGCGCAGGTGCTCAGGGCGCGCTGGCCGGCGATCCGCATCTTCGCGGTCGAGCCCACCCTGTCGCCGGTGATCTCGGGCGGACAGCCGGGACCGCATCCGATCCAGGGCATCGGCGCGGGTTTCGTCCCCGCGAACCTCCATACCCAGCTGCTCGACGGCGTCGTCAAGGTCGACCCCGCCGATGCCAAGGAGATGGCGCGGCGCTCGGCGCGCGAGGAGGGCGTGCTGGTCGGCATCTCGTCCGGCGCCACGCTCGCGGCAATCGCGCAGACGCTGCCCGATCTCGCACCCGGCGCGCGGGTGCTCGGCTTCAACTACGATACCGGCGAGCGCTATCTCTCGGTCCCGGACTTCCTGCCCGAGGCCTGACACGGGGTCCGATCCCGGTCGCAGGCGTCGAAGCGCCAGCCGCCGCCCCGCCACTCTCGGCCCGGCGCACGCCAGGGAACCGCCGGGCTATTGCCTCGATGCCTGGCGCCGGAGCCTGCCGTTCGGCTCCTTCCCCGGCGAAGGCCGGGGCCTGACGGTCCAGGCGCAACCTTTCGTTTACCGGGCGCGGCGTAGACTCGCGCCATGACCATCCGCCAAGGCTCCGCCGCGGCCGCGATACGATCCGGCCGGTGACCGTGAAGCGGCGCGTCTTCCACCGGCTGCGGACCCGGCTGACGGTGCTCTACGCCGGTCTGTTCGCGGTCGCGATGCTCGGCGTGCTCGCCGCGCTGACCGTCATGGCCCAGCGCAATGCCAAGGCGCAGGTGCGCAGCGAACTCGTCGCCAGCGGCACCGTGTTCGACCGGCTCTGGGCACAGCGCACCGCGCGGCTGCGCGACGGCGCCGGGCTGCTGGCGCGCGATTTCGGCTTCCGCTCGGCGATCGCGACCGGAGATCGCGCCACCATCGAATCCGCGCTCGCCAACCTGCGCGCGCGCATGGGGCTGCGCATGGCCTTCATCGTCGGCGCCGACGGCAGCGTCACCGGGGTGTCCGATCCCGCAGTGGTGCGCGACGCGCATGCGCTGGCGTCCCGGCTGGAGGACGGCACCAGCGCCGGCGTCTCCGCGCTGGGCGGCCGCGCGCGCCATCTCGTCGCCGCGCCGATCATGGCGCCGGCGCTGATCGGCTGGGTGGTGTTCTCGTCCGATCTCGATCGGCACGAGATGGGCGCGATCGAGCAGCTGTCCGCGATCCCGCTGTCCGCCGCGGTCTATCAGCGGGGCGCCGACGGCCGATGGATCGCCGCCGATGCCGCCAACCGCGCGAACGATCCCGTGCTCGGCCGCTTCATCGACACGACGCTCGATGCCGGCGTCCCCGCCGAGCTCGTCGGCCGGCACGGCACCGCGATCGCGCTCGCCAAGGCGCTGCCGATCATGCCCGGCGCGCCGCGCTCGGTGCTGCTGCTGCAATATCCGCTCACCCGCGCGCTTGCCGCCTATCGCGCGCTCGAGGCCGCGATCGCGCTACTCGGTCTCGGCGGCCTGGCGCTGGTGATCGTCGCGACATGGCGGATGGCACGATCGATCACCCGACCGATCTTGCTGCTCGACGCCGCCGCGCGGCGCCTCGCCGATGGCGAGACCGCGACCGTCATCGTCGGCGGCGACGACGAGATCGCGCGGCTGGCGACGAGCTTCAACCGCATGGCCGGCGAGATCGCCGAGCGCGAGCGGCGGATCACCCACCTCGCCTTCAACGACGTGCTCACCGGCCTCTCCAATCGCGCGCTGTTCCACGAGCATCTCGATCACCAGCTTCGCCTCGCCGAGCGGCGCGTCGGCGGTGTCGCGTTGCTGTGTCTGGATCTCGACGACTTCAAGTCGGTCAACGACACGCTCGGCCATCCGATCGGCGACGAGATGCTCAAGCTGGTCGCCGCACGGCTGACCGACGGAGTCGACGAGGCGTTCGTCGCGCGGCTCGGCGGCGACGAGTTCGTCGTGGTGCAGCCGTTCGACGATGCCCGGAACGGCATCGAGCTGGTCGAGGCGACGGCACGTCGCCTGCTCACCGCGCTCCAGGCGCCGGGCCGCATCGGCGCCCACGAGGTCGAGCCGCGCGGCAGCATCGGCATCGCGATGTCTCCCGACGACGGCACCGATACCGACACGCTGCTGCGCAACGCCGATCTCGCGCTGTACCAGGCCAAGGAAGGCGGGCGGAATACCTACTGCTTCTTCGAGCCCGCGCTCAATGCGCGCGCGCAGGAACGGCGCGCGATCGAGGTCGATCTGCGCCGCGCGATCGCCAAGGGCGAGTTCCGCCTGTATTTCCAGCCGCTGTTCGATCTCTCGAAGGAACGGATCGGCGCGTTCGAGGCGCTGCTGCGCTGGGAGCATCCGACGCGCGGCCTGGTGTCCCCGCTCGACTTCATCCCGATCGCCGAGGAGACCGGGCTGATCGTGCCGATCGGCGCGTGGGTGATGCAGGAGGCGTGCCGCCAGGCGGTGCGCTGGCCCGAGCATATCCGCGTCGCGGTCAACGTCTCGACCGTCCAGTTCCGGCGCCCCGGCCTCGCCCAGACCGTGATGCACGCGCTGCAATCCAGCGGCATCCGGCCGAGCCGGCTCGAGATCGAGATCACCGAGTCGATCTTCCTCGACAGCACGGACGCGACGCTCAAATTGCTCCATTCGATGCGCGCGCTCGGCGTCCGCGTCGCGCTCGACGATTTCGGCACCGGCTATTCGAGCCTGAGCTATCTGCAGAGCTTCCCATTCGACAAGATCAAGATCGACCGCTCTTTCATCATCGACCTTCAGACGCGCGCCGGTGCGGGCGCGATCGTCAAGGCGATCACCGCGCTCGCCACCGCGCTCGGCATGGAGACGACCGCCGAGGGCGTCGAGGATCATGGCCAGCTGACCGAACTGCGCGCGCATGGCTGCTCGTCGGTGCAGGGCTATCTGTTCAGCCGTCCGATCGCCGCCGATCAGGTCGACGCGATGATCGGGGATACGGACTTCCGCGCGGCGGCGGCAGCCTGAGCCTTCGCGCGACACGCGCGGGGTGGACGCCTGTAACCCGACAGTCAGGTGAGATAAATGTCGGCCGCGCTACACGATGGCGCCGTGAACCACTCGTTCCCATACGCGCTGCCGCCCGTCGCCACGATCTTCCTGGCCGCGGTCCTGCTGCTCCTGCTGCTGCGTATCCGTCCGGTGCGCGCGATTCTCTCGTTGGCGGTGAGCGCGGGGCTGCTCACGCTGCTCGTCGTCATGCTCGCCGCGCGTGCACCCTACGACCCGCTGCTCTCCCGCATCGCGGCGCGGCTGGCGCCCGGCGGCCAGCAGGTCGTCGGCCACGCCCTACGCATCCCGATGTCCGCGGACGGCCATTTCTGGGCGCGAGCGCGGATCGACGGCGTCGAACGGCGGATGCTGATCGACAGCGGCGCGACCGTCACCGCGCTGTCCGCGCGCACCGCGCGCGCCGCCGGGCTGGAGATCGGGACGGACATCGTGCCCGTTGTCCTCCAGACCGCGAACGGCGCGATCGCGGCGGATACCGCGCGGATCGCGACTCTGCGGCTTGGCGATATCGCCGCGCATGGCCTGCCGGTCGTCGTCTCGCCCGCATTCGGCGACATGGACGTGCTCGGCATGAACTTCCTCTCGCGCCTGCAATCGTGGCGGGTCGAGGGATCGACGCTGATCCTGGTTCCGCACCATCCCCAGCCGGTGACGCCAGCCGCTTGACCCGCAACGGTTTTTCGCCGATATTCCGGTGTACGGGGCGACGTCTTCCCGCCCACGATATGGAGCCTCCATCATCCGCCAGATCGCCGCGCTGCCCTACCGGATCGACGCGCAACGATGCGCGAACGTCATGCTCATCACGTCGCGCGACACGCGACGCTGGGTGCTGCCCAAGGGCAATCTGATCGCCGGGCTCGACTGGCATCAGGCGGCGGCACGGGAAGCCTATGAGGAGGCGGGCGTCACCGGCATCGCCAGCGACACCGCGATCGGCGAATATCGCTATCTCAAGCGCCGCCGCGACGGCACGACACGCGACGTATCGGTCGCGGTGTTCCCGCTCGCGGTGCTCGATCAGGCCAGCGAATGGCCGGAGCGCGACGAGCGCGAGACGCGCTGGTTCACGCTGCGCGAGGCCGCCGCCGCGATCGACGAACCCGATCTGGCGCAGTTGATCGAGGCCTTCCGCGCGCCATAGGCGTCTGCCGGGGCATCATTCGTCAGGATCGTCGCGCTCGTCGTCGTCCTTGTCGTTGCGCCTCGGCCGATCGCGGGGGCCGTCGGCGAGATTGAGCGCTTCGCGCCCGATGCGCAGCCCCTCGGTCAGCCCCCTGATGCCGAGATCGATCGCCGCGTCGGGATCGACCGCGCGCGGCACGGGGACACCGAGCGGCCGTGCGCCGGTCGCCTCCGCCATGAAGCGCCGCCAGATCCGCGCCGGCGCACCGCCGCCCGCGACGCCGGGCACGGGCGCATTGTCGTCGCGACCGATCCACACCGCGGTGACGATGCCGTCCGCGAACCCGACGAACAGCGCGTCGCGGCTGTCCTGGCTGGTACCGGTCTTGCCGTAGACCGGCGTCGACAGCCGCGCGGCGCGGCCGGTGCCCTGCCTCACCGTCGCCGACAGCAGATCGAGCAGCATCGCGCGCTCGCCGCCGCTCAGCCGGTGGCGGCGGTCGGTCAGCCACCCCAGCCAGCTCTGCGGCGGATCGGGCAGACCGGTCGGACGCACCGGGTAGCGACCGCCCGCGACCGCCGCATAGGCGGCATCGAGTTCGACCAGACCGACGCCCGACGTGCCGAGCGCCATGCTCGCGTCCGCGGCGAGCGGCGTGGTGATGCCGAGATCGCGCGCGGCGCGCACGACGGCGGCGGGCCCGACCTTCTGCGCGAGCCGGACCGCGGCGACGTTGCTCGATCGCGCGAACGCATCGCGTAGCGTGATCCGCCCGCGATACCGCCTGTCGGCATTGGCGGGCGACCAGCCGTCGATCGTGATCGGCCGGTCCTCCACCAGGCTGTCCGGCGTCATGCCGGCACGGAACGCGGCGAGATAGACGAACAGCTTGAAGGTCGAGCCCGGCTGGCGACGCGCCTGCACCGCGCGGTTGAACGGGCTGCCGGCATAATCCCGCCCGCCGACCATCGCCAGCACATGCCCGTCGGACCGCATCGCGACGAGCGCGACCTGCGCGCCGGGTGGCGCGCCGGTCGCCGCCGCCTGCGCCGCGCGCTGGAGCCGTGCGTCGAGCGTGGTGCGCACCGTCGCGGCGGCGGGATCGTCGGCACCGGATTCGGCGAGCCGGGCGCGGGCGACGGGCAACACCCAGTCGGCGAACCAGGTGCTGTCGGTCGATGGCGGCACGGCCACGAGATCGAGCCCGGCCGGGCGCACCGCGGCGGCACGCGCGCGCGACAGGAAGCCCGCATCGGCCATCGCCGCGACGACGAGCCGGGCGCGCGCCTGCGCACCCGCCAGGTTGGTGGTCGGCGCGAGCCGCGACGGCGCCTTCATCAGGCCCGCGAGCAGCGCCGCCTGCGCGATCGTCAGATGCTCGGGCGCGGTATCGAAATAATGCCGCGCGGCGGCGCGCAGGCCATAGACGTTGTCGCCGAAATACACCTCGGAGAGATAGCGCGAGAGGATCTCGTCCTTGCTCAGCCAGGCCTCCATCCAGAAGGCGATCAGCACTTCCTTGGCCTTGCGCGCCGCGGTCCGGTCGGCGGTGAGAAAGACCTGCTTGGCAAGCTGCTGGGTGATCGTCGAGCCGCCCTCGCGCATGCCGCGCGCGCGGACATCGTGCCACATCGCGCGCGCGATGCCGCGCGGATCGATCGCGCCGTGATGGTAGAAGCGCCGGTCCTCGATCGCGATGAACGCGTCGCCGACATGGGCGGGAAGCGCGCGGACATCGACCGGACGGCCGACGATCGCGCCGCGCCGCGCGATCATCGATCCGTCCGCGGCGAGCAGCGAGACGCTGGGCGGCGCGATCGGTTTCAGCGATCGCGACAGCGGCGCAGTGATCGCCAGCCATGCGATCGCGACGGGGATCGACGCGAGCAGCCCGAGCATCGCCCACCTGACCAGCCGCCCGATCCGCAGGCGCGGGCGCGCCGGCGGCGGTGCGGGCGGAATCGCCGCCGGCGGGGCGATGCCGGGCGCCGGATCGGCGCTCCGGTCGCCCGGTTCGTGACTGTGACGGAACATCGCGCGCCGTCATAGCGCCAGGGGCATGATCGCCATAGCGCTGGCTTAAAGCCCGAGGACCGTCGCCGCCGCGCTCTGCGCCGGCAGCACCGCCGCGCCGACCAGCGCGATGCTGAACACGAGCGACGCGATCGCCGAGATCATCGTGTCGCGCAGCGTGATGGGATCGATGGTGGTCATGCCGGGTCTCCTTCGTTGGGTTCGGGAGATACGTTGCAGGCTGCGTGCCAAGTGCTGAAAGCGCGGCTTTCCGGGTTCAGCCCAAAACCAGGCTCGGATCGTGTCCCAAGTCTTGGCGTCGTGTCCGAACCTGCGGCGAGGCTGGCCGCGAGCTGATCCACACCCGTCCCGCTGCCTCTGCGCGGCAGAAGAAACTGGATCCCCGCCTTCGCGGGGACGACGGAAAGTTTGCGGATGACGGAAAGTGCGCGGATGACGGGAGTGCCCGGATGACGGAGAGTGCGCGGACGACCGCGGAGAGTGGATGGCGCCTGAGACGCTACCGTACGCCCAGCGGCGGCGCGGTGACCGACCGGGCGAAGGCGGCAAGATCGGCGAGCACCGGCGCGTGGCCGCGGAACGGCCGTGCCAGCGCGGTCGCCATGCCGATATGCGTGACGCCCGGATAGGGATGCGCCTCGACACGCACCCCGCTTGCGGCAAGCCGCGCGGCGAGATGCTCGCTGTTGCCCGGCCGCACCGTCGTATCGCCGGTTCCCCATCCGAGGAACACCGCAGGATCGTCGCGCGAGACGAAGCTGATCGGCTGCGTGCTCGCCGGATCGCGCACCGCGCCGAACGTGTCGCGCGCGACACCGGGCTCGAGCGGCAGGAAGTCGTACGGTCCGGCGAGCCCGATCAGCCCGCGCACCGCCGTGCGATCGTCGCCCAGCCAGCGCGGATCGAGCGCGAGCATCGCGGCATTGTAGGCGCCCGCCGAATGCCCGGCGAGCACCAGCCGATCGCCGTCGCCGCCATGATGCGCGGCGTTGGCGCGCACCCATCTGGTCGCGGCCGCGCAATCCTCCAGGAACGCCGGATAGCGCACCGCGGGCAGCAGCCGGTAGTCGGGCACCGCGACGAGGAAGCCCTGCGCCGCCAGTGCGCGCCCGACGAACGCATAGCCGCGCCGCGTCCCCGAGTTCCACGAGCCGCCGTAGAAGAACACGATCACCGGCAGCGTTCCGGCCGGCCTGGCCGGCGCGTAGAGATCGAGCCGCTGGCGCGGGTCGCCGCCATAGGGAATGTCGTGCGCGACCAGCCGCGTGCCGCCATCCTTGGGCACCAGCGCGTTGAAGGTGAGCAGCGGCGAACAGGCGCTTGCCAGCAGGCCGAGCAACGCGACCATCGCGGGCCTGCGGCCGAAGGGGCGGGGAGGTCGGCGCGTCACGTCGCCGAACTAGGGAGGCGGCGATGCGTCCGCAATGGCGGCGCGACGAACGCGGACGAGGCTCGCATCGCGGCCCGCGCCCGGCTAGGCCGCGCCACGATGCCCGATGATCCCACGATCCGCCCGGCGCGTGCCGCCGATCTCGCCGCGCTGCATCCGGTGATCGAGCGCGCCTATCGCGGCGAGGCCGCGCGCGATGGCTGGACGCACGAAGCGGATCTGCTGTCGGGTGCCGGCGCGCGGATCGAGCGCGCCGCGCTGGAGGCGATCGTCGCCTCCGCCTCGGAGCGTCTGCTGATCGCCGCGCAGGACGGCGCGCCGATCGGCTGCGTGCAGATCGGCGATCGCGGCGGCGGCACCGCCTATCTCGGACTGCTCTGCATCGATCCGCGGCGCCAGGCGGCGGGGCTCGGCCGCCGGCTGATCGCCGCCGCGGAAGCCTGCGCGATCGGGACCTTCGCGGCGACCCGGATCGAGATGAGCGTGATCGACAGCCGCAGCGAGCTGATCGCCTATTACGAGCGGCGCGGCTATCGCGTCACCGGCGCGCGGCACGCCTTCCCGATCACGCTCGAGCCGCCGCTGTCGATGGCGGTGCTGGCGAAGGAATTGCCCTGACCGCCACGCCGTCCGGCGTGCGATGCGATTGCCTCACGCCGCCCGGATCGCGTCGACCTCGACCAGACCCGGAGCGACGCAGAGCCCCGCGATCCGGACATGCTTCTCGACATGATCGACGGGCACGCGATGCAGATCGAGCGCGACCGTGCCGCCATCGTCGCGGCGCAGCGCGAAGCCGCCGCCGTCCCGCACCAGCGTGCCGGTGTCCTCGATCCGGTCGCCGATCATCATCGCCATCGTCATCGCAGTCGCCAACGCATGGCACCCGTAACGGTCCCGGCGCTTGCCGATCGTCCGCCGCCGCCCCATCTGCGACAGCTATGTCCTTCGATAATCTGCCCCCCCCGCTCCGCGAGGCGCTTGCCGCGCGCGGTTATGCCGCGCCCACGCCCGTCCAGGCTGCCGTCCTTGCCCAGGAGGCGGCCGGTCGCGACCTGATCGTCTCGGCGCAGACCGGATCGGGCAAGACGATCGCCTTCGGCCTCGCCGTCGCACCCGAGCTGCTGGAGAGCGGGCCGACCGGCAACCGCCCCCGGGCGTTGGTCATCGCGCCGACCCGCGAGCTGGCGCTCCAGGTCGGGCGCGAGCTCGAGTGGCTGTACGCGGGTGCGACGCTGCGCATCGCCACCTGCGTCGGCGGCATGGACCCGTCCCGCGAGCGGCGCATGCTGTCCGCGGGCGCCGACATCGTCGTCGGCACGCCGGGCCGGCTGCGCGATCATCTCGAACGCGGCGCACTCGATCTCTCGGCCCTGCGCGCGGCGATCCTCGACGAGGCGGACGAGATGCTCGACATGGGCTTCCGCGAGGACCTGGAAGGCATTCTCGACACGACGCCCGCGACGCGCCGCACCCTGCTGTTCTCGGCGACGATCCCGCGGACGATCGCGGCGCTCGCCAGGCGCTACCAGCGCGATGCGCTGCGCATCACCACGGTCGGCGAGGATCGCGGCCATGGCGACATCGCCTATCAGGCGATCACCGTCGCGCCAGCCGCGATCGAGCATGCCGTCGTCAACCTGTTGCGCTTCCACGAGGCCGAGACCGCGATCCTGTTCTGCGCGACCCGCGACGCGGTGCGCCGCCTCCATGCCAGCCTGATCGAGCGCGGGTTCGGCGCGGTCGCGCTGTCGGGCGAGCATTCGCAGTCCGAGAGGAATTCCGCGCTCCAGGCACTGCGCGATCGCCGCGCGCGGGTCTGCGTCGCCACCGACGTGGCCGCGCGCGGCATCGATCTGCCGAGCGTCGGCCTCGTCGTCCATGTCGAGCTGCCGCGCGACGCCGAGGTGCTCCAGCATCGGTCGGGCCGCACCGGTCGCGCCGGGCGCAAGGGCATCGCGGTGCTGGTGGTGCCCTATCCGCGGCGTCGCCGGGTCGAAGGGATGCTGCGCGATGCGCGGATCGTCGCCGAGTGGATGCCGGCGCCCGGCCGCGAGGCGATCGAGGCGCGCGACCGCGAGCGGCTCATCGCGACGCTGCTCGCGCCCGTCGAAACCGATGAGGAGGATCGCGCGATCGCCGGGCGGCTGCTCGCCGAGCGCGCGCCGATAGACATCGCCGCGGCGCTGGTCCGTGCGCATCGCGGCGCGATGCCGGTCGCCGAGGATCTGGACGACACGAGCGGCCCGGCGATGCGCGAGGAGCGCAACGCGGGGCCGCGCGCGGGCTTCGAGGATACGGTCTGGTTCCGGATGGATGTCGGCCGGCGCCACAATGCCGATCCGCGCTGGCTGCTGCCGTTGCTCTGCCGCCGTGGCCACATCACCAAGAGCGAGATCGGCGCGATCCGCATCGCCCCCAACGAGACGATGTTCGAGGTGCCGCGCGCCAGCGCCGCGAAGTTCGCGGCCGCGGTCCGCCGCAGCGCGGGCGCCGACGGCAGCGACGAGAGCGGGGTGAGGATCGAGCCCGCGCCGGGCGGCGCCGCGCCGGTGTCGGTGCGCGCGCCACGCCACGCCCGCGCGCACCAGTCGGCGCGCCGCTAGCCGGTCATGCGACCGGGCGAGGCGGTCGCGGCGATGCTGGAGCGCGACCTGCTCGCCGCGCGCGAACGGTCGGCCGCGCGACCGTTCGTCTACGGACTGTGCGGCGCGCAGGGATCGGGCAAGTCGACCGCGATCGCGCGGCTCGCCCGGCGGCTGCGCGCATCCGGATGGCGCGCCGCGACGCTCTCGCTCGACGATCTCTATCTGTCCCGCGCGGCGCGCGCCGCGCTGGGGGCGGCGGTCCATCCGCTGTTCCGCACCCGCGGCGTGCCCGGTACGCACGACGTCGCGCTCGGCGGTGCGACGCTGGACGCACTCGCCGCGCCCGGCCTCATCGCGCTGCCGCGCTTCGACAAGGCCGGGGACGATCCGGTCGACCGTTCCGGCTGGCCGCGCATCGCGGCGCCGGTCGACATCGTGCTGTTCGAAGGCTGGTGCGTCGGCGCGCGGCCGCAGCCGGCCGCGGCGCTCGAACGGCCGGTCAATGCGCTCGAGCGCGACGAGGATGGCGACGGTCGCTGGCGCGGTCATGTCAATTCGGCGCTGGCGGGACCCTATCGACGGCTGTTCGATCGCATCGACCGGCTCACGCTGCTCGCCGCGCCCGGCTTCGAGGTCGTCGCCGGCTGGCGGCGCGAGCAGGAGCAGGCGCTGCGCGGTGCCGGCGCGCATGTCATGGCCGACGACGCGATCGACCGCTTCGTCGCGCACTATCAGCGCTGACCGAGCACATCCTCGCCGAGATGCCGGCGCGCGCCGATCTGGTGATCCGGCTGGATGCGCGGCGGCGCGTCCTCCCTTGACCTCGCCCCGGCGAAGGCGGGGATGACGAGATACGGGTCACTCGAACGCCGACTTGGCCAGCCGCGTCAGCCGGCACGCCAGGTCCGCCTCGCCGCTGGCGACCAGATAATGATCGCCCATGTCGACGATACCGGTGGAGAACACCACCGGGCTCGCCAGGTACATCTGGTGCGCGATCGGCGCGGTGAGGCGCGGATCGGCCTCGATCAGCGGTGTCTCGTCGGCGAGACGGAGGATGCGCCACGGCTCGTCGCGATCGAGCAGCGCCCAGAAGCTGCGATAGGTGCCGATCCCGCCATCGGGCTCGACGCCATGCCAGATCGTCAGCCAGCCGCGCGGCGTCAGGATCGGCGGCGTCCCGCCACCGACCTTCATCGCGGTCGCCGCGCCACGGCGCGGACGGATGCCGGGCTCGGCGAGCGGCCGCCAGTGCAGCGCGTCGGGCGAGGTGGCGAGGTTGATCGACGGGCCGCCCGCCCACGGGCTGTCCGGCGGATAGGCGAAGTAGAGCTCGCCCATCGGCCGGGTCAGCGCCACGAACCGGCCGCCGACCCGCCCCTCGAACAGCAGCATGTCCTTGTTCTGGTGATCGAGCACGATCCCCGCGAGCGTCCACGTCGTCGCGTCGGGCGACATATGCAGCGTCGTGCAATGCCGCTCGGGGCTGACCGAGCAGGCGGTCATGTACCAGATGTCACCGATCCGGCTGATCCGCGGGTCCTCGATGCCATGGCCCTGGTACGAGGCGGCCGGCGCGATCGCACGATCGTAATGGACCGCGACGACGCGCTCGCCCGCCGCATCGAGCTCGACCGGCAGCAGCCAGGACAGCGAGGTCAGCGCCATCTCGCGATTGGCCGCGCCGCGCAGCGCGAACCAGCGCGGATCGGGCATGTCGACGCGATCGAGCGGGTAGCCGTCGAGGACATAGCGATCGGCCGTCCAGCGGATCGCCCGGACGAGGCCATCGCGGACCGGCTCGGCGAGCGCCTCGGCGACCCGCACCATCATCAGCAGACCGCCGCCCGGCAGCCGGGTCAGCGCGGGGTTGAACGCGCCGAGCACGAAAGTCGGCTCGGCGATACCGCGACGCAGCGGCGAGCGCGCGAGATCGACATCGCCGGGTGTGAAGATCAGCCGGTCGTCGGATGCGGTCATGGCGGCGTCGGCCTCCGTCGCCGCCTGCTCACGGAACCCGGCGGGCGGAGACGATGCGGATCGGCTGGACGAGGATCTGGCCCTGCATCCCCGGCGGTCCTGCGGTCGGCGATGTCGGCGCGTCGAGCGCGCCACGCACGACGTCCATCCCGTCGCTGACATGGCCGAACGCGGCGAAGCCCTGATTGTCGCCGGGTTTGCCCGGGTCCGCGTCCATCGACACCAGATCGCCGACGACGATGAAGAAATCCGAGGTCGCGCTGTCGGGCGCGGCGCGCGCCATCGAGATCGTGCCGTCCTTGTGGCTGAGCCCGGTCTGGCTGGTCGGCTCGAGCCTGATCGGAGGATAGACCTTCTTCGGATCGTTCTTGAGGCCGCCCTGCACCAGCCCGTAGCCCGGCGCGACCTTGACCGCGCGATAGAGTGTCGCGCCGTCGAGCCGGTGCGTATCGACATAGTGCAGGAAGTTGGCGGTGGTGATCGGCGCGCGCTCCTTCTCCAGCGCGAGCGTGATCGCGCCGGCGCTGGTGGTCAGCACGACGCCGACGGTCGCCGGGGTGGGCGCGACCGGTGTGGGCGCGGTCGCAACCAGGGGCGCCTGCTCGGGCATCTGCGCCACCGCGGCTGATGCCAGCACGAGGGCGAAGGCGGCGAGCGCCCTCACTTCTCGTAAGCCTTGGGCAGCGCACCCGCCGAGGGCGTCAGGTAGCGGTCGCGGAGCAGCGTCTGGCGCGTCGCGAGCGGTTGCGGGCGCCCGTCGATGAACACCGCGACCGGCGCCGAGGCGAGCTCGAGGGGATCGCCGTCCCACACCACCACGTCGGCACGGCGGCCGGGGCGCAGCGACCCGATCTCGTCGTCCATCCCCAGCACCCGCGCCGGACCCGAGGTAATCGTCGCGAAGGCATGCCCCCAATCGAGCCCGGTGGCGCCGGGGATGCGCGTGATCGCGACGAGATTGCCCGCGAACTGCCTGACGTTGTGCTGCGCCGCGCCCGGCGATCCGCCGACCGCGGACAGTGCGACCGCCACGCCCGCCGCCTCGAGCCGGCCGGCGTTGGATTCGGTCGCCGACAGCATCTCGAACCGCTCGGGCAGGTCGGCGAGCGCGGCGGCAATCACCGGGACGCGCGCCGCGGCGATCTGCGACGCCACCCGCCAGCCCTCGGCGGCGCCGACCAGGACCAGCCTGAGCGCCGGATAATCGCGCCTGAGCGCCAGCACCGACAGGATGTCGCTGGCGCGCTCGACATGGACGAGCAGCGGCTCCCGGCCGTCGAGAACGGTAAGCAGCGCCGCCGCGTCGGATCGCTTGACCAGCGAGCCCGCCTCGCGCCCGCCGAACAGCGCGGGGTTGCGACGATAGTCCTGCGCCTGGACGAGCGCGTCGCGCAGCGCGGCATAGGCGGCGGGGCGGCTGCCGCCGGCGAGCTTGCCCCCCTCCTCGCCCAGTTCGACGAACGCGAAGGCGCGCGCGCGCGTGACCGGGTCGACCGGCCCCGCCGCCAGCCCGATCACCGCGCCCTGCCCGGCGAAGATCGAGCCGTCCGCGTCGGGCGAGACGATCGCGCGGGTGACGCCCGCCGCGCGCTCGTTGCCGATCACCGCGCCGTCGGGATTGATCGCGGTCGAGATGTCGAGCGCGGCGTGGAAGGGGGAGGTGCCCGCGGAGGCATCGTCGCTCTCCTCGATGCCCTCGTTGGCATCGTAGAGCCCGAGATCGCTGAACCCGGCGACGAGCCCCGGCGACACCCATCTGCCGCGCGCATCGACCACCGTCGCGCCGGCCGGCACCGCGACGCCCGCGCCGGCGCCGACGACGCGGCCGTCGCGGATCACCACGGTGCCACCCGCGATCGGCGGCGACCCGTCGCCGAGCGCGACGGTGCCGCCGACGAACGCCGTCGTCTGCGCGAAGGCGGGGGTGGCGAGGAAGAGGGCGAACGCGAGCATCCCTCCCCGAGATTGTCCCGGGGAGGGGGACCGCGCCGCAGGCGTGGTCGAGGGGCGGCGCCGCTCGCCATTGGCGTTGCCGCTCGCTTCGCTCGCACCCCTCCACCATGCTGCGCATGGTCCCCCTCCCCGAGAAGTCTCCGGAAGGATCGTCGCGGTCCGCCTCACTTCACGTCTCCCGCAGCCACTTGCCCCAGTTCGAAGTCGCTCACCGGGCGCAGCCGCGGATCGGCGGCATCGTAGAGCAGCGCGCCGTCGATCCACACCATCTGGGGGCGCGTATAGACGCTGAACGGATTGCCGTTCCACAGCACCAGGTCGGCCATCTTGCCGGGCTTGAGGCTGCCGGTCCGGTCGGCGATGCCGAGCGCCCTGGCCGGATTGTACGACAGCCACTCCCACGCGGTCGCGTCGGGAATCGCGATGCCGGCGCGCCGCCCCGCGGCGAGCGCCTTGGCGACCTCCTGGTTCAGGCGCTGGATGCCGTTCTGGTCGTCCGAATGGATCATCGCGCACGCGCCCGCCTTCTGGAGCAGCGCGAGATTCTCGGGGATGCCGTCATAGCTTTCCATCTTGAAGCCGTACCAGTCCGCCCACACCGCGGCGCAGATGTCGTTGGCCTTGAGATAGTCAGCGATCTTGTAGGCCTCGACACCGTGGTGGAAGGCAGCGACGTGGTAGCCGAACTCCTTGGACATATCGATCACGTTGGCCATCTCGTCGGCGCGATAGCAATGATTGTGGACGAGGATCTCTCCGGCGAGCACGCCGGCGAGCGTGTCCATGCCGATGTCGCGCGTGGGCGGCTCGCCCCCGTCCTTCTCGTACTTGTCCCATTTGCGCTTGTACTCGAGCGCCTTCGCCCAGGTCTGGCGGTCGACCGCGATATTGCCCATCCGCGTTGAGGGCTCGCGGCCCTTGGCACCGTAGACGCGCTTGGGGTTCTCGCCGCACGCCATCTTGAGCCCGTAGGGCGCGCCGGGGAACTTCATCTCCTGCACGGTGCGGCCATAGACGTTCTTGAGCACCACCGAGCGGCCGCCCATCAGATTGGCCGAGCCCGGCAGGATCTGGAGCGTCGTCACGCCGCCGTTCACCAGCGCGCGCGAGAAACCCGGGTCCTGCGGCCAGACGCTGTGCTCGGCCCAGACGTCGGGCGTGGTCGGCGAGGTCGCCTCGTTGCCGTCGGCCAGCGCCTTGATGCCGGGCGAGGGATAGTCGCCGAGATGGCTGTGGATATCGATGATGCCCGGCGTCAGCCACTTGCCCGCGCCGTCGATCACGGTCGCGCCGGCAGGCGCGTCGATCGATTGCGCGACCTGGACGACCTTGCCGCCGGCGAACAGCACCGCGCCATCGTCGATCCGCCCGCCCTCGCCGTCGAACACGGTGACGCCGCGCACCAGCGTGGCCACGCCGGGATAGGGCCGGTAGGTCGACGGATAGGGATCGTGGCTGTAGCCATGGCCGATACCCGGCCCCTTGCCCGGCGCGCCGGTCGACGCGCTTTGCGGTTTGGTCGCGGTCGGTGTGCACGCGACCAGCGAAACCGCCGTCACGGCGACGGCCATCGCGCGCGCCGCGACGGGTAACGGTCTGCCCATGCTCGAAAACCTCATCTCGTCCCGGTTTCGTTGGTAGAGGCAATCCGCACGGCTGCACAAGGCCGCGCGTCCGCGCTAGACCGGCGCGAGCCAGGGGAGAGGAACCCAGTGACCAGGACCGTCCAGACCAGTCCGTTCGAAGGGCAGAGGCCCGGCACCTCGGGCCTGCGCAAGAAGGTCGCGGTGTTCGCGCAGCCCGGCTATGCGGAGACCTTCATCCAGTCGGTGTTCGACGTGGTCGAGCGGCCGGCGGGCGCGACGCTGGTGATCGGCGGCGACGGCCGCTATCTCAACCGCACCGTGATCCAGACCGCGATCCGGATGGCGGCAGCGGCGGGCTATGCGCGAATCGTGGTCGGGCAAGGCGGCATCCTGTCGACGCCGGCGGCCTCCAACCTGATCCGCAAACGCGGCGCGTCGGGTGGCCTGATCCTGTCCGCCAGCCACAATCCGGGCGGCCCGCACGGCGATTTCGGGATCAAGTTCAACATCGCCAACGGCGGCCCCGCGCCCGAGAAGGTGACCGAGGCGATCCACGACCGGACCGGGATCATCGATCGCTACCGGATCGAGGAGACCGCGGACGTCGATCTCGACACGCCCGGCGAGATCCGGGTCGGCGGCGCGGTCGTCGAGATCGTCGATCCGGTGGCGGACTATGCCGCACTGATGGAAACGCTGTTCGATTTCGCCGCGATCCGGTCGATGATCGCCGGCGGCTTCCGGCTGAGCTTCGATGCGATGCACGCGGTCACCGGCCCCTATGCGCACGAGATCCTCGAACGCCGGCTCGGCGCGCCCGCCGGCACCGTCGTCAACGGCACGCCCAGCGAGGATTTCGGCGGCCATCACCCCGATCCCAATCTGGTCCACGCGCATGCGCTGCACGCGCGGATGATGGCACCCGACGCGCCCGATTTCGGCGCCGCGTCGGACGGCGACGGCGATCGCAACCTCATCATCGGCCGCGGCCTGTTCGTCACGCCATCGGATTCGCTCGCCGCGCTCGCCGCCGACGCGCACCTCGCGCCGGGTTATCGCGGCGGCCTCAGGGGCATCGCGCGTTCGATGCCGACCAGCCAGGCGGCGGACCGCGTCGCGCACGCGCTCGGCATTCCCGCCTTCGAAACGCCGACCGGCTGGAAGTTCTTCGGCACCCTGCTCGATGCCGGAATGGCGACGATCTGCGGCGAGGAGAGCGCGGGCACCGGCTCCGACCATGTCCGCGAGAAGGACGGGCTGTGGGCGGTGCTGCTGTGGCTCAACATCCTCGCCGTGCGCGGCGAGAGCGTCGCGGAGATCATGCGCCGGCACTGGGCGCGCTACGGCCGCAACTATTATGCGCGCCACGATTACGAGGGCGTCGATGCGGCGGCGGCGGAGGCGCTGGTCGCGGACCTGCGCGCGCGGCTCGCGACGTTGCCGGGTGTGGCGGTCGGCGATCTCGTGGTCGCGGCGGCGGACGATTTCGCCTATACCGATCCGACCGACGGTTCGGTGAGCCGCAACCAGGGCATCCGCATCCTGTTCGAAGGGGGATCGCGGATCGTGGTGCGCCTGTCGGGCACGGGCACCGAAGGCGCGACGCTGCGCCTCTATATCGAGCGCTACGAGCCCGGCGGCGGCATGCTCGATCTCGATACCGGGGCGGCGCTGGCGCCGCTGGCCGCCGCCGCCGAGACGTTGGCCGGCATCGCGCAACGCACCGGGCGGAGCGCGCCCGATGTGGTGACCTGATCGGCGTCCTATGTCTGCCGTGTCCCGACAGGGCGGCCGGTGTGCCGGTCCTGCAACGTACCGTCATCCGCCCGACCCGCCGTGGGCCGGGAGCGACGGCGTCGGTCCGCCCCCGTTCCGGCATCTCCCCGAACCGCGGGCGGCCCCTGGCCGGGCCGCCCGCTCCTTCTCAGAAGGTGTAGAGGTCGAGGTCGTGGCGGAGCGCGGCGTCCTTGCCGGCGCGATCGTCGCGATGCGGCCGGCGGTCGATCGTCCGATCGATCCGCGAGACCAGCGCATCGAGCTGGATGCGGCCGATCCGCTCGCGCAGGTCCGCGTCCCGGCGCAGCAGCGCGGACAGCGCGGACTGCGGCGATGCGGGCGCCTGCGCGGCGAGCGGGCTCGCGCCGGTCGTGGCGGCGATCAGGATCGCCGTGAGTGGAAGGTATCGCATGGTGGTCCCCGTAGCGCCGCGCGACGTGACGCGCGGTGTCGGGAATGGTTACGACCGAAGTTGCCATTTAGTGCTTAAGATCGATTTCGATCTTCCGGCTCGCGGCATTCAGGCCGCGAGCATGTCCGCCAGCCGCAGCATGAAGGCGGCACCACGCTCGAGCTGCGCGGCTTCGATATATTCGTCGGGCTGGTGCGCCTGCTCGATCGAGCCCGGCCCGCAGATCACCGTCGAGAAGCCCGCCTGCTGGAACTGCCCCGCCTCCGCCGCATAGGCGACCGCGCGGACCGGGCCGTTATCGCCACTCAGCCGGCGCGCGAGCGCCGCCGCAGCGCTGTCCGGCTCGGGCGCGAGCGCGGGCGTCAGCGAGCGGCGCACGACCGCGATCCCGGTCTGCGGGAACCGCGCCTTCATCTCGGCGTCGAGCCGCTCCGCCTCCGCCACGAACGGCGCGAGGATCGCCAGCGGATCGATCCCCGGCGGACAGCGCAGATCGAACACGAACACACACTCGCGCGCCAGGATGTTGACCGCGGTGCCGCCATGGACCTGCCCGATCGTCAGCGTCGCATGCGGCGGGTGGAAGGGCGCGGCATGGGCGCCGCTTGTTTCCAGATCGCGCGCAATGTCGGCGAGCATCGCCATCAGCCGCACCGCCACCATGTTGGCGGAGATGCCGAGATGGGTGAGGCTGGAATGCGCCTCGTGGCCGGTCACCGTGACGACATGCGCGGTGATGCCCTTGTGCGCGCTGACCACCTCCATGCCGGTCGGCTCGCCGACCACGACCGCGCGTGGCGGCGGCACGCGGGCGGCGATCTCGCGGATCATCGCCGGCGCGCCAAGGCAGCCGACCTCCTCGTCGTACGACAGGGCAAGGTGCACCGGCCGGCGGATGCGCCCGCCGGCAAAGCCTGGCGCCGCGGCGAGCGCCAGCGCGATGAAGCCCTTCATGTCGCAGGTGCCGCGCCCGTAGAGCCGGTCGCCGCGCCGGGCGAGCGTGAACGGATCCGAGGTCCACGCCTGCCCGTCGACCGGCACGACATCGGTATGTCCCGACAGCACCACGCCGCCGGGTACCGCAGGTCCGATGGTGGCGTAGAGATTGGCCTTGGCGCCGTCGGGCGCGGCGACCCGCGTGGTGGCGACGCCCAGCGCGGCGAGCTCGGCCTCGACCAGCGCGATCAACGTCAGGTTGGAGAGCCGCGACGTGGTGTCGATCGCGATCAGCCGCGCGAGCATCGCGGTGCCGGCGGCGGCCAGCGTCTCGGGGGTCTCGATCGCGGGCATCTGGTTCTCCATCCCCCTCTCCCCTACCTAGCGGGGATGACCATCGCCACCCACCTTGCAGACAGAGCGGTCCTCCGGCTCTCCGGAGATGACGTGCGCGGCTTCCTCCAGGGGCTCGTCACCAACGACGTCGCCGCGCCGGCGGCCGCGCCGGTCTGGGCGGGGCTGCTTACCGCGCAGGGCAAGGCGCTGTTCGACTTCGTCCTGTGGGCGGACGGCGGCGACGTGCTGATCGACTGCGAGGCCGACCAGGCGGATGCGCTGGCCCGCCGCCTGACGCTCTACCGCCTGCGCCGGGCGGTCGCGATCGCGCGCGACGACGCGCTCGCCGTCCACTGGTCGCCCGATGGCACGGGCGATCCGCGCCTGCCCGCGCTCGGCCGGCGCTGGCTCGCCGCGCCGGGCGGCGCGACCGCCGACGCCGCGTGGCGTGCGCAACGCCTCGCGCACGGCGTCGCCGAGGGCGTCGCCGAGCTCGGCGCGGACAGGACGCTGTGGCTCGAGGCCAGCGCCGCCGAACTGAACGGGGTGAGCTTTGCCAAGGGCTGTTACGTTGGGCAGGAGAACACCGCGCGGATGAACTGGCGGCAGAAGGTCAACCGCCGGCTGGTGGTCGTCGAGACCGCCGCCGATCCCGGTGACAAGGCGCGGATCTGGTATCCCGATCTTGAGCTCGCGGTGGCGCTGGTCCGGGTCGAGGCGCTGCTCGGCGGCGGGCCGGAGTGGGGCCATGCGATCATCCCCGACTGGCTGCGCACCGCGATGACGGTGGAACCCACCGCATGAGCGCTCCGCTCCCCACTCGTCCGCCGGCGCGCAACGCGACGATCGGCGGCGTCGCGGTGGTGCTGCTCACCGGCATCGCCGCGCTGTTCGGCTTCGGCGCGAATTACGTGATGACCCCGATCGACTGGGCGCTTGCCGGCCTCGTCGCGCTGCTGACGCTCGCCGGCACCGTCGCCCTCGCCCGCTTCATCCGCGCCCACCCCGGCGAGATCGGCGAGGCGCGGTTCGATACGACGAATGCCGGCGATCACGAATGACCCCACATCGGCCGCGCAATCCCGTCGGAGAAACGCCGCCGCCGGTCGCGCGCCGACCTGCCCTCGTTACGCCGCCAGCTTGCGCAGCACGTAGGGCAGGATGCCGCCGTTGAGGAAATAGTCCAGCTCGTTGACGGTATCGATCCGGCAGCGCGTCGCGAAGGTCTCCCTGGTGCCGTCGGCGCGGGTCAGCTCGACCTGGACGGTCTGGCGCGGGCGCAGCGCGGCGACGCCGGTGATGGTGAAGGTCTCAGAACCATCCAATCCCAACGTCTTGCGGTCGACACCTTCGCCGAACTGCAAGGGTAGCACGCCCATGCCGACCAGGTTCGAGCGGTGGATGCGCTCGAAGCTCTCGGTGATGACCGCGCGCACGCCGAGCAGCGTGGTACCCTTCGCCGCCCAGTCGCGCGACGAGCCGGTGCCGTATTCCTTGCCCGCGATCACCACCAGCGGCGTGCCCTCGGCCTTGTACCGCATCGCCGCGTCGTAGATCGCGAGCTGCTCGCCGGTCGGCACATGGCTGGTCACGCCGCCCTCGATGCCGGGCACCATCTCGTTCCTGATGCGGATGTTGGCGAAGGTGCCGCGCATCATCACGTCGTGGTTGCCGCGCCGCGCGCCGTACGAGTTGAAGTCCGCCCTGGACACCTGATGCTCGGACAGGAAGCGCCCCGCCGGACTGTCCGCCTTGATCGATCCGGCGGGCGAGATGTGATCGGTCGTGATCGAATCGGCGAAGATCGCCAGCGGTCGCGCGTCGACGATGTCCTCGACCGCGGCGGGCTCCATCCCCATGCCCTCGAAATAGGGCGGGTTGGCGACATAGGTCGAGGACGGGTTCCACTGATAGGTGTCGGACGCCACGACATCGATCGCCTGCCACTTCTCGTCGCCCGCGAACACAGAGGCGTAACGCGATGAGAACATGGCGCGATCGATGTTGGCGTCCATCAGCGCGCGGACCTCGGCATCGCTCGGCCAGATCTCCTTGAGATACACGTCGTGACCGTCGGTCGCCTGCCCGATCGGCGTCTCGACGAAGTCGGTGGTGACGCTGCCCTTGAGCGCATAGGCGACCACCAGCGGCGGCGAGGCGAGGAAGTTGGCGCGCACGTCGGGCGAGACCCGGCCCTCGAAATTGCGGTTGCCGGAAATGACCGATGCGGCGACGATGTCGTTGGCGTTGATCGCCTCGCTGATCGGCCCGGCGAGCGGACCCGAATTGCCGATGCAGGTGGTGCAGCCATAGCCGACCAGGTTGAAGCCGATCGTATCCAGATCCGCCTGGAGCCCGGACTTGACGAGATAGTCGGTGACCACCTGGCTGCCCGGCGCGAGGCTGGTCTTGACCCAGGGCTTGGGCCTGAGCCCCAGCGCCGCCGCCTTGCGCGCGACCAGCCCGGCGGCGACCAGCACCGAGGGATTGGAGGTGTTGGTACAGCTCGTGATCGCGGCGATCACCACGTCGCCGTCGCCGATGTCGTGGTCCTCGCCCTCGACCGCGACGCGCCTGGCGCCGTCATGCCTGTAGCTCGTCACCAGATCGGCGTTGAACACGTCGTCGACCTGGGTGAGGATCACCTTGTCCTGCGGGCGCCTGGGGCCGGCGAGCGAGGGCACGACGGTGCCGATGTCGAGCTCGAGCGTGTCGGTGAACAGCGGGTCCGCCATATCGGCCGTGAGCCACAGCCCCTGCGCCCTGGCATAGGCCTCGGTCAGCGCGATCTGTTCCTCCTCGCGGCCGGTCAGGCGCATATAGTCGAGCGTCTTGTCGTCGATGCCGAAGAAGCCGCAGGTCGCGCCATATTCGGGCGCCATGTTGGCGAGCGTCGCGCGGTCGGCGAGGCTCAGCGCGGCGAGACCCGGCCCGAAATATTCGACGAACCGCCCGACCACGCCCTTCTGGCGCAGCATCTGCGTCGCGGTGAGGACCAGATCGGTCGCGGTGATGCCCTCGCCCAGCGTGCCGGTCAGCTTGAAGCCGACCACCTCGGGGATCAGCATCGAGACCGGCTGGCCAAGCATCGCCGCCTCCGCCTCGATCCCGCCGACGCCCCAGCCGAGCACGCCGAGCCCGTTGACCATCGTCGTGTGGCTGTCGGTGCCGACGCAGGTGTCCGGATAGGCGACGGTGACGCCGCTGTCGTCGGCGCTGGTCCACACCGCCTGCGCGATATGCTCCAGATTGACCTGGTGGCAGATGCCCGTCCCCGGCGGCACGACCTTGAACTTGTCGAGCGCCTTGGAGCCCCATTTGAGGAACTCGTAGCGCTCGCCGTTACGCTGGTATTCCAGCTCGACATTGTCGTGGAACGCCTGCGGGCTGCCGAACTCGTCGACCATCACCGAATGGTCGATCACCAGATGCACCGGCACCAGCGGATTGATCTTGGTGGCGTCCGCGCCGAGCGCGTTCATCGCATCGCGCATCGCGGCGAGATCGACGACGCACGGCACGCCGGTGAAATCCTGCATCAGCACGCGCGCCGGGCGATACTGGATCTCGCGCTCGGACGATCGCGTCTCCTGCCAGTCGACGATCGCCCGCACGTCCTCGACGGTGACGGTCTTGCCGTCCTCGAAGCGCAGCAGGTTCTCGAGCAGCACCTTCATCGAGAAGGGCAGCCGCGCCACGTCGCCCATCGTCTCGGCCGCCCTGGCGATCGAATAATAGGCGTAGCTCTTGCCGCCGACGTCCAGCGTGTAGCGGGTGCCGAGCGTGTCCTGTCCGATCGCGGTCATGAAGCGTGGTCCTCGAAGGTGGTACCGAAAAAGAGTCGCCGCGGCCTTAGCAAGCACGCCGCACCGCGGAAAGGGCGGCGGCGGCAACGGATTGGCGGACACCGTCCGAGCGGCTATGGCCGCGCCAACCCCAACGATCCGCCTGGATGAACAGATGAGCGACACGCCTCCCGACCGGCTCTCGGTCAACCCGCGCAACGCCAATTACGATGCGGACATCCTGTCGCGCGGCATCGGCATCCGCTTCAACGGCGTCGAGAAGACCAACGTCGAGGAATATTGCGTCTCCGAAGGCTGGATCCGCGTCGCCGCAGGCCGCGCGCTGGACCGCAAAGGCAACCCGATGACGCTCAAGCTGTCCGGCACGGTGGAACCGTATTTCGAGCGACCGGCGGCGGCCGCGGCGGACGAGACGACCGACTGAACGGACCCGGTTTTCGGGACATCCTAAACGTCTGTTCGCCCCGAGCGACGGCGAAGGGCTCAACCCGAACGGATGTGGGTGGCCTGGCCATACGGACCGGAGGAAGGCTCAGCCCTTCAGATCCTTGAGCACGCCGAACGGCCCGGCGGCGCGGCGCAGCGCTTCCGCTTCCTCGTCGCTCAGGACGCCGGCGGCGCGCAGATGCGCGTCGGCATGCGGCGCGCGCGGGAAAGGATCGAGCGCCAGCGCGAACTCCTGCGCCGCCGCTTCGCCGAGATCGATCGCGCCGCCCTCGTAGGGCAGCGTGTCGAGATCCTGCTCGTCGAGCTCGAGCTCGTCCGCGGCGATCGCGGCTACGGGCACGAAGCGCAGCGCGAACGCCTCGTCGACCGCCGCCGCGACCGGCTCGTCGGTTGCGATGCAGCGTTGCGTCGCGGTCGCGACGATCCGTCCGCGCGCGGTGACGACGTCGCCGTCGCGCGTGATCGCGGCGGTCGCCTCCAGCCGGTCCAGCGAAAAAAGATCAAAGCGCAGCGCCAGCGCGGTGCGTTCGGCCGGATCCGCTGCGATCGTCACCGTGCGCGCGCCGTCGCCCAGCGTGTCGAGCCGGACCGGCCGCGCAAACTCGGGCGTGGTCATGCGATGTCCCCGGCGACGAGCATGGCGAGATCGCGTCGCGCCAGCGCATCGACCAGAGCGCGGATATCCTGGACCAGCAATGCCGGCGCGACCGGCGCCGCGTCGGGCGCGCGGTGGATGTTGCGGGTCAGCGCCGCGGCGAGATCGCCGCGCGTGCCGAGCGCCTCGCGATAGGCGGCGCTGCGCCCGCCGAGCTGGCTCATCATCCGGCCGATATGCTTGCCGACGACGATGTCCCCGATGCCGTTCTGGCGGAGCTGCCCGTCCATGTCGTCGATGAACAGCTCGGTCAGCCGCGCGCCGACCTCGCGCGCCGGGCCGCCCAGTGCATCCAGCCGCAGCAGCACCAGCGCGAGCACCGTCGACACCATGTCGAAGCGGCCGTCCATCGTGTCGGCGACGCCGTCGTCGCGGTACCAGCGCGGCCGCCGCGCCTGCGCGACGATCGCGGCGTAGAACGGCGCATAAGCCTGCGCTGCGTCCCGTCCGCCGAAGATCCGCCTGAACAGGCCCAAATCCGCGCTCCCCGCCGTCGCGCAATCGCCTTGTGCGATGCAACCGCCCGGCATATTGAGCGGGGCGACCCGCGATGCAATGGCATCGATGCAATGGCGCGGATGCAGTGACACGCAGGGCGGATGGCGCCGGTCGGTCGGGATGAAGGAGATCGGGATGAAGGCCAGCACGCGTCCGGAGCGGCTCGCGACGATTGCGACGCTCGCGCTGGCACTCCTTGTCGCGGGCGGGCTGTCGGGGTGCGCGCGGGTCAGGGGCCATCAGGGCTATGTCATGGACAACGCGCTGGTCGCCTCGGTCCAGCCCGGCGTCGACAATCGCGATTCGGTGCTGGCGACGCTCGGCGATCCGAGCTTCCCGAGCCAGTTCGATCCGGCGACCTGGTACTACGTGTCGCGCACGACGCGGCAATTCTCGTTCGGCGTGCCGCGCCCGATCGCGGAGACCGCGCTCGCGGTGCATTTCGATCGGCAGGGCGTCGTCAGCGGTGTCGAGCGCAGCGGGCTCGACAAGATCGTCTCGGTGCGGCTGGTCAGCGACACGACGCCGACGCTCGGTCGCAAGCGCAGCCTGTTCCAGGAGCTGTTCGGCAATATCGGCGCGGTCGGCGGCATCGCCCGCAACGCGCCGACCAGCGACAACCCGACCGGATCGGCGACGCCTTGAGCCTGAAAAGCCCTCTCCTTCACGGGAGGGGGCCTTTGCTCAGCGCGCGATGCCCGCCGCGGCGAGGACCGCGAGCGTCACGAGCTCGCTCGCGGTGGACGTCATCGAGGCGATCTGGATCGGCCGGCTGAGATTGACCAGCAGCGGCCCGATCACCGAGTCGCCGCCAAGCTCCTTGAGCAGCTTGGCCGAGAGATTGGCGGATTGCAGCCCGGGCATGACGAGCACGTTGGCCGGCCCCGACAGGCGGCTGAACGGATAGAAGCGCGCCATCTCGGGATTGAGCGCGACGTCGGGGGACATCTCGCCTTCATATTCGAAATCGACGGCCCGCCCGTCGAGCACTGCGACCGCCTCGCGGATGTTTTCGAGCCAGCTGCCGCGCGGATTGCCGAAGGTGGAGTAGGACAGGAACGCGACCCGGGGCTCGATCCCCATGCGGCGCGCGACCGCGGCGGTCTGTTCGGCGATGTCGGCAAGCTGTTCGGCGGTCGGCCGTTCGATGACGGTAGTGTCGGCCATGAAGATCGAATGGTTGCGGCCGACCAGGATGTGGATGCCGAACGGCTCGTGCCCCGGCGCCGGGTCGATCACCCGGCGCAGCTCGTCGAGGGTCTGCTTGAAGTGGCGGGTGATGCCGGTCACCATGACGTCGACCTCGCCGAGCTCGAGCATCAGCGCGCCGAAGATGTTGCGATCGCGGTTGACCATGCGCTCGACGTCGCGGCGCAGATAGCCCTGCCGGCTGAGCCGCGCGTAGAGATGATCGCTCATCCTGGCGACCAGCGGCGAGACGCGCGCATTGTGGAGCTCGTAGCCCGAGACGTCCTCGACGCCGAGCCGCGCGAGCCGCTCGTGGACATCGTCGCGCCCGACGAGCACGGGGATGCCGTAGCCGCCGTCCTTGAAGGCGATCGCGGCGCGCAGCACGACCTCCTCCTCGGCCTCGGCGAACAGCACGCGCCTGGGGTTCTGCCGCGCCTGTTCATAGGCCGAGGTCAGCACCGAAGTGACCGGGTTGAGCCGCGCCTTGAGCTGCTCCTTGTAGGCCTCCATGTCGACGATCGGCTTGCGCGCGACGCCCGACGCCATCGCCGCCCTGGCGACCGCGGGCGGGACGATCTCGATCAACCGCGGGTCGAACGGGGTCGGGATGATGTAGTCCGTGCCGAAGCTGTGGGTGCGGCCATAGGCGGCGGCGACCTCCTCGGGCACCTGCTGGCGCGCGAGCTCGGCGAGCGCGTGCGCGGCGGCGACCTTCATCTCCTCGTTGATCGTCGTCGCGCGCACGTCGAGCGCGCCGCGGAAGATGAACGGGAAGCCGAGCACGTTGTTGACCTGGTTGGGATAGTCCGAGCGCCCGGTGGCGACGATCGCGTCGGGGGCGGCGGCGTGCGCCTCGGCGGGCGTGATCTCGGGATCGGGATTGGCCATCGCGAAGATGATCGGCTTGGGCGCCATCGTTCTGACCATCTCGCCGGTCAGCGCACCCTTGACCGAGAGGCCCAGGAACACGTCGGCGCCCTTCATCGCGTCGGCGAGCGTGCGCGCGTCCGTTTCGGCGGCGTGGGCCGATTTCCACTGGTTCATGCCCTCGGTACGGCCCCGGTAGATCACGCCCTTGGAATCGCACATCACGACGTCGCGCACGCCGAGCGCCTTGGCCAGTTCGGTGCAGGAGATCGAGGCGGCGCCGGCGCCGTTGACGACGACCTTCATGTCCTTGAATTCGCGCCCGGTGAGGAAGGCGGCATTGATCAGTCCGGCCGCGGAGATGATCGCGGTGCCGTGCTGATCGTCATGGAAGACCGGGATGTTCATGCGCTCGCGCAGGGTCTGCTCGATCACGAAACATTCCGGCGCCTTGATGTCCTCTAGGTTGATGCCGCCGAAACTCGGTTCCATCAGCTCGACCGCGTCGATGAAACGGTTCACGTCCTCGGTGGCGAGTTCCAGATCGATCGAATCGACGTCGGCGAAGCGCTTGAACAGCACCGCCTTGCCTTCCATCACCGGCTTCGATGCCAGCGCGCCGAGGTTGCCCATGCCGAGGATCGCGGTGCCGTTGGAGATGACCGCGACGAGGTTGCCCTTGGTGGTGTAGTCGTAGGCCGTCGCCGGCTCGTCGGCGATCGCCTGCACCGGCACCGCGACGCCCGGCGAATAGGCCAGCGCCAGATCGCGCTGCGTCGCCATCGGTTTCGACGCGACGATCTCGATCTTGCCGGGGCGCCCTTCGGAGTGGAACAGCAGCGCTTCGCGATCGGAGAATTGGGCGGATTTTTCTTCGGTCATGTCAGGGCAACCCTCTTGGTGAGCGATGCCTTAGGCCAAACATCCCCAGCCCGTCACCCCGGACTTGATCCGGGGTCCACCCGCTCCTCGGACGACAAAGCTTGTGGATAAGTCGATGCCGAAACAAGTCCGGCATGACGCATTGGGTTTTTGTCGCTAGCCAGCGGTCATGGCCGATGCCGCCCCGACCCCGATGATGGCGCAATATCTCGCGCTCAAGGCGGAGGCCGGCGATTGCCTGCTGTTTTACCGCA
>CAXTNX010000002.1:0-1299 GCA_964245815.1 uncultured Sphingomonadaceae bacterium | reverse complement strand
GCATGGGCGATTTCTTCGAACTGTTCTTCGACGACGCCAAGATCGCGAGCGCGGTGCTCGACATCGCGCTGACCGCGCGCGGCGAGCATGAGGGCGGGAAGATCCCGATGTGCGGCGTCCCCGTCCATGCCGCGGTCAGCTACCTCCAGCGTTTGATCAAGGCGGGGCACCGCGTCGCCATTGCCGACCAGACCGAGAGCCCGGCGGAGGCAAAAAAGCGCGGCGGGTCGAAGGCCCTGGTCGCGCGTGCGATCATCCGGGTCGTGACGGCAGGCACGCTGACCGAAGATGCCTTGCTCGATGCGCGCGCGTCAAACTGGTGCGTTGCGATCGGCGAGGCGGGGGGCGGTATCGCGATCGCGGCGGCGGATGTATCAACGGGCCGGTTCGAGCTGGTCGAATGCGAGGCCGCGGGGCTTTCTGCCGAACTGGCGCGGCTGAACGCCGCCGAAGTGCTGGCGTGCGAAGGCAGCGCGTTCGAGCCATGGGCGACCACGCTGCGGCCCCGCGATGCGTTCGATTCGACCCGTGCCGAAGCGCGCTTGAAGCGCGTCTATGGCGTCGCGACGCTCGACGGGTTCGGACAAATGTCACGCGCGGGCCTAGCCGCAGCGGGCGGGCTGGTCGCGTATCTGGAGCATAATGCGAAGGGTGCGCTCCCCTTTCTGCGCCCGCCCCGCATCGCCAGCGCCGCGCAGGCGATGGCGATCGACGCGGCGACGCGCGACAGCCTGGAGCTGACGCAAACCCAGACCGGGCAGCGCAAGGGCAGCTTGCTCGACGCGGTCGACCGCACGGTGACCGGCGCGGGCGCGCGATTGCTCGCGGCGGATATCGGCGCACCGTTGATGGACAAGGCGGCGATCGAGGCGCGGCTCGACCTCGTCCAGCGGCTGCACGATGACGGCGGCCTGCGCGAGAGTCTGCGCGCGACGCTGCGCAACTTGCCCGATATCGGCCGTGCGCTGGGCCGGATCGCGGCCGGGCGCGGCTCCCCACGCGATCTCGGCCAGTTGCGCGATGGGCTCGACGGGGCATGGCTGCTGGCGGAGCGGCTCTTACCACTCATTCCCCCCGTTCGTCCTGAGCCTGTCGAAGGACGGGAACTTGGCGAAACGGTGGGAAAGCGCCCTTCGACAAGCTCAGGGCGAACGGAGGTGGGGTCAATATGCCCGCGCGATCAATACGCGCTCGACCGCAGGCTCACCGGTGAACAAACACGCGCCAGCCGCCGGCGCGGCGCGCTGCGGCACGTTGCGCAGCGTCAGCTTCATCGACTTGAGCGTCTCGACCACCTTG
>CAXTNX010000001.1:0-141227 GCA_964245815.1 uncultured Sphingomonadaceae bacterium | reverse complement strand
GATGCTCATCCGCCGCCTGGCTCGTTACGCATGAGATTCGAGACGGACACTTAGAGCGGCCGCCTAACTCCGGACCGGCACGTACGACGCGGCATGTGGCCACTGCGCCGGGCACACCACCAGACTGATGGGGCGGCCGCTCTGGCCAGTGATGGCGGGGCTGCGGCTCGTCCTCGCAACCCCGCCACCAGTGCGGCGACCCATCCGACAGGGACCCGCACCTTTCCGCGCGCATGGACGACGCGCGAACCTGTTCAGACCGGCGGCGCGTACTGGTCGCCGATCAGATTGGAGATGTCGGTGAAATCCGCCGCGTCCATGGCGTCGATCGATGCAACGGGAAGGTTCGTGAGGCGCGCCATGAGCAGGATGCTCTTGTCGATCTCAGTCTTCCCAACATCCATCACGCGCAGATCGCCGGCGAGGGCGCGCCGAAGAGTGACTTCCGTCACCATCTCGCCGTTCGTACCCAACGGCACCGGGAACTTGAGCGCGTGCCGCCCGGCGACCTCGCTCATGGCTGCGCCTCCTCGATCGCATCGAGCAGCTTCTCGCGCCATTCGAGGTCGTCGAAGCGCGAGAAGTCGAGCGTTCGATGCTCGTCAAGCATGGCGGCATCGATGTCGTTCCGCACGGCGAGGAACCAGTGATCCGCGCGCCACTTTGCCTGGAAATAGGCGGCCTGGACGCCTTCCGGGACGTTGTGCCGCTCAAGCTCGATCGCGAATTCGATAGGATCATCGCCGTCGAGCTTCACCAGGTCGCAGAAGCCGCGCAGCTCGGGCACGTCGAGCTGCTCCTCGTCGTCGGTCATCCGGGGGCAGAAGATACCGGTGATCGCCTCGACGCGTGTGCTGCCGTCCTTCTCGAAGGTGAGGAAGACGGGCTTTTTCAGGAAATATTGGCGCATTGAAAAGCCTCCTATAAGAGCCAGGGGGTGACGATGAGGTCGGCGGAGCCTGCCCAGACGTTGCTGGCGCCGTAGGCGTCTTTCTCGGAGGTGAGCAGGGCGCGGCCGGCGCGCTCAAGCGCCGGTGGAACGACAAGCGTCGTCGGACTGACGCCCAGCTTGGCGCCATAGTCGCCGGTCAACGACTGCATGGCAGCGCGCGCGGCCGAATAGTGGGCGTCGTCGAGTGGTTGCTTCGATCCCCAGGCGAGCTGCCATAATCCAAAGCCCGAGTTGCTACGGCCGTCGACTCCGTAAAGAAACTCCTTCTTGAAGAACACATTGTCATCGCCGGGCTTGTCCTTGGCGACGAACTGGAAGGGCATGCGGTTCTGACAGACGAACGGCTTGAAGGCTCGGCTCGTATCGAGCAGATACCAAGCCGGTCCGTTACCAGGCGCGGCGTCGGTGTTGGCGACAGATTGCGTGACACCGTTCGCATCGACCACCGGGTGATCCACGTCGAAAAAATATTGGCCATCATAGCAGAGCGTCGAGAAGCCGAGCGCGAGAAGTTGCATGACGAAGAGGTCGGGGAATTGCTTCGTCCGCTGCCCCATTTCCTTCATCATCGGCGCATAGATGCCGATATTGTCATCCATGATATCGTTTCGAGGGATCGAGATGGTCATCTCGAAATCCCTGTTCGTGATCGCGTACCGATAAGCTGAAAGCCCCTGGATGATGCGGTCGCCAAGCCATTCGCGAATTTGCGGCAAGGCGCCCAGCCAGCCATATTCTTCCGTCCGCGTGGACGACGATACGTCCATCGCGACCTTCTGCCAGACGCTCTCGGCACCATCGAAACCGCTGTTGAAGGCGGCGTTGAAGGAGATGTTGAGACTGCGAAGGCTCTCCCCGTTGATGATCACTGTTGCAGCTCCTCAAACTTGTTGATGGTCTCCGCGCGGACGCGGGCGAAATCCTGTTCCGAGACGCCGATGCGGCGGCACATATCCTTCTCGGCCGGCGTGAGCGCGTCCGGATCGCGCAGCTCGACGCCGGGCGGCGGCGGCGTGCTGTCGGACAAAGCCGCGTAGAACTCGGGCTCGCCGTTATACCAACCGTGCATGTCAGCCTCCCGCCCTGATCGGGCCACGATTGACTTGGATCGTCCCGCCCGTCGCCTGCAGCGCCCTGAGTTGAACGGCGCTGGCCTGCGGCCCATCGACGTAGATTTTCAGTGACCCCTCAAACGGCTTCGCTGCTGGCCCGGCGGCTGGCCCTGCGGCTGGTCGGCGGAGCAGAGGCGGCGCCTGCGGAGCCAGTCGACCGCCTGGACCGACTGGAAGATTGACCCGATAGCCCGAGTCTCCGCCGATGTTGGCGGCCGTCACCAGCTTGGTCTGGATGAGCCGGCCCGTCGTGCTGCGCACATAGCCTTTCGGCACGAGCTGCGCGGTCTGCGATACCGCCTTCGACAGTCCATTCAGTTGACGCTGCCTGACGTAGACGAGGTACATCGCACCGGCGAGCAGCCCTAGGCCGCCAGTGATGGCCGCGAGAGGCGACACCGCAACGTCCAGCCCCAGCAACACCCCGGCCAGCGTGCCGAGTGGGGAGACCAGTCCGACGATCGCGTTGGTAAAGCCGATCACCTTCGTCGCGACGAAGAGGTTCATGAGGCCCGAGATGCCGCCTCCCCCGAGCGTCGCGACCGTGCCGAGCGCCGTGGCGATGCCCGCGACCGCGCCTCCGACGATCTTGAGATTGGCACCGACCGCAGACCAGTCCGTCGCCTGGACGAACTTGATTATGCTGTTCCCGGTCGAAATCATGAAATCGGAGATTTGCTTCTGCCACCGAGCAAGCGAGCCGTCGCGCGACGCCTTGTTGACGACGGTAATCAAGCGGTTGATCTGCCCCGTCGCCCAGTCGACCACACCGGAACCGCCGACACCGGCTTGAAACATGTAAAGCAGCTTCTTCAACTGCGCGATCCCGCCGGGCAACGTCTGCGCCTGCGCGAGCGCGATGCCCTGATACTTCATGTTGCTGAGCTTGATGATCTCGGAAAGTACCGACTGCGCGTTTCCGGGCACGCGCTCGACCACCTCCTTGCCACCGATCGTCGAATAGTCGAACGACGCCATCCCGCCCTTGCCCTTGTCGCGATGCATGCGGATGCCGAGAAGCGCGAGCGGGCGCGTCGAGACGCCCATCATGGCGTCGTTAACCGCCATGATAACGCGATTGAGCGACACGTTGGGGTGAGAGGCGGCGAGGTCCGCGAGCGCGGTGAGGTTCTTTTCCGGGTTGATCCCCTGTTCCTTGGAGAGCTGATAGCTTGATAGCTCTTCATGATGTCGGGGAACGACATCGCGGCGCCCGGCCCCATCGCGAAATTCTGCATCCACGCCATCGAGGCGCGCGCAGCCCCGCCAGCGTTCTTCTCGCCTTGGTTCTTGTAGATCATCGCGAGCGATTGCTGCATGCGCTGCACCTCGCCGCCGGCCCTGAAGACGCCGCGCACGAACTCCTCGCCGATGCCGATGCCGGCCGCCGCCGATGCATATTTGACGATCGAGAAGCCGGATGCGAGGCCACTGAATTGCGAGCGGAGATACTGCGCCGAGCGGGCGGCGCGCATCATGCCTTCGTCGCCGGCGAGCCGGCGGAAGTGGTGCGTCGCGTCGCGCGTCGTGTCGTACATGCCCATCATGCTGCGGCTGACGGTGCGCGAAACCCGGCAGTGACGGCGCCCAGGCGCTCCATCGAGCGCATGACGGCCGCGATCGGCGCGGACGCGCGGTTGACGGCCACGAGCGTAAAGGAGACGCGCATCATGGCTGCGCCACCGGCCAGGGCGCGACGAACGGCGTCCAGGTCGCACCGCCATCGCTCGAAACCTCGGCGACGAGCTGCGGCTCGTTGGCGAGTTGGTGCTGCTGATCGCCGGAGAGCGAGCTTTGCGCGATGAAGATCGGATCGCGAGCGGCAAAGACGATCCCGGCGCGGCGGAAGGGCAATATCCTGGGAGTGACGCGGATCGTGTCGCTCATGCTTTGGGCTCCGGGGTTGAGAGCGAAGCGAGGCGCTTGACTTCCGCGCGTTTGCGCCGCCGCGCAGCGTTGATGTTGTAGACTTGGCGTTCGCTCAGGCCGCTCGCCTTCGCGATGTTCGACATCGACATACCGCCTGCGTCGAGCAGGCGATGGGCACGTCGTTGTCGATCCATG
The DNA here is from genome assembly GCA_964245815.1 of uncultured Sphingomonadaceae bacterium. GTDB lineage: Bacteria > Pseudomonadota > Alphaproteobacteria > Sphingomonadales > Sphingomonadaceae > Solisphingomonas. Next base: position 137,099 of record CAXTNX010000001.1, on the reverse strand, counting down.
CGAACGTAGTGGGGAGTATTGGCGAGTTGATCGCAGATCTTCTGGGCGTCTTCAACGCCAAGCGCAGCGACGAGAGGATTGCTTTCGTTGCCTGCGGCTTTCACCGGAACCCATATATTTCTTCCCGCACAAGCATCGAGAACGCGATCTACCCCATCATCGCCGAGTATTGCCGCGACGATAGATAGGAGATTGAAGGGGGTTTCTTCTTCGTATGCCACAACCCGGTTCTACATGAACCCGATCATGAGGATTAGCTCACAACATCATATCACATCGTGCGTGGCGTTTTCGGCAACCGACCTTCGGCGCGCAGCTCGGCGCGGATGCGCAGGACGTGCGTGATTGTGCAACGGGCGGCGCCGGCGATTTCGCGCACGCGACAGCCCTTGAGCGTCATGCGCTCGATCGTGCGCCGACGCTTGGCTGCGGCGGCATAGAGCGTCGGCGGGCGCGGCCGGGCCGGGCGCGGCTGCGGCGCCAAGTCCGGAAACAGGTCAGCCTGGCGCTGGTCACTCCGCACGCTTCGCCTCGATCGCGGGCCGATCACCGGTGGAGCACTCTTCGCATCCGGGCATTGGCTCGCCCGCTTCACGCTTGAGGCCGACGATCATGGCACGCGCTCGCGCTATGTTGGCTTCCTTCGCCTTCTGCATAGGGTTTGGGCGGCTTGCCGAGCGTCTGCGTCTTCTTGTTCATGCGGTTGCCGCCAGCCCAACCGCCCATCTGGGAAAAGACGAACCGATCGAGCGTGGCGAACTTGCTCTCGATCGGCTTCGACGATCCGGCATAGGCCTTGGCGTTCACGATCGTCCGCGCGCCGGGCTCGTTGAGCATTTCCATGGCGGAGCGGATGCGATCGAAGACGGCGAACTCGGTGCCGTTGTCCCGGTAGATGCTGCGCGGGAAGCCCCAGGCGGGGTCCGACACCATCGCCAGGAACGCTTCGGTGACATGCTCCTGGCGGACGCCTTCACCTTTCGGGAGTAGAACGAAATAAGCGAAGACCCGGTGCGTCCCGGTATCCTGAAACGCGATCATCTTCGGCCATGTCGTCGTGCAGTCTGGCCGCACGACGATGTTGTCGAGCGGCTTCACGTCCATGACGATTTCGTCCATCGGTCCAAGTTGAGAGTTGTCGCGCCGAATAAAGCTCGTCGTGTCATTCCACGACTTTCGGTCATTCTTTTGCTGGTCGAGCTGGCGAAAGTGGGCGAGCTGATAGATGCGGTATGTCGAGAGATTGTAAGCTTTACGCGGAAGAATGATGCCCCGATCCGCACATGCCCTAGCGAGCGAGGTGGCAACCTCCACGATGATTGCCGTTTTGCCTGCGCGCTGCACAGGGGTCGCCCAGATCGATGCGATTAGGGTCGTCGCGACCTCGCCGATCTCGCCGAGTTGAGCGCGGTCGTGTCCGGCCGCGAGGAACGCCTTGTCGAATACTCGCGTCACGACGACGCGCGGCTTGCCGGCATCGGCGGGCCGCGAGCGGCCTAGCAATGACATGTCCCCGCCCGCGTCCTCGAACCGCTTGATCCAACGCTGTATGGTGCGGAGCGGGACGCGATGCTTGGCAGAAGCGCGATCGGCCTCGGCGGCGCGCCCCGCCGAGCCGTAGGGCAGCGAAACGGCATCTTCTATGATGCCCCACCGCCGCGCGATCTCGGCCGACTGGTTGGCGGCGCCGACGATCCGCTTCGTGGACCCGATGCAGCGGCGATCATCGCCGTTGCATGCATTTGTCACGATGGCATTTGCATGCCGGTCTCTAAATTCCCTTTGAAGGGTCTCTTGGAGGCTCTTAAGCGCCACCTCGTAGCGAACGCCGGATCGGCCGCCGGCGCCACACGACTGCCGCACGACAATCGGCCAGCGTTTAACGGGCTTTCCTGCCGCCGCTTTGGCCGCTGCATGACGAGCCGTACGAAGAGGTAGCATTGCGAGAGACGCGAAAGCCTCGACAGACAGCCAGTCACGCATTGCGCGCTTCCGAAATTAGGCGCTCGCGCAGATTCTGAGCGCCAGGCCCGTTCAATTTGCCTGACGCGGCTTTGTGAGCGTAGCCGGGATCAACCGCGTTCCGTCGGCACCACGCCTTCAACGTGGTGCCTTTTAGGATGAAACCTGCACGGATTTCTGCGAGAGCATTCATAATGTCATCCAACTCAGATGACAGAGGTGAACCAGCGGATTACATATGTCAACTAGGTTGGTTGTCTCTGCGGCAGAGCAAATTGAGGAGATGAAGCGTCTCCTAGGCCTGTCCACAGATGGAGACCTTGCTGAAGCGCTCGGCTTGCGGAAAACAGCCGTCGCTCAATGGCGGCGCCGAAACAGCGTTCCAGAGCGCGCTACCCTGAAGGTGGCGAACATGCCTCAGCCAATGCCTCGTGGAGACTATGAGGATGCCCTCCCGTCAGTTGTCGGGATGCATGCTCTCATGCTTGCGCTGCTGCTGACACCATCGCGCGAGCAACTCAGCCAACCCGGCCGCTCAGAGGAGATCATGAGCAGCTTGACCGATGCAGCTTCGTTCTTTGACGAGCTGCGCACCGCCGCAGCTCTATACCTGCTCCGCGAGTTGCGAACGGGCGGTGGGGACGTCGATGCAGCTTTTGGTCGCGTACTGGCTTCGCCAAGTACACTTAATGCGATTGCCGCAGCTATCTCAGGCTAATTGCCTCAACCTTGCCGCAATGGTTGCCGCACCTCCGCCAATCTCTCTCGGGAACCTGTCACTTCCCGGCTTCTCAACCTTGCGGCAATCGATGGCCTGAGATTGGCGCCACGCAGGCGCTAAAGCGCCGCTTTAGCGCCGTTTTTGCCATTAGTGCGGCAACTTCACCGCCCTCTCGCAGCGCCAATCTCAAAAAGCCGCTCCAACGCACTTCTTGAGCGTGCCCGCTTATGTCACATCAGCGGTTCGCTGTCAAGTCATAAAGTGCGTATCTGGTTACGTACCGGGCGATCAGTCCGCGGTGACCTCGGAGGCGTGGAACTCGGCGAACGCCGAGCGGACCTCGCCGGCGAGATCGTCCTCCCCGATGTCGACCGAGACGATCACCTTGCCGTTGAGATCGGCATCGCCGCGGGCCTCCGGGCTCGGCGCGCCCGCCTCGCCGTCCGCGCCCGCGGTCCGCGCGCCGGCGGTGTTGTCGTCGCCGTCGGCGGCGATGAAGATGTCGGTGCGCTCGATGTCGAACTGCTGGACCAGTCGTTCGACGGTCATCTCCGCTTCGCGGCGGGTCTCGAACTTCGCGGTCAGGGTTGTGCTCACGGCGGTGCTCCTCCTCCGCCGGCGACGACCGGCGCGCAAGCCCCAACGCCCGGCGACGCGATCGGGAGGCATGGCCTCAGCGGAACGGCGGCTCGTCGAACGCGCGCAGCTTGCGCGAGTGCAGCTTGTCGCCCTCGGCGCGCAGGATCCCGATCGTCTCCAGCCCGATCCGCAGATGCTGCGAGATCGCGCGCTCGTAGAAGCGGTTGGCCTGGCCCGGCAGCTTGATCTCGCCATGCAGCGGCTTGTCCGAGACGCACAGCAGCGTCCCGTAGGGAACCCTGAACCGATAGCCCTGCGCCGCGATCGTCGCGCTCTCCATGTCGATGCCGACCGCGCGCGACTGATTGAAGCGCCGCGCCGACAGCGTGTAGCGCAGCTCCCAGTTGCGATCGTCGGTGGTGACGATCGTGCCGGTGCGCAGCCGGCGCTTGAGCTCGTCGCCGCTCTCGCCCGACACGCTCTCGGCGGCGCGGAACAGCGCCTGCTGGACCTCGGCGATCGGCGGGATCGGAATCTCGACGGGGAGCACGTCGTCCATCACGTGGTCGTCGCGCAGATAGGCGTGCGCGAGCACATAGTCGCCGATCGTCTGGCTCGGGCGCAACCCGCCGCAATGCCCGATCATCAGCCACGCCTCGGGGCGCAGCACCGCGAGATGGTCGCAGATCGTCTTGGCGTTGGACGGGCCGACGCCGATATTGACCAGCGTCACGCCGGCGCCGTCGCGCCCGATCAGGTGATAGGCCGGCATCTGCACCTTGCGCCACGCCCCGGCCGCGATCGCGCCCTCCGCGTCCGCGGTGTCGCGCGTGACGCGCACCCCGCCCGCGACCGACAGCGCCTCGTAGCGGCTGTCCTCGCGGCGCAGCTCGCCCAGCGCCCAGGCGACGAACTCGTCGACATAGCGGATATAGTTGGTGAACAGGATGTAGGGCCGGAAATCCTCGGTCGGCGTGCCGGTGTAATGCCGCAGCCGCGCCACCGAAAAATCGACGCGCGGCGCCTCGAACAGCGACAGCGGGCGCTCCATGCCGGTGTGCTCATACTCGCCGTCCGCGATCTCGTCGCCGATGTCCGCCAGGTGCACGCCCGGGAACCAGCGCGCGAGATCGGTCGACATCGCCCCGTCGAGCGACAGCTCGTCCGAGCCGTCGAGCACATACGGGTAGGGGATTTCCTGCTGCGAGGTGCCGACCGTGATCCGGACGTCGTAGTCGCGCGCGATCAGGCCGAGCTGCTCGCGCAGATAGGTGCGGAACATCGCCGGGCGGGCGATGCTGGTCGCATAGCGGCCGGATTGGGTGAGCCGCGCGAAGGCGCGCGCGATCCGCGGCGGCGGGCTCGGCATCCGGTAGGCGATGCGCAGCTCGGGATAGGCGAACAGCCCGCCCGCCCGCGCATCGGCATCGGGAAGCGTGCCGTCGGCGAGATAGCGCGTGATCGCCTGGCGCAGCGCCGCGACCGCGGCGTCGTAGCGCGCGATCAGATCGTCGAGGATGGCGGGGATGTCGCCTTGGATCGTGTACAGGGGTTGCCTCCTCTTGTTGTTGGCGCCGGGCGGATCCGGCGCGGGATCGTCGCGATCCGACACATCGCCTATCAGGCGAATGTGGCGGTTTGGGGGGGCGGCATCGCCGGCCCGCCCGCTGGCGTGGTTCGAGATCGCGCTCCGTCGTCCCGCCGCGCGTAGTCGCGGGGGTCCGTTCGTTTCACGCGACGGCGCGCCACGGCCGCGATGCCGGTCCCCGGAGTCGCTCGGGACGGACGGACGGCGTGGCGCGCTATCGCGACGGCGCGAGCTTGGTGTTGAGCACCCAGCCGACATTGTCGTTCTCGTCGGCGACCTCCCACCACAGCCCGTCCTGGCGCCCGGTCGGGTAGACGATCGCCCCCGGCGACAGCGTGCGCACCGCCGCGCCCGAGGCCGCCGCGGTCCTGTGCATCACCACCGGCGCGATCGCGGTGAAGGATCTAGTCGGCGCGGTCTCCGCGGTGCCGGTGGCGCCCGGCTGGACGAGATTGAGCGAGGTCACCAGCTTGGCATAGGCCTGGATGAAGGACAGCGTGACGATCCGCCCGACATCGGTGTTCTCGTAGCCGCCGCCGACCGCGCCCGCGGCGCCCCCGAAGAAGCCGAGACCGCCGCCCGCCGCGAAGCCGACATCGTTCTTGGCGGCATAGCCGTCCTCCGCCGCGATCGTCTCGGTGGTCCGCACGTTGGTCAGCGACAGCACCGTGTTCGCCTCCAGCTTGCGGCTGCGGATGCCGCCGAGCACGCCGCCGAAGCGGCCGCCGATCAGCCCGCCCGCCAGCCCGCCGATCGCGCTGCCCGAGACGTTGTTGTTGGCGCCCTGGATCTCGGCGACGAGGACATAGTCCGCCGCCTTGATCTGACCCTGCCCGACGTTCGATCCCCGCTGGAGCCCGAGCCCGCCGCCGATGTCGCGCTCGCGCTGCGCGGCGTTCAGTCCGGTGCCGCGATCGACCAGGTTGAAGCAGCCCGATCGCTGGATCATCACCTTGAGCAGCTTGGACGGCGGCGCCAGCGAGAATTGCGTCCAGCCCGACGGATCGTCGCCGTCCGCGACCGACACGGTACCGTATCGGCGCGTGCAATGCGGCACGTCGTTCATCGTCGACTGCTGGAGCTGCTGCCCGCCGCTCGGTCTGGCGAGCTGCGGCTGCGCGGCGACCATCGACGCGGTCGATACCCCGGCGACGAGGATCGCCTTCAACGCGGATGTCATGAGCGTCCCCCCTGTGTTGCTGCACATCCCGGCGACAGCCGGGGTTTCGTCAGGCGGCGGCCTCTGGGCGGCCACCACGCGCAAGCAACCGGGATACTGGAAACGGGCTGTCCGTACCGATTACACCGGCGCGGCACCGAGGGCCAGAGCGCCCGCATCATGGCAGCCGGTAGAAATCCGCCAGCCGATCGAGCGCGAGGAGCAGCACGACGCGGCCGCTGCGCGCCGGCCAGCCCAATGCGCGCTCGGCGGTCTCCATGCCCTCGCCCGCGCAGACGATCCGCCACAGCACGTCGCTGAGCCCCGGCCCGGCCGCCGCCAGCGCGTCGTCCGCGCGCCGCCTGGCCGCGATCTGCGCCAGCGTCGGGTCGAGCCGCTCGCCGGTCGTCGCGGCGCCCGCGTCCCAGCGCATCGTCGTGCGCGGGCCGAGCCCGGCCACCGTCCAGTCGCCGCGCAGCCGCTCGCCCGCCTCGAAGCGGCGATCGTCGACCAGCCCACGCGCCTTGAGCCAGCCGAGCGGCGACTCGGCGAGATTGACGGTCACGCTGCGTGCCGGCCGCGCCGTCCTGCCGGGCGCGGCGACGGCTTCGTCCCGCGGCAGCGCGCGCTCGACCAGCAGCCGGTTGGCGGCGGGCGCCCTGTCGGCCGCGGACCGCGCCAGCGCCAGCCGCGCGCCGTCGCGACGGACATGGCCGCGCCGCTCGAGCTCGGCGACCAGGCTGTCGGTGGCGCGCAGCGATCCCGCTACCCAGCCATCGCGCTGCCGGTGGAACGCGCGCCCCGCCGCGATCGCGCCGATCACCGCCCGCGCCTGTGCGCTCAATCCCGCCATCGTCACCGCCTCCGCCGTCTCGAGCCGCGGCACCTCTTGCCACAGCGGATGGTTTGTAGGACAGTGAATAACCGATACGGTTCAGGAGATGCCGATGATCACCCGCATCCGCGAAGTCCGCAAGGCCCGCGGCATGACGCTCGCCGATGTCGCCGCGGCATGCCGGCCGCCGACCACCGCGCAGACCATCGGCCGGCTCGAGACCGGCACGCGCACCGTCTCGGTCGGCTGGCTCAACCGCATCGCCGCCGCGCTCGGCACGCAGGCCGCCGACCTCGTGCAACTGCCCGACACCGTCGATCTGCCGGTCGCCGCGATCCTCGGCGGCGGCGGCGCCGCCGCGCCGCGCCGCGCGCAGGTGATCGTGCCGCCGCGTCCGCAGGCCGGCGCGGTCGCGCTCGTCGTGGAGGCGAGCGCGGGCGATTATCGCGCCGGCGACGTGGTATGGCTGGAGCGCCTCGCCCCCGATGCGTTTTCGTCCGCGCGGCATCGCGACGTGCTGGTGCCGCTCGCCGCCGGGCGCTTCCTGTTCGGCCGCCTGACCGGCGAGACCGGCGACGCGCTGGAGATCCTCCTGCCCGGCCGCAGCAAGGGCCCGCGCGCGGTGCCGCGCCCGGCCTGGCTCGGCGCGGCGGTGCGTCTCGTCCGCCCGCTGGCGTGATGCGCTTGGCGTCGCGGGACGACGCCGCTATCAGCGCGCGCAGTGGGCGGTTAGCTCAGCGGTAGAGCGGCTCGTTTACACCGAGCATGCCGGCGGTTCGATCCCGTCACCGCCCACCAGCCGTCCGCTGCCGGTCGAGCGCCGTTCAGCCGGCCGCCCGCGATACCACGCCGCGCGCATAGGCCACCTCTTCGGCGCTCCAGATCCGGTCGGCATAGCGCTCCGCCATGACGCGGTGGCAATCCGCGGCCTCCACGCAGCCGCAGGTCACGCTCGCGATCCGCTCCTCGGCTTCGCGTACACGCCAGTAATCGATGTCGGATCGAAGGTTCATCGCAGGCTCCGGCCTACAAGCGGGAGCGTGACCGACTCTCCGTCGCCACCATGCTCGCGGCATGGGTGGTGGCGATGCGATCTTGTAGCCCGGCATGGCATCGATAGCGAATCGTTTTCATTATTTGAGGCAACAACCCGACCTTCCGCGAACTAATCGATTTGTTCGGTTTGCCGGCAATGACTTGGGCGCTTCTCCGGCACCGGCGCCACTCATGGCATCGCCGGCACCAGGTGACGCAGCGTCGCGCCGACATAGCCCGCCATCGCGTCCGCTGCCGCCTCGCCCAGCGCCAGGAACATCCGCCGGCCGTCGTTCGGATCGGGTCGGCGCTCGATCAGCCCGCGGCCGCTCATCATCGCGATCCAGCGCAGCGCCGTGGTCGGCGGCACCGCGGCGGCGATGCACAGGCTCGACACCGCGACCCGCCGCCGCTCGAGCCGCGCCGCGAACAGGTCGAGCAGCATGTCCCAGGCCGGATCGGCGAACAGCACGCCCTCGAAGAACTGGTCGCGCATCCGCCGCGTGCGGATCAGGCCGCGGGTCGTCGCCAGCAGCAGGTCCGGCTCCGCGGCGCCCCCGCCCGCGTCGCCGCCGGGCGGCGCCTCGCGTCCTTCGGACATGGTGGCGATGACCCGCGCGATCCGCGCCAGCTGTTCGCTCAGCTCGGCGAGACGGCGCTGCTCGTCGCTGCCCGGCTCGGCGACGCCGGCACCGGCCGCGACGAGCGGCACCAGCGCGGCCGCGATCTCTTGGTCGGACGGATCGACGAGCAGCGTCGCGCCGGCATCGCCGAGCCGCGCGTCGACGACATCGATCAGCGCGGCGGGCGCGATCACCAGCACATCGAGCCGGGCGGCGCGCGCCGCCCCGGCGATGCGGTCGAGCAGATCGTCGAGCGCCGCGCCGCCATCGTGCGCCAGCGCGAGCACCAGGGCCGCCGTCGCGCCCTGCGCCTGGATCGACGCGGCCGCGCCATCCAGCGTCGCCTGCGCGACGATGCGGCCGCCCGCCGCCGCCGCCGACGCGCCGAGCCACGCGCGCATGGCGGGCGCATCGGCGAAGATCAGCGTGGCGCGGCCGGACGCCCGGTCATAGTCGACGGCAACGCCGCGCTCGGCGGAAACGGACATCGGCGACCTCGTGGCTGGTGCCGACGCGGTGTCGCATCGCAACCCCGCGGGGTCACGCGAAAATCAGCCGATCGTCGACCAGGCCTCGGCGATTTCGGCGATCATCTCGCGCGCCTGGACGATCGGCGCCGCATCGCCCGCCGCGATCCCCGCGGCGATCAGGCGACGCGCCTCGCGATAGACCGCCGCGAGACCAAGCGACAGGTCGCCGCCCCGGCCGTGATCGAGGCTGGTCTCGAGCCCGAGCAGGATCGAGGCGGCGCGCGCGCGCCGATCGGCCATGCCGGGCCGCATCGCCGCCGCCCCACCGCCCGGCCGGCCGAGCGCCGCTGCCCCGACGCTCGGCTGGCCGAGTGCCGCGGCCATCGTGTCGAGCGTGCGGAGCAGGTCCTCGTAGAGGATGCCGATCAGCCGGTGCGGGTTGGCGCCCTCCACCTTGCTGCCGAGATCGACCTGCGCATAGCGCGCGCGTGCCGCCGCATGACCCATCGTACCGAACATCCCCCGAAACTCCCTGAAAATGGCGCGCGATCAGTCGGTGGACTTGGTCCACAGGTCGACCTGCTGGGTGAGATAGCTCTGCGTCGCCTTGTAGGCGGAGACGCGCGTGTTCATCGTCGAGAACGCGCTGACCAGGCGGTCGTGATAGACCGTCACCCGGGCGTCCGCCGCTGCGAGCTGGTCGGCGAGCGACGTCGTCTTGGTGGCGAGCTGCGCTTGCAGGCTGGTGATCGCGCCGTTGGTGCCGACCAGCGCGTTGGCGATCAGCGCGAGCGCACCGCCGAGCCCGAGATCGATCGTCAGCGTCGCGCTGGCCGGCAGCGTCGCGGTCGTGCCGAGCACCAGCGTCAGCCCCGCCGCGGCGCTGTTCGCCGCCGCGCTGAGCACCGAGCCCAGGCCCTTGGCGGCGACGCCGTCGATCGATCCGCTCGCCGGCGTCGTCCCGTTCGCCGCGGTGATGCCGCTCAGCGTATAGACCCCGGCCGCGACCGCGCCGGTCTTGCTGGCGATCGTCACCGCGCTCGACGACGAGGTCTGCGCGGGATTGAACAGCGCCTCGACATCGTCGGGATAGGTGGCGAGCATGGTGGCGAGCGTGGTGGCGTTGACCGACAGGGTGCCGTCGCGCGCGGTCGCGACGCCAAGCTGCGCGAGCGTGGTGACCGCGCCGCTCGCGGTGAGCTTGGTCGTGGTCAGCTTGCCGAGCCGCCGCTCCAGGTCGCGGATCGTCGCATTGCCGCGCAGCGCGCCCGCGTCCGTCGAGCTGGTCGCCGCCGCTGTCGCCGCGTCGAGATCGCCCTTGAGCGTGTTGTAGTCGGCGACGAAGGCGTTCACCGCCTGCGTGATCGAATTGATCGGGCGCGTGCCGGTCAGCGTCACCGTGCCCGCCTTGACGAGCGTCAGGGTCACCCCGGCGACCAGGTTGGTCAGCGTGTTGCTGGCGCTCGTGCCGTCCACGCCGTCGACGTTGAACACCGCATCGACGGCGCTCGCGCTTGAGGTCTGCGTGCTGTCGGCGGACGCGCCCGCGCCATAGGTCAGCGTGGCCAGCGCGGCGTCGCCGCTGGCGACGGAGAAGGCGTTGGCGGCGCCGGTCGTGCCCTTGAGCACCAGCACGCTCTTGCCGCCGGTGGTGATGACGCTCGCGGTCACGCCGGTTCTGGCGGCGTTGATCGCGGTCGCGACATCGCGGACCGAGGCATTGGCCGGGACCGTGACCGTGGTCGATCGGGCGCCGGTCACGGTGCCGTCCGTGGCGGTGGTGCCCGCGGTCGCGATCGTCAGCGTCGTGGCGGCGATGCCGCTGGTGAAGCTCGACAGATCGCCCGACTGGAGCGTCTGCGCGATAGCGAGCGACGTCACCCTGACGGTCGACGAGAGGTTGCCGAGCCGTGCGCCGGCGATCGCGGTCGCGCTCGCGATGCTGGCGTCCGACGAGGTCGGCGTCGATTGCAGCGAACCGCCCGAGACCAGTGTCGTGAGCGAGGAGGAGAAGGCCGAGATCTCGCTCGAGAGGCTGCCGACCGCGGAGATCTGCGCGGCGTTCGCGGTCTGCTGCGCGATGATCGGGGCTTCCGTGCCCGACTTCTGCGCCGCGGTCAGGCCGGTGACGACCGCATCGGTATCGATCCCGGCGCCCGCGCTCAGCGAGGTGATGATGGTCGAGCCGAGCGAGCTTGCCGGCGCGGTCGTCGCGGTGGCGCTGGTCGTGCCGGTCGTCGTCGTCATGCGCTCGTCCCTTCGGGTGCCAGAACGACCATGGCCGCCAAGTCTTTATACTTCATGCAGGCTTTACGCCTCGGCGCCGAGCAGCCGGAGCACCGCCGCCGGTCCCAGCCGCGCCTGCATCGCGACCGCGCGGTCCGCCGCCGCGGCGAGGCGCTGCGCGACCGCCATCGCGGTCACCGTCGGCGCGCCCGCCGCTGCCGTCCCGGCGGGCGGCGCGGCGTCGCGATCGATCGCGGCGAGCGCATCGTCGATCTCGATCCGCGCGGCATCGACCGCCGCGATCCGCCGTCGCGGCAGCGGCCGGCGCTGCTCGCGAGGCGGCTGCCGATCGCGCATCGTCGGCACGATGCCGCTCCGTATCCCGATCGCCTCGATCATCGGACCTACCTCCGATCCCAAGGACGACCGTGGTGAGCGAAACTTGAACGCGGACGGTAAAGCGGCGCTTAACCCCGTACCGGCGGCTACGGCGCGCGCCCGTTCTCGTCGAAGCGTGCCGGCGCCGGCACGACGATCTCGGGCTGGTCGACGCCGTCGCGCATCGCGCGCTCGATGTTGAAGACGAACGCCAGCACCGTCGCCACCGCGATGTACAGATCCTCGCGGATCAGGTGGCCGGCGCGCGTCGTGAAATAGAGCGCGCGGGTCAGCTCGGGATAGCGCAGCATCGGCACCTTGGCCTCGTCGGCGAGCGCGCGGATCGCGTCCGCCGTCGCGCCGCGTCCGCGCGCGACCACGATCGGTGCGGCATCCTCGCCCGGGCGATAGCGCAGCGCGACCGCGAAGTGCGTCGGGTTGACCAGCACCACGCTCGCCTCCTTCACCGCCTGGCGCGCGCTCCGCCGCGCGGTCTCCATCTGCCGGCGGCGGATCGCGCCCTTGAGCTCGGGCGAGCCCTCGGTCTGCTTGTTCTCGTCCTTGATCTCCTGCTTGGTCATGCGCAGCCGCACGGTCCGGCGGATGATCTGGGTGGGCACGTCGGCGCCGGCGATGACGAACAGGCCGAGCGCCATCACCAGCACCGCGAACACGAAGCTCTCGCCGAGCCCGGCCATGGCGGAGGCGATGTCGCCGCGGCCCATCGTGGTCAGCCCGGTCAGCCGCGACGAGATCAGCCACCAGCCGAGCGCGCCCAGCACCACGATCTTGGCCAGCGCCTTGCCGAGCTCGACCAGCCCCTGCGTCCCGAAGATGCGCTTGATCCCGGTCAGCGGATTGAGCTTCCCGCCCTTGAAGGCGATCGCCGACCAGCGGAAGCCCAGCGCGCCGAGCACCGCGGGCGTACCGATCGCCGCCGCCAGCGTCAGCGCGAACAGCACCAGCAGCGGCGGCGCGATCTTGCCGATCATGCCGAGCAGCGCCTGTTGCGGCTCGAACGCGACCACCGCCGATCGATCGAAGCGCAGCGATCCGCGCAGCATGTCGGAGGACATCCGGACCAGCAGCGGCCCGCCGATCGCCAGCCACGCCGCGCCCGCCAGCACCACCATCGCGGTGCCGAGCTCCTTGGACTGGAGCACGTCGCCCTTCTCGACCGCGTCCTTGCGGCGCTTCGGCGTCGGCGCCTCGGTCTTGTCGCCCTCGGGCTGGTCGGCCACGGGTCAGTCCCCCGCTGGTCGCGGCGCCTGCGGCACCGATGCGGCACCGGCCCGCTCCGGCTGCGCCGGACCAGCAAGGGTGTACGCCAGCGCGAGACCACGCTCGATCGACGTCGTGATCCCCTCGCCGAGTGCCGGCGCGGCGATCGCGAGCAGCAGTATGCCCGCCAGCATCGTCGCGGGCATGCCCACCGAGAACAGGTTCATCGCCGGCGCCGAGCGCGCCAGCATCGCCATCACGATCTGCACCAGCACCACCGCGAAGCCGACCGGCAGCGCGATCGCCAGACCCGCCGCGAGCATGTCGCCGCCGAACATGACGACCGATCGGACATCGCCCTGCCCGAGCCAGGCATGGCCCGGCGGCAGCGACCGATAACTGTCCACGACGATCGAGACGAGCATCAGATGCCCGCCGATGGCGAGGAACATGAAGGTCGCGAGCACCGACAGGAAGGTGCCGAGCGCGGTCGACGACGCCTCGCTCGACGGATCGATCATCTGCGCGAAGCCCAGCCCCATCGCGTTGCCGATGACCTCGCCCGCCATCATCGCGGCGGCGTATCCCATCTGCACCGCGAAGCCGAGCGCGAGCCCCGCGACCACCTCCCCGGCGACCATCAGCGCGCCCGAGATCGTGGCGAGCCCGTCGGGCGGCACCTCGAACGAGGTGGCGGCGAGCGCCGGGATGCCGACCGCGAGCGCCAGGATCAGACGGATCTGCACCGGCACGTTGGCGGCGCCGAACACGGGGGCGGCGAGGAAGGCGGCGCCCGGCCGCACCATCGCCAGCATGAAAACCCACATCTGCGCCTCGAGCCCGGCGAGGCCGACGGGGATCATGCGCGCCTGCCCCTGCACCCCTTCCCCGTTCGCTTCGTGCAGCATCGAGCGAAGTCGAGATGCGACCGTCGAGAAGCATTCTCGACGACGTTCCCGGCTTCGCTCGAACTCCGCTCGAAGCGAACGGCAGGCGTAGGGGCGAGAGTCATCGCAGCAGGTCCGGTATCCGCGCGAACATCTCGCGGGTGAAGTCGGCGAGCAAGGTCAGGATCGCGCCGCCGAACAAAGCGAGGCAGACGGCGACGACGATGAGCTTGGGCACGAAGGCGAGCGTCTGCTCCTGGATCGAGGTCGCCGCCTGGATCATGCCGAGCACCAGCCCCGCGACCAGCGCCGGGATCAGGATCGGCATGCAGGCGAGCGCCAGCACCCACAGCGCATGCTGCGCGATGCCGACGAAGAAGTCCGTGCCGACGGCAGAATCCATGGCACCCAGCCTAGCGCATCGGGAAGCGCGTGCAAACGGAGGGCCGCCGATGCGACGCCCGTCACTTCGCGGGAGGCTGCGACTGCGCATCGCCCGGCACCGTGAGCAATCGGGTCAGGGACGCCGGCAAGGCGTGTCGCGCCGCAGCCTGTTTCGGCCGCCAGACGTCGGCGGCGACGAACTGCGGTTCGTAGCCCGGCGCCGGCGGGACGGAATAGGTTTTCCCGATCGTACCGGGCGCGTTGGGGGTCTGCTCCAGCGGCTTGGCACCTTGCGCCTTGAGGCCCGTCGTGATCTCGGCGAGGCCGCCGCTGCACAGGATGTCGTCATCGGCGCGCAGCGGCGCCGTCGCCGCCTCGATATTGAGCGAAACGGTGGCGCTCGTCATCCTCGCCGCCCGGGGCAGCGCCCGGAGATACGCGATGATCGGCAGGCTTTGGGCGAACAGCTGGTCGCGGCGATGACCGGGCGCCGACGCGTCCGCGCATCTCGTGCCGTCGAGCGCGACCAGATCGACGGCGTAGAGGAACATCATCCCCGCGCTTCCCTTCAGTCCCTCGCCGCTATCGTCCGGCATGGCCGCGCCGAGCCGCCAGAGGTTCTGCATGTAGGACAGCGCGATCAGGAAGCCCGCGCCGTCGTAGAGCCGGGTCTGTTCCCAGTTCAGATCCAGCCCGGCCTCCTGCGCGGAGCGGACCCCGCGAAGCCGGGCCACCAGCCGCGCGAAGTCCTTTTGCCGGAGCATCGTATCCAGTTCGGCGACGTCGGCAGGCATCGGTCGACCCGCCGGAGCCATGGCCGGCGCGAGCCGCGTCCTGATCGTCGCGCCGTCCATCTGCGGGGCGGTCACCGTCTGGGATGCCAGCGGCTGCGACACGGTAGCGAGGATGGCGCTGCCGAGAATTGCCACGATCGAACGCCTCTTCGCGACACCGGAACGCATGTCACTCCTCCACATCCGGGCGACGCTACCCGAAACTCGACGCCAGGCTGCCCATCGTCAGCGCCCAGCCGTCGACCAGCACGAACAGCAGCAGCTTGAACGGCATCGAGATGATCTGCGGGCTGAGCATCATCATGCCGAGCGACATCAGGGTGGACGCCACCACCAGGTCGATCACCAGGAACGGCAGGAAGATCAGGAAGCCGATCTGGAACGCGGTCTTGAGCTCGGAGGTGACGAAGGCGGGGAGCAGGATCGAGAACGGGATCGCGGCCGGCGTGTCGAACTTGGGCGCGTGCGCGATGTTGGCGAACAGCGCGAGATCGGTCTGGCGGACCTGCCGCTCCATGAAACCGTGCAGCACCGTGCCCGACGCGCTGATCGCCTGCTCGATCGGGATCCTGCCCTGCCCATAGGGCGTCACCGCGGTCGTGTTGATCTGGTCGATCGCCGGCCGCATCACGAACAGGGTCAGGAACAGCGAGAGGCCGACGAGCACTTGGTTGGGCGGGGTCTGCTGGAGACCCAGCGCCTGGCGCAGGATCGACAGCACGATGATGATGCGGGTGAAGCTGGTCATCATCAGGATCAGCGACGGCAGCACCGTCAGCAGGCTCATCAGGATGAGGATCTGCAGCGACAGCGACAGCGACTTGCCGTCGCCCGAGATCTGCCCGAGCGCGCGGTTGAGCGCACCGGTCTGCGGGCCGCCGGGAACGCCGGTGCCGGGCGCGGGCGGTGCGGCCTGGGCGAGGGCGGGATGCGTCCAGAGCAGCGCGAGGATCACGGCCATCAAGAGCCCCAACACCGTTCGGGCTGAGCGTCGTCGAAGCCCTGTCCTGCCCTGCACCCGGGCTTCGACTTCGCTCAGCGCGAACGGACGTGACGCGAGGAACTCAGTCTCCATCGTCGATATACTGCGCGAACTCGCTCGATCCTTCGGCGATCAGGTCCATCCGCTGACGGGTCACGCCGACCAGCAGCCGGCGGCCCTCGAACTCGACGACCACCAGCCGTGCGCCCAACGCGCCCATCGACACCGCGTCGACCACCTTGACCGAACGCGCGCGGCCGCCGCCGCCGCCGGCAAGACCCGGCTGGTAGCGCCGCATCAGCCACAGCGTCGCCACCGCAAGTCCGGAGACCAGCGCCAACATCAGGAACACGTTGAGGAAGTAGCTGAGCGTCATGCCCGGCGTTCGATCCCGGCCAGCCGCGCCTCGGCGGCCACGACGTCGACGACGCGGATGCCGAAGCGGCCGTTGACCGTCACCACCTCGCCCTTGGCGACCAGCGTGCCGTTGACGAGGATGTCGAGCAGCTCGTTGGCCTGCCGATCGAGCTCGACCACAGAGCCCTCGTTCAGGTCGAGCAGCTCGGACAGCTTGAGTGACGTCGAGCCGACCTCGACCGAGAGCCGCAGCGGGATGTCCGCCAGCAACCGGTAGTTGCGCGCCGCGGTGCCGTCGGGATCGTCGGTGCCCGGGAAGGGCGCATCGCTCGTCACATCGTCCACCCTCTACCGTCCGTTCTGGCGGTCGGGCACCCCGATCGTCTCGATCTGGAACGCCGCGCGTCCTTCCTGCTCGCCGATCGTGCCTTCCGCAAGCCGTCTGTTGCCGACGATCAGCGGCACCCGCGGCGCCAGCGTGATCGGGATGACGTCGCCGGGTTTGAGCGCCAGCAGCTCGCGCACCGACAGCGTCGGCCGCGCCACCACCGAGCGGACCGGGAAGCGGACATTCTCCAGCGCGCGCGCCATCCGCCAGCGGAACTCGCTGTCGCCGGCATTGGTCTCGGCATGGACCTTGGCGGAAAGCTGGACCTCGTAGGCGCGCATCGCGGCGAGCGGGAAGACGAGATCGATGCTCGACGCCCCGGGGCCGCCGCCCGCGATCGCGAGCCGCTGGATGACGACGCTCTCGTCGCCGCGCACCAGCGTCGCATAGCCGGCATTGGTCTCGCGCGCGGCGAGCAGCGGCTCGATCGCGACGATCTCGGCCCAGGTCTCGACCACGGCGGCGACCACGCCCTCGGTGATGCGCGCGAGCAGCCGTTCCTCCGCCGCGGTGAACTCGCGCTTGCGGTTGGCGGTCGGCGTCGCGGCGCCGGTGCCGCCGTAGAAGCTGTCGACCATCCGGCTGACATAATCGGGCGCGACCGCGATCAGCATGCCGCCCTTCATCGGGCGCATCCGGTAGAGGCTGACGCTGGTGAATTCGGGCAGGCCGTCGCGCCAGGTGTCGAAGCGGCTGGTCAGCGCCGCCTCGGCCTCGACCTTGGGCTTGACCTTGACGAACGGCTCGAAGACGTCGCGCAGCCGCCGCGCGAGCCGCTCGCCGAGGCGGTCGAGCCCCGCCAGCCGCGCGCCCGGGCGCAACGATTCACTGCCCAGCGCATAGGGCACCGCGCCATCGCGGATCAGCTCGGCCGAACCCTGTACCCGCTCCTTCGCCACGCTCCGCCCGACCCCCGCATCGCCTGTCGCCTCATCTACTGGATGATGAAGCTCGTGAAATACACGCTGTCGATGCCACCATAGCCGGTTTTGTCGACCAGCACCTTGTTCATCGCATCCTTGAGCTTGACCTGGAGCGCCTGCTTGCCGTCGGGCGTCTCGAGCACGAAGGCATCCTGGCTCGCAAGCACGCCAAGCGCCGCCGAGCGCAGCGGCATGTCGTTGTCCTTGAGCGCGTCGGTGACCTTGCTGTCGTAGAAGGTCGACATGCCGAGCGCGAGCTGCACGATGCCGTCGGTATCGCGCAGGTTCGACGTGAAATTCTGTTCCATCGTGTAGTAGTTCGGCTTGTAGCGCTTCGGATCCGGCTGGAAGCTGCCGACCGCCTTGAACGCATCGGCCGGATCGGCGCTCTCATGCTCGCGCACGACAAGCCTGGGCGCATCGGGATCGGCGTGCGGACCTGTGGCGTGCGCGCCGCCAAACCCCATCCCGGCCGCGAACATGCCGCCGGCGACGCCGCCGCCGGCCAGCATCAGCGCGCCGACGACGATCACGATCAGCTTCTTCTTGCCGCCCTTCTTCCTGGGTTCGGCGGCCGCGGTTTCGTCCTTGCTCATCGGTTCGTCCCTCGCGCGCTACGCGTACCGGCCGTCGGCCACCCGGCGCGCATCGTCCGTCCCCCGATCGGGATCGGACGTCCGGCGTGCCGCGGCGGTGCGGTCCTGCGGCGACGGAGGCTGGTGCCGGGCATGCTGCTGCGCCTGGCGACCCGCCTCGCCGCCGCCGGCACCACCATAGGCACCCGTGGTTAAGGAATTGGTGTCCACGGCGTTCGTCGATCGCGGCTGGTCCGGCGCCGCGACGGCGGCGGGCTGATGCGGGGCGCCGTCGCGATGCCCGCCCGATCCCGTGCCGCCGCCCGACGATCCGGCGAGATCGACCTGCGTGTCGCGGATGTTCAGACCGTGCGCGCGGGCCTCCGCGATCAATTGCGGACGCGCGCCATCCAGCGCATCGCGCGCGGCTTCGCTGCTCGCGACGAGCCGCACCGAGGCGCCCTCGACCGATCGGCTGACCGCGACCGAGACCGCGCCGAGCGTGGCCGGTGCGACGGTGAAGCGTGCGGTGCCGCTGGCGGCGCCGGCGGTGGCGATGTCGCGCGCGATCCCGTCCGCCCACGCGGCATGGCGGGCAAGCTCGACATGCCGATCCGCGCCGCCCGCCGCGAGCGTGCCGCTCGCGGTCGGCAGCAGATCCGGAGCGGTGGCGGTCGGCGCGGGCGCGGGGGCGGGGGCCGTCGCGGCCGGCGCGGGCGTTGGCAGGGCCTCGGCGATGCGCGAACGCTCCACCGTACGCGGGCGCGGCGCTCGCGACGGCAACACCGGAGCGGCGGCGGACGCGGCCGGGACCGGCGGCGGCGCTACCGGCGATGCAGTCCTGGCATCCGCAGGCGCGGCGGACGCGGCCGACGGATCGCCATCCGGCGTCGATCGAACGATCCCGGTGTCCATGGCCGCCGCCGTCGCCACCTTGAGCGACAGTCCGAGCGTCTCGTTTCCGGCCACATCGCGGATCGGGGTCGTTGCGTCGGCGGCGGTTCGCGCCGGTCCTGGTGTCGCGGTGGCCGGCGTGGCCGGCGCGGATGCGAGCCGTCCGGTCAGCATCTCGATCGTCGCCGACGCCGGCGCGGACGTCCGCGCCGCCTCGGGCGCGGCGATGGCCGCCCGCGCGCGCGCCTCCAGCTGCTGGTTCGCCGCCGCGACCAGAGCGGTCAGCGCCGGGGCGGCCAGCGCCGTCCCGCCCGACGCAGCCGGCGCGTCCGCCGCGACGGGGACGGTCGCGACCGGCGGCGAAGTCACCAACGCGGGCGCGGCCTTGCCGGCCACCGGGGCAATGGGTTGGGCGATGACGGCCCGGATCGGCGGCAACCCGGCCGACTCCGCCGGCAGCATACTGTCTTCGGCCGGCCCGCGGCGCGCGGCGCGTGGCCGCTCGACCTCTCCCGGCGTCGCCGCGACGCTGCGCCCGGTCGCGCGTGCGGGGTGCGACCGATCGGACTCGGGCGCAGCCGCTCGCGATGGGACGAGCAGGTCGAGCGGCGCCGCCGGCTGGACGGGATCGCGCGCCAGCGGGACCGCATCGACGACCGGACCCGTCGGAGCGTCGACCGGATCCTGGCCGGCAGGGTCGCCGTCCGCGATCGGCGGATCGAACGCCGCGTCGGTCGCGCGAGCCCGATCGCCCACGCGTCGGTCGACCGTCGGCGCGCGCGGTACGATCGGTCCGGCCGCAACCGGCACTGCCGATCGACCGGGAGAAACGGTCGCCGGCCCGACCGGCGCATCCCCGACGCCCACGATGGTTGGCGGGGCGGCCCGATCGACCGCGGCGATCGAGCGATGGTCGACGTCTCGCGCGGATGCAGCGCTCGTATCGTCCGGTAGCACCACCGGACCGGCTCGCGACGCATCGCGGCCCACCGGCACCGCGACGAGATTCGGTATCCCGGCAACCGGCGGAGACACGTCGATAAGACCGCCACGCCGCACCGGAACCGGTCGCGTACCAACCCGCTGCACGGCATCGCGATCGGATGACGCGGTATCGCCGACGATCGACGCCGCGACCGTGCCGGTCGACACCGAGACATCATCCGGTCGCGGGGCGATCGTCGCGATCGCGGGCCGATCGCGCAGCGTCGATCCCGACCCGGTCGAAACGCCGCTCGCGACAGCGGACGGCGACCTTGCCGGATCGGCCGTCGGCGTATCGATAGGGTCGCGCGTGACCGGCGCATCAAGTCCTAGCCGGACGGGATGGAAAGCTATCGACGCCGAGGAATCTTCGTCAATCGCCGCGGTCGGCATCGGCACCGCCCCGAAAACCGGAGGTTGCGATGCGGGCGGCGTGTCGGTCGCGTCCGTCGCGCCGGCCGGTCCGACGCTCGCGGGCCGATCCGCGACAGCGGGTGCGCGCGACGCGCGGGAGGGCGATGCGCGCGCGGCCGAAAGCGGTGCGAGAGGCAGACCAGCGTCGGTTCCGGCCGGCGACCTGGACGGATCGATCGTCGCCGACGTCGCCGCCGCCGCCGCTTGCATCGGTTGGCCCGCGGCAAGGAGCGGTTGCGCGTCGGGCACGGCGGCCGCCCCGCCTTCGCCGGCACCGGGACGCCGCGGCGCCGCCTCTGCCGCGACGACCGGATCCGCCGTCGTCGCCGTCATCCGCGGGTCCGGGCGCGTGCCGAAGGCAAGCGGCCGATCGTCGGGGGTCTCCGCGTCCACGGGCTTGGACGGATGCGGATTGCGGTTCGTCGGCGCCGGCCCGTTCCCGCGTGTCACGGGTAGCGGCGCCTGATCCCCGGTTCCGTCGTCGGCATTTTTCGCAAGCGCCGGCGGGAACCCGTCCGACGCCTGGGTCCGTGTCTCAGGCGCCTCATCAGCCGCTGGCGCGCTCCGGCCGGTCGGCGCGATCCCGGTCGGCGTCGCGACGGGCTCGGACGTCACGCCGCTGAACACCGCGGTAAACGCCGCCGCCGTCGCCGGCGGGGCGCCCGTGTCGGCGGCGCCATCGGCCAGCGCGGCCGCGCCCACGCAGATCGGGGAGCGGAGCAGATCCATCAGTCGATCATCCCCAGGCCGCGCGGCGCGCGCATCCGCACCGCACCCGACGCCCGCCGCTCCGCGGTCTGCGCGGCGGCCCGGGCCGAGCGCTCGCCCAGCTTGTTCGCGCTCTCCTGGCGCTTGCGCGCCTCGATCCGCTCCTCGCGCCGCACCGCGACCGTGGCCCGCGCCGCGCTGATCGCATCGCCCAGACCGAACCGCGCCTCGTCGAGCCGCAGCGCGAGCTCGGCGCGCGCCGCCAGCGTCTCGGCCGGAAACGATCCTGTCATCGCGGACAGCGAGCAGCGCAGGTCGGTCAGCCGGGCCTCGCTCGATTCGAGATTGGCGAGCTGCGCCTCGGCCGCCGCCGCCGCGCCTGCGGCCAGCACATGCTCGATGCGACGCACGCGCGCGATCCGCTCGCGCCGCCCGACCAGCGCGGTCATGCCCCGAACCGCTCGATCAGCTCGGCCGAGCTGTGCACCAGATCGATGCGATCCCTGGGCTTCTGCTTGAGGAAGTCGAGGATCTCGCGGTGGCGCGCCATCGCCTCGTCGATCACCGGATCGCTGCCCGGCTTGTAGGCACCCATCAGGATAAGGTCGCGGCTCTCCTCGTAGACCGACCACAGCCGCCGCAGCGTCGCCGCCGCATCGGCGTGCTCGTCGTCGACGATGTCCGCCATCACCCGGCTGAGCGAGCGGCCGACGTCGATCGCGGGGAACACGCCCTGTTCCGACAGCGCGCGCGACAGGATGATGTGCCCGTCGACGATCGCCCTGGCGGTATCGACGATCGGATCGTCGCCATCGTCGCCGTCCGCCAGCACGGTGTAGAGCGCGGTGATCGAGCCGCCGGTATGCGCGTCGGCGCCGGCGCGCTCGATCAGCCGCGGGATCATCGACAGGGCCGAGGGCGGATAGCCCTTCATCGTCGGCGGTTCGCCGAGCGACAGGCCGAGCTCGCGCTGGGCGTGCGCACAGCGCGTCAGCGAATCGATCAACAGCAGCACGCGCTTGCCCTGCGCGCGGAAATACTCGGCGATCGCGGTCGCGCGCATCGCGGCACGGATGCGCAGCACCGGCGGATGGTCGGCGGGCACCGCGACCACCACCGATTTCTCGCGCACGCCGGGCACCAGCTTGGTGGCGAGGAAGTCGGCGACCTCCCGGCTGCGTTCGCCGATCAGTCCGACGACGATCACGTCGGCGTCGGCGCCCTGGATCATCTGGCCCATCAGCACCGACTTGCCGACGCCCGAGCCGGCGCAGATCGCGATGCGCTGGCCGACGCCGGCGGTCAGCAGCGCGTTGATCGCGCGCACCCCCATGTCGAAGCATTGCGTGACGCGCGCCCGATCGAGCGGATTGGCGGGCTTGCCGGCGAGCGGCCAGGTCGCGGTCGCGCCGACCGGTCCGAGCCCGTCGAGCGGCTGGCCGGTGGCATCGACGATCCGGCCGAGCAGCGCGTCGCCGACCTCGGCGATGCCGCCCCTGGCATCGGGTTCGACCCGACCGCCATTGGAGTGCGGCGCCTCGCCGTCGAGCGCCATCAGCAGCGAGCGGTCGCCGCGGAAGCCGACCACTTCGGCACGCGTCGCATGGCCGTCGCGGTCGATCACGCGCACGCCCGCGCCGACCGGCATGGCGAGCCCGGTCGCTTCCAGCATCTGCCCGTCATAGGCGACCAGCCGGCCGATGCGGCGCGGCGCGACATCGCCGACAGCCAGCGTATCGAGCAGCGCGCCGGCGCGCATGTCGAGCATCGTCGCGCCTTCGCTCATCGGGTCGCCGCGACGCGATCGAGCGCCCCGCGCAACTTCTCGAGGCGCAGCGCCGGGCTGTCCTCGATCCAGCCATTGCCGGTCTCGAGCCGCAGCGCACCCGCGCCGATCGCGGGATCGGCTTCGATCGGCACCGGCAGCGTCACGCCCGCGAGCCGCGCGGCATCGGCGGGATTGAGCCTGAGCAGCGCCGGCCTGGTCTCCTCGCCGATCAGCGCGGCGGCGGCCTCGGCGCGCGCGATCAGCGTGTCGCGATCGATCGCCACCTGCCCCATCAACTCGACGAGCAGCCGCTCGACCGTCGCCGCGATCATGCTGCCGAGCGCCCGCGACGGTTCGGGCCGCAGCGCATCGAGCGCGCCGGCGAGCTTCGCCAGCGCCGTCTTCTCGGGCTCGGCCTCGGCGCGGCCTTCGGCAAGCCCGGCCTCGTACCCGTCGCCGAACGCCTCGGTGCGCTCGGCCTCGATGTCGATCGGCGGCTCGGGGAGCTCGATATCGCTGGCCGGGGGCTCGAACGCGGTGCGCAGCGCTTCGCCCCAGGCGGTGAACGGCGCGGGGCCGCGCGCCTGCGGTTGCGTCCAGACCGCGACCCGTCGTGCCGATGCGAAGCCCTCAGACATAATCCTCGCCCTTGCCCCCCAGGCTGATCGTGCCGGCCTGCGCGAGGTTGCGCGCGATCGCGAGCACCGCCTTCTGCGCTTCCTGCACTTCGGCGAGCCGCATCGGCCCGCGTTCGATCATCTCGTCCTGGATCGACTGCGCGGCGCGCGCCGACATGCAGGCGAACACCTTGGCGCGCAGCCGCTCGTCGCAGCTCTTGAGCGCGACGATCAGGATCTCGTTGTCGACGCCGCGCATCAGCGTGCCGAGATCCTTCTCGGACACCGCCATGAGATTGTCGAAGACGAACATCTCCTCCTCGATGGAGCGCGCCAGCCCCTTGTCGAGCTTGGCCAGCTGGCGGATCACGCGCTGCTCGACGTTGGTGCGCGTCGAGTTGACGATCTTGGCCGCCTCGCTCGCCCCGCCGCGCGCCGGCGCGTTGCCCTTGGACTTCTTGTTGACCTGGCGCAGCAGCAGCCGTTCCAGGTCGTCGAGCGCCTCGGACGAGACCTCGCCCAGCGTCGCGACGCGATAGACGACGTCGGCCTGGACATCCTCGTCGAGCAGCTGGAGCACGTCGGCGGCGACCGGCGCCTCCAGGTGCGCGAGCACCAGCGCGGCGATCTGCGGATGCTCGAACTCGACCAGCGCGGCGATCGTCTTGGCATCCATCCACTTGAGCGAATCGAGCGCGGACTGGCGGGTCGGCGGCGTGATCCGCGCGAGCATGTTCTCGGCACGCTCGGTGCCCAGCGCGCGCTCCATCATGGTGCGGATCTGGCCGTCGGCGCCGAAGCCGATCGTGGTGCGCTCGCGTGCCCGGTCGACGAACTGGTCGAGCACCCCGTCGACCTCGTCCTCGCTGACGTCGGCGACCGAGAACATCGCGTGGCCGAGCTGCTGGACCTCATCGGGATCGAGCCGGCCGAGCACCTGCGCGGCCTCGTCCTCGGCCAGCAGCATCAGCAGGATGGCGGCGGCGGACGATCCGCCCGGGATGGACGATGCGACGGGCGACGGCAGCGCCAGGGGCTCAGGCATTCTCGGCGGCCTTGGGCATATCGGCGCGGATCAGGTCGCGCACGACGAGCGCGGCGCGATCCGGGTCCTGACGGACGAAGTTGCGGATCAGCGCGGCGCGGGCGGCATAGCCCGGCGCGGCCTCGATCATGTCGAGCGTGACCGGCTTGTCCGGGCTGATCTCGGCGGTCTGCTGGCTGAGCGCGGACTGGATCTCCTTGCCGACCGCCGCGCGCTCCTTCGCCCTGCCGGCGATGCGCTGCTCGGCGACGGCGGCGCGGCGCTTGAGCAGCGGGCGGCCGATGCCGAACACGATGATCGCGGCGACCGCGATCGCGGTCAGGTTGCGGCCGACCGGGCCGATCCAGCTCGCCTGGTACCAGGCCGGTCTGGTCGCGGCGTCCACGGCGACGAAAGTCTGCTGCGCGACCGACACGACATCGCCACGGCTCTGGTCGAAGCCGATCGCGCCCTTGACGAGGCCCTCGATCTGCGCCTGCTGCTGGGCGGTGAGGGGCTTGGCGCCGGGCGCCTGGCGCAATGCGACCGCGACCGACAGGCGATGGACGGTGCCGACCGGATTGCGCGTCACCGACACCTCGTGGCCGTTGTCGTAGCTGCGGTCGTAGGTCTCGTTGGTCTTGGACGCCGCGGCGGTCGCGGCCTGGCCCGGCGCGGTGCCGGGCGCCTGCGCGCCGGCCGCCTTGCCGTTGGCGGTCGCGGTCGCGTTGGCGGCAGCGGGCGCGGTATTGGAGAGCGCGCCCGGAATGCCAGAGGCGGGCTTGTCCGCGTCGGAGGGGTCGTTGGTCCAGTTGCCCTGTTCGCGCGCGACGACCTGCCCGTCCTTGGGGAAGGTCTCGCGGGTCGAGGCGACCTCGGCGAAATCGAGATCGGCATGGACCTCGGCGGTGTAGTTGCCGTCGCCGACGATCGGCGTGAGCAGACTGGCGAGCGCCTGGCGGTAGCGATCCTCGACCCGCGCCTGGATCGCGACCTGCTTGTCGCTGGCGTCGTCCTCGCCCGATCCGCCGGCCTTGCTGAGCAGCCGGCCGGACTGGTCGACCACCGAGACATCCTCGGGCTGGAGCCCGGATACCGAGGAGGCGACGAGATGGACGATCGCCTGGACCTGCGCGTCCGACAGCGAACGGCCCTGTCGCAGACGCAGCATCACGCTCGCCTGCGGCTTGGCCGCGTCGCGCAGGAACACGCTCGGCGTATCGGCGGCGACATGGACCTTGGCGGTCTCGATCGCGTCGATCGCCTCGATCGTGCGCGCGAGATCCATCTCCTTGGCCTCCTGGAGCCTGGCGCCCTCGACGGCGCGGCTGGCGCCCATCGGCAGGCTGGAGATCATGCTGTCGCCGTCGGGCGCCGCCTTGGGCAGGCCCTGCTGGGCGAGCAGCATCTTGGCGCGATAGTAGCTGTCCTCGGGCACGGTGAGCGCGCCGGAATTCTGGTCGAGATGATATCTGATCCCGGCTGTGTCGAGCGCCTGTGCGACCGACGCCTTGTCCGCGTCCGCGAGGCCCGAGAACAGGTCCTTCTGCGGCGGGGTGTGGAGCACCGCCCAGGCGAGGAACGCGGCGCCGAGCAGCGCGATCATGCCCATCATCGGCAGGCTCCTGGCGATCGCGGGCTGGCTGGTGAAGGTGCGCAGCCGCTGGAGGATGCCCCCCATGCCGCCTTGCGCGATGCCGGCGAGCGGCACCGGCAGCGCGCGGCCGGAGGTGGACACGAGGTCGGTGGAGAGTGCGGTGTCAGCCATCTGTTATACCGGCATGCTCATGATGTCCTTGTAGGCGGACAGGAGTTTGTTGCGGACCTGGAGGGTCGCCTGGAAGCCGACGGAGGCCTGCTCGCGCGCCAGCATCACCGAGGCGACGTCGGTCGTGTCGCCGCGCTCGTAGCGCGCCGACATGTCCTCCGATTTCGATTGCAGCGAATTGACCTGGGTCAGCGCCGACTTGAGCGCGTCGCCGAAATCGCCGGTCCTGGACGTGCCGTCGGTCAGCGCGGGCGTCGTCGCCGGCGTTCCCGCCGCCTTCTGCAAGGCGGTGTTCTGCTGGAGGATCTGCGCCCGCATCTGGAGCAGGCTGGCGGCGGTGATTCCGGTCATGTCGTGATCCTCACGCGGCGATCGCGCGCATCTCGGCAAGCCGGTAGCGCAGCGTGCGCTCCGAGATGCCGAGCCGGGCGGCGGCGGCGATCCGCTTGCCGCCGGTTTGCTCGAGCGCGGCGCGGATCGCCTCCATCTCGGACGCGCGCGCCGCATCGGCGAGCGTGGCGTTGGCGTTCGCCGCGACGAGCGTGAGCGCCGGCGCGGACGCCTGATGCATGACCTCGATGGCGAGATCGTCGGCCTCGATGCGGTCGCCCATGCGCAGCAGCAGCGCGCGCTGGAGGACGTTGTCGAGCTCGCGGACATTGCCCGGCCAGGCGTGCGCCATCAGCCGGTCGAGCGCGTTGGCGGTCGGCCAGGCGACGGTCTCGCCCGCGCGGGTATGGCGCAGGATCAGCGCGGCGGTGATCGCGCGGATATCAAGCCGGCGCGCCTTCAGGGGCTTGAGCGCGAGCGGCATGACGTTGAGCCGCCAGTAGAGATCGGCGCGGAACCGCCCTTCGGCGACCTCGACCTGCACGTCGCGATTGGCCGCCGCGATGATGCGGACATCGACCTTGATCGGCTGCGTCGCGCCGACCGGCAGCACCTCGCGCTCCTGGATGGCGCGGAGCAGCTTGGCCTGGAGCGCGAGCGGCATCTCGGCGATCTCGTCGAGCAGCAGCGTGCCGCCCTCGGCGGCGCGGAACAGCCCCTCGCTCGCCGCCGCCGCACCGGTGAAGGCGCCGCGGACATGACCGAACAGCATCGCCTCGAGCATCGTCTCGGGCAGCGCCGCGCAGTTGACGGCGACGAACGGCTTCGCCGCGCGCGGCGAGGAATTGTGGATGTGGCGGGCGATGCCCTCCTTGCCCGTGCCGGTCTCGCCGAGCACCAGCACGGTCGCATCGGACTGGGCGACGCGTTCGGCGAGCGTGAGGTAGAGCGCGCTGTCCGGCTCGCCGACCGCGGGCCGGTTCGCGCCGCGGACGAGCTCGGCGACCATCGCCAGCCCGAACGCCATGTCCTGGAAGCCGAAGCGGATGCGCGACGGCATCCCCGAGGCGGCGCGGACCAGCGCGGGCGCGCCCTCGACGATCTCGATCAGCACGTCGCGATGGGTGGCGTGCGCGATCTCGGCGACCGCGAGGATGCGCTGCTCGTCACGCTCGCGGGACGCCGACGCGGCGACCGGGCGGCAGCCGATGCCGACGCCCGCCAGCCACGCCATCAGGGCCGGGCTCTCCCTCTGCGCGCCGTCGCTGATACCGATGACCGCCATCGAACTACGCTCCCCGCAAGGCCTGACCGCCTCATGGGAGCACTGTCGTCGATTGTAACCAACAAAGGATTAACGCGCGCACACGGCGTTGATCGAACGGGCACGCGCGCGCGTACATGAGAGGGGGATGGTTAACGCCGGAGTAGCAAAAAACCCGGATTTCCGCGCTAAATCCCGGTCACGGCCCGTCGTTACCCGGATCGTGGCCGGCAAGGAATTGTCGATCCGGCCGGCAACAAGCGGGAAGGGAATCTACAATGACCGTCATCAACTCCAACAGCTCCGCCCTGCGCGCCCAGAACGGCACGCGCATGGCCAACCAGATGCTCCAGACGGCGATGGCGCGCCTGTCCTCGGGCAAGCGCATCAACTCGGCGTCCGACGACGCCGCGGGGCTCGCGATCTCCAACTCGATGACCTCGCAGATCACCGGCATGAACCAGGCCGTCCGCAACGCCAACGACGGCATCTCGCTCGCCCAGACCGCCGACGGTTCGCTGGACGAGGTGACCAACATGGCGCAGCGCATCCGCGAGCTCGCGGTGCAGTCCGCCTCGGGCACCTACAGCGACACCGACCGTGGCAACATGCAGGCGGAAGTCTCGGCGCTCACCGCCCAGATCAAGGATTCGCTGAACGGCACCAAGTTCAACGGAGTCGCGCTGTTCGACACCGCCGTCGCGGGCACCAACGCCAACACCACCGGCGCCCTGACGGGCACCGCCGGCTACGGCACCAAGAAGACCATCCAGGTCGGCGCGGACAGTGGCACCACGGTCGACATCATCATCCAGAACCTCGACCTGACCACCGTCTCCGGCGGCACGACCGCTGCGGTCGCAGCGCACCTCAGCACCCCGATCGGCGCCAGCGACGCGCTGGTCGGCACGAGCCACACGGTCACCGCGGGCGACGTCACCAACGGCGTCACCATCGGCGGCAACGTCGTTGCGGCAGGCGATGTCGGCACAGCGCTGACCTACCAGGCGGGCGACACGACCTACGTCGCCGCGGTCGTCGCGGGTACCACGTCCGGTCTCACGGTCGGCACGGTCGCCGACGCCAACACGACGCTGGGGGCGATCGACACCTTCCTGCAGACGGTCAGCAACGTCCGCGCCGGTCTCGGTGCGTCGGAGAGCCGCCTGAACTCGGTGGTCAACAACCTGACCAGCAACGTCACCAACCTCACCGATTCGCGCAGCCGCATCCAGGACGCGGACTTCTCGTCGGAGACGACCAACCTCGCCAAGGCCCAGATCCTGAGCCAGGCGGCGACCGCGATGCTCGCCCAGGCCAATCAGAGCCAGCAGGGCGTGCTCAAGCTCCTCCAGTAATGGTCTGACCGCCTTACTGAAGGCCCAAGGGATGGCCTCCGGCGCACATGCTCCCCCGCGCCGGAGGCCATTCGCGTGTTGACGATCCGACCAGCCGGGACCCCGACGATGACCGATGGACCGCTCGACCCGACCGACTTCGCCGCTCCGGGCGACGACGAGCTGGTGTTCGACGACATCCTTCCCGCGGCCCCGTCCAGGAAACCGCGCCGCGCGCCCGTCAAGGGTCGCGCCGCCGCCGAGCTTCCCCCATCCGCCGCGCCCGACCGGGCCGCGACGGAGGAGCCGGCCGATCCGCCAGCGCCAGTCCCGCAGCCTGGCGACGCGTCGGCCGGCTCCGTCTCGTCCGGACCGGCGCGGCGCGATCGCGGCCGGATCGTCCTGCTCGCGATCGTCGGCCTGGCGCTGTTCACCAGCCTGATGTCGCTGGGCGGGCTGATCGCGGTCTCGCGCACGCTCGCCGCCGCGCAGGCGCACCGCGAGGAGGCGCGCAGCGAGCGCGCCGAACTCGCCCGCGTGCCGGCCATGATCGCGGCGCTCGATCGGGCGAGTGCGCAGCTCGCCGCCGCATCGGCGCGCGCCGGCAGCGCGATGCCGGTCCCGGCGGCGACGCCGCCGCTGACCTCGGAGGATTTCCACCAC
This sequence comes from uncultured Sphingomonadaceae bacterium, assembly GCA_964245815.1. Classification (GTDB taxonomy): domain Bacteria; phylum Pseudomonadota; class Alphaproteobacteria; order Sphingomonadales; family Sphingomonadaceae; genus Solisphingomonas. The sequence continues at coordinate 107,241 of CAXTNX010000001.1, read as the reverse complement.
GGCCTCGACGCGCTGCGCCTGTCGCTCGACGCGCACCAGCCCGCCGGCGCCAATGCGATCGGCGACACGCTGCACGCGGGCTTCGCCGAAATGGGTACGCGGCTCGACCGGATCGAGGCGCGGCTCGCCCGCCCGGCGCCCGCCCGGACCGCCGCGCCGCGCTGATCGCCGCGCGGACGACGTTGATGAAGTCGACAGGGTCGGGGCCGGTTCGCGGTCGCCGATCCCGGCGCGGGCGAAGCGCGCGAGGACGCCGCCGGCCGACGATTCGCCCGGCGTATCAAATCGCCTTGCCAATCCGGGACAATGTGGCGATTATGTTGCACCGGTCCGGTCGCACATCGTCCCGCACGGCGGTCCGTAGCGTCTTCGCTTCCCCCAGAGACCTCACGCGCTCCGCTCGCCGTGCGACGCGGGGCCGCGCGATCAGCGGAAAGACACGCCATGTCGAAAAAGCTCCTCCTCGCCGCGCTCGCCGGCGCCGGCCTCCTGCTCGGAGCCGCCACGGCGAACGCCAAGGAATATGTCGACTATCAATATGCCAAGGGCGTCTGGGACATCAACCAGATCGAAGTCGACCCGAACCACGTCGACGACTATCTCACCGGACTGAAGCAGTCGCAGGTCCCGGGCTTCGAGATCATGAAGAAGCACGGCATCATCGACGATTACAGCATCTCGGTGCGGCAGGGCTATACCAGGGGCCTGCCCAACGTCGTCATCGGCGTGCACTATGTCAGCGCCGACGGCCTGATGCCCAACGCGACGCGCGACCAGATGATCGAAAAGGAGATCCGCGCCGGCTTCAGCGAGGACGCAGGCAAGACCGCGGTGGCCGGCTACGAGAAATACCGCAAGTTCGTCGACGATGCGACCTGGGTGGACATCAAGTTCGCCAAGTGAGCGCGGCGGGCGGACGGCGACATCGTTGCCGGCCGCTTGCGCGCCAAGATCAGCCGTCATGCCTTTCCATGAGGTGGAGCCGTTCGTAGCGACCCGTGCTCAGTCACGGTCTTTCGAGGGAGGCGCCAGCGGAGGCAATTGGCGGGCGGTGTGGATCAGCACTAGAATCCAGACCGTGTCGTCTACGACCTCGTAGACGAGCCTGTAGCTCCGATGCGGCGTAAGCTCGCGCGTGCCGGGCACTTCGCCCTCATGTCCGAGCATGGGGAAGTCGACCAGCGTGGCGGCGGTAGCGCTGAACAACCGGTCCATCCGGAGCGCCGCGTCGGGGTCGCGGGCGTCAAGGTAATCCCAGATCGCCCGGCGATCCTGTTCGGCTTCAGGCGTCCATATAACCTTCACGCCCCGTCGGTGATACGGGCACGGCGAGCGGCGAACTCGGCCTCCACCACCTCATCGGGGCGGCCCTGCCCTTCATGAACGGAAACGCGCGCCGCTTCGACCTTGCGGTGCAAGAAGGCGCTATGGTCGCGCCGGTCCTGCTCGCGCTGGACGAACTCCCGCATCAACTGGCGTACCACCTGCGATGCCGGACGGTGGCTGGCTTCGGCCGCCGCCATGAACTCGGCGCGCAGATCGGGTTCCAGCTTCATCGTGAACACAGCGGCTTTCGGCATGACATCCTCGCGACGTACTGACGAGGTCTATACCATCGCCAGGACGGGAGTCACCCCGGGTCGGGCATGGGGTGGCGGTGAGGTGTCGACCGCCCGCCGGCGCGGTCAATCGTCCTGCCAGTTCGCCAGCATGCGGCGCACCTTGTCGAGCGCGGCCTTCTTGATCTGGCAGACGCGCGCGGCGCCGATGTCGAGCACCTTGCCGATCTCCTCGAGGTTGAGCTCCTCGACGAAATAAAGCTGGAGCACCATCGCCTCGCGCTCGGGGAGCGAGGCGATCGCGTCGGCGAGCGCTTGCTTGAGCCGCTCGCAGTCGAACGTCTCGTCGGCGCCCGCCTCCAGGTCGGCGAACCACATCGACTGGTCCGAATAGACCTCGTCAATCGATTCGTGGCGCACCGCCTCGGCGGCGTCGGCGAGCTCGCGGAACGAGGTCGCGTCCATCCCCATCGCGGCTGCCATCTCGGCTTCGGTCGCGGCGCGGCCGAGCTTCGCTTCCAGTTCGGCCCGCGCGCGCGCGATCTCCTTGCGCTTGGCCATGCCCGATCGGCACTGGCTGGCGTGGCGGCGCAGATGATCGATCATGCCGCCGCGCACGCGCATCCCGGCATAGGTGGCGAAGGCGTGGCCGCGATCCTCGTAGCCGTTCGCCGCCTCGACCAGCGCGACCATGCCGATCTGGATCAGGTCCTCGATGTCGATCGCGTTGGAGACGCGGCCATGGACGTGCCACGCGATCTTGCGGACCAGCGGGATATGCGCCTGGACGAGCTGCGCCGGCACGGTGCGCGCCGGCTTGCGGCCATAGGTGATCGGCATCTGCGCGTTCACCGGATCATCTCCGCGTCACGGCGCTGGCCGACCTGCGGTGCGGCACCGCCGACCACCGCGACGACCTCGACCGGCTTGCCGTCGGGGATCTCGAGGAAGGAGAGCACCGGCGCCTCCGCCATGTGCGGGCGCAGCAGCCGGGCGAGCGCGCGGCGCGCGATCGGCGAGGTGACGATGGCGAAGCGTCTGGCCTCGGCCATCAGCGGCTGCGCGGCCTCGCCGATCGCGCCGACGATCTTGCCGGCGAGCGCGGGCTCGATCGGGTGACTGGCGTTGGGGCCGGTGCGCACCGCCTGGGTGAGCAGCCCCTCCAGCCCGGCATCCAGCGTCACCACCGGCAGCGGCATCCGCACCGGCACCACCGTCTGGACGATCAGCGCGCCGATCCGGCGGCGGATGTTCTCGACCAGCGCGATCGGCTCCACGCCGTCGGTGGCGGCATCCGCCATCGCCTCGGCGACGCGGCGGAAATCCTTGAGCGGCACGCCCTCGCCGAGCAGCGCGCGGCACACCGCGGCGATCTGCGCCAGCGAGAGCGGCGCCGGCGTCAGCCCCGCGACGAGTTGCGGCGCGCCCTCCTTGAGCTGGTCGATCAGCTTCTGCGCCTCGTCCATGCCGAACAGATCGGCGGCCGAGATCGCGACGAGCTGGTTGAGGTGCGTCGCGATCACGGTCGAGGGATCGACGACGGTATAGCCGAGCACCACCGCCTCGCTGCGCTGCTCGGGCGCGATCCACACCGCGTCGAGCCCGAACGTGGGATCGCGCACCGCCCGCCCGGCGATCGTGCCCGCGAGATCGCCGCTGTCGAGCGCCAGCAGATCGGACGGATGGCACTCGTCTTCGCCGACGCAGACGCCCGCGACGGTGATGCGGTAGGCGTTGGGCGCGAGGTTCATGTTGTCGCGCACGCGCACCATCGGCACGACGAAGCCGAGCTCCTTGGAGAGCTGGCGGCGGATGCCGGTGATCCGCGCCATCAGCGGCGCGCCCTTGCGCTCGTCGACCAGCGCGACGAGACCGTAGCCGATCTCGAGCCCGAGCGGCGCGTCGTCCGAGACCTCGTCCCAGCCGATCTGGCTGGGATTGGCGGGCGCGGGCGTGGCGGGCTTGCCGGCGAGATCGGCCTCGGCGCGCTTGAGGATGTCGGCGCCGCGCAGCCGCCATGCCGCGAAGCCCGCCAGCGCCGCGGCGGGCAGGAAGATGAGATGCGGCATGCCGGGCAGCACGCCGAGGATGGCGAGGATCGCGGCGACCGGCGTCCACGCCCTGGCCGAGCCGAACTGGCTGGAGATCTGTCCGCCGAGATCGAGCGGCGAGCTGACCCGCGTCACGATCGAGGCGGCGGCGATCGAGAGCAGCAGCGCCGGGATCTGCGCGACCAGCGCGTCGCCGATCGCGAGCTGGAGATAGGTCCTGGCGGCGTCGCCGATCGCCATCTGGTGCGACAGCACGCCGAGCACCAGCCCGCCGAGCACGTTCACCGCGAGCACCAGCACGCCGGCGACCGCGTCGCCCTTCACGAACTTGGACGCGCCGTCCATCGAGCCGTAGAAGTCGGCCTCGGTCGCGACCTCCTGGCGGCGCGCCTTGGCTTCGTCGGGAGTCAGCAGACCGGCATTGAGATCGGCGTCGATCGCCATCTGCTTGCCGGGCATCGCGTCGAGCGTGAACCGCGCCGAAACCTCGGACACGCGACCCGCGCCCTTGGTGATGACGACCAGGTTGATGATCATGATGATCGCGAACACGAAGATGCCGACCGCGTAGTTGCCGCCGATCAGGAAGCTGCCGAACGCCTCGATGACATGCCCCGCGGCGCCCGCCCCTTCATGGCCGTGGACCAACACGACGCGGGTCGAGGCGACGTTGAGCGAGAGCCGGAGCAGCGTGGTGAACAGCAGCACTGTCGGAAAGGACGAGAAATCCAGCGGGCGCGCGGCGTTCAGCGCGACCATCAGCACCGCGAGGCTCATCACGATGTTGGTGATGAAGCCGAGGTCGAGCATCATCGCCGGCATCGGCACGACCATCAGCGCGACGAGCATCAGCGACGCGATCGGCAGGATCGCGCCCTTGCCGGCATCTGTCCAGACACGCTTGTTGATCGACGCCGACGCCATCATCACACTCCGAGGGAAGCCAGCATCAGGTACGCGAGCCGCGCGGTCTGCGGGCTCGGGCTGAGCACCGCCTGCGCACTGGTCGCGGCGGCGAGCGGATCACCCCCGGCCTCGGCGACGGTCGTCATCCCGCCGTCGGTGGTGCCGTTGAGCGCGGCGAGCTGCATCCGGACGAGCTCGGCCGAAGTGTCCCGCGCCGGCGTGGCGACGACCGTCGCCGGCGCCGGCGACGAAGTCGCCGCGGGGGTGCCGGCCTGGTCGAAGCGCGCGGCGAAGCGCTGGTAGACGTCCGCGACGCTGCGCGCCGATCCGTCCTTGCTGTAGAACACCCAGCGATTGGCGCGCGCGGCGGCCGGCATCACGGATGCGGCGGCCTGGCCGGGATCGGCATCCTTGGCGCTGAGGAAACGCGCCGCGCCCGCCGGGCCAAGGAAATGCGCCATGTAGAGATCGACCGAGCCGGCCGCGCGGCCGAGCCTGGCCTGGAGATAGTCGCTGTTGTCGGAGGCGTATTCCCCGGCCATCGCCGCGGACGTCTCGGGATCCTGGCGCAGCGCGAGGATCTGGGTGCGCGTCGTCTCGTCGGCGACATGGTAATGGCCGTTGGCGCCGCGCGAGATCGCGTTGGCCGCCCAGCCCAGGCCATGCTCGGCGCCGTGCCGCGCGATCGTGGCGAGCCAGGTCTGGTTGGTGAACTGGTAGAGCCCCGACGCGCTCGACGTGCTCGCCTGCGCGTTCGGATTGAGGCCGCTCTCGATCCTCGCCTGGTGGTAGAGATATCGGAAGTCGACCCCGGTCGAGCTCGCGGCATGGAGGATCGCGTTCTGCACGCGCCCGCCGCTGCCGAAGCCGTCGGCGACGGCGCCGACCGGGGTGCTCCGCGAGCCGGGGATGATGGTCAGCGTCATCCGCTCAGCGCCGCAGCCTGGCGTCGCGGCCATAGGTCGGCGCGGCGGCGCCGATGCCGGTCGCCGCGGCGAGCCGGGTGATGCGCCGCGCGGTGGTGTCGGCGAGCACGTTGATCCGCACGCGCGCCGCATCCGCCAGCCGCATCGCCTCCTCGGCGAGCCCCCGATCGGCGGGGTCGCGCGGGGTGGCGCGGATGCGGACGATCGCCTGCTCGATGGTGGCGCTGTGCCGCGCGATGCCGTCGACATCGTCGGCATCGAGCGCGGCGAGCAGCGCGCGCTGGCATGCGATCAGCGCCTCGATCGCGGCACCGTTCATGCGTCGCCTCCGAGATCGGTGGCGACCATGCGCGCGGCGATCGCCGAGGGATCGGCGCGATAGCTGCCGGCGCGGATCGCGGCGCGCAGCGACGCGATGCGGTCGCCCTCGATCGGGGCGCCTTCGGCGACGATCCGCGCCGAGGCGGTGAGCGCGGACGAGGTCTGCGCACGCGGGCCGACCAGCCGGGTGACGCCGCCGGTCGCGCCGGTGCCGACGCCGCCGGGCAGCGCGGTGGTCGGGGAGCCGATACCGTGGATCATCGCCGATCCCCGCTCAGTACGCGGCGGCGACGCGGACGAGGCCCGCATCCACCACCTGCCCCAGGATCGCCGGCCCGCGCGGATCGGTCTTGACGCGGACCACGCCGCCCGAATGCCCGTCCTCCTGCGCGACGCCCGCGGTCGAGACCGAGAAGCCCTGCGCGCCCGAGACGAGTTGCACCGGATCGCCGCGCTTGATGACGATCGGGGTCGCGGGCGGCGGTGCTGCGGCGGCGGCCTGGATCGCGGGCGCGGCACCGGGGATGCGGACCAGCGGCACGCGGATCCGCCAGCCGAGCGCCTCGCAACGCAGCGGCAGCGCGCCGAGCGCCGGGGGATCGATCGTCACCGGCGCCGGGCAGGCGGCGAGCTTGAGCCGGCGGTCGATCGGCGCGACCGGACCGCCCGCCTGGCCGATATCGGCGTCGAGCGCGGCGACGACGCGCGATTCGAGCCTGGCGATGTCCTCGAACCCGCCCGGCCCCGCGACCGCGCCGACGGGCGCGGCGACGAGACCGAGGAGGAGGATCAGGGCCGTGGACCGGCAAGGCATGCATGTGCTCCCGTGGATTACGGGCCTACAAAGCAAGCCATGTGCCAAATAATTGGTTAACGGCGCTAACGATTGGACGAAAGCCTGTCCTCGCTCTGCCGTGGCGGCCGGGGCAGGCGCTCTCTCCCTCGTCCGTCCGGCTGACAAAAGAGACCCGTTCATCCCGAGCGAAGTCGAGGGACGTCTCTTGCGCCGGTGTCTCGACTGCGCTCGACACGAACGAGGACGATCCGCTTGACCGTCGTTCCGGGCCATACTCTCAGCGGACGAGCGGGAGCGCCTCGCCACGACGTTGTCAGCTCGTCGTGATCCTTAGCCGCTGCCCGCCGGCATCGGCGTCGTGCGTGCCGGCGATCGCGAGATCGATGCGCGACGGCCCCAGCCCGCCGGCCTGGATCGCGCGCGCAACCGCGGCGGCACGCGCCGCGGCGAGCTCCCAGCCGTCGAAGCGGCGACCGGTGCCGTCGTTGCCATGGCTCGCGATGCGGACCGACGCGTGGCGGAGCGCCGCCGCGCGGCCGATCGCGCCCATCTCGTTGCGCGCGCCGGGGAGCAGCATCGCCTCGCCCGCCTCGAACATCGGCGCCGCCGGGCGTTCGATCGCGGTCGGCGGCTTGGCACCGAAGGCGGCGCGGATGCCGGCACCGACCGCGGCGGGATTGCCCTTGTTGGCCTGGAGCAGCAGCAGGAAGGCGAGCAGCACCAGGCACAGATCGGCGAAGCTCATCGTCCAGCGCTGGCCGGATCGCGCGGTCGCCTGCATCATGCCACCGCCCGCAGCCGCAGCTCGCTGCGGCCGACCGGCGGCCCTTCGAGCTCGGCGCGTGCGATCCCCGCGAGCCGATCGGTCGCGCGGCGCTGCCAGCCGATCTCGGCCTCGCTCAGCCGCTCGAGCCGCGCCGCGACCGGCCCCGCGATCAGGTTGGCGGCGATGATGCCGTAGAGCGTGGTGGTCAGCGCCAGCGCCATGCCCGGCCCGATCTGCGCCGGGTCGTCCATCGCCGCGAACATCCGGATCAGCCCGATCACGGTGCCGATCATGCCCATCGCGGGGGCGGCGTCGGCGGCGGCGCGCCAGACGCCGTGGACCCGCGCATGGCGCAGCGCGCGCATGTCGATATCGTCGTCCGCCCAGGCGGTGAAGGCGTCCGCATCGGCGGCATCCGCCAGTTCGGCGGCGGCACGCGCGAGGAAGCGCTCGACCACCGGCGCGCGATCGACGGTGGCGAGCCCGGTCGCGCCCGCCCGCTCGGCGATGCGGTTGACCGCCAGTTTGGCGGCCTGACCGTCGATATCGGGCCGCGCGCGGACCATCGGCGCCAGCGCGGCGATCGCGGCGCGGCAGTCGCCCGCGGTCGAGCGCAGCGCGGCGACCGCGGCGCTGCCGCCCAGCACCAGCAGCGGCGCGATCGGATCGAGAAATACGCCGCTGTACACCTGGCCGCCCGTCCCCTTCCGCCGCACCGGCAAGCCGACCGGCAAAACTCTGCCGCCCACCGGCAACCCCTTGCCGGCAGGCTTCCCCCAACCATCGATCCCCGCTCCGCCGGCGAAACTGGCACGGCCATTGCACATGGTCATGACGGGATCGCGGCGGACGCGGTCTTCCGACCTTCCCAGCCCGGTAACGGCAGGATCGCCGGAACCTTTAGGACGGACCCGCACGAGACATACGATGGCAGACGACGCGCTCTTCGGCATCCACGGCAAGGCCCTCGCGCTCCGCTCGCAGCGGATGGCGATGCTCGCCTCGAACATCGCCAACGCGGCGACGCCCGGGTTCAAGGCGCGCGACATCGATTTCACCCGGGCGCTCGACCAGGCCACCGCCGCGACCGCGTCCGACGGCGTCGACCGGGCCGCGGACGCCAACGTCGCGTACCGCGTGCCGATCGAAGCCTCGCCCAACGGCAACACCGTCGAGCTCGCCACCGAGCAGACCCAGTTCGCCGAGAACGCCGTCGCCTACAAGGCGACGCTCAATTTCCTGCAGGGCCGCATCTCGACGGTCATGCAGGCGCTCAAGGGGGAATAGACGCATGTCGTCCAACATGTCGGTGTTCGATATCGCGGGGCGCGCCATGTCGGCGCAGCTCGTGCGGCTCAACACCAACGCCTCCAACCTCGCCAACGCGGGCACCGTCTCGTCCACCATGGAGGGCGCCTATCGCGCGCTCAAGCCGGTGTTCGAGCAGGTCTCGGACACGCCGGGCGTCTCCACCGTCAAGGTCGGCCAGGTCGTCCAGTCGGCGACCGAGCCGACCCGGCGCTACGATCCGGCCAATCCGCTCGCCGACAAGGACGGCAATGTCTGGGACGCGGGCGTCGATGGCGCCGCCGAGCTCGTCGAGATGCTCGAGACCCAGCGCCAGTACCAGAACAACGTCCAGGTCATGCAGACCGCCAAGACGCTCACCCTCGATACCCTCAAGCTCGGACAATAATCATGGGGATCACCGCCGCCGCCAGCACGACCACCGCGGGCAGCTATCTCGACAGCCTGCGCGCCAAGGCATCGACGACCGCCGCGACGACGACGGGCTCGTCGACGATCGACCAGGGCGGCTTCCTCAAGCTGCTCACCGCGCAGATGACCAACCAGGACCCGACCTCGCCGATGGACACCTCGACGATGGTGCAGCAGCTCTCCGAGATGGCCTCGACCTCGGGCATCACCGAGATGAACGCCAGCCTGAAGTCGCTGGTCACCGACATCGAGGGCAACCGCATCGGCGATGCCGCGAGCTGGATCGGCAAGGCCGCCCTGGTCAGCTCGACCACCGCGCAGCCGCTCGGCAACGGCGGCTATGCCGGCCAGATCACGCTGCCGTCGGACGCCACCACGCTCAGCGTGTCGTTCCGGGATTCGACCGGCGCGACGGTGCATTCCGAGACGCTGTCCAACCAGGCGGCGGGCGCGCTCGACTTCTCGTGGGACGGCACCAAGGCCGACGGCACGACCGCGACAGGGCCGCTCGGCGTCGTCGTCTCGGCGACCGGCGCCACCGGCACGATCACGCCAGGCGTGGCCACCTGGGCGACGGTGACCGGCGTCCAGTCGCCCGCCGGCGGCAGCGCGGCGACATTGTCCACCACCCTCGGCACGGTCGCCCCCGGCGACGTGCTCAGCCTCTCCTGAACCCGACCCCGACCCCGACCCCATCCTTCCCAAGGAGCCTGCACGATGTCCTCCTTCTACACCTCGCTCTCCGGCCTCAACGCCGCCCAGCTCGACCTCAACACGACGTCGAACAACATCGCCAACGCCGGCACCACCGGCTTCAAGTCGAGCCGCGCCGAGTTCGGCGATCTCATCTCGTCCTCGGCCTTCTCGTCGCAGACCGCCAATATCGGCCAAGGCACGCGGCTGAAGAGCATCAGCCAGGAGTTCTCGCAGGGCTCGACCGCGACGACCAGCCGCGCGCTCGACCTGATGGTCGGCGGCGAAGGCTTCTTCACCACCAAATCGGCGACCACCGGCGCGGTGAGCTTCACCCGCGACGGCGCCTTCTCGGTCAACGGCGACAACAACGTCGTCGATTCGAGCGGCAACGAACTCCAGGTCCTGCCGGTCGACCAGTTCGGCAACACGATCGCGACCGGCAGCGCCGGGACGGTCGGCCTGCACATCTCGCAGAGCCATGGCACCCCGATCGGCACCACGTCGGTCACCGACACCGTGTCGCTGCCCGGCGACGCCAGCGTGCCGGCCACCACGACGTTCAGCCCGACGGATGCGACGAGCTACAACTACGCCTCGTCGACGACGGTCTACGACACGTCGGGCAACGCCATTCCGGCGACCTCCTATTTCGTCAGGAACGCCGCCGCCGCGGGCGCTACCGACACGACGTGGAGCGTCCACACCTATGTCGGCGATCAGCAGATCTTCCCGTCGGGCACCAGCACCGCGGCGACGCTGACGTTCGACAACACCACCGGCGCGCTCTCGACGACGCCGTCGACGATCGCGTTCGGCAGCGTGACCCCGACCGGCGCCGCCGCTCCGGTGACGCTGAGCATCAACTATGCGGGCTCGCAGCAGGGCAACGTCGCCTTTGCCGCAGCGGCCGATCAGAACGGCAATTCGGTCGGCAAGCTCAACAACATCACGGTCGGCGACGACGGTCTGGTCAGCGCCAGCTATTCGGACGGAGCGACGATCAAGCTCGGCAAGGTCGCGCTGGCGACCTTCTCCAACCCGGCGGGGCTGCACCAGCAGGGCAACACCACCTGGACCGCGACAGCGAGCAGCGGCGCGGCGGATATCGGCGCGGCGGATATCGACGGTCGCGGCAAGATCACATCCGGCGCGCTCGAGCTGTCCAACGTCGATCTCACCTCGCAGCTGGTCGACCTGATCTCGGCGCAGCGCAACTTCCAGGCGAACGCGAAGGCGATCGACACCGACAAGCAGATGCTGAGCTCGATCCTCAACCTGCAGTGAGGGTGAGGACCTGAGCGCCACCTGAGGATCCGCGATGGACCGCCTGATCTACACCTCGCTTTCCGCCATGCGGACGCTCATGCAGCGTCAGCAGGTGACCGCGAGCAATCTCGCCAACGCCACCACCACCGGCTTCCGGGGCGATATGGCGGATACGACGGCGATCTATCTCGGCTCGGGCGGCGGCGCGGTCGCCGCGGTCGCGCAGGCCGGCCAGTCGGTCCAGCGCGCCGACATGAAGGCGGGCGCCAACATCGCGACCGGGCGCAGCCTCGACGTCTCGATGGACGCCGACGCGCTGCTCGCGGTGCAGGCGCCCGACGGCACCGAGGGCTATACCCGGCGCGGCGACCTCCAGGTCGCCGACAGCGGCCTGCTCACCACCGGAGACGGCGTGCCGGTGATGGGCGAAGGCGGCCCGATCACGCTGCCGCCCGCCGACAAGGTGACGATCGACAAGACCGGCGCGGTTTCCATCGTCCCGCAAGGCGGCGATCCCAGCCAGCCGCAGCAGGTCGATCAGCTCAAGCTCGTCTCGGCGACCGGATCGACGATCACCAAGGGCGTCGACGGGCTGTTCCAGGTCGCCGGCGGCGGCACGCTCCCGGGCGACCCCAATGCCCGCCTGACGCCCGCGACGCTCGAGGGATCGAACGTCAACACCACCAGGACGCTCACCGACATGATCGACGCGAGCCGCGCCTGGGAGACCCAGGTCAAGATGCTCGCCGGCGCGAAGGACATGGATCAGTCCACCGCCGAACTCATGAACATCCAGGATTGAGGACCCGCCCATGACCACCGCCGCCCTCCATGTCGCCCGCACCGGCCTCGACGCCCAGCAGGAACGCATGCGCGTCATCGCGAACAACATCGCGAACGTGAACACGACCGGCTTCAAGTCGGATCGCGCCAATTTCGAGACGCTGGCCTATCAGTACATCACCCAGCCCGGCGCCACCTCGTCGGGCGACGACAAATATACCGAGGGCAGCTCGCTCGGGTCGGGCGTCAAGCTCACCGGCACGTCGCGTTCGGACACGCAGGGCTCGCTCAACCAGACCGGCAACGCGCTGGATCTCGCGATCCAGGGCAACGGCTTCTTCCAGATCCAGCAGCCCGACGGCACCACCGCCTACACCCGCGACGGCGATTTCTCGATCACCGCGGAGGGCCAGATGGTCACCGCGGACGGGCATGCGCTGATCCCCAACATCCAGATCCCGGATGGCGCGACCAACATCACGATCGGCGCCGACGGCACCGTCAGCGCGACCACCGCGAGCGCGGCCGAGCCGGTCCAGCTCGGCAAGATCCAGCTCGCCAGCTTCACCAATCCGGCGGGGCTCAAGGCGGTCGGCGACAATCTCCTGACCGAGACCACCGCATCGGGCGCGCCGCAGCAGGGCGATCCGGGCATCGACGGGCGCGGCTCGATCGAACAGGGCTCGCTCGAGGCGTCCAACGTCAACGTCGTCGAGGAACTGGTCGACATGATCGAGACGCAGCGCGCCTACGAGGTCAATTCGAAGATGATCAAGGCGACCGACGAGATGCTCCAGTTCGCCAACCAGAACATCTAGGCGCCCGAGCATGGCCACCATCCGCATCCCCCTCGCCTGTCTCGGCCTCGGCATGGTCGTCGCGGCGCTTGCCCTGCCGCAGCCTGTGCAGGCGCGCGCGCCCAAGCCGCCCAAGGTCAACCCTTACGCGCCGACCATGCCCGAGGCCCTGGCCGTGCCGCCGGCCGACGGATCGATCTTCCACGCCGCGGCGGGCTATGCCCCGCTGACGTCGGGCGCGCGCGCGGCGATGGTCGGCGATCTCGTGACGATCGTGCTGGTCGAGAAGACGCAGGCGCAGAAGACCAACACCGCCTCGACCGACCGGACGAGCACCATCGGCCTCACCCCGCCGTCGACCGGTCCGCTGTCCTTCTTCAAGTCGAGCGATGCCTCGCTCGGCGGCAACGGCACCTTCTCGGGCAAGGGCGGTGCGGCGCAATCCAACCAGCTGTCGGGCGCGGTCACCGTCACCGTCCAGCAGGTGCTGCCCAACGGCAATCTGCTGGTGAAGGGCGAGAAACATCTGACGCTCAACCGCGGCGACGAGTTCGTCCAGATCTCGGGCATCGTCCGGCCCGTCGATCTCGATGGCTACAACCAGGTGCTCTCCACCCGCGTGGCGAACGCCGACATCACCTATTCGGGCAAGGGCGAGATCGCGCGCGCCTCGAGCCAGGGCTGGCTCGGCCGCTTCTTCTCGCGCGTCAGCCCGTTCTAGGAGTGCGGCTCTTGTCATTTTTCCACGCACCCAAACCCGTTCGGGCCGAGCGCAGTCGAAGCCCCCGCGGGATAGCGAGGGCACTTCGACTTCGCTCGGTGCGAACGGTGGTTGGCACCCTGGTCCTCATGATTGTCGGGCTCGCCCCCGTGCACGCCACCCGCATCAAGGATCTCGGCCAGTTCCAGGGCCTGCGCTCGAACCAGCTGACCGGCTATGGCATCGTCGTCGGCCTGTCGGGCACCGGCGACGACAGCCTCGAATATGCGACCTATGCGATGAAGGGCGTCGCCTCGCGCTTCGGCCTCCAGATCCCGGCGGGCGTCAACCCGGCGAGCAAGAACGCCGCCGCGGTCATCGTCACCGCCGATCTTCCCGCCTTCGCCAAGCCCGGCCAGACGCTCGACATCACGGTGTCCGCGCTTGGCAAGGCCAAGAGCCTGCGCGGCGGCACGCTGATCCTCGCGCCGCTGGTCGGCGCCGACGGCCAGATCTACGCGATGGCGCAGGGCAATCTCGCGGTCGGCGGCCTGGGCGTCTCGGCGGCGGACGGATCGAACATCGTCGTCAACGTGCCGACCGCGGGCCGCATCCCCGGCGGCGCGACCGTGGAAAAGGCGGTCGACGCCGGTTTCGCCACCGCGGCGACGGTCAACTTCAACCTCTCCGAATCGGATCTCACCACCGTCCAGCGCGTCGCCGCCGCGATCAACGGCCGCCTCGGCGCGGGCCGCGCCCAGGCGATCGACGCCGAGACGGTGGCGATCACCGCGCCGCCGGGCGCGCAGCTGCGCACCGCGCTGATGGCATCCATCGAAAACCTCGAGATCGACCCCGCCGACGCGGCCGCGCGCGTGGTCGTTAATGCTCGCACCGGTACGGTCGTTATCAACGGCGCGGTCAGGATCGCGCCCGCGGCGGTGAGCCACGGCAAGCTGACCGTGAAGGTGGACGAGAAGCCGCAGGTGTCGCAGCCCGCCGCCTTCTCGCAGGGTCAGACCGCGATCGTGCCGAACAGCGCGATCACCGTCGAGGAGAAGCATTCCCCCATGTTCGAGCTCGCGCCAGGGGCCAGCCTCGCCGACATCGTGAAAGCGGTGAACGCGATCGGTGCCTCGCCTGCCGATCTCGTCGCCATCCTCGAAGCGCTGAAGCAGGCCGGCGCGATGAAAGCGGATCTGATCGTGCTATGACCATCTCCCCCCTCTCCCTCGCCGCCACCTCCGCGGTCGGCTCGACCACGTCGAACGACGCGCAGGCCGCGAAGCTCAAATCGGCCGCGCAGCAGTTCGAGGCGGTGTTCCTGCGCCAGATGATCGGATCGATGCGCCAGGCGAGCCTTGGCGACGGCATGCTCGACAGCCAGGCGACCAGCCAGTTCCAGGACATGGCGGACGCCAAGACCGCGGACGCGATGTCCAGGCAGGGCGTGTTCGGCATCGCCGAGATGCTCAGCAACCAGCTCGGCAAGGTGCTGCCCCAGGCCAAGGTCGCGGCCGCCGGCATCGAGGTAGCGGGCCGTGCCGCGCATGTCGTCGGCGACCTCGCCTCGCGGATCAAGCTGTGAGCGATCTGCTCTCGATCGGCGCGTCGGGCGTCCGCGCGTACCAGACCGCGCTGTCGGCGATCTCCGAGAACGTCGCCAACGCCAGCACCGCGGGCTATACCCGGCGCACGGTGACGATCGAGCAGGTCCAGGGATCGGCGGGATCGTCGATCTACTACAACAACTATACCGGCTTTTCGGGATCCCGCGTCTCGTCGATCGGCCGCGCGTACAACGTCTACCAGGCTGCCGACGCGCGCTCGGCCGCATCGGAGGCGGGCGCGGCGGCCGCCAGGCTCACCTGGCTGACCAGCGCGCAGACCGCGCTTGGCGACGATGCCACCGGTGTCGGCCAGAGCGCGACCGCGGTATTCAACGCCGGCGACACGCTTGCCTCCAATCCCGGCAGCACCAGCAACCGCCAGGCGTTCCTCAACGCGATCGACCAGACCGCGGGCGCGTTCCGCACGACGGCGGGCAATCTCGCCACGGTCTCGTCGGGCATCGCGAGCAACGCGACGACCACGGTGCAGTCGGTCAATGCCGCGCTGACCCAGCTCGACAAGATCAACATCCAGCTCCGCGGCAGCGAAGCGGGCGCCGAAGGCCAGGCCAATCTGCTCGACCAGCGCGACCGGGTGCTGGGCACGATCGCGGGCAACCTCGCGATCGACGTCTCCTACGCGGACAACGGCTCGGCGACGGTGAGCGTCGCGGGCGGCGGCACGACGCTGGTCGCCGCCGATCATTCGACCGGGACGAACGCCCGTCTCACCCTTGCCACCGATGCGAACGGGCGGCTGACGCTCGGCACGATCGGCCAGGGCGTCTCGACGACGATCACGGGTGCCGGCGGCGCGATCGGCGGCCTGATCTCCAGCGCCGGGACAGTCGCCGATCGCCGCCAGTCGCTCGATACGCTGGCACGCGATTTCGCCACCCAGCTCGACACCTGGCAAGCCAGCGGCACGACCGCGGCGGGCGCCGCCGGGGCGCCTCTGCTCACCGGCACCACCGCTGCGTCGCTGACGCTCGCGACCAGCGATCCCGTGGCGGTCGCCACCGCCAGGGGCGGCACCGCCAACGGCAACCTGCTCGCCCTGTCGGACCTGCGCACCTCCACCGGGATCGAGGCGCGCTGGGGCGCGATCGTCACCGACCAGGGCCAGCTCGTCGCCAACGCGACGACCGAGAGCGATGCCGCCTCGGCGCGCTCGGACGCGGCGACCACCGCGCTCGCGGCGACCACCGGCGTCGATCTCGATACCGAGGCGGCCGAGTTGATCCGCTACCAGCAGGCGTACAGCGGCGCGGCCAAGGTCATCCAGGTCGCGCGCGAGACGCTCCAGTCGATCCTCGACGTCATCACCTAAAGGACCCGACGATGCTCAGCGGCAGCGCGTACAACCTCAATTCGCAGATCACGCGGCAGCAGACGCTCGCGCGCCAGATCGCGCAGTTGCAGACCGATATCTCGACGGGGGTGAAGGTCCACGTCGCATCGGACGATCCGGCGGCGGCGGCGCGCATCGCCCAGATCCGGACGACTCAATCGAACAACACCGTCTATGCCGCCAACGTCAACACCGCCAGGTCGATCGCCGCGCTGGTCGATACCAATCTGTCGGGCATCACCACCGCGCTGACACGCGCCAAGGAACTGGTGCTCTCGGCCTCGAACGGCACGCTGAGCGACAACGACCGGGCCGCGATCGTCACCGAGCTCAAGGGCATCGCCGCCGATATCGTCACCGCCGGCACCGCGACCGACTCGTCGGGTCAGCCGCTCTACGCGTCCGGCGCCGCGCTCGGCATCCCGATCGGCCGCTCGACCACCGTCGCGCCGGGCGAAAGCCATGCCGCGGTGTTCGACGGCGTGACGCGCAGCGACGGCAGCAGCGGCAGCATCGCCGACATCCTCCAGTCGGCGATCGCCGCGGTCGGCAGCGGCGACCAGACCGCGCTCGCCGCATCGCTGACCGATGTCGACGCCGCCGCCTCGCGCATCGACGACGCACAGGCCGACGCCGGCGTCCGCTCGGCGCGGATCAATTCGGTCGGCGATCGCCTCGAGAACGACAAGATCGATCTCGCCGACGAGCGCTCCGGCCTCGAGAGCACCGACATCACCGAGGCGGCGGCGACGCTCAGCCAGAAGATGACGACGCTCAGCGCCGCGCAGTCGATCCTCGCGCAGCTCAGCAAGACCTCGCTGTTCGACAAGCTGGGCTGACTTCGTCCCGAAGTCCGTCGCGATCGGATCGGACCGTTCCCGGCGAGGGTCGGGGAACACATCGCTTCGATCCAAGCGACAACGGCACGCGATACGGCACCGGTTAATCCGCGCTTGAGGTTAGCGATTCCTTGGCACTTCCGACGCTATGCCGATCGGTACCGGGAGGTCCCCGGCGCGTCACAGGGGTGTTGGATGTTCGCAGCGATCGGCCTGGTCGTCCTTCTCGTCATGGTGTTCGGCGGTTTCGCCTTCACCGGCGGGGAGCTTGGCCCGGTCATGGAATCGATCCCGCACGAGATGATCATCATCGGCGGCGCGGCGCTCGGCGCGACCATCGCCGGCAATTCGATGAAGGAGCTGAAACAGTTTGGCGGCGGCATCGGCAAGATCTTCAAGGGGCCGAAATACAAGAAGCAGGACTTCCTCGACGCGATCTTCCTGGTCTCGTCGCTGATGAAGATGCTGCGCACCGACGGGCCCGTCGCTGTCGAGCCGCATATCGAGGACCCCAAATCGTCGACCGTGTTCGCAAACTATCCCAGGCTGCTCAAGGATGCGACGCTGGTCCACATGATCTGCGACACGCTGCGCCTCGTCGTGGTGTCGTCCGGCACGCTCGATCCCCACGCGGTCGAGGAGGTCATGGACAACGGGCTCAAGACCCATCATCATGACGCGATCCGCCCCGCGGACATGCTCCAGAACCTCGCCGACGCGCTGCCCGCGCTGGGCATCGTCGCGGCCGTGCTCGGCGTCGTCAAGACGATGGGCTCGATCGACAAGCCGCCCGCGATCCTCGGCGCGATGATCGGCTCGGCGCTGGTCGGCACCTTCATGGGCGTGCTGCTCGCCTATGGCATCGTCGGCCCGTTCGCGTCGCGCTGCAAGCAGGTGGTCGAGAGCGACGCGGCGATCTACGGCGTGGTCAAGCAGATCATCATCGCCTCGCTCCACGGCCATCCGCTGCCGCTGGTCATCGAGGCGGCGCGCTCGGGCATCAGCCATTCGAACCAGCCGGCCTTCGCCGACGTGTTCGACGGCATGCGCGGGCGCTGAACCATGGCGAGCGCCGCCAAGCGCCCACCCCGGAACGAGCCCGAGGTCCGCCCGATCATCATCGTCAAGAAGATCGTCGACGGCGGCCATGCCGGGCATCACGGCGGCGCGTGGAAGGTCGCCTATGCGGATTTCGTGACCGCGATGATGGCGTTCTTCCTGCTGCTGTGGATCCTCGGCGCGACCACCGAGAAGCAGCGCAAGGGCATCGCCGACTATTTCTCGCCGACATTGGTCGAGATGCGGCAGAAGAGCGCGGGTTCGAACGGTCCGTTCGGCGGCGACAGCGTCATCGCCAAGGACAAGTACGCGCACAAGGCGGCGCAGACCGGCACCAAGTCGCTGACCATTCCCAAGGATGCGAGCGGCGGCCAGAAGGAAGGCGCCGCCGCGATCCGCTCGCGCGACCGCGCGCATTTCCAGGCGCTCAAGCAGAAGATCCAGGCGCGGATGGCGGTCGACCGGAAGCTCGCCCAGCTCCAGCAGCACATCCGCTTCACCGAGACCCCCGAGGGCCTGCGCATCGACCTGGTCGACGGCGCGGACTTCTCGATGTTCGCGATCGGCTCGGACCGGCTCGCGCCGCGCGCCGCCGAATTGCTCGACGCGGTGTCGCAGGCGATCGCCGGCGTGCCCAACGGCGTGATCGTGCGCGGCCATACCGACAGCCTGCCCTATGCGGCGGGGCGATCGGTCAACAACTGGACCCTGTCGTCGGCGCGCGCCGAATCGACCCGCCAGCGGCTGTCCCAGGGCGGCGTCCCGGCCGATCGCTTCGTGCGGATCGAGGGCGTCGCGGACCGCGAGCCGTGGCAGGGCGCCGACGTCGCCGATCCGCGCAACCGCCGCATGTCGATCACGCTCGCCTGGACCGACGGCGGCACCGATGCCGCGCAGGCGCAGGCGGTGGCGCAGCGCGTCTCGACCGCGGTCGCGGGGCGGATGCAGGGGTTTGCGGGGAAATAGCCCCGGTCGTTCGGGCCGGGCGATGTCGAAGCCCCCGCCCCCGGTCAGACCGCACTGTGACGTCGCTCGGCGCGAACGGAGAGTGCGGGCGTGCCCGAAACCTCACCGCTGCGGGCCGTAGCTGACGATCTTCTCCTGGCCCACGCCGTCGATCCTGTCGACCAGGCCGATCCACGGGATGCGGTCGCGGCGATCGAGCGCGGCGATGTCGGGGGCCAGCGCGTCCGCCGGCAGCGTCAGCCCAAAGGTGGTCAGGTCGAGCCGCCCCGCATCGGCGAGCAGCGAGGCCTTGCCGGCATAGGCGTCGTGCGCCGCCGTCGCGCGCGCGATCCGGGCGTTGTTGAGCTCCTGCGCGGCGTTGAGGATGTCCAGCGTCGAGCGCAGCGCATATTGCTCCTCGAGCTTGGTGCCCTTGTAGACACCGGTCTGCGACTGGACCTGCTTGTCGTAGAGATCCTCGGCGAGCGCGCTCGAATGCATCTGCTCCCAATCCTGCGCGACGCTGAGCCGGACCTGGCGGCGCGCGCTCTCGAACAGGTTGGCGTCGCTCTCGTTCTGCGCGCGCGCCTCGCGGATCCCGGAGTTGATCGCGCCGGACGAGAAGAACGGCACGTTGACGATCACCCGCAGCGTCTGGTTGTTGTTGCGCAGCTGCTGGTTGTACGAGACCAGCGGACCCTGGTTGAGATCGCCGCGCAGCGCCACTGTCGGACGGCCTTCGGCCTTGGCGGCGAGGATGCCGGCGCGCGACGACTTCTCCTGAAACTCGGCGCTGAGCAGCAGCGGGCTGCTCTGCTCGGCGAGCGCGCTCCAGTCGGCGACGGTCTGGCCGAGATCGGGAAGCGGCGGCGCGGGCGCCAGCACCCCCGGATCGTGGCCGACCAGCGCGCGATAATTGGCCGCGTCGCTGACCAGCCGCGCGCTGGAGGTGACGAGCTGCGCCTGCGCCTGGGCGAGGCGCGCATAGCCCTGGTCGCGATCGGTGAGCGTCGCTTCCCTGACGATGAGCTTGGCCGCGGTCTCCGCCACCTGGCCTTCGAGCAGCTTGACGTTCTCCTGGCTGATCTCGACGATCTGCTGGTCGCGCTGGACGTCGACATAGGCGGCGACGACCTGGTTCAGCACGCGGGTCTCCTCGCGGCGGACATTCTGGTAGCCGACGAAGATGTTGGCGAGCGCGGACTGGATCTGCGCGCTGGAGCGGCCGCCGGTATAGATCGGCTGGGTGACCGACAGCGTCTCGACCTGCGTCGAGGCGGTGAAGGTCTGGCCGCGCACGTCGCTGGTGTCGACCAGCGCGTGCTGGGTCTGCGCGGTGTAGGAGCCGGTGACGTTGACGCCGAGACCGGCGCGTGCCTGGAGATAGCGCTCGTTCACCACGCGAAGCTGGGCACGCTGCGCGAGGATATCGGGATTGGCGTCGTAGGCGCTGGCGACCGCATCGGCCAGCGTCTCGGCCTGGAGCGGCGCCGCGGCGAGCGCGAGCGCCGCCAGTCCCACACCCGTCACCGGTCCGGATCGACGAGGACGCCCCACGGCACCACAGCGTTTGAGGCTCACACGCATACCCATGTCGGCGGTTCGGCAGGCGGGCTGCCCGACCGCGATTGCTCACCCCGAGGACGATGCGTTGGCCCGAAACGCGGAAAAAGTCGAGCCCGCCCGTCTCGCGACGGGCGGGCTCGTCGGTCAGTCGGGATCAGCCGAAGATGTCGGCATGGTGATCGACATGCGTCACCTGGATGGGCTGCGCGCTGGCCAGGCCGGTGAAGTCGGCTTCGACCGGCGGCGGCGCGTAGGTGGTCGTATTGCCGGTCGTGGTCGTCGCACCGACGACATGCGCGATGAAATCGGCCGAGCCGTTGCCGTCGAAATCGATCTCGACCGCGTAATGGCCGATACCGGCACCCGGATCCTGGATGACGATCAGCGAATTGTTCTGGCCCGAGAAGGTCGCGCCCGAATAGACGATCGTGCCGACCTCCGACGAGATGTGCGACAGGTCGATCTTGTCGCCATCGGCATGGCTGAAGTCGGTGATCGTATCCGTGGCGGACGGGAACGGCGAGTTGGCGACCGGTCCGCCGACCCTGTTGAGTATGACGGAGAAGTTGTCGTTGAGGATGAAGGTGTCCGCACCGACGCCGCCGGTCAGCGTGTTGGTGCCGGCCCCGCCGTCGAGCGTGTCGTCGCCCTGGCCGCCGACGAGCGTGTCGTTGCCGTCGCCGCCGCTCAGGATATCGTTGCCGACAAGGCCGAAGATCGTATCGTTGCCGGCGCCGCCGCCGATGACGTTGGCGTTGCCGTCGCCGGTCAGAGTGTCGTCGTGGGTGCTGCCGATCAGGTTCTCGACGCCGCTCAGCGTGTCGCGGACGGTGACCAGCATGTCGCCGCCGCCATCGTAGGTGTAGACCGACTGCTGGGTCGCGACGTTCAGGCTGACCGTCACGTTGCTGTCCGCGCCGAGATAGCTGACCGTGTCGATGCCGACACCGCCAGCCAGGACGTTGTCGCCATGGCTGGTATAGAGGATGTCGCTGCCCTGGCCGCCGTTGAGCGTGTCGTTGCCGGTGCCGCCATGCAGGAGGTCGTCGCCGGTATTGCCGAAGATCAGGTTGGTTCCATTGCCGGCGAAGATCGTGTCGTTGCCGGCGCCGCCGTTGATCGTGTTGCCCGAGTTGTTGCCGGTCAGCGTGTCGTTGAAGGCGCTGCCGGTCAGGTTCTCGATGCCGTTGAACGTGTCTGTGCTGATGCCCGTCGACTGCGCGGCGCCCTGGTTCGCGAGCGTGACGGTCACCGCACTCGCGGCATGGACGTAGGTCGCGGTATCGATGTCGCCATCGCCGTTGATCGTGTTGGTGCCGACGCCGCCTTCGAGCGTGTCGTTGCCGGTGCCGCCGTTGAGGACGTCGTTGCCCTGGCCGCCGAGCAGGCTGTCGTTGCCGGTGCCGCCATAGAGCTGGTCGTCGCCGGCGTTGCCGTAGACGATGTCGTTGTTGCCGCCGGCATCGACGACGTCGTTGCCCGCGCCCGCCGAGATCGTGTCCGCGGTGGGAGCGCCGGTGGCGGGCGTGCCGTCCGTGTTGCTGTCGCCGAAGATCTGGTCG
The DNA here is from genome assembly GCA_964245815.1 of uncultured Sphingomonadaceae bacterium. GTDB lineage: Bacteria > Pseudomonadota > Alphaproteobacteria > Sphingomonadales > Sphingomonadaceae > Solisphingomonas. Next base: position 85,023 of record CAXTNX010000001.1, on the reverse strand, counting down.
TCGAAGCCGGTGCCGCTGAACGTGCCGTGACCGTAGATCACGTCGGGCGCGCCGTTGACGGTGAGCACATAGTCGTGGGTGGCCGTCGTCGAGGTACCGTCGGTCACCGCATAGTTGACGTCGATCGTGTCGTGCTGCCCGTTGTGGAGATCCTGGGTGTACGTGCCCGGGTTGAAGGTGATCGTGCCGTCGCCGTTATACCGGTAATCGGTGCCCTGGGTCAGGGTCTCGGTGATGCCGTTGCTGGTCGTGATCGACACCGTCACGCCCGACGCGACCGTCAGCTGCGCGCCTTCGGGATCGTTGGCGTTGCCGAGGAGGTTGATCGTGGCATCCGCGGTATGGCCGTTGATCGCGCTCTCGCTGATCGTCCTGGTCGTATTGGACAGCGTCGGCGCGTCGTTGGTGCCGCTGACGACGATGATTCTGAAGTCGCTGAAATCGCCGCCCGCCGTATCGCCGGTAACGGTATAGGCCACCCGCACCTGATCGGTCTGGCCGACGCCGAGCGAATTGAGCTGGCTCGCGTCGAAGTGGAATGTACCGTCGCTGTCGAGCGTGTAGGCGAGCGGTACGCCGCCGGGCGTCGCGATCGCCTGACCCCTGTTGTTGAGCAGGGTCAGCGTCACGCTCCCCGCGGCGACGCTCAGCGTGCTGTCCGGATCGCTCGTGTCGCTGAGCAGATCGGTCGTGAACGTCCTGTCGGTGTCGGTGGTGAACTCGGCGAAACCGCCGGTGTGGGTCGCGGGCGTCGGGCCATTGATCTCCACGGTGACCGGCACCTGCTCGCCCGAACCGACGAGCTCGGCGGTCGTCACGCCGCTGCGCTGCAGCTGCTGCGCCTCGCCGATCGAGAACGTCGTGGCGGCGTTGACATGGTCGCCGGCCGCGACGTTGAGCTTCGCCGCATCGCTTTCGACGAAGGTGTAGTGGCCGTTGGCGTCGATCGTGAACGTGCCCGCATCGTAGGTGTCGCCGTTGGCATCCAAGGCATTCGAGCCGTCGTCGTTGGTCGCGAGCACGGAGAACGAGTCCGGCGTCGTCGTCGCGGCGACCGCGCCGGCGCCGCGATCGATCGTGATCGTGCCGCTCGCCTCGCCAGAGCCGTCCGTGATCGCCACCGATTCATCCGTGACGGTGGTGCCGGTGACGGTCAGGTCGGCGGTATCGGGCGTGGAGTCACCGGTCACGGTATCGACCACGTCATAGGCGGCATGAACCGTGACATGCGCGCCCGCGGGCAGCGCGTCCCCCACCGAATATCGCGCCTCAAGCGCCGCGACCGCGTCCTCGGAGAATACGAGATGCTGTCCGTCGAACCCGTAGTTGTTGGAATCGAGCGTGAAGGTCCGGCCGTCGAACTGACCGCCCGTAAAGGTCGCGGTGACGGTGAGGCCGCTGACCGACAGGCTGTCTCCACCGGAACCGCTCGCGCCGTTGAGCAGATCGATCGTGTAGCTCGGCACGAGATCGTCGGTGGTGTAGCTCTCGGGCGTCACGGTGGGCGCAGGCACGACCATCGGCGCCGGAACGATCGAATCGATCGACAGCAATTGCGAACCGTCTTGCGTCTCGAACATCGTCTTGGAAACCATGATAATACCCCTTTGGGATACGGTTACCGCACGCGCGGTGCCCGAGTGCGTTAACGTGGAACCCGGCCGATGCCCGCTCCATGCGGATGCCGGATGGCCGGTGAATACGTGGATAGCGTCCGCACGTTACGGTCGCGCGACCCGCGACCGCCGTTGCGCGAAAGCTGGTGATCGGTGATCGCGGGATGGCCAGGAACGGCTCCGCCCGATCTCATCGGGAGCGGACGCGCAAGAGGCAGACATGCAGGACGCATGGCCTGACGCAAATCCCATCCCCCCCAGCTGTCCCCAAACGGGTCAGCAAGCGTGCATCTGACGCAACCCGCCGGCGTTGTCAAATGACATCTAGATCGATTCGGCGGGGGACACGCCGCCCCGGGTGCGAACAGCCACGACGCTCTGAAATGGAGCGATACGGACCGATCCCGCGCCTTTCTTCCGCCGTATGCCCGCGCGATGGCCGGCCCGTGGCGATTGCGAATGATGCTTGTTGCGCGCCGGTCCATACTCTATCGCGACCTGTCGGCGCGGCGGGCTCGGGGAGGCCCGCGACGATGCAGGATCCGTGCGCGCTCGCCCATGCGGGGCACGACCCCGCCGAAAGTCCAGCGCTCGCAGGGGGTCGGTGGTGGTGCGCGCCGGGTGAAGCGGTGCGAAGGAACGATGCCGGGACGGGTTCGACGGCGGCGTCAACGAAGGTCGGGGTAGGTCATGCTTTCTGCACGGGAACCGTTCAGCACCCAGGCGTGGCGGGTGGTCGGAGGGCATGTCCGCTACGCGGTGCTGTTCAGCGCGTTCGTCAACGTGCTCTACCTCGCGCCGACGCTCTACATGATCCAGGTCTATGATCGCGTCGTGCCCACCCGCGGCGTGCTGACGCTCGTGTTCATCACGCTGGTCATCCTGTTCGCGCTCGCGACGCTGTCGCTGCTCGACCAGATGCGCAACACCATCCTGCAGCGCGGCTCGATCGCGCTCGACGAGGCGTTCGGCCCGCGGCTGGTGCGGATGACGCTGACCGGGCGGCCGGGCGATCCCCCGCAGGCGCAGGTGATGCGCGACTTCGATCAGGTCAAGGCGATGCTGGCGAGCCCGTCGCTCGGCGCGCTGTTCGATCTCCCCTGGGCGCCGATCTACATCGTCGTCGCGACGATCATCCACTGGCTGCTCGGCCTGGCGACGCTGATCGGCGCGGCCATCCTGCTCGCGCTCGCCATCGCCAACGATCGCGCGACGCGCGCCGCCGCCAAGACCGCGAGCGATCGCGCCACCAACACCTACGGCGCGCAGGAGGCGCTCGGCGGATCGATCGACACGATCCGCGCGCTCGGCATGCGCGAGGCGCTGGTCCGCCAGTTCGTCGCGGCGCGGCTGGCGTCCGCAGCACCCGGCCGCGCCTCCCAGGAGACCTCGAGCCGCTATTCGGGCACGATCAAGTTCGCGCGCCTCTCGCTCCAGTCGACCGCGCTCGGCATCGGCGCCTATCTGGCGATCAACGACATGATCTCGTCGGGCGCGATCATCTCGGCCAGCGTGCTGATGTCGCGCGCGCTCGCCCCGATCGATCAGGTGGTCGGCGGCTGGCGGGGGTTCGGGGACGCGCGCAACGCGCTGGCGCGGCTCAACGAATTCGTCGCCAGGACACCCGAGATCGATACCCGCACCACGCTGCCGCGGCCGCGCGCGCTGCTCCAGGTGGAAGGCGTCAGCACCGTATCGCCGACGATGGACCGCTTCATCCTCAACAATATCAGCTTCGCGGTCGACCGCCCCGCGATCGTCGCCGTGGTCGGCCCGAGCGGCGCGGGCAAGTCGACGCTGCTCCAGGTGCTCGCCAACGCCCGCGATCCCGATCGCGGCGCGGTGCGGCTCGACGGCGCCAAGCATGCCGACTGGAACAGCGAGGAGCTCGCGCACCATATCGGCTATCTGCCGCAGGACAGCCTGCTGCTGTCGGGCACGATCAAGGACAATATCTCGCGCTTCCAGTCGCAGCTCGGCGACGATGTCGACGGGCGCACCATCGATGCCGCGGTGCGCGCCGGGGCGCACGACATGATCCAGCGCCTGCCCGCCGGGTACGACACGATCCTCGCCGCGCGTGGCAAGGGTCTCTCGGCCGGCCAGCAGCAGCGCGTCGGGCTGGCGCGCGCGCTCTACGGCGATCCGCTGCTGGTCGTGCTCGACGAGCCCTATTCGGCGCTCGACGCGGAGAGCGAGGCGCGGCTGATGAACACGCTCGCCACGCTGCGCGCCAAGGGCTCGATCGTCGTCGTCGCCGCGCACAAGAACTCGGTGATCAACGCGTCCGACTTCCTGCTCGTGCTGCGCGAGGGCAGCCTCCAGAGCTTCGGGCCGACCGCCGCGGTGATGGCGGCGATGCAGAAGGCGCAGCAGCAGGCGCGGACAGAGGTGGTACCGGCGACATGAACGACCAGAGCGGAAACATCGTCCCCGCCGAGCCCGATCGCGAGCCCGTCGGCTGGCGCCGCGAGCTCTCCGCGCTGCTCGTGCCCGCGGACCGGCAGACCGGCCCCGGCGACCCGCGCCGCCCGATCCGCATCGGCATCATCGCGGTGGTGCTGTTCTTCGTCGTGTTCCTCGGCTGGGCGGCGTTCGCGCGGCTCGACGCCGCGATCACCGGCCAGGGCTTCGTCGTCGTCTCGGGCAACCGCAAGGCGGTGCAGCATCGCGACGGCGGCATCGTCGACAAGCTGCTGGTGCGCGAGGGCGACGAGGTCAGGGCGGGCCAGGTGCTGCTCACGCTGGAGGACGACGATCTGCGCGCCAAGGAGCGCGCCACCTCCAGCCAGGTGATCGCGCTCAAGGCCTACAAGGCGCGCCTCACCGCCGAGATCGAGGGCATCCCGACGATCCGCTTCCCCGACTATTTCAAGACGCTGACCGGCGACGACCTCGAGGATGCGCGCGTCAACATGGCGGTGCAGCAGAAGGAGTTCGCGGTCCGCCGTCTGGCACTCGTCACCGAGAAGAACGTGCTGACCGAGCGCAAGTCCGAGCTCCGTCATCAGGCGAGCGGCGATCAGGCGCAGGTCGCCGCCGCCGAGAGCCAGGCGGCGCTGATCCGCGACGAGCTGACCGGCATGCGCTCGCTCCAGGCCCAGGGCTATGTCGCGATGTCCAAGGTGCGCGAACTCGAGCGCGCCGAGGCGCAGTACAACGGCGCGCGCGGGGAATATTCGGGGAGCGTCGCCAAGAGCATGGCCTCGATCGGCGAGGCCGAGGTCCAGTCGATCTCGCTCGACAAGAACCAGGCCGCGGATGCGGCGCAGCAGTTCCGCGAGGCCGACCTCAAGCTCGCCGATCTCGAGCCGCAGCTCGCCGCCTACAGGTCGCAGATGGCGCGCACGATCATCCGCGCACCGGTCTCGGGCCAGGTCGTCGGTCTCAAGGTGTTCACCGCGGGCGGTGTGATCGCCGCCGGCGAGACGCTGATGGAGGTGGTGCCGTCGCGCGAGGACATGGTCATCAGCGCGCGGATCGAGCCTGGCGACATCGACGGGCTGCATGTCGGCCAGAAGACCGAGATCCGCATCCCCGCCTTCCACAACCGCGGCATGCCGATCCTCAACGGCACCGTCTCCAAGGTCTCGGCCGACCGGCTGACCGACGAGAAGACCGGCAAGAGCTATTTCGAGGTCGAGGCCACGGTGCCCGCATCCGAGCTCAAGGTGATGCGCGACGTGCGCGGCAGCAAGACCGATCTCATCCCGGGCCTGCCCGTGGACATCGTCGTGCCGCAGCGCAAGCGGTCCGCGCTCGACTATCTGTTCGAGCCGATCGACCAGGCGATCTGGCGCTCGGGCCGCGAGCAATAGCCGGATCGCGCGGGCCGGAGAAGCTTCGGGCTGGCGGACAACGGGTATCGCCGGCGGCGGGCAGCGACCGGCCACCCCGGCGCGCGAACCGACCTGAACACCGCGAGCCCGCCCGCTACGTCTCGTCACCACGAGACGATCCCGACCGGATCTCGCCAGCCGCATATGGCGCGCCCCCGGACAGCCAGCGCACCCTGATACGAAACCGCCCCCGCCCGCGGCTGCGGACGGGGGCGGTTTCGTCCTGGAGCACGGTGGCCGAAGCCGACCGACAGGCTCAGCTCAGCAGAACATGCTCGTACGCGGCGGTGTGATGCTGGACATGGTCGAAGCTCGCATCGTGGAAAAGCGCATCGCCGGCGTGCGCCTGGATCGCCGCGACCGTGGACGCGGGGCTGGCCGCGGCCACGGCCGGGCCGAAGATCACGTCGCCGGCCGTCACCACGCCCGCACCCAGCGCCTCGATGTTCATGTCGGCCGATCCGTTGCCGCCCAGATCAACCCGGACATAGGTATTGCCGTTCACCGTCACGATCGCGAAGGTGTCGCTGCTGCCGGTATACACGGCACTGAGGTCGATCTTGTCGACGCCGGTCTGGAAGTCGGTGATGATATCGGGTGCGCCGACCGCCGAGTCCGATACGCTGGCGAACTTGAACACGTCGACCCCGGCACCGCCGGTCAGCGTGTCGGCGCCAAGCCCGCCGGTCAGCGTGTCGTTGCCGACGCCGCCGACGAGCGTGTCGCTGCCCTGGCCGCCGTTGAGCGTGTCGTTGCCCTGGCCGCCGTTGAGATAGTCGTTGCCGACATTGCCGAACAACGTGTCGTTGCCGACATTGCCATAGATCGTGTCGTTGCCGCCATTGCCGACCACCGTGTCGTTGCCGCCGCCGGCATCGATCCGGTTGTCGCCGTCGTCGCCGGTCAGCGTGTCGTCATAGGCCGAGCCGACCAGGTTCTCGATCGAGACCAGATAGTCGGGACCGCCGCCGCCCGTCTGCTGCTCCGCGTTCTCCAGCGTGAGATCGACATGGACCGCGGTCGTCGCGCTCGCATAGCTGGCGGTGTCGATGCCGCCGCCGCCGTCGACGATGTCGAACCCGCTGCTCGTCGTGCCGGCCGCGGTGACCCCCGCGCTCGAGAGCGAGACGTTGAGCGTGTAGGTATCGCCCGCAGTGATCGCGGCCTGATTGAACTCGGTGACCTCGAGATAATAGGTGCCGGCGGTGTCGAAGGTGTAGGTCAGCGCACTGGCGTATTGGTTGCTGCCCGCATCGCTGAAGCTGTCGTCGTTGCTGTCGATCACATGGCCCGACGCATCGAGCAGGTTGATGACGGTGTCGAGCGCGAAGCCCGCCTCGAGATTGTTGTCGATGTCGAACGTCGCGGTCGCACCGGCCGCCACGGTCACGGCGTAATATTCGTTGCCCGAGCCCGATGCCGTGGCGTTGATCGTCGCGTGCGGCACGGTCTGCGAACTGATGATGTTGTAGTCGAAGTTGGTGTCGAAATTGCCCGCCGCGGATGTATCGAGCACGATCGCGGTCGCGATCGAGGTGTTCAGCGTCCCTGCCGGCTTGGTGATGTCGGGCCGCGATACGGTATCGTTATAGACCTTCTCGCCGCCGAAGCCGCCGTCGAGGATGTCGTCTCCGTCGCCGCCGTGGAGCTCGTCGCTGCCCGCCCCGCCGCTCAGCTTGTTGGCCTCGCCCGAGCCCTGGAGGTAATCGGCGGAGCTGGACCCGATCGCGTTCTGGATGTTGTAGAGCGTGTCGTTGCCGGCCGCGCCGCTGGCGATGCCGCCGTCGAGATCGACGGTGACCGAACCCGTGGCGCTCGCATAGCTGACGGTGTTGAAGCCGGTTCCGCCGTTGAGCTGATCGTCGCCGACACCGCCGATCAGGACGTCGTCGCCGGCGCCGCCCGACAGCAGGTCGTTGCCCTGGCCGCCGTTGAGCGTGTCGGCGCCGTCGTCGCCGAAGAGCGTGTCGTTGCCGACATTGCCATAGACGGTGTCGTTGCCGGCCCCGCCATGGACGACGTCGTTGCCGCCATTCGCGTTGACGATGTCGTTGCCGCCATTGGCGAAGATCGTGTCGGCGCTCGCTCCGCCGGTGATCGTCTCGGCGAGATGAGTGCCGTACAGCGTCGTCTGGTCGCCGCTCGAGATGGTGTGCGTGGTCACGAAGCCGACCGCGCGATCGGCCTGGAGCAGGCCGGCGCCGGTACGGTCGTCATAGCCGACGGTCGCGTCGGTCGTGGTCGCGCCGGTGATGTCGATCGCGGAGTCGGCGAGCAACGCCCGGATATCGTCGGGGGTCAGGGTGTTGTTGGCGCTGAGCAGCAAAGCCGCGACCGCTGCGGCATCGGGCGCCGCGGCCGACGTGCCGTAGAAGTTGTTGAAACCGTCGCCGTCCGAGTCGAAGCCGAAAAAGGTCGTGTTGCCGCCGTCGACGCCGGTGATGGCGACGCTGTTGGTATTGGCCGCGGAAAGGGCGTTACCGTCGTCGTCGTACAGGATCTTCTGCACGCCGCCCGAGGTATAGTCCTCGGCGACCGGCGGGGTCTGGCCATAGGCCGGGGTGCCGTCATAGGGCGCGGCCGCGACCGCGATCGCGCCATCGGCACCGTGGTGACCAGTGAGCGTGCCGGCGTTCAGGTTGGTGGAGTCGGAGCCCGCGTCGCCCAGCGAGACGGGCAGGCCATTGCCCGAGGCGATCAGCCTGATCTCGCTCGGCGCCACGCTGCCCGGGGCGAGGCCGACGCGGACCTGGAAGGTGCCGCCATAGGGATTGGCATAGGGAACCTGGAAAAGCTCGACCGGATCGCCGCCGATATTGTTGGCGGTCGACGCCTGGTAGACGTTGCCCGCGCTGTCGGTCAGGAAGAAATCGAGGTCGGAAGTGGCGCCGACGCCGCCCGCCGACGCACCCGGATCGGCCCATTGGAGCTCGAAGATCGAACCGGCCGGGAAACCGACGGTGATATAGTCCTGCCCCGGGGCGAACTGCATCATCGTGTAGCTCGTGCCGAGGATCGTCTCTGTCGCGCCCGCGGACCACAGGCCCTCATAGCCTTCCTGGCCGTCGTTGCCGGCCGAGGTGAAGTAGGAGACGCCCTGCGCCGCGACTTCGTTCACCGCCTGCGAGATGATGCCGTTCTGGTAGGTGAGCTCGCCGAAATAGCTGACGTCGTCGACGATGATCTTGTCGCCGGCGGCGGCGAGCGCGAGGATGTTGTTCGCGAAACCGGCCTGGCCGTTATAGGCGGTCGCGAAATCGATCCCGGCGCCGGGCGCGAGATCGTGGATCAGCTGCGCCATCGCGCGGCCTTCGTCCTCGCCCGCGCCGGAATTGTCCTGGAGGATGCGCGTGTCGGTCGGCAGGTCGCCACGCGCGATGTCGTCCGCGGCATGATCGGGGGCGCCGCTCGGATAGGCGGCGGCGGCGTCCTTGTCGAAGCTGTCCGACAGCACGCCGACGCGGATGCCCGAGCCCGACACGCCGTAATCGGCCCGAGCCTCATCCGCGGCCTGCGCCGAATCGGCCTGGGTGGTGACGACGCCGACACTGCTGTGGACGCCCGATTCCCGCGCGAATCCGAGATTGGCGGTCGCGGTCAGGTGCGGGATCTCCGAGACCGGGAGATAGCCCGACGCCACCGCGCCATAGCTGCTGCCGCCCTTGAGCCCCAGCCCCTGGAGTTGCGCGAGCAGGGCGGCGCCGTTGCCGTCCTTGGCGGTGGTGTCGATCAGGACATATTGATGATCGGCGGTGAACGCGCTGGCGAACTGCTGCACGCTGCTGGTGTAGGCCGACATCGCGGCGGCCGAGGGCGACTGCGCGAAGTACAGCGCGGCGAGCTGGTTATCGAGCACCGAGAGCGGCCCGCTCTTCATCGCGCCGACCACCAGCGCGGACGCGCTGGCGAGGCTGAGCGGCGCGCCGCCGGTGGAGGCGTCGGTCGGGAAGATCGACGCCGCCGAGAAGGGGGTGGCGACCGAGGACGTCGGCGTCAGGCCGGCAACGCTCGCCAGCGGCGTGGCAGCGGCGGTGCCGCGCAGCGACTCGAGATAGTAGCTGCCGGACGTCTCGGCCTCCGCGGCACTGGCGTGATCGAGATTCTGATGCTTCGTGTCCATGGACTACTCCCCGTTCGCGTGAGACTGGCTGGTTGGCGTGGCGCGACACGATCCCGCGATACGGCGATCGCGGACGAACCCTTACTGGACGTCGAGGAAATCCCTTTGATGTCGCTCGTGCGCGTCGCCGTTCCATCCGCGACTCATGCAAGCTATCGCTATCGCAGCAACACTGCAAGCCGCCGCGCCGAAGCGTTTATGCCGATAGGATTGCGCGCGGTGACAAGGCCGCGGAGCGCCACGCCGTCGCGATGCAGCATGACTGCGGATCGACGCAGAGGCGCGATATCGGGTGAGACGGCCGGAACGACCGGGCGCTGGACGCGGCGTCGCCGGCGCTCCCCGCGGGCGGTCCGTCAGCTCGCGATGATCAGCACGACGATCGCCGCGATCACGAACGACGCGATCGCGCCCATCCGGAATACACGCAGGAAACCGTCATAGGTATGCTCGTGGGCGGCGATGTCGCCCTTGACGCCGTCGGCCATGTCGTCCTCGCAAGCTGTGGTCCTGCCGGCGACATCTAGCTTCGGCCGGGGGCGCGGCAAGCCTATTCTCGCGTCCCGCTTCGCGCTTAAGATCATCTTTACGCAAAAGACCTACTCAAACGGGCGTTCGAGGGGGTGGGAATGCCGCGCGAGACGATCCGAAGCCTTCTGTTGATCGGCGACGAGCCCGGCCAGCGTCGCCTCGTCACCGCGATCGCAGCGCGCGCCGGGTGGCGCACCGTCGTCGCCGCCGATGGCGACACCGCGCTGGTCCAGCTCTCGGGCCAGGGCGGCAACACGATCGAGGCGCTGCTGATCGACCAGCAGCAGATCGACGGCTCGCCCGCACTCGTCGCGACCCTGCGCCGACACCATTCCGGCAAGACCGTCTATACCCTCACCACGCTGGACGCGCTGGCGCTGGCCATCGAGGCGATGCGTGCCGGTGCCACCGACTATCTGGTCAAGCCCGTGGTCCCCGACCGGCTGCTCGCCGCGCTCGACACCGCCGCCGATCGCAAGGCGATCGAGGGCGAGCTTCGGCCGATGGCGGAGAAATTGTGGCAGCCGCTGACCTTCGAGGAGATCGTCGGCGAGGCACCCGCCTTCCAGGCGGCGCGCGCCAACGCCGCCAAGGCCGCGCGCGCCAACGTCCCCGTGCTGATCGAGGGCGAGCGCGGCTCCGGACGCGAGATGATCGCCGAGGCGCTGCACGCCGCGTCACCGCGCGCGCAACGCCCGCTGGTCGTCGTCGATTGCGGCGCGGTCCCCGCCAATGTCGTCGACAGCGATCTGTTCGGGCACGAGAAGGGCGCCTTCGCCGGCGCCTTCGAGCGCAAGCCCGGCCGCATGGTCGAGGCCGATGGCGGCACCATCTTCCTCGACGATATCGGCGCGCTGCCGCTCGACACGCAGGCGCGCCTGCTCGCCGCGATCGACGGCGCGCGGATCTGGCCGCTCGGCGCGCGCGGAGCCCGCGAGGTCGATGTCCGCGTGATCGGCGCGAGCCGCGTGCCGCTCGCCGAGGAGGTCGCCGCCGGGCGCTTCCGCGAGGACCTGCTGTACCGGCTTGCCGGCGTGTTCGTGCCGATCCCGCCGCTGCGAGATCGCCCCGAGGACCTGCCCGCGCTGATCCACCATCTGCTCGCGCGGATCGCCCGCCAGCCGGGTCTGCGCGAGCTCTCGATCACGCCCGAGGCGACCGAGCTGCTCGCCGGATACGACTGGCCGGGCAATGTCCGCCAGCTCCAGAACGCGCTGTTCCGCGCCGCCGTGCTGACCGACGACGATCAGCTCACCACCGCCGACTTCCCCCAGATCGCGCAGGAGAGTTTCTCCAGGCGCCGCCAGTCGCGCGCGCCGGCCGGCGGCGCCCGGCGCCCGGTGGCGGCGACGGGCGGCGTGCCGCTCTACACCGCCGACGGCCATCTGCGCCCGCTCGACGAGATCGAGGCCGACGTCATCCGCCTCGCCATCGCGCACTATCGCGGCCGCATGAGCGAGGTCGCGCGTCGCCTCGGCATCGGTCGCTCGACGCTCTACCGCAAGCTGGGCGACCTCGGCATCGACACCGCCGCGTGACGTCTCCGCGACAAGGCGGATAATTCGGTCACGCCGGCGGGGTGGCGGAAACAACCGCCATGCTCGCGGATTGGCGCACGGTCACGTTCAGGAGAGACCGATGCCCTTCGCAGAGACCCGCGACGGAACCAAGCTGCACGTCAAGGATAGCGGGACCGGCACGCCCGTCGTGCTGATCCACGGCTGGCCGCTGACCGGCGACATGTTCGAGTATCAGACGCTCGCGCTGCTCGAGGCCGGGCATCGCGTCGTCACGTACGATCGTCGCGGCTTCGGCCAGTCCGGGCATCCGGTCGGCCCCTACGACTACGACACCTTCGCCGACGATCTCGCCACCGTGCTCGACGACCGCGACATCACCGGCGCGACCTTGGTCGGCTTCTCGATGGGCGGCGGCGAGATCGCGCGCTACCTGACCCGCCACGGCCCGTCGCGTGTCGCCAGGGCGGCGCTGATCAGCTCGGTCGTCCCCTATCTGCTCAAGGACGACAGCAACCCCGACGGTGTCGACGCGAGCGTGTTCGAGGGCATGAAGGCGGGTGTCCGCAAGGATCGCTTCGCCTTCCTGCAGACCTTCGCGAAGCAGTTCTACGGCGTCGGCGTCGTATCAAGCCCGGTCAGTTCCGCGCTGCTCGAATGGAGCTTCCAGCTTGCCGTGATGGCCAGCCCCAAGGCAACGATCGACTGCATCGACGCGTTCGGCCGGACGGACTTCCGCCCCGATCTCGCCTCGTTCACCATGCCGACGCTCATCATCCACGGGACGTCGGACAGGACCGTGCCGATCGACGTCGCGGGCCGCGCCGCGGCGAAGGGCATCCCGCACGCCGACGTCATCGAATATGACGGCGAGCCGCACGGCCTGTTCGCGACCGCGGCCGACCGGCTGACCGCGGACCTGCTCGACTTCATCGCGCGCTGATCGCGCGGACCGGGCTCGCGCGCTGATCGCGCGGACCGAACGCGGCTCGGCGCCGGGCCGTGACGCGGGCTTCTCGCTGGAAGGACCGGAGGCCGTGCTCGTCCTGCGCCACCACGTGTTCGGCGAGGCCGAGACGGCGGCGCTGGCGGCGGCCGGCCCGCCCTCCCCGCGGCCGAGCCGTCACGCCCCGATGACGCGGCGTCCCCGTATCGTCAGAGCGCGGTATGAAGCAGTTCGTCCTCGATCAGCACACGCTCCATCACCCGCGGGAAGTCGCCATAGTTGCGCACCGCGTAATGGACCGCGGCGCGATTGTCCCAGAAGGCGACCGATCCGGGCGCCCAGGAAAAGCGGACCTGCAGCTCTGGCCGCTTGTACTGGCGCAGTACCTCGTCGAGGATGGCGCGGCTCTCGGCGAGCTCGAGGCCGAGGATCTGCGGCTTCTGCTGGAAATTGACCCAGAGGATCTTCTGGCCGGTCTCGCGATGGGTGCGCACGATGCGATGGGCGACCACCGGATAATCCTGGTGGCCGGATTCGACCAGCGCATCCTGATAGTCGTGGGTCACGTGCAGCCCTTCCAGCCGCGCCTTCAGGTCCGCCGAAAGCCCCCCATAGGCGAGGTTGGCGTCGACCCAGATGGTGTCGCCGCCATTGTCCGGAAGCGTGACCGCGCGCAGCACCGCCCCCCAGGTCGGGACCAGCCGCCAGCTCGTGTCGGTGTGATAGGCGTCGCCGGCCAGCACCTCGACGCGCTTCTTCTCGTACCTGGCGACCTCGACGGCGGCGATCTTGTGGATCGGGGCGATCTTGCCGTCGCGCGCGTTGGCGCTGCTCGGATGTGTGTAGAGCGGGCCGAACTGGCGCGCGAACGCGGCCTGGCCCGCATTGTCGAGCGTCTGGTCGCGGAAGAACAGCACGCGATGCTTCAGCACCGCGGCCTTGAGTGCGTGACGCTGGGCATCGGACAGCGGCCGGGACAGGTCGATGCCGTCGATCTCGGCGCCGATCGTCGGTTGGAGCGGCCGGATCGAGAACGGCGCGGTGGTATCGAGGGCGATGGCGCGTGCGGTGGACATGATGCTTGCTCCGTTTCGGGGACGTCCCACCCTAGGCTGGCGGCCGGCCAAGTCCCGTCAGACTTTCTCAAGAGGGATGCAGTTTCTGCAAAGCGAGATCGGTCAGATCCGCACCGACACCCGCCCGTAATAGAAGCCGCCTGAGAAGCCGAACGGCGCGAAGCTGCCATATTGGCCCGAGCCGTCGTACGCGATCAGCCCGTGCCTGCTCGGATAGACGTCGAACAGGTTGTTGGCGCCGGCCGAGAGCGTGATGCGGCGGGTGAGGTCGACGCCGAGCTCGAGATCGGTGATCCATTTCGGATCGAACGTCCGGTCCCCGCTGGTCACCGTGCTGGCCTCGACATATTTGCCGAAGCGGGTGAGGCGGACGAGCGCGTGCACCCGGTCCAGCGACCAGTCGCCGGTCAGCACGACCTTGTTGTGCGGCAGGGCGCGGGTGAGATCGCTCTGCGCCTGATGCGCGAACAGCGTGACGTTCAGCGGCGCCAGCACCGCCGGATTGTCGGCGATGCGGAGGATCCTGGTCTTGGCGTAGCTGTATGCGGCGCCCAGCTTGAAGGTGCCGATGCCACCGGTGCGCAGCGTATAGTCCGCGACCGCATCGATGCCGCGGGTCCGGCTGTCGACCCCGTTGATGAAGAACTGCGCGCTGTTGACGCCGGCGATGCCGTTGGCGGCGAGGATCGCGGCGATCGCCGGGCCGCCGTTCGCCGCGGTGCCCAGGATCTCGGTCTTGACGATGCGGTGGTCGATGCGGATCTGGTAGGCGTCGACGGTGAGGTGGAGCGGCCCCGCCTCGTAGGTGACGCCTGCGGTGTAGTTGAGCGACTTCTCGGGCCTGAGCGGCGTGGCGCCCAGCGCCAGCGCGGCGGCGCTGTCGACCGGCAGGAACTTGGCGGTGACCTGGGTGGGGGTCGCGCCGACGATGACGGTGGTGTTCTGCGTCGTCGAGAAGCCGGTCTGGGCGAGCGAGGGTGCGCGGAAGCCGCTGTTGACGCCGCCGCGGATCGCGAGGCGCGACGTGAGCGCGTAGCGCGTCGAGACCTTCCAGCTCGCGGTATTGCCGGCGCTGTCGTCATAATGCTCGAAACGGCCCGCGGCGCCGATGAACCAGCGGTCGGTGATGTTGGTCGAGAGATCGATATAGCCCGCGTAATTGTTGCGGCTGAGCGCATTGGCGTCGGCGGGCGAGGTGCCGGTAAAGGAGACCAGCCCCGGCGACGGGAACCTGCCGCCATAGGCGATACCGAACGGCGTGCCGTCGCGCGGCACCTGGTAGCCGCCGTTGATGTAGCTGGAGGGTTCGCCCGCCTTGTTCTGGAACTTCTCGTAACGGTGCTCGAACCCGACCGACACGGTGAGCGGCTTGGCCAGGCCGACCTCGTAGTCGCGGGTCAGATCGAGATTGTTGACCCAGAGCGACTGGATCTGCGTGCCCATGTAGAAGCTGGTCGGGCTGGTCGGCCCGATCGAGGGATTGAGCGTGTTCTCGGCACCGAGCCGGACATGATCCTGGCCGTAGGACGTGCTGGCATCCCACTCCCAGCCGATCACCGTGCCCCGCGCGCCGAGCGTCGCCTGGAAATCCCTCTCCTGGATGTGGCGATAGGTCTGGAAACCGTCGGGATAGACCTGCGGCAGCGAACCGATGCCATAGGTGGTGTTGGGCTGGCCACCATAGCCGGTCGGCGAGGGAAAGCTCGAGCCGCGCGCGTCCTCGATGTCGCGATAGCTGAACGTCGAGAAGCTGTAGAGCGTGACGGCACCCGCCGGCAGCTCGGCGTCGTAGCTGGTGTCGACGATCTTGTCCCGGTTGGAGCGGCCATAGCCGCCCGCCACGACATGTTCGGCATTTGCTTCGCGCGGATCGGGCTGGCCGCCGACCAGCGGGTAGATGCGCGGCACCGGCAGCCCCGAGCTGTCGGCGCGATCGTGGTATCTGGCCTCGACCGCCAGCCGGACGAAGCCGCCCGCCGTGCCGATCGGCAGGCCGTAGCTCGCATCCGCCTGCACGAGCGGCGCTCCCTTGGAATATTGCTGGCCCGACGTGACCGAGAAGGCGCCCCCGGTCGCCGTCTTGTCGAGGATGACGTTGATGACGCCCGAGATCGCGTCCGAGCCGTATTGCGCGGCGGCACCGTCGCGCAGCACCTCGATATGGCCGACGGCGTTGGTCGGGATCAGGTCGATGTCGACCGGGGTCGAGCCGCCCGAGATGCGCGAGAGATTGTTGATGAGCGAGGTGGTGTGCCGCCGCTTGCCGTTGACCAGCACCAGCACGTAGTCGCCCGACAGGCCACGGATCGAGATCGGCCTGACGCTCGCCGAGGTGCCGCCGCCGCCCTGCGCCGGCATGATCAGCGACGGTACGATGTTGCCGAGGATCTCCTTCAGGCCGCTCCGCCCGGTCTGCTGGAGTTCCCTGGTGTCGATCACGTCGATCGGCACCGGGCTGTTGGCGACCGATCGCGGCTGCTGGCCGCGCACGCCGGTGACGACGATGGCCGAGCCGTCGCCCGGTCCGGCGTCGGGCGCGGCGCCCGTGGCGGCAGCCATGTCGGCGGCGGCGAGCTGGATCGGCGGGAATGCGGACGGTGCGGACTGCGCCGCGACGAGGGTGGCGGAGGTCAGCATGGTGCCGGCGAGGAGACGGGCGAGCATGATCGGAAATCCCTGTGCGGTGGACGCGCGCCTTCTCGCGCCCCGATCGGGGCGGTGCGGCGTGTCGTGGATGGACAGATGGGCGGGGCGAGCCGGCCGAGGCTCAGCCGAGCGGTTCGGCGGTCACCCGGGACCTCCTTGGTCGAGGCCCTGGTCGAGGGGCAGGTAGGCACGATCGAGCGGCTGGTCGCCGCCGAGCGCGCCGGCCTTGCGGAACGTCGCCACCACGGTCCGCTCCTCGGCCCGGAGCGCCGCGTCGATCGGCACGCGGACGAGCGGCAGGTGGGTGACGTGGAACATCGCGATCGCGGGCGGCAGTCCGGTCTCGCGCGTCAGCACCGCGGCATAGTCGCGCGCGTGCGTCCGCGACCAGCGCAGGGCATCGGCTTCGCGCCGGAGGAAATCCCTGAGCATGGCGGACTTGGCGGACGCGGCCTGGGTGTTGGCGACGTCGAAGGTGATGCCGCTCAGATTGGGCCCGCCATCGACCAGCGATCGCGCGCCCTCCGCAAAGGCGGTGCCGGTGTAGGGCGACCAGGTCGACCAAGCATCGATCGCACCCGAATCGAGTGCCGCCTTGCTGTCGCCCGGCGAGAGGAAGGTCATGTGCACGTCGGCGGGCGTCATGCCGGCAGCGGCGAGCGCGCGCAGCGCCAGATAATGCCCGACCGAGCCGCGTGTCGTGGCGATCTTCCTGCCGCGCAGATCGGCGATCGTGCGCGCGCCCGATCCGTGCGGCACCACGATCGCCAGCGAGCCCGCCGGACGCGGCCGCATCGCCAGCGCCGCCACGGCGCGGATCGGCTGGCCGCTCTGATAGGCGAACTGGAACGGCGCATCGCCGGCGATACCGACGTCGACAGCACCCGCTCCGATCGCCTCGAGCAGGTTCTGCGCCGCCGGAAACTCGGACCACTCGATCGTGTAAGGCGCGCCGTCGAGCGCTCGGGAGGCGAGCATCACCGCCTTGGTGCCGCCGCGCTGGCTGCCGACATGGAGCACGCCGCCGGCCTTCGCCGCGCGGCCGTACCAGGCCCAGATCCCCGCGCCGACCAGCGCCGCGACGAGCAGCAGAACCGGCCAGAGCCGTCTTGGTCGGGGCTCGGGCGGGGTCGGCGGGGGAGCGATCTCGCCCCCCGCCTCGGCCCAGAGATTGCCCGTCATCCCGCGGCCCGCCGCGGCTCGGCTCCGGTCTCGGCGTCACGACGCGCGACCAGCTCATGGACCGCGGGCAACAAGTCGCGGCCATAATCGATCGCATCCTGCAAGGGTTCGAAGCCGCGGATCAGGAAATGGTCGATGCCGAGATCGTAATAATCGAGCATCGCGTCGGCGACCTGCTCGGGGGTGCCGACCAGGCCGGTCGAATTGCCCTGTGCGCCCGCCACGGCGGCGACACCCGTCCACAGCCGCTTGTCGACGCGATAGCCCTGCGCGGCGGTCTCCAGCAGGCGCTGCGAGCCGGCGTTGGGCGGAGCGTGGCCTTCGGTCGCCGCCCCCGCGGTATCGCGCAGCGCGCGGACCTGCTCGACGATCTCGGCCGCCTTCTTCCACGCCGCCTCTTCGGTGCCGGCGATCACCGGCCGGAGCGAGAGCGAGAAGCCGGGCGGCACGCGTCCCTGCCGCACCGCCGACGCCGATACCGCGGCGACGCTCTCCTGGACGAGCTTCTGGGTCTCGCCCCACAAGGCGTAGACATCGGCGTGGCGCCCCGCGACATCGATCGCGGCGGGCGAGGAGCCCCCGGAGAACACCGGCAGGTTGGTCGGCTTGACCGCGCTGAACGCCTGGACGACGTTGTAGAAGCGGCCCTCGTGATCGAACGGCGCCTCGTCGGACCATTCCCGGCGCAGGATCGTCAGATACTCGTCGGTACGCGCATAGCGATCGTCCTTGACGGTGTGATCGCCATCCTTCGCCATCTCGCTGTCCGCGCCGCCGGTGATGATATGGACCGCGACGCGGCCGCCCGAGAGCTGGTCGAGCGTGGCGAGCTGGCGCGCGGCGACGGTCGGCGCGGTGAAGCCCGGACGGTGCGCGATCAGGAAGCCGAGCCTGGACGTGATCGCGGCGGCATGCGCGGCGACGATCTGGCTTTCGGGCGTGTTCGACCCGAACGGGACCAGCACGCGATCGAAGCCGCCCTCCTCCTGCGCCCGCGCCGCCGCCTCGACATACGCCTTGTCGAGCACGCGGGTGCGCGTGGCGTTGTGGATCTCGGACGTGTCGTTGAAGCCGATATAGCCGATGAACGTCACGGGCATGGCGTATCTCCTTGGGTCGGGGGTTCAGATCACGAAGAAGCCGTGGGTGGCGTCGCGCTCGAGCTGCGCGACGAGGCCGTGTTCCCAGTCGAGATAGGCCTGCATCGCCCCGGTCGCATTGTCGGTGCCCTCGTAGGGACGCTTGTACCGCCGCGTGGGATCGGCCGGCGGCACTGTCGCACCGGGACCGGTCTCGAGCGCGCCGTCGAACCCGCCGTCGAGGACGGCGACCTCCCATCCCATCTGGGCGAGCCACGAGGCGGTCATGTCCGCGCGCGGGCCGATATCGTCGGCGAGCAGGATGCGGGCACCGCGCACGGGCGCCGCCATGTCGGTCTCCTGCACCAGCTGCCCGCCGGGATAATGGCGGAAGCCCGGGATGTGGCCGGCGTCGTAGTCGGCGGCGCTGCGCACATCGAAGCGATAGAGCGTCCGCGTGGTATCCGCGACGAGGACCGCGGCGTCCTCGGGCACGAGGTGGCGGACGCCGGCGTTGTAGGCGACGCCGCGGGCGCGGGCGCGGGCGTCGCCGGAGAGGCTCCCGGCCGCATGCCGCGCCGCGCCGCGTTCGAGCGTCCGGCCCGCCAGCGTCCAGCCGATCGTGCCGTCGCGCAGCGCCACGACGCGATTGCCGATGCCGGCATTGATCAGCGACTGGGCGCCGATGATCGACCGCGTGCGGCCGGCGCAGTTGACGATGATCGTCGTGTCCGGGTCCGGCGCGGCGGCCGGCGCGCGCAGGACGAGCTCGGCGCCCGGCGCGCTCAGCGAGCCCGGGATGGTCATCGTCGCATATTCGTCCGGCCGGCGCGCATCGAGGATGGCGATGTCGGCCTTCTCCTCGATCAGCGCGGCGACGTCCTCGGCCGGCAGCGAGGGGGTGTGGCGACGCGCCTCGACCAGCTCGCCGAACGCCTTGGAATAGGAATTGACGTCCTGGAACATCTCGTAGCCGGCGTCCGCCCAGCCCCCGAGATCGCCGTCGAGCCGGGCGACATCGGTATAGCCGAGGCTCGCGAGCCGATCGGCCGCCGCCGCGACCAGTCCCTCGCCGCCATCGTAGAGCACGATCGGCGCGGCCTTGCGCGGCAGGCGTATCCGGGCCTCGGCGACGATACGGTCGGCGTCGAGATTGGCGGCGAACAGCGGATGGCCGGTGGCGAAGCGTGCCTCGGGACGCAGATCGAGCAGCGCGATCTCGTGGCGCAGCAGCAGCGCGCGCCGGACCTCTCGCGGCGTGACCGCCGTCATGCCGCGCGCTCGAAGAGAACGAGCGGCGGCGCATCGGCATAGCCCGAGACGAACGGCGTCGCCGTGCCGTCGATGTCGTAGGTCGCGCGCTCGACCGTGCCGATGTCCGCGCCGTAGACATGGATGCTGATCGTGGTGCGGTCGTCGAAGGCGTTGGCGACGCGGTGGAGGTCGCCGACCGTCGGCGATACGGCATCGACCGCGCCACGATCCAGCCGCTCGCTCCCGGTGAGGCGCAATCCGCCGTGCCGGTCGTAGCGTTCCGCGATCTCGCCGCCGCGCAGTACGCCGACCAATCCCCACACGCGATGATCGTGGATCGGCGTGCGCTGGCCCGGCGCCCAGACGAAGCTGACCACCGAGAAGCGCCCCGCCGGATCGCGGTACAGGAGATATTGCCGGTAGCGCACGGGGTCGGGGATGGCGTGGCTCGCGGGCAGCCAGTCGTCGGCGGCGATCAGCCGGGCGAGGAGGTTCGCGCCCTCGCCGAGCACCACGCGCTCGTCGTCGGTGCGGTCGAGCAGCGCGCCGAACGCCTCGACGAACCGGCGCAGGTCGTGGAGCCCGCCCGCGCGCGGGCGCAGCGCGACGGCGCGCTCCGTGGCGGTGCTCATCGCTCGCGTCCGATCAGGTCGGCATAGGCGCCGCCCTCGGCCTCGAGACCGAGATGGCGCAGCAGCGTCGCGCGCAGGGCGCGGATCGTCGCGCCGCGCTGGCCGCGCGGTGCCGCGATCCGCTCCTCCGCCGCGATCCGCCCCTTGTCGAGCACGAGGATACGATCGGCGAGCGCCATCGCCTCCTCGACATCGTGCGTGACGATGAGCACTGCGGGACGATGCGCGCGCCACAGCTCGAGCACCAGCGCGTGCATGCGGATGCGGGTCAGCGCGTCGAGCGCGGCGAAGGGTTCGTCGAGCAGCAGCAGCGCGGGCTTGCGGATCAGCGCGCGGGCGAGCGAGGCGCGTTGCGCCTCGCCGCCCGAGAGCGTCAGCGGCCAAGCGTCGAGCCGATGCTCCAGCCCGACCTCGCGCAGCGCCTGCTCGGCATGGTGGCGCGCCGCACCGACCCGCAGCCCGAGTGCGACGTTCTGCCAGACCCGCTTCCACGGCAGCAGCCGCGCGTCCTGGAAGACGGTGGCGCGCGAGGCGGGCACCCTGACGTCCCGCCCGCCGACCGCCTCGTCCAGCCCGGCGAGCGTGCGCAGCAGCGTCGTCTTTCCCGAGCCCGATCGACCGAGCAGCGCCACGAACTCGCCCGGTGCGATCTCGAGATCGAGATCGTCGAGAACCCGGATGTCGCCGAAGCGGCGCGAGAAGCCCGCCAGCCGGACGATCGGCTCGATGCGCGATTGGGGATGATGGGCGGGGAACGGGATACGCACGACTTCCGACATGGATCAGGCCTCCACCGATGCGGGTCGCCAGGCGAGCGCACGGCGTTCGATCGCCCGGACGCCGCCATCGGCCACCAGCCCGAGCAGCGCGTAGACCATCAGGCACACGACGATGATGTCGGTGCGCATGAAGTCGCGCGCGTTGTTGATGAGGAAGCCGAGCCCGGCCGACGCGTTGATCTGCTCGGCGATCACGAGCAGGATCACCGCGATCGACAAGGCATAGCGCAGCCCGGTGAGCAGCGAAGGCAGCGCGCCCGGCAGGATCACGTCGCGCACGATCTCGGCCTGGTTGAGGCCGTAGCTGCGCGCCATGTCGATCAGCCTGATGTCGACGCCGCGGATGCCCTGATACAGATTGAGGTAGACCGGAAACACCGTGGCGAACGCGATCAGCGCGATCTTGGGGGTCTCGCCGATGCCGAACCAGACGATGAACAGCGGCGTGAGCGCGACCACCGGGATCGTCCGCTTGATCTGCATGATCGGATCGACCACCGCATCGCCGGCCCGCGACAGACCGGCGACGAGACCGAGGACGACGCCGATCGTGGCGCCGATCGCCAGCCCGACCGCGGCGCGGCCGAACGAGACCACAAGGTTGGCGGCGAGTTCACCCGATCGGGCCATCTCCCACAACGTCGCGATGACCGAAGATGGCGCGGCCAGCGTTCGCGTCGGGATGATCCCGGCGCGCGACAGCGCCTCCCAGACGAGAAGCAGCACGATCGGCGATGCCCAGCGCATGCCTTCGGAGCGGAATAACCGATGTCTTGCGCCCTGCATGAATGCCTCCGACGATGCCGGGCGAGAAGGTCAGCATTTCCCTAGTCCAGCAATAGACATTTGCTCATAGCCCGATTGGCAAAGCTGATAGGTCGGTGCGCGGCCATGCTATCACCTTGATAACCGAAGATACTCGTCCATCGTGGTCCACCGCCAAGAAAGACTTGAGGCTGACAAAGGGAAAGCACCATCCTGGAAGCCGGGCGATGGCGTAGGGTTCGGCGGTGACCGTCCATCTCCCCACCCAGATGCTGCGGAGTTTCGTCGCGGTCGTCGAGACCGGCACCATGCTCAATGCCGCGGAACAGGTGTCGCTGTCGCAGTCCGCACTCAGCCTTCAGGTCAAGCGCCTCGAGGAGCTCGTCCAGCAGACGCTGTTCCTCCGCGACGGACGGCGGCTGGAGCTCACCTCCGCGGGCGCGATGCTGCTCGACTATGCGCGCAAGCTGCTCCAGATCCACGACGAGGCGGTGCAGGCGCTGACCGACGGGCGCGCCAGCGGACCGATCCGCATCGGCACCGTGCAGGACTTCGCCGAGACGCTGCTGACCGGCGTGCTCGCGCGGTTCGCCGAGCGCCATCCCGACAGCCAGATCTTCGCGCGCGTCGCGGGCACCGCCGAGCTCAAGGACATGCTCGCCCGCGACCAGCTCGACATGGTGTTCGGCTATGCCGCCGCCGACGATCCGCAGGCGCTGAGCATCATGTCGACGCGCTGGTACGGTCAATCGACGCTCGCCGATCATCTGGTGGTGCCGCTCGCGGTGCTCGAGCCACCCTGCCGGTTCCGCGAAGCCGCGATCTCCGCGCTCGATGCGGCCGACCGGCCCTGGCGGATCGCGGTCGAGACGCCCAATCTCTCGACGCTGCGCGCCGCCGTCGACGCCGGGCTCGGCATCACCTGCCGGACGATCTTCTTCAATCCGGCCGCGAGCGCGATCGACGGGCTGCCGCCGGTCCCCGACGTCGCCTGCATCATCGCCCGCCCGCGCGACCTGTCCGCCCCCAAGGAGCGGCTCGCCACGCTCGCCGCTGAGGTCATCAAGGCGCTCTGAGCGGTTATGAGATAGGCCGTCGGATCGTCGCGGATTTCTCGCTGGTCCCGATCGCCGCTGCGTCGCTAGCCTCGTGCGTGTCCACAACGGAGCATCGCGATGACCGAGAGCAGCCCGACCCTTGCCGATCGCTTCGGCGCCCTTCATGCCGAACGCGAACGGAGCTGGCCCGCGGACAGGCTGCGAGCGAACGTCGCGCAGCGGCGCGCGCTGGTCGAGCGCTTCGATCCCGCCCGCGTGATCGCGGTCGGCGACGTCGTGGCGCCTTTCACGCTCGAAAGCGATGCGGGGGCGCCGATCGATCTCGCCGGTCTTACCGCGGACGGTCCGGCGCTGCTGCTGTTTTTCCGCTTCGCCGGCTGCCCCGCCTGCAACATCGCGCTGGCCTATTACGAGGAGCATCTGCGCGGCGCCATCGAACGCGCGGGCGTGCGGCTCGTCGCGGTCAGCCCGCATCTCCCCGAGAAGGGGCTCGCCGCGATCCGCGAACGCCACGCACTGGGCTTCACCGTCGCCAGCGATCGCGGCAACGCGCTCGCCCGCCGCTTCGGCCTGGCCTTCCAGCCGCCCGTCAACCCGCCCCCCGCGCACGGCGATCCCGATTGGATCGGGGCGCTGACCGGCCTCGACAGCTTCGAGCTGGCGATGCCCGCCGCGGTGCTGATCGATGCGTGCCATGTCGTCCGCTACGTGGCCGTCAGCCCCGACTGGCTGGTCCGTCCCGAAGCGGAGACGATCCTGTCCGCGACCGCCCTGGCGCGCGAGCCGGCGCCGGCGTGACGACCCGGCGCCCCGGATCGTGCGCGATCCGGGGCGCCAGGATCGCGCGTCACCGCCCCGTCATGATCGTCTCCTAGTCCCGGGAGAAACGGGGGGTTGGGACATGCGGGGCAAGCTTCTTCTGGCTATCGTATCGGCCTGGCTCGGCACGCCGGTGCTGGCCGCGGACAGCCCGGCGACCGCCGACGCCTCCCCCGATGCGGGGGCGCGACCCGATACCGACAGCGGCGCGATCGTCGTCACCGCGCAGCTGCGTGCCCAGAATGCGCTCGACGTGCCGATCGCGCTGACCGCGTACAGCGGGGACTTCCTCCAGAAGCTCGGCATCTACGAATTCGACAAGCTCGGCACCTATGTCCCCGGGCTGCTCGTCCAGAACCAGTCGCCCAACGATCCCGGCTTCGTCATCCGCGGCATCACCTCGGACAGCGGCACCGCGTACAACGAGCCGCGCGTGTCGATCTTCGAGAACGGCGTCTCGATCTCCAAGTCGCGCGGCTCCTACGTCGAGCTGTTCGACCTCGAGCGCGTCGAGATCGCCAAGGGTCCGCAATCGACCCTCTACGGTCGCGGCGCGCTGATCGGCGCGATCAACCTGGTCGAGGCCAAGGCCGATCCGGCGGCACAATCCTTCTACGAGCGGGTCAGCTACGGCAATTTCCGGGCGATCCAGGCCGACGCGACCGTCAACCTGCCGATCACCGATCATGTTGCGGTACGCGTCGCCGGCCGTTACAAGATCCGCGACGGCTATGTCGCCGACGATCTCGGCGGAGACGCCTTCAACTCGCAGAAGACCGCCGCGCTGCGTGCCGCGTTCCACGCCGATGCCGGCGACGCGATCAGCCTCGACGTGATCGGCAATTACGAGCACGACGCGCCGACCGGCATCTCGTTCAAGTCGATCGCCTATGCGCCGAACGATCCGACGACCGGCGCGATCATCGGCACGCGCGGCCGGAACTCCGGTGCCGCCCTGGCGCCCGCCGCCGGGTTCGAGAACGGCCGCGGCCTCGGCGTCGACCGGAACGTCTATGGCGTCACCGGGCTCATCAAGTGGACGCTGTCGGACGATCTGACGCTCAACTCGATCACGGGCTTGCGCAAGTTCGATGCCGAGGAGGTGTTCGACGGCGACGGCCTGTCGCTGCCGCTGCTGACCGCTGCCGAGGACGCGCGCGATCGCCAGTTCAGCCAGGAGCTGCGGCTGACCTATGACAGCCGGGCGGTGACCGCCTTTGTCGGCGGCAGCTACTTCCGCGAGAAGGGCTCGCAGCGGACCCCCGACCAGATCGACGAGCGCGAGGCGCTCGCCCGCCTCGACGGCGAGCTCAACGGCGGCCCCGGCTTCGCCGACGGTCGTGCCGCCGACGTCCCGGCGCCCGCCAGCCTGTTCGACAACACCGCCTTCACCACCCGGCTGGTGGAGGATTATCTCGCCGCCCGCGGCGTCGCGATCGCGCCCGCGACCGCGGCCGGCATCGCCGCCAACCTCAAGCCAGGCCATCTCGAGACCGCGACCAACGCGTCGCGCACCCGCTCCTACGATCTGTTCGGCGACGTGACGCTGCACATCACCGACCGGCTCGATCTCGGCGGCGGCGTGCGGTACAGCCATGACGACAAGCGATCGGGCTTCACGGCGGCGGTGCTCAACGGCCGCTCGGTGCTGGGAAGCGTGATCGGCGGGCTGTCGCTCGATCCCGGTCTGCGGTCGCTGCTCTACACCTTCGCCGCGCAGCCCGGCTACGCGACCGCGAACAATCCCTTCATCCCGCCGATCGGCCTCGCCTTCCAGCCGATCACCGGTGGCCCGACCTCGCAGACGCTCACCGATAGCGGCTTCGCGTTCCGTGGCACGCTGCGCTACAAGCCGACCGACGATACCAGCATCTACGCGACCTATGCGCGCGGCCGGCGGCCCGAGGTGCTGTCCGCCTCCGCGCCGGGGCTGCCGGGGATGGTCGATTTCACGACGCTGCCGTCGGAAAAGGTCGACAGCTACGAGATCGGCGCCAAGGCCTCGCTGCTCGACCACAAACTCTATGCGGATGGCGCCGTCTACTATTACGACTATCGCAATTTCGGGACGACGGTGCAGGAGGGCACGCTGCTGGTCGATACCAATGCCGGGCGCGCACGCAGCTACGGCTTCGAGGGCCAGCTCAACTACACGCCGACCGGCTGGCTGCGCCTGTTCGCGACCTATTCGTACAACCACAGCCGGTTTCGCGACGGCGCCTACAAGGGCGATCATTTCAGGCTGACGCCCGATCATTCGGGATCGCTCGGTGCCACGATGACGATCGCGCGCGCGCATGGCAGCTTCGACCTGACGCCCAGCATCACCGCGCAATCCAGGGTCTTCTTCGACGACGACAACGACCGGCCCGATCTCCAGACGCTGGCCGGCGGCGCGCTGGTCGCCGACACCATCCAGGACGAGGTCCAGGGCGCATACGCGGTGGTCAATCTGCGGATCGGTTACACCTTCGCCGGCGGGCGGCTGCGCGTCGAGGCCTGGGCCGACAATCTGCTCGACCGCAAATACGTCAAGGATGCGGGCAATACCGGCGACGCGCTCGGCCTGCCGACCTTCATCGCCGGCAATCCCCGTTTCTACGGTGGCGCGCTCAGCTACAAGTTCGGAGGCCGGTGATGGAATGGGGGCGACGCGGCGCGCTGGGCTTGATCGGGGCGGGGGCGGTGCTGCCCGCGCTCGCGGCCGAGGCGGCGCCGACAGGCGGCATCGCGTTCCGTCACGGCGTCGCGAGCGGCGATCCGCTCGCCGACCGCGCGATCCTGTGGACGCGGGTGACGCCATCGGCCAGACCGGCCGTCGTGGCGGTGCGCTGGCACGTCGCGACGGCGCCGGACGGCGGGGCTCTCCGATCCGGGACCGCGCAGGCCAGTGCCGCCGCCGATTATACGGTCAAGGTCGACGCGACCGGTCTCGCGCCCGGCACCGAATACTGGTACTGGTTCGAGGCGGGCGGGACGACGTCGCTCAAGGGACGGGTGCGCACGCTGCCGGTGGGCGCGACCCCGGACGTGGTGCTCGCGGTCGTCACCTGCTCGCTCTACCCGGGCGGCTATTTCAACGCCTATGAAGCGATCGCCCGGCTCGACCGGATCGATGCGGTGCTCCATCTCGGCGATTACATCTACGAATATGGCAATGGCGGCTATGGGTCGAAGATCGGCGACCGGCTCGGCCGCGTGGTCGATCCGCCGCACGATATCGTGACGCTCGACGATTATCGCCGCCGCCACGCGCTCTACAAGACCGATCCCGATCTCCAGGCCGCGCATGCCCGCGCCGCGATGATCGCGGTCTGGGACGACCACGAGACCGCCAACGATAGCTGGACGGGCGGCGCCGAGAACCATCATCCCGAGGCGGAGGGCGACTGGAAGACGCGCAAGGCCGCGGCGATGCAGGCCTATTTCGAGTGGATGCCGATCCGCGAGCCCGCCCCCGGACGGCCGTGGGAGGCGATCAACCGCAGCTTCGACTTCGGCGATCTGGCGACGCTGATGATGGTCGAGACCCGCCTGCTCGCGCGCAGCCACCAGGCCGGTTACGACACCAATCCGCGCGATGCGGCGGAATATGCGCTGATGCGCCGGGAAATCGCCGATCCGACGCGCGAGATGCTGGGCGAGCCGCAACGCCGGTGGCTGGAGACAGAACTGACGCGATCGGTCGCGAGCGGGCGGCCATGGCAGGTGCTCGGCAACCAGGTGGTGATGGCGCGGGTCGCCGGGCCGCAGCTGACCGACATCCTGCCGTCCGCCAAAGCCGATGCGCTGGTCGCCGGGCTGCCCCGGGAGATCGCGGTGCAGGTGACCGAGAACCTCGCGCGCTACAAGGCGGGCGTGCCGATGGACGTCGATGCGTGGGACGGCTATCCCGCCGCGCGCGAGCGGCTCTATGCGGCGTTCCGCCGCACCGGCGCGCGTCCGCTCGTCCTGTCCGGCGACAGTCACGCCTTCTGGGCCAACGAGCTCCACGACGATGCCGGCGCGCTCGTCGCGGTCGAGTACGGCACGTCCTCGATCACCAGCCCGTCCGATGGCGACGCGCTCGGCGGGCTCCAGATCGGTCGCGCGATCGAGCGGATCAATCCCGAGGTGATCTTCAACGATCAGCTCGCCAAGGGCTATATCCTGCTGACGCTCACCCATGCCGAGGCGCGCGGCGATTATGTCGCGGTGTCGACGGTGACCGCCAAGCCCTATGAGGTGGCGACGATCGCCCGCTTCGCCACGAGCGCGGGAAACCGTCCCGCACCGCTGCGCAAGGTCTGACGATCGGCCGCGGCCGTCGCCGTGGCGGTGCGGCGCCATGCCGACGGCGTGCCGCTGACACGCGGGATGGCGACGACGCCGATCCCGCTCCGACCCCGTCCCTCAGGCCATATGCGCATGCGCCGCCCAGGCCAGCATCGGCGCGGCGCTCGCAGCGGCATGCGCGCCCATCGCGACGCCGGCCGCCGCCTCGGTGGCGAACCCGGCCGCGGCCTGGGCGAACTGGTGGATCGCGGGCATCGCCGGGGTCGCGCCTGCCGCCGCGCCGGGCGGATCGCCGATCAGCAGGCCCGCGCTGAAGCCGGCGCCGGCACCGGTCGTCGTGACCGACAGCACCGCACTGAGGCTCAGGCTGTTGCCGGCGAGCGCGCCGGTCGCCAGCGACCCCAGATCGACGCTGTTGTTGGTGAAATAGGCCGTCGCGGCGGCCACCGACGTGAAGCTCTGATGCACCACGTCGGTCGAATTGGCGTAGATGTCGAAGGTGATGTTGGTGACCTGCGCCGCGGTTCCGGTCGCCCTGCCGCTATAGAGGCCGACGACCAGATCCTGCTTCGACGCGAGCTTGGTGAGATCGATGGTCTCGTCGATCTCGTTCCGCGTCGTCTGGCTTGCGGTCCCGTTGGTGGCGTAATGGCCGCCGAGCTCGCCGATCGCGAAGAACACCGGCGACGAGCCGAACGCGGTCTTGATCTTGGCATTGGCGTTGAGGATCGCGTTGGTGTCGGCCGTGGTGGGCGCGCCGGTGATATAGGCCAGCCCCTGCCCGCCGGTGCTGTAGGCCGGCGCGGTCGAGCCGATCGCCGCGGTGGCGAGACCGGCGCTCGTGCCGTCGACGCTTCCGGAGGTGCTCGCGGCGACCGTCTGAACCAGCTGGCCGGTGAGCAGCGACGTGCGCGCCGCCGCCGAATAGCTGCCGCTCTTGCCCGTGGCGGTGGCCGACGCCGACGCCACGCCCGCGATCGTCGTGCCGACACCGCCGATGGCGGTCGCGCCGACGCCGAGCCCGGTCGTGCCGGTGGCGGTCGATCTCGCCGTCGCCGCACCGCCGACCGCGCCGACCGCGCCGAGCCCGCCGGCGCCGCCGGTCGCGGTCGTCGTCGCCGACACGCCGCTGCCGACGCCGGTCAGGGTCAGCGTCGCGGTGGCCGCGCCGCCGGTCGCCCCGTTCGAGCCGAGCGTGCCGGCGCCGCCGGCGCCGCCCGCCGCGGTCGCGACGCCGCTCAGATAGGCGCTCTTCTGGGCGCTCTTGCTGTCGTCGAAGGTAATGGTCGCCGAGCCGGCGCCGCCGGCGGCCGCGGTGCCGCCCGCGCTGCCGCCGCCGGTGCCGCCGGTCGCGTTCTCGATCAGCGTGAGGCTGCCGGCGTTGGTCGTCCCGGTGACGGCGTTGCCGAGCGACTCCGCCGCGCCGGCGCCGCCGGCCGCGCCGCTGGTGCCGGCACCGCCGGCGCCGCCGATGACGGTGGCGCGGACGGTGAGTTGCCCGGCCGCGGCGGTCTTGCCGCTCGCGCTCGCGGTGCCGACGCCGCCCGCCCCGGCCGACTTGCCGGCGCCGTCGCCGCCGCCGCCCGCCCCGCCATAGGCGTTGGCGGTGACCGTGGTCGACGTGCCCGAGGTGCCGTTGGTGGCGGTCGCGGTGGCGGTGGCGGCGCCGCCGGCACCGCCATTGCCGTTGTAGTTGGCGCTGCCCGCGAAGCTGCCGCCGGTCGAGGTCGCGACGCTGCTGATCGTGCCGTTGCCGGTGATCGCGGTGCTCGCGGTGGCGGCGCCGCCCGCCCCGCCATTCGCGTTCCCCGTCGTGGCGCCGCCATAGCCGCCAAAGGCGTTGGCCGCGGCGACGCCGTTGGTCACCACCGTCAGCGTCGACGATGCGCTGGCGTTCGCACCCGCGCCGCCGGCCGACGAGCCCGCCGCCGCGCCGTTGCCGCCATTGGCATTGGCGGTCGCGCCGACGTAACCGCTCTTGTTCGTGCTCCTGGTGTCGTCGAGGGTGATCGCGGAGACGCCCATGCCCGCCGCGCCGACGGTGCTTCCGGAGCTGCCGCCGCCGTTGCCGCCGGTCGCCTGCTGGGTGAGATAGAGCGTGCCGCCCGCGGTCGTCCCGGTCGCGGCGTTGGACAGGCCGCTCGCGCGCCCCGCGCCACCGGCCGCGCCATCGTTGCCGACGCCGCCCGAGCCGCCGATCTGCGAGACCGTGACCGACAGCGTCGAGGCGGTGCTCGCCGTGCCCGTCGCGCTCGCGGTCGCGCCGCCGCCGGCGCCGGCGGTCTGGCCCGCGCCCTCCGCGCTGCCGCCGGTGCCGCCCGTCGCATCCGCCTCGGACGTTCCCGAGCTGCCCTTCTGGGTCGACTTGGCGGTCGCGTTGCCGCCCGCGCCGCCCGCACCGGCAAGCGCTGCGGAGCCGCCGTTGCCGCCGGTCGCCCGGGCAAGCGCGCCGCCATTGCTGCCGCTCGTCACGCTGTCGGTCGCCGCCGCGGCGCCGCCCGCACCCGCCGCGGCATTGCTGGTCGCGCCGCCGCCGCGACCGCCGGCCGCCTGCGCGGAGCCGTAATCCGATACGGCCGCATTGAGCGTCGTCGTCGCGGTCGCCGCGCCCGCCGCCGCACCGGCGGATCCCCCCGAGCCGCCACCGCCCGCGCCGCCATTGGCCTGGGTCGAGACGCTGACATAGCCGCTCTGCGTCACGCTCCGGGTATCGTCGAGGCTCAGCGTCGAGGAGCCGGCGCCACCCGCCGCCGCGACACCCTGCGCGCTGCCCCCGCCGTCGCCGCCGGTCGCCGCCTGGTACAGCGCGAGCGTACCGCCGCTGGTCGCGCCGGTCACCGCGTTGCTGAGCGTGCTCGCCGCACCGCTGCCGCCCGCCGCGCCGCTGGCACCCGCACCGCCGTTGCCGCCGCTCTGGGTGAGCTGGAGCGAGTCATAGCCAGCGCCGGTCAGCGTGCCGGTCAGGCTGCCCTTGCCCGCGGCGCCCGCGCCGCCGGTATGGCCCTTGCCCTCTGCCGCGCCGCCATCGCCGCCATTGGCGTAGACATAGCCGTAGATCGCGCCGTTCTGGCCGCGGCCCGTCGCGGTCACCGTCGCGGCGCCGCCCGCGCCGCCATTGCCGTTGAGCGCCACGTAGCCGCCATTGCCGCCGGTCGCGGTCTCGTAGAGTTGGGAGGAGGCGTACCCGGTGCCGGTCGCGGTCGCGGTGATCGTCGCGGCGCCGGCCGCGCCGCCATTGCCGTTGGTGACGTTGCCGCCGCCGTTCCCGCCATAGGCGCTGACGCTGCTGGAGGCCGAGGTGCCGCCGGTGACCGCGTCCGTCGCCATCGCCGCGCCGCCGGCGCCGCCCGCCGCGCCGACCGCATTGCCGCCGCCCTGGCCGCCATAGGCGGTCACCTGGCTGTTGCCATATCCCGCGCTCGTGACCGTGTCGGTGGACGTCGCCGTACCGCCTGCCGCGCCGGCGCCTGATGTCGACCGGCCGCCGTTACCGCCTTCGGATTCGACGCTCCCGCTGGCGCCGTTGGTCCCGGTCAGGGTCAGCGCGGCGGTGCCGTTCGCGCCCGCCGTCCCGGTCGTGCCGCTGCCGCCGTTGCCGCCGATCGCGGTGCTCGATCCGCTCGCCGTCTGGGACGCGACCGCGTTTCTGGTATCGTCGAAGGTCAGCCGCGAGACGCCGGCGCCCGCAGCGCCCGCTGCGCCGCCGCTGCTCGATCCGCCGGCGCCGCCCTGGGCCGTCTGCTGGAGCGTGAGATAACCGCCCTGCGACGAGCCGGTGACCGCGTTGGTGAGCGTGATCGCGGCACCCGCGCCGCCCCGGGCGCCGTCATAGCCGCTGCCGCCCGCGCCGCCATAGGCATTGGCCACCGCGGAGGCGGCCTGATAGGAGAGCGTCGTGGTGGCGGTTACCGATGCCTGGGCGGTCGCGGTGCCGCCCGCGCCGCCGGTCTTGCCGGTGCCGTCCGCCGCGCCGCCATTGCCACCGAAACCCTGCGCCGAGATCGCGCCGTTGGCCGCCGTCCCGCGCGCCGTGGCGGCCGCCGCACCGCCCGCGCCGCCGGAGCCGTTGAGCTGGCCGTCGCCGCCGGCGCCGCCGAACGCGTTGAGCGGTGTCGACATCCCGCCCGGCGTGGTCACGGTCATCGTCGCCGTGCCCGCGCCGCCGGCGCCGCCGTTCGCGGTCGTCGCCGCGTCGCCGCCGGCGCCGCCGACCGCGTAGACGTTGCCGCCCGAATAATAGTTGTTCGTCACATTGGCGCCGCCGAGCGTGGCGCTGGCCGTGGCGGCACCGCCGGCCGCGCCCGCCGATCCGGCCGATCCGTAGCCGCCCGCGCCGCCGGTCGCCGAGACCACCGTGCCGACCAGCGCGGCGCTCGTCTTGTCCGCGACGGTGAGGTTCGAGGTCGCCGCGCCGCCCGCGCCCGCGGTGCTGCCCGCGCTGCCGCCGCCGGCGCCCGCGATCACCGCCTGCTGGAGCGTCAGCGTGCCGGCATTGCTCGAACCGGTCACCATGTTGGTCAGGTTCTCGGAAGCGCCGACGCCGCCCCTGGCGCCCGCGGTCCCGTCGCCGCCGGCGCCGCCGATCGCCGTCGCGGCCGCGGTCGAGACGTAGCCGCGCGCGGACGCCACCGCGCTGGCCTGCGCGGTGGCGGTGGCGCCCGCGCCGCCATTGTGGTTCGCGCCGTCGCCGGTGCCGCCCCTGCCGCCGATGCCCTGCGCCTGCGCGGTGACGGTGCCGGTGCCGGTCGCGGTGTCCGTGGCGCCGGCGGTGCCGCCGGCCGCGCCGCTCGCGCCGGTGGCGCTGCCGCCGGTACCGCCGCGCGCGGTCGCGATGGTCGAGAGATTGAGGCTCTTGGTCGCGTTGGCGAGATCGTTGAACCGAAGCGTCGAGGTCGCCGCGCCCGCCGCGCCACCCGCGGTCTGGTCGCTGGCGCCGCCGTTGCCGCCGATCGCCTGCTGGGCGAGTGACAGGCTGCCGCCATTGGTCTTGCCGGCGACGCCGTTGGTGATCGAGCTTGCCGCGCCGGCGCCGCCCGCCGCGCCGGCGGAGCCGTCGCCGCCGTCACCGCCGGTCTGGTACGCGGATATCTGCGCGCCCTGGCTGCCGGTACCGGTCACGCTCCCGCTCGTCGTCGCGGTGCCGCCGGCGCCGCCGCGGTGCCCGGCGCCGCTGGCGAGGCCGCCGGCACCGCCGATCGCCTGGACGGTCGAGCCGATCGGCAGCGTCCCGGTCAGCGTCAGCGCCGCGGTCGCCGCACCGCCCGCGACGCCGTTCGGGCCGGACCCGCCCGCGCCGCCCTCGGCGAGATTGGTGACGTTGAGGCTTGCGCTCTTGTCGCCATTCCTGGTGTCGTCGATGGTCAGGCTGGAGTTTGCGGTGCCCGCCGTTCCCGCCGTGCCGGTATCGCTGGCGCCGCCGGCGCCGCCATAGGCGAGCTGCTCGAGCGAGAGGATGCCGCCCGTGGTCACGCCGCCGACCGCATCGGTCATGGTCACCGATCCGCCGGTGCCGCCATGCGCGCCGGTGGTTCCCGCGCCACCCGTGCCGCCGACCTCCTCGGTGATCGCGGAGGCATAGTCCGAATAGGGATCCGCGTTCTGGACGGTCACCCTGGCGGTCGCGGCCGCGGTGCCGCCGGTACCCGCGGCGCGGCCCGCGCCATCGCTCGCGCCACCGGTGCCACCGACCGCGACCGCGGTGTCGGAAGCGCCGAACAGCGCCGTCGCCACGACGCTCGCGGAACCCGTGCCGCCGGTGCCGCCCGCCGAACCCGCGGTTCCGGCACCACCATCGCCACCGACACCGCGGGACGTCACGTCGACGCTGCGGCTGGTCGTGCCGCTGGCGGTATCGTCGACGGTCAGGTTGGAGGTGCCCGCGCCCGCCGCACCCACGGTGCCG
This sequence comes from uncultured Sphingomonadaceae bacterium, assembly GCA_964245815.1. GTDB lineage: Bacteria > Pseudomonadota > Alphaproteobacteria > Sphingomonadales > Sphingomonadaceae > Solisphingomonas. The sequence goes on along the minus strand of CAXTNX010000001.1, from coordinate 50,987 downwards.
CCGGCGCTGGCACCGCCCGCGCCGCCGATCGCGCTCTGGCCGAGCGTCAGGCTGCCGCGGACGGTCGAGCCGGTGGCCGCATTGGTCAGCGTGCTCGCCGCCCCCGCGCCACCCGCCGCCCCGGCAAGGCCGGCGCCGCCGGCGCCGCCCGTCTGATCGACGATCATCGCGACCGGGCCGTTGGTCCCGCCGAACGCGCGGCCGCTCGCCGTCGCGGTCGCGCCCGCCCCGCCGGTGCTCTTCGCGCCCGACGCGGCGCCGCCGGCCCCGCCGATCGCGGCGCTGGTCAGCGAGATCGAGCCGCTCTTGACCGCGCTCGTGCGTTCGTCGCGCGCCATCACCGACGTCCCCTTGCCCGCCGCGCCGGTCGCGTTCGCATCGCTGTCCCCGCCGGCGCCGCCGATCGCGGTCTGCGACAGCGTCAGCGCGCCGCCGACGGTGGTGCCGCTGGCGGCGTTGGTCAGCGTGCTGGCGGCGCCCGCGCCCCCGGTCGCGCCGGCCGTCCCCGCCCCGCCGGCGCCGCCGGTCTGTGCCACGCCGACATTGACCGAATAGTTCCTGCTGCTCGTGCCCGCCGCCGTCGCGGTCGCCACGCCGCCCGCACCGCCGGTGTGACCGGAGCCCGAGCCGCTGCCGCCGGCACCGCCGGTTGCCTCGGCACTTGCGGTCGCGATGTAGGCCGCGTGGATGGTGGCGGACGCGGTCGCGGTGCCCCCCGCCACGCCTCCGGAGCCGGCCGTGCCGGAGCCGCCCGCGCCACCGGTCGCGCCCGCGTCGCCGACGATCGAGAAGTTCGCGACAGCGCTGGTCGTATCGTCGGCGGTCAGCGTCGAGGCGGCGTTGCCGGCGACGCCGCCGGTGCTGCCCGCGCTCGCGCCGCCCGATCCGCCGCCGGCATGCTGGGTGAGATAGAGCGTGCCGAGGTTCGTCGATCCGGTGGTCGCATTGCTGAGCGTCGAATCCGCGCCCGCGCCGCCCTTCGCGCCGGCGAGACCATCGCCTCCGGACCCGCCGACCTGCTCGACGAGCATGTCCGCGAACCCGCCATAGCTGGTGCCCGTCGTCCCCGAAGCGGTCGCGATCGCCTTGCCGCCCGCACCGCCGGCATGGCCGGACCCCGAGCCGCTGCCGCCGCTGCCGCCATAGGCGAAGGCATCGTCGTACCCGGCCGGTCCGGTTCCCGAGACCGCCGCCCGCGCCGTCCCGCCGGCGCCGCCATTGGCCGCCGCTGACTGGCCGCCGTCGCCGCCGATCGCGTCCGTCTCGTTGCTGAAGAAGCCTCCCGAAACGATCGTGTCGGTCGCGACCGCGGCACCGCCGGCCGATCCGGAGGAAACCGACGTCCCGGCACCGCCGTCGCCGCCGATCGCGCGGATCAGGGTGTTCCCGCCATAGGCCGGTATCCTGCTCTTGGTGTCGTCGAGGGTCAGCGTCGCGGTCGCGGCACCCGCCGCGCCGGCGTTGCCGCCAGCGCTCGCGCCGCCGTTGCCGCCGATCGTCGTCTCCTCGAGCGAGATCTGCGACGAGGCGGACAGCGCGGTCGCGGTCACCGCGTTGGCCAGTTGGGCCGCCGCGCCAGCGCCGCCGTTCGCGGACCTGAGACCCGCGCCGCCGGTTCCGCCGATCTCCTCGGCCGAGACCTGGACGCTGAGCCCGCCCGATCCGCTCGCCGTCGCGGTCGCGGTGCCACCCGCGCCGCCGGTGGTGCCGGCACCGCTTGCCGTCCCGCCGAAACCACCCGCCGCGTCCGACGAGACGATGACGCCGTAGTTGAGGTTGGTGCCGGTCGCCGATGCGACGGCGGCGCCGCCGCGACCGCCCGACGCGGTCCCCGCGCCGCCCGCGCCGCCGGTGCCCCCCAGCGCATAGGCGTTGCCGATCAGGTTGTAGGGCGTGCTGCCCGAGAAGCTGGTCGAGGCGTTCGCCGCGCCACCGATCCCGCCCGGGCCGTTCGATCCGCCGATCCCGCCGGTGCCGCCGACCGCGGTCGAGCCGTTGAGGATGTCGACCGAATCGGTGTCGATCGCGTTGGCCGCGCCGCCGGCGCCACCCGTCTGCCCGCTCGAAGTCCCGTTGGCGCCCGTGGCACCGTTGACCGTCACCTGCATCGCATCCCCCCTGGGCAACCAGAATCGATACGTCGCGACGCGGTTTCTGCGTCAAGCAGACCACGACTCCGACGCTGGAACGCAATGGACGCAACCGATGACAGGTAAACGGCTAGATCAGAACACCCGTGTTTTGCTACCGCCAACTGGAATGCGACAAAGATTTATGGTTTCGGGACCGGCCGATGTCTCGCGGCGGGACGCGATCGCCACCGCCCGATACGCCGGCCGGGATCGGTAAACGTCGCCGGCGTGCAACCGGACTGTTCGGCGCGCGCATGGGCCGCCGCGAACCCGCCGAGATCGTAGAGGAGCGGTCTGCCACCCGGGCGGGGCGCGATCCAGATCGTCGCGGCGGTCGCGAGCCGCGCCTCCGGTACGCGGACCAGGCCGCCGCTCGGGTTGTCGAGCGCGTCGCCGTCCAGCAGGAAGCCCAGCCGGGCGAGGTCGGACCGGTCGTCGCGCGTGGCGATCGGTGCGCCGCCATCGATCCGATAGACCGCCGCCGTCGTGTCGGTCCGCGCCGTCAGGTGAAACACCAGCGCCTGCCGCTCGTAATGGATGCCGGGCCGGAACAGGCGACACCCGCGACCGCCGGTGAAGCGATCGACCGCCACGTCGAGCGTCCAGCCGGCGATCTGGCTCCGCTGCGCGACGGATACGGTACGCGTCGCGTGCGGCGACGCCAGCAGCAGCGCGATCAGGACGAGCGGGGACGGCATCGGCGGTCTTTCATCGGGGCGGGATCGCGGAGCGCGACGGCGCCGGCATGGCGGTTGCCCGCGTCGTACCGTCATCGGGTGGCGACAGGCGCGGCGCGGGCGTACGGGGCGCGGCGATGGCGTCGATCGCGGCGACCGCGCCCGCCCACGGTACCCGTCCGCGTCCCTCGACCCGCCGAAGCGCATCGCCCGGGCTGTAGCGCTGCATGTCGGGCAACAGATACCGCACCTCGAGCAGACCCATCGCGGCGATCAGCGTGGCGCGCGCGACATAGGCGTTGCGCCGGCTCTCGAGCAGGTTGACGCGCGCGTCGGCGAGTTCGAGTTCGGCGTTGAGCACGTCGATCGTGGTGCGCAGTCCGACCCGCTCCTCGACGCGATTGCCGCGGACCGCGACCGTCTGGACATCGATCCGGCGTTGCTGGACCAGCATCGCGTCGCGGGTGCGCGCAAGCTGCGCCCAGGCGCCGGTCACCAACTGACCGAGCCCGCGCCGCGCCACCTCGACGTTGAGCTGCGCGCGATCGTCCTCGTCCTGCGCCTGGCGGATGCGCGAGCTGGCGATGCCGGCGGTGAACAGCGGCTTGGTCAGCACCGCCACCACCGTCGCGCTCTCGGCATAGACGCTGTCCTGATAGGGCAGATAGGGCGCGATCCCGGCGTCGAAGCGCAACGACACGGTAGGCGCGTCGGCCGCCTTGGCGCGATTGACCCGCTCGCGCACCGCGAGCTCGGTGTCGATCGCCTGCAGCAGCTGAGGATTGTTGTGCTCGGCGGCCGCGACGATCCCGTCGAGACTGGCGGACAGTCCGGGCAGTTCGGGTTCTTCGGCGAGCTCCCCCGGCGGGCGGCCCACGACGTTCAGATACGCGGCCTCGCTCGCGTCGAGACGGATCTGCGCGAGCTTGAGCTGGGCCTGCGCGGAGAGCAGGCGCGCCTCCGCCTGCGCGACGTCGGTGCGGGTCAGCGCGCCGAGCGCGCCCTTGGCTCTGGTCTCGGCGAACACGCCGCCCAGCGCGGCGATCTCGTCGGTCAGGATACGCACCGTCCCGCGATCGCGGCGGACATCGACATAGGCGGTGACGACGGCGAGCAGGGTCTGGCTCTCGGCCTGGCGCAGCCCCTCGCGGCCGGCGAGCACCGCGGCGCCCGCCGAGCGGATATCGGCGCGCACCGCCCCGCCGGTATAGAGCGGCTGGACGATCGAGAGGTCGGCCTGGCCGGTGGTCGAATGGTAGGTGGTCGGATTGATCGTGCCGAGCGCCGCGCTGTCGCCCTGCCGGATATGCGCGTCCTGATAGCCGCCCTGCCCGGTTACGTTGATCTGCGGACCATAGCCGGCACGCGCCTGGACGTAGGTCTCGTCGGCCGAACGCAGCTCGTAGCGCTGGGCGCGCAGCGTCGGATTGGTCTGGTAGGCGAGCGCGACGACGTCGTAGAGCGTCTCCGCGCAGGCCGGGCCGGCGCCGAGCGCGAGCAGGGCCGCGCACGAGACGACGCGAAGGCTCATCGCTCGTGCAGGCTTTCCTGCGTGCGCCGCGCGATCGGCGACAGCAGATAGTCGATGATGCTGCGGGTGCCCGTCCGGATCTCGGCGGTGATCGCCATGCCCGGCCGTAGCGCCTCGCGGTGGCCGTCGATCATCATGCCGGTCTGGTCGAGCGCGATCCGCGCGACGTAGCTCGGCGAGCCACGGGTCGCGGTCGCGCCGGCCTGCCCGTCGGATGCGGCCGGATGCTGGTCGTCGGGATCGATCGCGTCGTGGCTGACGCCGACGACATGGCCGTCGACCAGCCCGTAGCGGGTGAAATTATAGGTCTCGACCTTGACCTTCACCCGTTGGCCCGCGCGCACGAAGCCGACATCGGCGTTGGCGAGCCGCGCCTCGATGGTCAGCGCGCGATCGTCGGGCACGACGATCATCAGGTGCTGCGCGGGCATGACGACGCCGTGCAGCGTGTGGACGGCAAGGTGGTCGACCACTCCGTCGATCGGCGAGCGCAACTCGGTCTGGCTGGACCGGTTGCGCGCCTTACTCAGGTCCTGCACCAGTCCGCTGACCTGGGTTTCGGCCTTGCGCAGATCGGCGAACAGATCGGCGGCATAGGCCGATCGCAGCCCGTCGCGCTGGCGTTCGAGCGCGCCGCGCGCGGCGACGGTCTCGGCCGCCTTGGCGGTCTCGACGGCGAGTTCGTGGCGTGCCTCGCTCGCCGCCTGCTGCGCGTCGAGATAGGCGAGGCTGGTGCCGAAGCCCTGCCTGGTGAGGTCGCGGTGGATGCGCTCCTTGTCGTCCAGCATCGGCACCTGCGCCCTGATCTTGGCGGTCTCCGCGCCGACCTCGTCGAGATCGGCACGGCGCTGGCCGATCTGCTGATCGATGTCGGCCAGGCGCGCCGCCTGCTGCCCGGCCTGCGCCTGCATCGCCGCGCGCGCGTCCGCGACCTGCCCGGGCCGCGCATCGGCGGGTGCCGCGAAGCGCGGCGGTGTCCCGGTCTCGATCGCATGCTTGAGCGCGGTGAGCCGCGCGACGTCGAGCCGGGCCTGCATCAGGTCGTGCGCGGCGCGGTCGCGGTCCGCGCCGGTCTGCGTCGGATCGAGCTCGATCAGCAGCTGCCCGGCGCGGACGTGATCGCCGTCCTGGACGTGGATCGCGCGGACCACGCCGCTGTCGAGCGGCTGGATGATCTTGACGTCGCCCTTCGGCAGCAGCCGGCCCGGCGCGGTCGCCAGCACGTCGACCTTGCCGAGAAAGGCCCAGGCGACCGCGATGGCGAAGAACAGGATGATGATCAGGCCGAGCAGGCGCCCGGTCGGCGACGGCGGCGATTCGATGACCTCGAGCGCGGCGGGCAGGAACGCGCGTTCGTCCTGCCGGTCATAGCGATCGACGGTGCGTCGCCACAGATCGCGCAGGGACGCGCCCGCCATCTCAGACGTCCGCCGGCAAGGCGGGATCGCCGGATTGCAGCGTCCAGAGCCGGGCGTAGCGCCCGCCCGCCCCGACCAGCGTACGATGCGTACCGTCCTCGACGATGCGACCCTGCTCGACGGTGACGATGCGATCGACGCCGCGCAGCGTCGACAGGCGGTGCGCGATCAGGATGACGGTGCGGCCGGCGCAGATGCGCCGCATGTTCGCCTGGATCGCCGCCTCGCTCTCGTAATCGAGCGCCGAGGTCGCCTCGTCGAAGATCAGGATGCGCGGATTGACGACCAGCGCGCGCGCGATCGCGATGCGCTGGCGCTGGCCGCCCGACAGCGAGGTCCCGCGCTCGCCGATCCGGGTGCCATAGCCTTCGGGCAGGCCCAGGATGAAGTCGTGCGCGCCGGCAAGCTCCGCCGCCGCGATCACGCGCTCGATCGGCATGCCCGGATCGGACAGCGCGATGTTCTCGCGCACGCTGCGGTTGAACAGGATGTTCTCCTGGAGCACCACGCCGATCTGGCGGCGCAGCCATGCCGGATCGGTCAGCGCGAGATCGACGCCGTCGATGAACACCCGTCCGCTCTCGGGCACGTAGAGCCGCTGGACCAGCTTCGCCAGCGTGCTCTTGCCCGAACCCGACGGGCCGACGACGCCGATCACCTGGCCGGCGGGCACCTCGATCGAGACGTCGCGCAGCACCGGCTGCGCGTCGATCCGGTAGCGGAAGCTGACCGCCTCCAGCCGGATGTCGCCACGGATCGGCGGCAGGTTGGCCTGACCCGACTGGCCCGGCTCGGGCATGGTGTTGAGGATGTCGCCGACCCGGTCGACCGAGAGCCGCGCCTGCTGGAAGTCCTGCCAGAGCTGGGCGATGCGCAGCACCGGCGCGGCGAGCTGCGCGGCGATCATGTTGAACGCGACCAGCTCGCCGACGGTCAGCGCGTTGTCGATCACCAGCCCCGCGCCGACGAACAGCACCGCGATCGTGGTGATCTTGCTGATCGCGGTCGCCGCCTGGCCCGCGAAGGTGCTGAGCGTGATGACCCGGAACGAGGCGGTCACATAGGCGGCGAGCTGCTCCTCCCAGCGACGCTGCATGATCGGCTCGAGCGCCATCGACTTGACGGTCTCGACCCCCGACACCGCCTCGACCAGGAACGCCTGGTTCTCCGAGCCGCGGCGGAAACGCGCGTCGAGCCGGGCGCGGAAACCGGGCGTCACCGCGAGGCTCAGCAGCACGTAGCAGGGCAGCGAGACCGCCACGACCAGGGTGAGGCGCGGGCTGTAGAGGAACAGCACGCCGAGGAAGAGCAGCGCGAAGAACAGGTCGAGCGCCAGGGTGAGCGCCGACGAGGTGAGGAACTGGCGGATGTTGTCGAGCTCGCGGACCCGCGCGATCGTGTCGCCGACGCGGCGCGCCTGGAAATACGCCATCGGCAGCGCGAACAGGTGGCGGAACAGCCGCGCGCCGAGCTCGACGTCGATGCGGTTCGAGGTGTGCGACAGGACATAGGTGCGCAGGCCCCCGAGCACGACCTCGAACACCGCCAGCATCGCCATGCCGACGGTCAGCACCTGGAGCGTCGAGAGCCCGCGATGCACGAATACCTTGTCGATGATGACCTGGAAGAACAGCGGTGTGAGCAGCGCGAACAGCTGGATGAAGAAGGATGCGACCAGCACTTCGCCCAGCGGTCGCGAATATTTGCGGATCGCATCAACGAACCAAGCGATGCCGAAGCGCCGATGGGGATCGCCCAGTCCGGCGCGCCTGGCGATCAGCAGGATGCGACCGGTCCAGCGCGCCGCGAAGGCCGCGAGGTCGAGCGCCTCGGGCGTTGCCGCGGCGGGGTCCTGGACGAGGACCTTGCCGTCGCCGATCCGCCCGACGACGAGCCAGCCACCATCGGCGCATTGCGCGAGCAGCGGCATCGGCGTCGTCGCGAGCCGTTCGATCGTGCTGTCGACCAGACGCGCGCGCACCGGGAAGCGGCGCACGATCCGCAGCAGATCGGTCTCGTCGAGCCGCTCCTTGCCGGACTGGTGGAGGATCTCCGCCGGATTGGCGGGCAGGCCGAGGAGCTGGAGGATGAACGCCAGCGCCGCGGCACCGCGGTCGGGCGGGGCGCTCGGCCCGCTCTCAGCGTTCATCGGCGCCATCGTCCCCCGCCACGCTGATCGTCACCCGTGCCGGGCGGCGCACCGGCCCCCCGTGCATCACAGCAAAATCAGCGCGCGCACATAGAACCGGTCAGGCGCCAATTGCAAACCGTCCGCGATCGGGCTGTCGCGGGCGGAGATTGTGATCCTGGACGGGCGCCGGATCAGCTCTCCTGGATCGCGGACAGTTTCCAGATCCCGCCGGCGTCGCGGACGAAGGTCCATAGCTCGGTGGTCTCGGTCGGCTGGGTCGGCGAACCGGCGACCACGGCGCCGGTCGAGCGGTTGCGCATCAGGTCGATGCTCTCGTAGCGCAGCACGATCGTCGCATAGTCGCCGCTCGCCTCGCGCCACGCCTCGGAGACCTCGGCGTCGAGCAGGCGGGTCGCGTTCACCTCGTTGCGGACGCCCTGGGTCGCGTTCTGGCTGAGCTCCTCGGACAGATACGACATGATCTCGGGCGTGGTCAGTTGCCGCAGGCGCGCATAATCCTCACGCCCGAACGCATCCTGCACATCGACGAGCAACCGCTCGAAACGGTCCTGGTCGGCCTGGGTGAGACCGATGTCGACGGTGTCGGCGGGCATCGCCTGCGCGGGCGCGGGCGCGGCGGCTCCGCCCCAGGGACCGGCGGCGGCCTGTGGCGGATAGCCTGGCGACGCGAAGGACGACGGTGCGCCGGCACCGCCGCCGGCGGCGCGGCGGCGGAAGAAGCCGATCACCAGCCAGACGATGCCGCCGAGGATGGCGATCTGGATCAGCGAGAGCAGGAGGCCGCTGCCGCCGGCGCCACCACCGCCCCAGCCGCCACCCATGCCGCCACCGAGGAAATGGCCGATCAGCCCACCGGCGACCAGTCCGCCGATCAGCCCGCCGCCAAAGCCACCGAAACGGCTTCCGGCCGGCCGATAGTCCGACCGCTGGCCGAACCCGGAGCCGTAGCCGGGCTGCGCCGCATCGCGCGGAGTCATCGAGCGCTGGACGGGCGCGACAGGGCCGGGCGCGGAAGGGGTCGAGCGCGGCGCGGCGTAGGTGCGCGACCCACGGCTGCCGAAACTCCCGCCGCGCCGCGCGTCGGCGGGCGCCGCCACCAGGGTGAGGACGGCGAGCATGGACATGAGAACAGCTGGAATTCGGATCGAACGCTGGCGCACGCGGAGTCTCCTTGAGCCAGTGTTATAGGATGCTAAAGCACCGGTTTCCAGACCCCGGCCTTCCCCGCGAACGGCGCCGCCGCGATGGGAGACGGACGTCGACCCTCCCTGTCGCTCGTCGCCGGCACCGGCTATCGGGGACGGATGAAAACCATCCTCATGATCGCCGGCGGGCTGGTGCTCGCCATGGGCCTGCTCTGGATCGGCCAGGGGACCGGTCTGGTCGATTGGCCGCGCGCGAGCCTGATGATCGATCAGCGGCCCTGGGCGTGGCGCGGCGCCATCCTGGCGGTGAGCGGCGCCGCGCTGATCTGGTATGCCCGCCGCCGGTGACGCTCGGTCCTGGCGCGTCAGCGTGGGAATGCGATGCCGTCGGCCGCGACGCGCGCCATCACCGCGCGATAGGCGTGGGGCGGCGCGATGCCGAGCGTCCGGCGGGCGGCCTCGATCGGCATCGCCATCAGCCTCTCGAAATCGAAGCCCGGCAGCCACGCCGCGCGCCGGCCACGGCGGAAGCCCTCCAGGATCGCGACGCGCGCACCCGGCACGGCTCCGCTCTTGGCGAGCGCGCCGAGCGCGATCACCAGCCAGCCGCGCCCGCGCGTCTGGCTGTACGAGAAGGCGACGAGACACGCCTCGCCCAGCGGATCGCGGCCATAGCCGGTCAGCATGTGCCAGAGATCGTGCGTGTCGCGGATGCGGCGGCCGTACCAGGCGATCGGATCGGGCACGTCGATCTCGTGCGCCTGCAGGCCCTGCCTGCTGACCGAGACGAGACCTTCCGCCGACAACCCCTCGCGCGTCACGAAGTCGCGATATTCCGCGCCGAGCGTGCCCGGGGCGAAGCGATCGAGCCAGTCGCGGTCCATCAGCCTGCGGGCGAGCTCGGTACGCTCGTAGGCGAGCCGCGCGCCGTCGGGCTTGGCGATCAGCCGGAGATAGCCCTTGCGCGTGCTCGGCCGGTTGAGCGTGCGCATGATCTCGAACACCTGGACGGTGTCGTCGGGATCGCGCATCAGCCGGCGCAGCGCGCCGAGCACCTTGACGGCGCCCCCGCCGCGCGCGGCGCGCGCCGGTCCGGTCCCGGATACCGCCACGGACGCCTCGTCCATCACCTCCGCCGCCATGTCCTACTCCTTTCCGATCTCGCGCACCGCCGGCTCGGCCAGACGGCAGAGCGGCAATGCGGCCGCGACCACCGCGTCGAGCGGCCGCTCGAACCCGCCCGCGATCCAGGCCAGCGCGATATGCAGCAATCCGCCCGCGACGCCACGGCGCAACAGCGGTTCGCTCGCGATTCCGCCGCGACGACGCGGATCGTGGGTATCGAGGATCAGCGCGGTCAGGCGCTCGAGCGACCGCCCGAACGCGGCGTCGATCGTCGGGCTGACGCCGGTGATCTCGATCAGGAACACGCGCGCCGCGGCAGGGTGATCGCGGATCGTGCCATAGTACGCCGCGAGCATCGCCCGCGCGCGGACCGCGACCGGCATGGCCGGATCGGCGGCGGCGCGGATACGCTCGATCAGCGTCGTCACGACGCGGTCGAAGCTGGCGGCGAGCAGCGCCTCGCTGTTCGCGAAATTCTCGTAGAAGTAGCGCTCGGTGAGCCCGGCCGCCTGGCATACCGCGCGCACTCCGGTGCTGCGATAGCCGTGCACGCCATAAAGCGCGATCGCCGCCTCGATCAGCCGGTCGCGCCGCTCGGCGCGCCGCGCGCCCGCGGAGACGCCGCCATAGGATCGAGTCACCGCCATCGATCGTCACGCCCGAGTTGACAACGACGATTGTCATATGATCTTTGGACCGATGACGCCAGCAGAGTCGAGTCCGCTCCGCACCGAGACGTTCCCCAGCGCCATAGCCGAGCGGATCGACGTGCTGATCGTCGGCGCCGGGCTCTCCGGCATCGATGCGGGCTACCGGTTGCAGACCGGCAACCCCGGCCTGTCCTACACGATCTTCGAGGCACGCGACGCGATCGGCGGGACGTGGGACCTGTTCCGCTATCCCGGCGTCCGCTCCGATTCGGACATGGCGACGCTCGGCTTCCCGTTCCGGCCGTGGCGGGGCGACAAGGCGATCGCGGACGGTGCCGAGATCCGCGATTACGTCCGGGACACCGCGCGCGTCTACGGCATCGACACGCGCATCCGGATGCATCACCGCGTCACCGCCGCCGCCTGGTCGAGCGATGCGGCGCGCTGGACGGTGGATTACGAGACCGGCGGCGTCGCGCGGCAGATCAGCTGCGGCTTCCTGTTCCTGTGCTCGGGCTATTACGACTATGCCGCGGGCCACGCGCCGACCTGGCCGGGGATGGAGAGCTTCACCGGCGCGATCGTCCACCCGCAATTCTGGCCCGAGGATCTCGACGTCGCGGGCAGGCGCGTGGTGGTGATCGGCTCGGGCGCGACCGCGGTGACGCTGGTGCCGGCGCTCGCCGCCCGCGCCGCGCACGTCACCATGCTCCAGCGCTCGCCGACCTATATCGTCTCGCGTCCCGCGCGCGATCGGGGCGCGGACAAGCTGCGCGAGCGGCTTCCCGCCGGCGTCGCGGACAGCGTGATCCGCTGGAAGAACATCGCGCTCACCACCTTCCTCTACGCGTTCGCCAGGCGGAAGCCCGAGAAGCTCAAGAAGATGATCTTCGAGGGCCAGCGGCGCGCGCTCGGCCCCGATTTCGACATGGGCGGGCATTTCTCGCCCCCATACGATCCCTGGGACCAGCGCCTGTGCCTTGTCCCCGATGGCGATCTGTTCAAGACATTGCGCAAGGGGACGGCGGCGATCGTCACCGATCATATCGATCGGTTCACGCCCGACGGCATCGCGCTCCGGTCGGGCGGGGCGCTGCCCGCCGACGTGATCGTCACCGCGACCGGGCTCAGGATGAAGCTGATGGGCGGCGCGACGCTCACCGTCGACGGCGCGACGGTCGATCCCGGCAGCCGCATGCTCTACAAGGGCGCGATGCTGGAGGGTGTGCCCAATTTCGCCTTCGCGGTCGGCTACACCAACGCCTCGTGGACGCTCAAGTGCGACATCACCGCGCGCTTCGTCAGCCGCCTGCTCGCGTACATGAAACGGCGCGGGCAGGCGTCGGTGCGGCCCGAGGCGAAGCCCGGTTCGAGCAGCGAGGCGCCGATGCTCGATCTCAAATCGGGCTATGTCGAGCGCGCCGCCGGGCTGCTGCCGCGTCAGGGAACGCGCGCGCCGTGGCGGGTCCGCCAGAATTACACGCTCGATCTGCTCGCCTTCCGCACCGGGCGGATGGCGGACGGCGTGCTGCGCTACGAGCGCGCCCGCAAGACCGACGAGAGGGACGCGGCATGAGCGCCAAGCGGTTCGACCTTCGGGACAAGGTCGCGGTCGTCACGGGGGCGGCGAGCGGCATCGGTCGCGCGGTGGCGCGTTCGCTCGCCGCGCGCGGCTGCAACCTCGCGCTCGCCGATATCGACGCCGACGGGCTCGCGGAGACCGCGCGGCTGATCGGCAACGCGGTCCGCGTCACCCGGCACAGGCTCGACGTCGCCGACCGCGACGCCATCGCCGCCTTCCCCGCCGACGTCGTCGCGGCGCATGGCGGCGTCGACATCCTCGTCAACAATGCCGGCGTCGCGCTGGGCGGTACGTTCGAGCAGGCGACACAGGCCGATTTCGAATGGCTGATGGATATCAACTTCTACGGCGTGGTCCGGATGACGCGCGCCTTCCTGCCGCTGCTGAAGACGCGCGACAGCGCACAGCTCGTCAACCTGTCGAGCCTGTTCGGGCTGATCGCGCCGCCCGGCCAGACCGCCTATTCGGCCGCCAAGTTCGGCGTGCGCGGCTTCTCCGAATCGCTGCGCCACGAGCTTATGGCGTTCAAGTCGACGGTCGGCGTCACCGTCGTCCATCCCGGCGGGATCAGGACCGCGATCGCCACCAATGCGCGGATCGCGGCGGCGACGCCCGCGGCGCTGCGCGAGACGCAGCAGGAGCGCTTCGCCAAGGCGCTCAGGATGCCGTCCGGGCGCGCCGGCGAGATCATCGTCGAGGCGATCGCGCGCCGCGCGCCGCGCGTGCTGGTCGGCTCGGACGCCAGGATCGCCGCGTTGATCGAGCGGATCCTGCCGGTCTCCTACTGGTCGCTCATCGGCAAGCGACTGTAGGCGTGGCGCGGATCGGCAGACTGGCGCTCGGCGTATCGGGGGCGGCCTTGGCGACGATCGGCGGCCTGCTGGCGTTCACGGGGCTCAATGCGCGCCATGCCGAGAACCGCGTGCCGCGCGACGGCGATCTCATCGACGTGCCCGGCGCGCGGCTGCATTATGTCGACATGGGATCGGGGCCACCGATCGTCATGGTCCACGGCCTCGGCGGACAGATCCGCAATTTCACCTATGCGCTCGCCGAGCGGCTGGCGCGCGATTATCGCCTCGTGATCGTCGATCGGCCGGGGTCGGGCTATTCGGTCGCGACGCCGGGCTTCGCGCAGGGACTTCACGCGCAGGCCGCGCTGATCGGGCGCTTCATCCGCGCGCTCGGTCTCGAGAAGCCGCTGCTCGTCGGCCATTCGCTCGGCGGTGCGCTGAGCCTCGCGCTCGCGCTGGACGAGCCCGGGACGATCCGCGGGCTCGCGCTCGTCGCGCCGCTCACCCAGCCGCTCGAAGTCGTTCCGGCGGCGTTCAAGGCGCTGATGATCCCGTCGCCGCGGATGCGCCGGGCGATCGCCTGGACGCTGGCCGCGCCGATGGGCAGGATCACCGCCGCCAGGTCGCGCACCGCGCTGTTCGGCCCCGATCGCGCGCCGGACGATTTCGAGGATCGCGGCGGCGGCGCGCTGACGCTGCGCCCGTCCGCCTTCTTCGCCGCCTCCTCCGAGGTCGCGCACGGCACCGACGAACTGGTCGGGATGGCGGCGCGCTACCCGACGATCGCGATGCCGGTCGGCATCCTCTACGGGCGCGGCGACGGCATCCTCTCGCCCGAATTGCATGGCGCGCGCACCGCTATGGCGATCCCCGGCGCCGAGCTCGAGCTGATCGACGGCGGCCACATGATCCCGCTCAGCGCGCCGGACCTGGTGGCGGACTGGGTGCGGCGGCAGGCGGCGCGGTCCTGAGATCTCTCGATCCTGCGGATCGCCGACGACGGCACCAGAACGAGCAATGCCGTGCGGCGACCGACCTGCCCGTCAACGAGGGCACACGCCACGCCGACGACACGCTGGCGTTCGGGCCATCGATGATCGCGACCGGCTCGGAGGATTGACCTCGAAGGTGCCGGGCCCGGGCAGCGGCATCGTCGACGACCGGTTTTCACCGGACGCGTGCGCCATCGATGGCGACAACGGCAGCTATTCGGGCAACGGCCACGAGGGCGGGTGGAGCGGTACAGCGGTCGCCACCTACGACGCGACCGACCGGTTGCTCGGCTATGCGAGCCGATCCGTTCCCTGTCTCAGGCCGCGTCGAGCAAGCGGTGGAAGGTGCGGCCCAGCCTGTCCGAAGAGACCGGCTTGGACAGCACCACCGCAGGCGGATCGCATGGACGGCAGCCTTCGGGCGTGCCGGTGATGAAGATGATCGGGGTCGGCCCGATCTCGTGGAGAATGATCTCGACGGCATGCGGCCCGTCACCTTCAAGCAACGTGACGTCCGAGCAGATCAGATCGGGGCGTTTGACCTTCGCCTCGCGGATCGCCTCGGTCTGGGTGGCGGCAAACGCGAAGCTCGTCGCGCCCTGCTCCTCGATAAGCATCTGAATATGGAGCGCGATCAGCGCGTCATCTTCGATGATGAGGACGTGGCACAACTGACTTCTCCCGGGATCACCGGCATGTAACTCATGTTAAGCAGTGTTTGATCCCGTCGTTACGGCACCGTCGCACTCTTTCACGTTCGTCCACATCGAGCGTCAGATGCGGCGCCTTGGAGCGGGATGACTTCGGCTTGATCCACGGTAAAGTCATCTCGGCGGCGAGATCGATCGTCCGCCCGATCCGGGTATCGCCCATGCGAACGCCTCCCGGCAAGACGACGCCGAAAGTATGGCTCGATCCCCGGGTAGGAGGCAGCGCGCTACAGTCGGCAGATTTACCGTCTTTCGCCGGTTGCGCGCGATCCGTCAGACCGCGATCCCGCGGCGGCGCATCTGCCCGGCGATGACGTTGTGGCGTTCCGTCGAACCGAGGAACAGCCGCAGCATCTCCGTGCGCGTCAGCCCGTCGCCGAGTTCGGACAGATAGTTGCGGCCGCCGCCCGGATCGGGATTGCGCCCGAGCGTCTGGCGGTAGACGTGACGGATGAAGCCGACATCGTCCACCGGACCGGCCAGCAGCGCGGTCCAGTCGTGCCGGTAGACGCCGCGCGCGACGACGCCGCGCGGCCCCTCCTCGATCGCCGACACCGCGCAACCGCAGCCGAGCAGGATGGTCGCGGCGACAACCGCCGCGGTGCGCCCGTCGGCGGAATCGATGGCGAGCGTGACGGGCGTGCCCTCCGGCTGCTCGCGCAGCCTCTCGAGCAGTTCGTAGGAGATCGCGTCCGCGCCGCGATCCTCGAGTACCGCCTCGAGCCGCACCCCGGCGGGGCGGCGCCACGCGCCGAGCGTGAACCCGTGCGTGCGGCGCGTCTCCGCCCGCGCCTGCGGCGCGACCTCGATCATGTCGCCCAGCATGAAGCCGCGGCCATGCGGGGGGAGTTCGACTCCGTCGCGGTCCTCGACCGATGCCGAGAGCGTCCAGCGGCCGGCCTCCCCCATGCCCGAGGCGGCGCGCTGCGCCAGCGCGCGATCCTGCCGCCGCCGGCAA
Organism: uncultured Sphingomonadaceae bacterium; assembly: GCA_964245815.1. Lineage (GTDB taxonomy): Bacteria > Pseudomonadota > Alphaproteobacteria > Sphingomonadales > Sphingomonadaceae > Solisphingomonas. The sequence goes on along the minus strand of CAXTNX010000001.1, from coordinate 35,121 downwards.
AAGCCGAAATCGAAGCGCGTCAGCGCGCGCGTCACCGCATCGGCGACCGAATCCGCGGCCGCGCCCCACCCGGCGGGCATCGCATCGGGCCGCGGCGCGACCTCGCGCCAGCGCGGCGGATCGATCGTCAGCGCGACCATCTCTGCGGTCGAGCCGGCGAGATGGACGTTGTCGCCCTCTGCACTCGCCGCGCGGATCTCGCGCGCCGATGGCAGATCGCGCGCGATCACCGGCCGCCGGCGGGCGAGCGCATGGACGATCGGCAGGCCGAAACCCTCGTAATGGCTCGGAAACAGCACGACGTCGGCGCGCCGATAGAGTTCGTCGACCATCGTCTGGGGCAGGTCGCCGGACGCATGGCCGACGACCCCCGGCGCATCCTCGATGGCCAGCCCGAGCACCGTCACCGGCAGATCGGGCGCCGCCGCCCTGAGTGCCGCCAGCGTCTCGCGGACATGCTTGTGCGGATAATGATTGCCGACGAGCAGCACGCCGCCGCCGCCGCTCGGGCTGCCGTCGTCCGCCACCCGATAGTCCGCGACATCGGTCGAGCAGCGCGAGACGAACTCGACGGCCCGCACCGGCAGATCGAAGCGGCGCCTGAACTGGTCGCGGCTGAAGGCGCTGTTGAAGCCGACCGCGTCGACGCTGTCCGCCATCGTCGCCCACAGCGCCTCGAGCCCGACGTCGTCGAGTTGCTGGCAATCCATCGCGATCGTATCGAGCATCAGCACGGCGCACACCGGCGCATAGTCGCACAGCGGCGCAAGATCGTCGGGCGCGAACGGCTGGCCGAGCCGCACCACCGCCGCGGACGGCCGCGCCAGCGCGGCGCACGGCTCGACGAGGCGCAGCCCGGCGACGCGATCCAGGTCGTGGAAACCGAACGCGTCCTCCTCGCACAGCACCGCGATATCGAAGCGCGCGGCGTGCCGCGCCGCGAACGCGGTCAGCAGCGCCCGGATATGCTCGAAGGTACCGTTGTGCGCCGGGCGCAACGCGCCGCAGTCGAACAGCAGACGCAAGCGCCCGTCCTCGCCGGGGATCAGCCCGGATAGCAGGCGTTGGGCGCGATACTCCGCCCCGTCGAACCAGCGCGCGACGACGGTGTCGTATTCGGGATAGCGCTCGAGCAGGATCTCGCGATTGGCCTGGTCGCGCAGGTCCGTGGCTTCGCCGCTCTGCGCGAAGGACTGTCCGCCGAGATGATGCACATAGGCGCGGTTGGCGAGCACCGCCCGATAGCCCCGGCGGTTGCAGCGACGGATGAAATCATTCTCCTCGTTGTAGCCGCCGCCGTAGATCTCGTCGAACAGCCCGAACTCGACCAGCATCGCGTGCCGGATCAGCAGGCAGAAGCCGACCGCGGTGGGCACGTAGCTGACCTGCGGCAGATAGGGCTCGATCGCGCGATGCGCGGCATAGGCGCGCTCGCGGCCGGCGGTGCGATGTTCTTCCGCGTCGGGCGAGTTGCAGATGATCGCGTTGTCGGATCGCGGGCTGACGACCGCGGTCATCGGGTCCAGCATGGCGACCGCCGCCATCTCGGCGAACGCGCCGGGGCGCGGCAGCGCGTCGGAATTCAGCAGGAGCACGTCGTGCCCGGTGTCGCGACCGCGGGCGAGCGCGAGATTGGCGGTGCGGACGAAACCGAGATTGACGGGATTGTGGACGATCTCGACGCGGACCGCTCGGGCCAGCACGGGCAAGGCGTGCTCCAGCGCCGCCCGCAACGCCCCGTCGTCGGGCGAGTCGTCGATCAGCAGCAGCGTCGCATTCAGCGCGGTCAGCTCGCCCGTCATCGCGACGAGCGCATCGACCAGCGGCGCGACGAGCTCGGCACGGCGGTACAGCGGCACCGCGACCAGCAAGGGCGCGCAGACCGCCGCAGCGGCATCGCCGATCTCGTCTCCCGACGCGGCGATGCGCGGAGCGCCATCAAACACGTCGTGCACGCCACCTCCCTCGAGCGCCGGTGGGTTCGACAACCGATGCGCTGTGGTATTCCCTATCGCAAAGCGCCGCTTTCACACATTAATCATTGGAAGGGGAGGTGGCCCGGGTCAAGGCCACGCTCCCCGATGCTGTATCAGAAATCCTCAAGCTCGAGGGCCATCATCGAGCGCTTGCCGGACTTGATCGCCAGGAAGGCGGCGGTCGCCTGCGGCAGGATACGATCGAAGAAGAAGCCGGCGGTCGCGATCTTGGTCCTGTAGAAACCGGCGTCCTCGCTCCCCTCGGCCAGTTTCCCGGCGGCGAGATGCGCGGCCTTGAGGAAGGTGTAGCCCATCGCCACCAGGCCAAGCAGGCGGAGATAGTCAGCGGACGCCGCGCCGGCCTCCTCGGGATCGGCCATGCCGCGCTGCGCGATCGTCGCTGTCGACAGCTGGAGCGCGCCGAACGCCTGCTGGAGGCCGCCGGTCATGCTCTTGAGCGCCTTGTCCTCCTGCCTTGCCATGTCCTCGAGGAAGGTGGACACCGGGTGGAAGAAGGCGCGCAGCGAGCGGCCCATGTTGGCGGGCAGCTTGCGCCCGACCAGATCGAGCGCCTGGACGCCGTTGGTGCCCTCGTAGATCATCGCGATCCGCGCATCGCGCGCGAACTGCTCGACGCCATGATCGCGGATATAGCCGTGACCGCCATAGACCTGGATGGCGAGGTTGGCCGCCTCGAAGCCATAGTCCGTGAACAGCGCCTTCACCACCGGCGTCATCAGCGCGACGAAATCGGCGGCGCGCAGCCGCACCTCGGGATCGGGCGAATGCTTCTCCGCATCGAGCGCGCGCGCCGACCATTGCGCCAGCGCGCGGGACCCTTCCGCATAGGCGCGCATCGTCATCAGCATGCGTCGTACGTCGGGATGGACGATGATCGGATCGGCCGGGCCGTCGGGGTTCTTGACTCCCGACAGCGAGCGGCCTTGGAGCCGCTCCCTGGCATAGGCGACCGACGACTGGTACGCGATCTCGGCGATGCCGAGGCCCTGCACGCCCACGGACACGCGCTCGGTGTTCATCATCGTGAACATCGCCGCCAGGCCCTTGTTGGCCTCGCCGACCAGCCAGCCTGTCGCGTCGTCGAAGTTCATCTGGCAGGTGGCGGACGCCTTGAGCCCCATCTTGTGCTCGATGCCGGCGACCGACACGCCGTTGCGCGGCCCGACCGAGCCATCGTCCCTGGGCATGAACTTGGGCACCAGGAACAGGCTGATGCCGCGCACGCCCTCGGGTGCGCCGACGATGCGCGCGAGAACGAGATGGACGACGTTCTCGGTCAGGTCGTGATCGCCCGCCGAGATGAAGATCTTGGAGCCGGTCAGCGCGTAGCTGCCGTCGCCCTGCGGCTCGGCCCTGGTGCGCAGCAGCCCGAGATCGGTGCCGCAATGCGATTCGGTGAGACACATCGTGCCGGACCATTCGCCCGACACCATCTTGGGCAGATAGGCCTGCTTCAGCGCTTCGGAGGCGTGGCCCTCGATCGCGGTGGTGCCGCCATGGGTGAGGCCCGGATAGAGGCTGAACGACACGTTGGCCGCGCAGATCATCTCCTCGGTCAGCTTGTTGACCGCCTCGGGCAGGCCCTGCCCGCCCCATCTGGGATCGGAAGCGAGCGCGCACCAGCCGCCCTCGACGAACTGGCGATAGGCCTCCTTGAAGCCCGCGGGCGTGCGCACGACGCCGTTCTCGTAGGTGCAGCCCTCGATATCGCCTGACGCGTTGAGCGGCAGCAGCAGCTCCTTGGCGACCCTGGCCGACTCCTCGAGGATCGCGTCGGTCAGATCGGGGGTGAACTCGGCGAACGCCGGCAGATCGCCGAACCCGTCGTCGGCGAACAACTCGTTGAGCACGAACCGCATGTCGCGCAACGGGGCATCATAGACTTGCATGGCTTCACTCCAAAACCGGGTTCAACGGCATCCGCCCCGAGCGCATCCGGCAGGCCGCCAGGCCCTTCGATTGCGGACTTCACTTCACTCGGTCCTCCGCTCAGGGCGAACGGGGGAGCCGTCACTTCTCGACCTCCGTTCGCCCTGCGAAGTCGAAGGCCGCTCTGCCTTCGCCTTCGCCTTCGACGGTACGAACGTCCAACGCACGACCCTCAATTTCGCAGCGGCTTGCCGGTCGTCAGCATCGTCTCGACCCGCGCGATGGTACGCGCATCCTTGACGCGGGCAAGGAAACCCTTGCGCTCCAGGTCGAGCAGTTGCGCCTCGCTCACCGTGTCGACGATGTCGGCCGGGCCGCCGGTCAACACCTCGGCGAGCGTGGCGGAGACGACCGCGTCGTACGGCGTCGCGATACCCTTCTTCTGGAAATCGCGCACCGCCATCGCCATGCCGACGCGGCCGCTTTCTCCGGCGAGCCGGAACTCGGGCGGCTTGGGCGCCCCATAGCCATCGACCATCGCCAGCGCCCTCGCCTTGGCATCGGCGAGCAGGCGGTCGCGGTTCATCGTGATGCCGTCGGTCTCGCGCAGGAACATGAGCTCGCGCGCTTCCGCCGCCGACGTGGAGACGGTCGCGGTCGAGATCGTCTCGAACGCCTTGGCTGCCGCCGGCATCGGCCCCCGGGGCAGCTTGCCCGACGTGTTCAGCCGGTCGAGATACTCGCCATTGCCGCCCCAGCCCGGGATCAGCCCGACGCCGCACTCGACCAGACCCGTATAGGTCTCGGCATGCGCCTGGACCGCGTCCGCATTGAGGCAGATCTCGCAACCGCCGCCGAGCGCCATGCCCGCCGGCGCCGCGACCACCGGGAAGGGCGCGTATTTGAGCGCCTTCATCGCCTGCTGGCCGCCGGCGATCAGCTTGTCGACCTCGCTCCACGCCGCGATGTTGACCGCGAACAGCGCCAGCCCGAGATTGGCGCCCGCCGAGAAGTTGGTGCCTTCGTTGTAGATCACCAGCGCCTTGAACCTGTCGCGGACGATGGCGACCGCCTGACCCATCATCGCGATCACGTCGCCGTCGAGCGCGTTCATCTTGGCGGTGAACTCGAGGCACAGGACGCCGTCGCCGACATCCCACAGCGCCGCCGACCCGTTCCTGGCGACCGGCTCGGACCGGCGCTTGACGTCCTCGAGCAGCAGCACGCCATCGGCGCGCGACACGTCGCGATAGTCCGTGCCGTCGGCGATCAGGAACTGCTTGCGCCCGGCCTCGACGCGGTAGAAGGGCTTCGCCCGCGCCGCCTTGAGGATCGCGGGCACCGGCCGCCCCTCCGCGACGAGCCGCTCGGCGAGCTTGCCCGGCCCGAGCCGATCGATCAGCTCGAACGGACCATACCGCCAGTTGTAGCCGAGCCGCATCGCGTCATCGATCGCGACGATGTCGTCCGCCGCCTCGGGCACCACCATCGCGGCATAGCTCAGGACATGGCTGAGCACGGTCCACGCATAGTCGCCGGTCTTGCCCGGCACGGTGACGAGCGCCGCGAGATCGCGCTCGGCCGCGCGCGGCAGCGATGCCGGCTTGATCGTCGCGCGATAGTCGCCGGTGGCGAGATCGAGCGCCTGCTTGACCGGCTTGCCGCCGCCCGACCTGTCGAGCTTGTAGAACCCGCCCTTGCCCTTGCGCCCGGTATGGCCGGTCTCGATCATCTTCGCGATCATCGCGCTCTCGCGGACGGTCTCGAAATACGGATCGCCCGGCTTCAGCGTCGATGTCAGGCTCTTCTGGAGCAGCGGCATCAGGTCGAGCCCGACCAGGTCGATCAGCCCGAACACGCCGGTCCTGGGCACGCCCATCGGCTTGCCGCCGATCTGGTCCGCCTCCTCGATGGTCAGCCCCATGTCCATCGCCGCGTTGACCGCGACCTGGAGCCAGTAGGTGCCGATGCGGTTGGCGACGAAGCCCGGCGTGTCGTTGGTGCGGATGATCGACTTGCCGAGCACGCGGTCGGCGAAGCCGGCGACCTTGCCGACGACGTCCGGATCGCTCTGCGGCCCGGCGACGATCTCGAGCAGGCGCATGTAGCGCGGCGGGTTGAAGAAGTGGGTGATGAGGAAGTCGCGCTTGAACTGGTCCGAGCGACCCTCGACGAGCTGCGCCAGCGGGATCGTCGAGGTGTTCGACGAGACTGCGGTGCCCGGCCGCTTGACCGCCTCGATCCTGGCATAGAGCGACTGCTTGATGTCGAGCCGCTCGACGATCGCCTCGACCACCCAGTCGCATTCCGCGACGCGGCCGAGATGATCCTCGATGTTGCCGGTCTCGACCAGTCGCGGCGCCGCCTTGGACATGAACGGCGCGGGATCGGTCTTGAGCATCCTGGCGACCGCAGCCTTGGCGACCGCGTCGCGATCGTCGCCTTCCTTGGCAAGGATGTCGAGCAGCAGCACCGGCACGCCCGCATTGGCGACCTGTGCGGCAATGCCCGCGCCCATCGTACCGGCGCCGATCACGCAGACCTTCTTGATGGTGTCGGTCATGTTATGCGCGCTCCAGGACCGTGGCGATGCCCTGCCCGCCCCCGATGCACTGGGTGGCGAGCGCATACTGGCCGCCCTCGCGCGCCAGCAGCGCCGCCGCCTTGCCGACGATCCGCGCGCCGGTGGCGCCGAGCGGATGGCCGAGCGCGATCGCGCCGCCGTCGAGGTTGACGGTCTCCTCCCTGAGGCCGAGATCGCGGATGCAGGCAAGCGACTGGCTGGCGAACGCCTCGTTCAATTCGACCACGCTGAGCTGCTCGACGGTGACGCCGGCGCGCGCCAGTGCCTTGCGGGTCGCCTCGACCGGGCCGATGCCCATGATCTCGGGCGCGCAGCCCGCGACCGCGACGCTCTTGACCTTGGCGAGCACCGTCAATCCATGCCTGGCGGCGAACGCTTCCGAGGTCACGAGCACCGCCGAGGCGCCGTCGGTCAGCGGCGAGGCGGTGCCGGCGGTGACGGTGCCGTCCTTGTCGAACGCGGGCTTCAACCCGGCGAGGATCTCGAGGCTGGTCTCGGGGCGGATGATGCCGTCCTGATCGACCACGCCCGCCCTGGTGTGGATCGGCACGATCTCGTCGGCGAGCTTGCCGGCCGAGTGCGCGGCGGCGGCCTTCCGCTGGCTCCCGACCGCGAACGCCTCCTGGTCGGCGCGGGTGATCTGATACTTCTCCGCGACGTTCTCGGCGGTCTCGCCCATGCCCATATAGGCGCCGGGACGCTTGGCGTAGAGTGCCGGGTCGGGCATCGGGTTGAAGCCGCTCATCGGCACGCGGCTCATCGATTCGACGCCCGCGCAGATGAACGCCTCGCCCGCGCCGATCGCGATCTGGCCGACCGCGATGTGGATCGCGCTCATCGACGAACCGCAGAACCGGTTGACCGTCATGCCGCCGACCGACAGCGGCAGATCGGCCAGCAACGAGATCATCCGGGCGACGTTGAGCCCCTGCTCGCCCTCCGGAAAGGCACAGCCGACAATCACGTCCTCGATCTCGGCCGCGTCGACCCCGGTCCGCTCGATCAGCCCGCGCAGCACCGTGGCCGCGAGTTCCTCGGGACGGGTCCGCGCCAGGGCGCCCTTTCCGGCCATCTGGAAGGGCGAACGGGCATAGCCCGCGATCACGGCGTTGGTCATCGATATCCTCTCCAAAGGGAGTCGGGCGCATTGGCCCGAGCGCATCTCTTTAGGTGATGCTTTTCCTCTATACGTCAACCCCCTTATCCGTCATACGGGACGAGTCGGACGGTCAACGGACGACCGCCACGACCGAACGCGACGGCAGGACCGCGAGTGGCCAGAGGATGACGTAGGAGGTTCCATGACACGCTTTGCGTTCTCGGCCGTGCTGGCCGCCGCCACCATCGCCGGCGCCGCGATCGCCGCCGGCCCCGACGCGGTCGTCGGCCATTGGCATTCGCCGACCAAGAACGGCATCATCGACATCAGGACGTGCGGGTCGTCGCTGTGCGGCACGATCGTCACCGGTGACGACATCAGGTCGAATCCCGGCGTCAAGGATACGCAGAACGGTGACGCGGCGCTGCGCAACCGCCCGCTCAAGGGGCTGATGATCCTGTCCGGCTTCCATCTCGACGGGGGCGAATGGGTCGACGGCTCGGTCTACAAGCCCGACAACGGCAAGACTTATACCGGCAAGATCACCATCGTCGACGCCAACCATCTCAAGCTGCGCGGCTGCATCTTCGTGCCGTTGTGCAAGACCGAGACCTGGACGCGCGTCCAATAAGGCTCGCACGCGACAGATGACATCACGGGTCAGGGAGACCGAACAGTGAAGCTTACCTCGATGCGCGCCCGGCGTGGCGCATCGCTCGTCGTACTCGCGATCGGCTTCGGCGCGGCATCGGCGCGCGCCGACGCCGCCGCCTTCTACCTCCAGGAGCAGTCGACCAAGGCGATCGGCCGCGCCTTCTCCGGCGAGGTCTCCGAGCGCGGCGCGCAGCAGCAATGGTGGAACCCCGCCGCGATCGGCGGCATCACCGGCATCCAGAGCTATGCCGGCATCACCGGCATCGTGCCCACCGCCGATTCGAGCGATCGCGGAACGACCGTCGGCTACCCGAACCTCGCCGGCGGCGTCGATCTGGTGGCGGCCGGCGGCCTCCCCAATCAGCACGACCCGATCCACAACGGCTATCTGCCCAACGGCGGCTTCGCGGTGGCGATCACTCCCAAGCTGGCGTTCGGTTTGACGATGACGTCGCCGTTCAGCTTCACGACCAACTACAAGGACGCGAGCTGGGCGCGTTATGCCGCCGACAAGACGCGGCTGCGCACCTTCGACTTCCAGCCGAGCCTGGCCTTCGCGCCCAACGAGCATATCAGCATCGGCGCCGGCCCGAACATCGAATATGTCCGCGCGACGCTCTCCAACTTCCTCCCCGATCCGCTGTCGATCGGCAATCCCGACGGACACCAGTTCCTCAAGGGCGACGGCTGGGACGTCGGCTATTCGTTCGGCTTCCAGTACCATGACGACAAGGTCGATATCGGCGCGTCGTACAAGTCGTCGGTCAAGCACACGCTCAAGGGCCATCTCACCATCGACGGGATCGATCCGACGGTCGATCCGCTGGCCGGGATCATCAACCAGCGCGTCGATGGCGCCGAAGCGCATTTCGCGACGCCGTGGCAGGTCAATGTCGGCATGCGCTACCATCTGACCCCGGCCCTGACGATCGAGGGCCAGATCGCGCGGTTCGGCTGGGAGCGGTTCGACCAGATCGCACTGTCCGGGCTGCCCGCGCTGCTCGGCGCGCAGGTCATCCCCGAGAACTACCACAACACCTTCGCCTATTCGGTGGGCTTCGACTATCGCGTCAGCCCCAAGCTGACGGTGCGCGGCGGCGTGTTGCGCGATCTCTCGCCGGTCGATCCGGCGGGGCGCGATCCCAGGGTGCCCGATGGTCCGCGCTGGAACGTCGCGACCGGCGGCAGCTATGAGATCACCCGGTTCATGGGTCTCGACGCGGCGTTCAGCTACACCAAGATCCACAGCGAGACCATCAACAACACCGTCCAGGAATACGCCAACACTCCCGTCGAGCGGACGGTCTATACCCAAGGCCTGCTGCACAACGCCCACGCGCTGGTGTTCAGCCTCGGCGGCCATCTGAATTTCTGATGGCGGGCACCGCCCCCACGCCCGGCCCGCAGGACCCGGCGGGGGGCGGTGAGCGCCGCGCCGGGGCGCGGGAGCCGGTCCTCGTCCCGCGCCTCCTCACCGACCTGCTCGACAGGACCGTCGCCGAGAAGGGCCGGGTCACCGCGATCGACTTCATGGGCGCGACGACGCGCTATGACGAGCTCGGCCGCCTCGTCGACCGCTGCGCGCGCGGGCTCCAGGACATCGGCGTCGGCAAGGGCACGCGGGTCGGGCTGTGCCTGCCCAACATGCCGCATTACGTGATCCTCTATTTCGCGCTGCATCGCATCGGCGCCGTCGTGGTCAACATCAACCCGCTCTACACCGCGCGCGAGATCCGCCACCTGATCCAGGATTCGGGCGCGACCGTGATCGCGACGTGCGATGTCGCAGAGCTGCACGCCAAGATCGCCGCGCTCGGCGACGAGCTCGGTCTCGCCAGGGTGGTGGTCTGCCCGATGGCGGACGCGCTGCCGCCGCTCAAGAAGCTGCTCTACCGCCTGTTCAAGCGCCGCGACATCGCGCGCATCGCCGACGACGGCCGCCAGATCGACTTCAAGACGCTGCTCGCCAGCGACAAGGCGCCCGCCCCGGTCGAGCGTTCGCCCGCGGACCTCGCGGTCCTGCAATATACCGGCGGCACGACGGGCGTCCCCAAGGCGGCGATGCTCAGCCACGCCAACCTCACCGCCAATTGCGCGCAGATGGAGATCCACGTCGCCGACGTCGACCTCCATGACGAGCGCGTGATGGGCGTGCTGCCGCTGTTCCACGTGTTCGCGCTGACCAGCGTGCTCAACTCGTCGGTGCTGATGGGCTCGACGATGGTGCTGCTGCCGCGCTTCGAGATGACGTCGTTCCTCGCCGCGATGAAGCGCACGCGTTGCACGCAGCTCTATGCCGTGCCGACGATCTACGGCGCGTTGAACGCCCTGCCCGACGCCAAGCTCAAGGCGCTCGGCTCGGTCCGCTTCTCGATCTCGGGCGGTGCACCGTTGCCGTTCGAGATCCGCAGCAAGTTCGAGCGCCGGGTCGGCTGCACCGTGGTCGAGGGCTACGGGCTTTCGGAAGCCTCGCCGGTGATCGCCTGCAACCCGCTCGAGGGCCCGATCAAGGACAATAGCTGCGGCCCCGCCTTTCCCGGCACGATCATCGAGATCCGCGACCTTGAGGACCCGACGACGATCCTGCCGCAGGGCGAGAAGGGCGAGGTCTGCGCGCGCGGCCCGCAGGTCATGTCGGGCTATTGGCACCGGCCGGAGGACAACGCCAAGGTGTTCGTCGACGGCGCGCTGCGCACCGGCGATGTCGGCTATCTCGACGAGGACGGCTATCTGTTCCTCGTCGATCGCATCAAGGACGTCATCCTGGCGGGCGGCTACAACATCTATCCGCGGGTGATCGAGGACGCGATCTACGAGCATCCGGCGATCCAGGATGCGGTGGTGATCGGGATCGATCATCCCTATCGCGGCCAGGCGCCCAAGGCGTTCGTCGCGCTCAAGCCCGGTCGGACGGTGACGGTCGAGACGCTGCGCACCTTCCTCGTCGAGCGTCTCAACAAGCTCGAGCTGCCCAAGGACATCGAGATCCGCGACGCGTTGCCGCGCACGCTGATCGGCAAGCTCTCCAAGAAGGAACTGGTCGAGGAAGAGCGGGCGAAGGCGGCGAAAGGCGGTCATGGCTGAGGGAGGCGCCGGGGGACGTATCGGCGATCTGCGCGCGATCCAGGACGTCGCGGACGAACTCGGCATCACCAGCCGCACGATCCGCTTCTACGAGGACAAGGGGCTTATCGTCCCGCAGCGCGCGGGGCAGATGCGCATCTACACGCGCCGCGAGGTGGCGCGGCTGCGGCTCATCCTGCGTGGCAAGCGGCTCGGCTTCTCGATCCGCGACATCCGCGACTTTCTCGACCTCTACGACGCCGATCCGCGCCATGCCGAGCAGATGCGCCGGCTGATCGAACGCATCGGCGAGCGCGTCGCCGAACTGCATCTGCAAAGCGAGGCGATCGCGATGACGATCACCGAACTCGATCGGCTCAAACGCGAAGCCGAGGCCAATCTGGCGGCGAAGCCGGCTGATCGAACCGAAGGTATCGTGCCATAGGGCGTTCCATCCGGGAAGACGGATGACGATGCTGGCGCTCACGCGGCGCCGGTGATCCGCTGCTGGCCGAGACGCAGCGCCAGCTCGTCGACTATTTCGCGCGGTGGCGGACGACGTTCGACCTGCCGCCCGATCCCGCCGGCACCGCCTTCCAGCAGACGCTGTGGGCGGCGCTGCGCACGATCCCCTATGGCGAGACGCGCAGCTATGCCGAGATCGCGCGCATGATCGGCCGCCCGACCACGTGCCATGCGGTCGGCGCCGCCAATGGGCGCAACCCGATCTCGGTCGTCGCGCCCTGCCATCGCGTCGTCGGCGGCGGCGGGACGCTGACCGGCTTCGCAGGCGGGCTCACCGCCAAACGCCGTCTGCTCGCGCTGGAAGGCGCGCTGCTGTTCGCGTGATTCAGAACTCGTAGAGCCGGCGCACCGAGCCGTCGTCGATCGCGCGCAGCGCGGCCAGCGCCTCGGCAACGGTGTCGCCGCCGTCGCGATGGCATGGCGGGGCCGCGACCAGCGCAAGGTCCGCGCCCGCGACGCCGATCGTATCGAGCGCCGCGCCGGGCGCCGCGACCAGCGCCTCGTAGCGGATCAGCCGCCACGGCGGCACCACCGCCAGCCGCCGCGCCACCGCGGCATAGACATGCGCCAACCGTTCGGGCAGCGACAGGCTCGGATCGGCGGCGATCGCCGCGGTCTCGGGCCAGCGCACCGGCGCGAACCGGCCCCGCGCGATCGGCATGCCCGACGCCAGCCATGCGGCGAAGCTCGCGTGCGGATGGCGCACGACCGCGACCGTCCGCCACTGCGGCCGCGCCCGGAGCGCGGGCAGGGTCGCGAGGAAGCAGCCATTATGCTTGATCGCGAGCGTGAAGTCCGGCCCCGCGACCACCGCGCGCCGCTTGCGCCTGCGCGCGACGCGAAGGCTCTCGCCGCCGCTGCGCGCGACATAGTTGGTGAGCCGCTCGCCTCCTTCGCCGCCGACGTCGACCACCGGCTCTCCGGCCGCCACGCGGTCGCGGATCGCCGCGACGTCCTCGGCCAGCAGGTCGGCGAAGCGCTCGGAATCGACGACGCTGAACGCGCGCGGCAGCGGCGGTTCCGAGAGGCACACCGCAGCGGGGGCCGAATCGATCAGCGCCGCGAGCAGGGTGGTGCCGGAGCGCGGCATGCCCATCACCAGCAGGTCCGCGTCCATGGCGCCGCGCGTCGTCATGGCATCCGCGTCGCATCGCGGCGTCGGCGGCGCAAGCCGTCGCGATTGGACATGCAATGAGATATTGTAACATGCGAAGCGCTCTGTCATAGCAGCGGGCATGTCGCACACCCTGAACATCGCCCGTCGCGAGCGGCGTCGCGTCGGCGCGCTCGACCGGGCCGCGATCACGCTGTCGAGCCTGTGCCTCGTGCACTGCATCGCGACCGTGCTGCTTACCGCGATGCTCGCCTCGGCCGGCGCGGCGCTCGCCAACCCGGCCTGGCACGAGATCGGCTTCACGATCGCGATGGTGCTCGGCGCGGTCGCGCTTGGTCGCGGCTTCGCGCTGCACCGCGACCCGCGCCCGCTCGCGACCGGCGTTGCCGGGCTCGTGCTGATGGGCATCGGACTGATGCTGACGCATGGCGTCGGCGAGATCGGCTGCACGATGGCGGGCGTGCTGCTGCTCGCCGCAGCGCACCGGCGCAATGCGCGCCCGGGGCCGCTTGCCGGGACGCATCCCCGCGCCTAACGCCGTTGCGTGGAGACGACCGAACCGACCGCGGGGCATCCCCGCCACGATCACGCGCACCAGCATGGCGCCGCGCTCGCGGTGGCGGCGCAGGCCTCGCTCGAAGCGCGCGGTGAGCAGTGGACGAGCCTGCGCGCCGCAGTGTTCGAGAGCCTGGAAGGATTCGGCCACCCCGCCTCCGCCTATGACGTCGCCGATCGGCTGTCGCGCGCGCAGGACCGCCGGATCGCCGCCAACAGCGTCTATCGCATCCTCGACCTGTTCGTCGCCTCCAACCTCGCGCATCGTATCGAGAGCGCCAACGCCTATGTCGTCAATCCGCATCCGGGTTGCGTCCACGACTGCATCTTCCTGGTCTGCGACGATTGCGGGCGGACGCTGCATGTCGACGACGATGCGATCGCCGACCGGGTGCGTGGCGTCGCCGCGACGACGGGCTTCCTCCCCGAACGCCCGGTGATCGAAGTCCATGGCAGGTGTGCCGAATGCGCCACAGGTGCACGCTCCGCGGAGCGGCACTGACCGCGCGTGCTGCTGGTGTTCGACACCACGCGCGTCTAGGCGTAAGCGGCAGGGTCCGCAGGAGAGGACTGTTCGTGACCGACCTTCCGACGACCCCATTGCTCGATACCGTCGATACCCCCGCCGATCTCCGCCGTCTCAAGCCGGGCCAGCTGCGCCAGCTTTCGGACGAGCTGCGCGCCGAGATGATCGCGGCGGTCGGCGTCACCGGCGGCCATCTCGGGTCGGGGCTGGGCGTGGTCGAGCTGACCACCGCGATCCATTACGTGTTCGACACGCCGCGCGACACGCTGATCTGGGACGTCGGTCACCAAGCCTATCCCCACAAGATCCTGACCGGCCGGCGGAACCGCATCCGGACGCTGCGCCAGCCCGGCGGTCTGTCGGGATTCACCCAGCGCGCCGAGAGCGAATACGACCCGTTCGGCGCGGCGCATTCGTCGACCTCGATCTCGGCCGCTCTCGGCTTCGCCGTCGCCAACAAGCTCTCCGACCGGCCGGGCAAGGCGATCGCGGTGATCGGCGACGGCGCGATGTCGGCGGGCATGGCCTACGAGGCGATGAACAACGCGGCGCAGGCGGGCAACCGGCTGGTCGTCATCCTCAACGACAACGACATGTCGATCGCGCCGCCGGTCGGCGGCCTGTCCGCCTATCTCGCGCAGATCGTGTCGAGCCGCCCGTTCCTCAATCTGCGCGATCTCGCCAAGCGGCTCGCGCAGAAGCTGCCGCGCCCGCTGGCCGATGCGGCGGGCAAGGTCGACGAATATGCCCGCGGCATGGCGACCGGCGGGACCCTGTTCGAGGAGCTGGGCTTCTATTATGTCGGCCCGATCGACGGCCATAATCTCGATCACCTGATCCCGGTGCTCGAGAATGTGCGCGACGCGGCGCAAGGCCCGATCCTGGTGCATGTCGTCACCAAGAAGGGCCATGGCTACGGCCCCGCCGAGGCGGCGGCGGACAAGCTCCACGGCGTCCAGAAGTTCGACGTGCTGACCGGCAAGCAGGACAAGGGCCCCGCCGGCCCGCCGAGTTATACCGGCGTGTTCGCGCAGGCGCTCGCCGCCGAGGCGGCCCGCGATCCGACGATCTGCGCGATCACCGCGGCGATGCCGTCGGGCACGGGTCTCGACGGGTTCGCGTCCGCCTATCCCGAGCGCATGTTCGACGTCGGCATCGCCGAGCAGCACGCCGTCACCTTCGCGGCGGGGCTCGCGGCACAGGGGATGCGGCCGTTCTGCGCGATCTACTCGACCTTCCTCCAGCGCGCCTACGACCAGGTCGTCCACGACGTCGCGATCCAGAACCTGCCGGTGCGCTTCGCGATCGATCGCGCCGGGCTGGTCGGCGCGGACGGCGCCACGCACGCGGGCTCGTTCGACGTGACCTATCTGGCGACGCTGCCCAACATGGTGGTGATGGCGGCGGCCGACGAGGCCGAGCTCGTCCACATGGTCCACACCGCCGCCCGCTACGACAGCGGCCCGATCGCGCTGCGCTATCCGCGCGGCAACGGCACCGGCGTCGCGCTGCCTGCGACGCCGCAGCGGCTCGAGATCGGCAAGGGCCGCATCGTGCGCGAGGGCAAGAAAATCGCGATCCTGTCGCTCGGCACCCGGCTGGCGGATTCGCTCAAGGCGGCCGAGCGGCTCGAGGCGCAGGGCCTGTCGACGACGGTCGCCGATCTGCGCTTCGCCAAGCCGCTTGATGTCGCGCTGATCCGTCGGCTGCTCGCCAGCCACGAGGTGATCGTGACGATCGAGGAAGGCGCGGTCGGCGGGCTGGGCGCGCATGTCCTGACGCTGGCCTCGGACGAGGGCTATACCGATGCGGGCCTCAAGATCCGCACGATGCGCCTGCCCGATACCTTCCAGACCCACGACAAGCCCGACAAGCAATATGCCGACGCCGGGCTTGATGCCGACGCGATCGTCGAGACCGTGCTCAAGACGCTGCGTCACAATTCGGTCGGCGTGGTGGGCGGCGCGCGGGCCTGACCCGGTCGTCGGGTAGATCGACCCGTTTTATCCGTCCGCCCCGGGCGAACGGACACGGCGCGCGACACTCCAGCGTTCGGCACCGCACGCGAAAGCCGCCGGGGTGGCCCTCGGCGGCTTGGGTGTCCGGCGGGTGCGCCGGGCTACGTGAACGGCGGGATCAGTGGATCAGGATGGTCGCGATCGCCAGCGCCTGAGCGCCGATGAAGCCCGCGATCATCGCGACGCCTTCGAGCTTCTGCATGTCACATGTCCTTGAAACGATTTGAGCGATGCCACTGGTACACGCCACGACGAGTGCGCCGCGACGGAACGAGAGATATGTACGACGAAATAATAGTTCAAATGCGGATAACGATCATGCGGTTGTGCTTGTTGCAATGCAGCACGATCCGGTGAGCCGGATGGTCCGCGCCGACCAGCTTCTCGCCGATCGCGGATTGGCCGAGAGCCGCACGCGCGCCCAGGCGCTGATCCTCGCGGGCCTGGTCTATTCGGGAGATCGGCGGATCGAGAAGGCCGGCCAGCCGCTTGCGCCCGATGCCCCGCTCACCGTCAAGGGCCGCGACCATCCCTGGGTGTCGCGCGGTGGGCTCAAGCTGGCGCATGGCCTCGACCACTTCGCTTGGGACGTGGGCGGCGTCACCGCGATCGACGTCGGCGCGTCGACCGGCGGCTTCACCGACGTCCTGCTCACCCGCGGCGCGGCGCGTGTCTTCGCGGTCGATGTCGGGCATGGCCAACTCGCCTGGCGGCTGCGCGAGGATCCGCGCGTCGTCGTCCTGGAGCGGACCAATGCGCGCCATCTCGATGCCGGGCGGATCGACGCCGCAGTCGACATGGTGGTGTGCGATGCGAGCTTCATCGCGCTCGCCAAGGTGCTGCCCGCGGCGCTCGCGCTGGCACGCACCGGCGCGCGGCTGGTGGCGCTCATCAAACCGCAGTTCGAGGCGGGGCGCGGCGAGGTCGGCAAGGGCGGCGTGGTGCGCGATCCGGCGATCCACGACCGTGTCTGCGCGACGGTGCGCGACTGGCTCGCGGACGCCGGCTGGGCGGTCGCAGGCGTCGCGACCAGCCCGGTCACAGGGCCGTGCGGCAATGTCGAGTTCCTGATCGGCGCGGAGAAGCGCGGCGGTTGACGCGCCCGCACGAGTCGATAGGCAGGCGCGGCGTGGCGCTGGAGGTCGGATGAGCGAATTGGCATCGGCCGGGCAGTTGCGCATGTCCTATGTCCGCGTCGCGCTGGTGACGGTGCCGCTCGTCCTGCTGCTCGGCATCGTCTCGGGCGCGGTGGCGGGATCGGGCGCCTCGGACCCGTGGTACGCGGCGCTGGTCAAGCCCGCGGCAACGCCGCCCGGCTGGCTGTTCCCGGTCGCCTGGACGATCCTCTACGTCCTGCTCGGGCTGGCGCTGTCGATGATCCTGGTCGCGCGCCGGGCGATGGGCCGCACGCCGGCGATCGTGCTGTTCGTCGCGCAGTTCGTGCTCAACCTCGCCTGGTCGCCGCTGTTCTTCGCGCTGCACCGCATCGATCTCGCGCTGGCGACGATCCTGCTGATGATCGTGCTGACGATCGGCACGGTGCTCGCCTTCGCGCGCGTGCGGCGCCGCGCCGCGCTGCTGATGCTGCCATACCTGGCGTGGCTCTGCTTCGCCGCGTGGCTGAACCAGCGGATCGTCGCGCTCAATCCCGGCGCGGCGGCGCTTGCACCGGTGGCCGGCAGCACCCAAGTGCAGCTCTGATCCCCGGAAAGGCCAGACAATGCAGACCGAGAACCGCCTGTTCGACGATTTCGCCAAGCTCCTCAACGGCATCGCCGGCACCGTCGCCGGCGCCGGGCGCGAGGCCGAGGGCCAGATGCGCGAGCGGATGCGGAGCTTCCTCGGCGGCGCCGATTTCGTCGGACGCGACGAGTTCGAGGCCGTCAAGGCGATGGCGGCGGCGGCGCGCGACGAGGCCGATACGCTACGGGCCCGGCTCGACGCGCTGGAAGGCAGGGCGCATGAGTCCAACGCACCGACCGCCGATTCGCCCCCCACAGCTTGATCCCCTTTCGTCCACAGCTTTGCGCACAGCCCGTCTTGCTCCATAGCGCGGCCGCCGCCACATCTGGGGCGGGGACGCACGCGCAGGGACAAGACCGATGATGCTCGACGAGGACGATGAGGGCGCCCGCGACGTCAGTGCCCCCATCGACATGCTCGAAGCCTATTTCGAGGCGCATGGCTGGACATCCGAACGGCTCGGCGACGACGAGATCATCGCGACCGTGCAGGGCAGCTGGACCCAGTACGAGCTGCGCGGCGTGTGGCGGCCCGAAGATCGCGTGCTCCAGTTCCTCGCCCTGCCCGACATTCGCGTCCCCGCCGACAAGCGCGGCGCGATCTACGAGGCGATCGGTCTGATCAACGAGCAGCTCTGGCTCGGTCATTTCGAGCTGTGGGCCTCGTCCGGCCTGGCGCTCTATCGCAACGCCACGCTGGTCGAGGGCGATGGCGGACTGGCGATCGATCAGGCCGAGACGCTGGTCGAGACCGCGATGGACGAGTGCGACCGCTTCTATCCGGTGTTCCAGTTCGTGCTGTGGGGCGACAAGACGCCCGCCGAGGCGATCGCCGCCGCGCTGATCGAGACGCGAGGCGAGGCCTGACATGCCGATCTCCGGCGGCCCGATCTGGCTCGCCGGCTGCGGCGCGATGGCGGGCGCGATGCTTGGCCGCTGGCTGGAGAGCGGTCTCGATCCGGCGCGTGTCACCGTGGTGCGACCTTCGGGGAAGCCGGTCGCGCCCGATGTCCGGGTGGCGACCGCGCCGCCCGCCGACGCACCTTCGCCCGCGTTGCTGATGCTCGGCTTCAAGCCCCAGATGCTGGCCGAGGCCGCGCTGCCCTTCATGCCCTTCGTCGGCGCGCAGACGACCGTGCTGTCGATCCTCGCCGGCGTCGACACCGCGACGCTCGGCGCGCTGTACCCGCATGCGCGCGCGATCGTGCGGGTGATGCCCAACCTGCCGGTCGCGATCGGCCAGGGCGTGGTGATGCTCCACGCCCTGGGCGATGCCGCGCTCCGCCACGAGATCGCCGCGCTGCTCGCGCCGCTCGGACTGATCGAATGGATCGAGGACGAGACGCGATACGACGCCTACACCGCGCTCGCCGGCTGCGGCACGGGCTTCGCGATGCGCTTCATCGATGCGCTGGCAGGCGGCGGGATCGCGCGCGGCATCGCCCCCGCTGCGGCGGCGCGGCTCGCGCTGGCGACGGTCGCCGGTACGTCGGCCTATGTCGCCGCGGGAAGCGAGAGCCCGGCCGCGCTCGCCGGCCGCGTCGCCAGCCGCGGCGGCTCGACCCAGGCGGGTTACGACGTCCTCGACCGCGACGACGCGCTGGTCCGGTTGATGACCGAGACCGTCGCCGCAGCCGAGCGGCGCAACGCCGAACTGGGCGCGGCGGCGCGCGCGGCAGCGAATCTCCGGTCGTCCCGGCGAAGGCGCTGATCTCCAGGTTCCGCGCACGCATCACCCGGGAGACACCGGGGATGACGGATAAGGTGAGGTGATCGCGGCTCGCCGCTCAGGCGGCGATGCCGGCCATCGCGATCTCGGCCCCGGTCGGATCGCGCAGGACACGTATCGTCTGCGGGTCACGCTCGATCAATCCCAGCGCGGCGAAGGCATCGAGCCAGCCCGCCATCGGCCAGAACCCCCATCGCGACCGGAACAGCGCGGCGTTGCGGACGATGTCGTGGAAATGCTGGAGCGGCGGATCGACCGCGCCGTGATGCTGATGGCAGGCGATCGCGCCGCCGAGGAAGCGCAGCGGCAGGCCGGCCGCCGCGGCGCGGTAGCCGAAATCGGTGTCCTCCGCGCCATAGCCGTGGAAATCCTCGTCGAAGCCGCCCAATGCCTCGAAACGGTCGCGGCGGATGCCGAAGGCGAGCGACCAGAACAAGCCGGGGTGGGGCTCGGTCCGCAGCCCCGCGGCCGGGAAGGCGCGGACGGGATGGGGTCGCCCGGCGGCGAGCAGCGACGCTTCGGTCCAGCCCGGCGCGGCATCGCCGGGGCCGAGATAGCGCACCTCGGCGCAGATCAGCGCATCCTCGCTGGTCAGCGCGTCGTCCAGCATGCCGACGAGACCGCCGAGCGGGATGCAGTCGACGTCGAGGAACAGCAGGTGCGGTGATCGTGCCTCGCGGGCGGCGCGGTTGCGCGCAGCCGCCAGCGGCAGTCCGTCGGTTTCGAGTCGGACGATCCGCGTCGGCATTGCTGCCGCGACATCGCGGACCGGCGTGTCGCTCATGTCGACGATCACGCATTCGTCGGGTCGCCGCGCGCCGGCGTTCGCACCGGCGATCAGATTGCGGAGATGATCGGTGCGGTTCTTGACGATCGTCAGCAGCGCGATCGCGCTCATCGGCGCCGCCACAGGTCGAGACGATACCGCTCATGGCGTTCCGCACGCTCGATCTCGACATCGGCCGCCAGCGGCACCCGAAGCTTGGCGACCGCATCGTCGCCGCTGTGCGGATAGTCGGTCTCGCCGGTGAAGTGCACTAGGATGAGCCGTCCCCCGGTCTCCAGCGAGGCGGCGATGTGATGCGCGGCGCGCGCCAGATCGGCATCGTCCCAATAATAGGCGACCTCCGACAGGATGATGAGATCGAAGCGTCCCTCCGGCGTCTCCTGCGGATAGGCGAGCCGCGCGAGCGCGACCTGCGGCAGATCGCCGCACCGCGCCGCGGCGCGCTGGAGCGCGGTGGCGCTGATGTCGAGCCCGAGCAGCGCGTCGCACAACCCGGCGAGACGCCGGGTGAGCACCCCCTGCGCGCACCCGATCTCGAGCGCGCTCCCGTACCGGCGATCGGCCAGCGCCGCGATTGTCCGGTCGAACTTGGCCTGTTCGTAGGCGCTCGACTCCAGCCCCCAGGGATCGGCGTCGCTCGCGAAGATGCCTTCGAAATAGGCGTGGCCGAGCGATCCGTCAGGCCGCATCGCGTATCCTCCGCCGCACGAGCCGGTCCGCGGCCGGCATCCGCATCCGCTCGCGCGGCAGGCGGAAGCCGTCGCCGAACAGCGCGGTCAGCTGGCTGCGATGGGCGCCGAGCGCATGGCGGCGGCGCCCCTGTGGCATCGTCGCGGTGGTGAGGATGTCCGCGTCTCGAGACGCCTCGCTCCACACGGCATATTCGAACAGCGCGACAGGCCGGCGCGCGGTCGCGGCGGCGGCACGGGCGAGCGTCGCGAAGGCGGCATGGTCGCAATGCGGCTCGCCGGCCGCGGTCACCGCCAGCGCGTCGACGCGCCGATGCCGGCAGAGCGCGGTCAGCCGGCGGCGCGCGCGATCGTGCGCGCGGCTGCCGGGGGGGTGAGGATGCGCATCCGGCCAATCGAGGAAGATCGGCGCGGGCGCCGCCGGCCCGCCGAGCCGGCGCAGCGCGAGCCCCGCTTCGCGGCGCCGGGCGCGGACGAGACGGCCGCGGTCCCGGACATCCACGCAGCGATGCGAGCCGGCGCCGTCGGTGAGATAGACGACGCCCGCGAGCCGGCCGGCGGCGGCGGTCTCGGCGATCAGCGCGCCCGCGCCCAGCGTCTCGTCGTCGGCATGTGGCGCCAGCACCAGCCAGCGCGCGCGCGCCCAGCGGCTCGCCGCGAGCGTCACCACAACGGATCCTCGCCCCAGCAATCGTGATCGAGCCACGCGGTCGCCGCCGCGTCGCGCGCCTGGTCCGGTCCGGCCTGGCGAAGGTAGAGCGACAGGTCGCGCGTGATCTTGTCGACCCGTTCGCCATCGAAGGCGCTGCGCGTGCCGACCAGCCGCGCGGCGAGCTCCATGACGTCGAGCGCGGCGCGTTCGACCACGCCGCGCGTCATCCGCGCGAATGCCGGCGCATCGGGATCGTCGACCGCCGCGCGCACCGCGCAGGCGCGCACCCACAGCCAGGCGCCGCGCATCGCGGCGATCGCATCGGCGAAGCCGGCGCGCCGGAGCGGATCGCCACGCGCCGTCTCGGGCATCGCCAGGCGCATCTCCTGCACCAGCGCCTCGATGCCGCCAAGCTGGACGGCGGTGAAGCGCCATGCCCCGGCGGTGAAGCGCGGATCGCGGTCATAGTCGCCCGGCGCGCCGAGCAGGGCGGTCCCGTCGACGGCCAGCCCGCTCAGCTCGTAGCGTCCGCTCAGCGTCGCACGCATGCCGCGCACGCGCCAGCCGCTGGTGTCGGCGCGTTCGGCATCGTCGGCGGGGACCACGGCCAGCCGGCGCGGACCGTCCACGGGCTGGACGGTGACGATGGCGTGATCCAGACCGCCGGCACCGCTCGCGAAGCTCTTCGCACCGACCAGACGACCCTCCCGCAACAGCACGCCCGGCGGCGGCTCGGTGGCCCACACGCCGAAGAATCGCGCGTCCGCCAGCCGCGCCCCGAGCCAGTCCTGCTGCGCGGTGCTGCCATACCAGGCGAACAGCGCCAGTGCGTTGACATGCCCCTCGAACAGTCGCCCGACGCTGAGATCGGCACGCCCGACGAGGCGCAGCGCGTCGAACAGGGCGAGATGATGCGCGACCGCGCTCGCGAACGCCTCGCCCCCGCTCCGCGGCGCGGCGAAGCGGCGGTGGAGTCCGGCTCGCGCGATCAGCGCGAGGCTCTCCGCAGGAAAGAGCGGCGCGGCGTCGTAGCGGGTGCCGAGCGCCACGAGCCGGTCGAACAGGATCCGCGTGTCGGGCGCGGCGATCGGCGCGGGCTCGAGAAGGGTCATCGTCATGCCGTGGCATACTCCCGCTGCCGGTCGGGTTGGCCATCGGCGATCCCGCGAAGGAACATCGCGGCGCGTTCGACGCCGTCGCGATCGTGCAGCCTGGCGATCGCGCCTCGATCCAGCGCCTGCGCGCGATCGAGGACACCGCGCCAGTCCTGCGCGTCGGGCAGCGCCTCGACCACGATCGCCGCGCCGAGCGCCGCCAGCCGACGCGCCTTCGACAGTTGCTCGTCGAACGGCCGCGCCTCGGGGAGACACACGAAGGGACGACCCGCGGCAAGCACCGCCGTCATCACGCCGTCCCCGGCGCCGCCGACGACGATGCCGGCCCGCCCGATCTCGGCGTCGATCGCGTCGACCCAGCCGAGCAGGCGAAGGTTGGGCGGGCAGTCGCGCGGCGGCGGAAGGACGCCCGCCACGCGCCAGCGCCGATCGGGCGTCGCGCGCGCGGCCGCGGCCAGCATCGCTCCGGTCAGCCGCGTGCCGCCCGTTCCCAGCACCACCAGGATGTCGTCGGACGCGCGGGTGACGGGGGCGGGGGCGGCGCCCAGTCCCGCGGCGTGGATCGTGCGGCGTCGTACCCATGCGGCGACGGCGGGATCGTCGAGATCGGCGTGGAACGGCGCGAGCAGCGCCGCCGCCCCGCGAAACGCATCGAGATGCGCAGGATCGTCGCGCCGGCCGCCGAGCCGCACATAGACGGTCGGCGTCGCGGCGAGCCGCGCGAGCATCGCGATCTCGACCGACACGTCGACCACGATCAGCGCCGGCCGCGCCCGCGCGATCCAGTCGGTGACGATCGCGGTCCGCCGGCGGATCCCGTCATGGTCGAGCGGCGCGTAGTGCAGCGCGTCGGGACGGCCGCCGGCGCCGTCGGTGCCGTCGAAACCGGCATCGTCGCTCCGGTCGTCGGGCAGATCGATCGCCGCGACATCGCCCACCCGCCCGGCGAGCCCGGTGCCGAGCAGGACGATCCGCCCGTCCATCGCCCGCGCCAGCGCCAGCGCGCGCTGGCGATGACCATCGCCATGATGATGGACGTAATAGCCGATCGGGCGCGTCATCGGACGATCGCCTCGAGCGGCTGATCGTGCGGCATCGCCGCCAGCAACGGCTCCGCCAGCGCGATATGGCGGGCACCCTCGCGCCGCCGGACGTCGCGCCGCCACGCCGCCCGATCGTGCCAGTGGCGGAGCGCGGGAACGAGCGTCGGCGCCCCGGTGAGCGCCGCGCGATGCAGTTGCGCCATCGCGTCGGCCATGCCGCCGGGCGCGCGCCCGTCGCGGCGCGGCGACACGCGCGTCCAGACGGCGTCGGGATGGGCGAGCTTCCCGCCCGATGCGATCGCCGCCGCGACCAGCGCGCGATCCTCGCCGAGCGGGATCGCCGGCACGCCGCCCGCCGCGCGATAGCGCGCGACGGTGATCGCCAGGCTGGCGCCGGTGTGATCGCCGTGACGCGGCGCCGGATCCCAGGCGCACGGATCGACCGCGTCCTCGATCGCGCGCACCGCCGCCCAGTAACGATCCCAGCGCGCGCGCAACGCCGCGGCCGCCTCGCCCAGAGGCTCGCTCTCGTCGATGTCGATGCGCCCGCCGACGATGTCGACGCCGGTGTCGAGCGCGGCGAGATTGGCGCCGATCCAGCGCGGCGGCGGCCGGCAGTCCGCGTCGGTGGCGAGCAGGACCGCGTCGTCGGCGTCGTCCAGGAGCGCGACCCCGCACGCCATGGCGCGACGGCGCGCCGCGCCGGCATGGGCATCGCGATCGGCGAACCGGCATTCGTCGATCGACAGCGCCAGCCGCGATCCATGCGCCGCCGCGGCGCGCAGCGCAGCCTCGGCCGAGCCGTCATCGCTGTTGTTGATGCACAGCGCGACCAGGATCGTCCCCGGCAAATCCTGCGCGGCGAGCGCATCGAGCAACCGGGGCAGACGGTCGGCTTCGTTCCGCGCCGGCACGCAGATGCAGACGGCGCGCGTCACCCGGCCGCGGCCAGCGGCACGGTCAGCTCGGACGCGGACGGCGCCAGCATCTCCGCATAGAGCCGCTCGTAGCCGTCGATCATCGCGTCGGCGTCGCAATGGCGTTCGGCACGGCGCCGACAGGCCGGACGCGAAAGCGCGATCGCGGCGCGGACCGCATCGGCGAGGGCATCCGGATCGTCCGGGGCGGCGAGCACGCCGCAGGAGGGATCAAGGATCGCCGGGATGGCGCCGCGTGCGAACGACGCCACCGGCGTTCCGCACGCCAGCGCCTCGGCGACGACCAGACCATAAGGCTCCTCCCAGCGCGGTGTGCACAGGAACGCGCGCGCGCCGCCGATCAGCGCCGCCAGCGCGGCATGATCGAGATGCCCGACATAACGCGCGCGCGGACCGAGCCGCGGCGCGATCTCGGCCTCGAACCATGCCGCGTCCGAGATCGGCCCGGCGATGCGCAGGTCCATGTCGGCCCGTCGCGCCGCCGCGATCGCGAGATCGAGCCCTTTTTCGGGGACGATGCGGCCATACCAGACCAGATAGGGTTCCGCGTCGGGCGCGCGCCGATAGGCGAAGCGATCGAGATCGATGCCGTTGGCCACGATGCGATCGACCGGCGCGATCGGCGCCCACATCGCGCGGATCGCCTCGGATACCGCGACGAACCGCATCGTCGGCGAACGACAGAGCCGGATGCCGCTTTCGAGCCAGCAGAACGGCGGCGTGTGCAGCGTCGTCACCATCGGCACCGGCAGCGTGTCCGCCATCGCCACCGGGAGGTAATGGAGCGAATTGTTGTGGACGAGATCGAAATCGCGATGACGCAGAGCCGTCATCAGGCTGAGATAGGCGTGATGCTCGCGGAAGAAGGCGATATCGTTGGCCTCGGCGACGCCGGTGCCGAGCAGCGCCGTCTCGTCGCAGATCGCCTCGAGCCCGGCCGACGTATCGGATCGCGTCGATGCGAACAGCGTGACGTCGTGGCCGCGGGTACGCAGGGCGTGGGCGAGCAGGTGTGTGTGCATCTCCAGGCCGCCCGCGAATGGCTCGCGGATGGCATGTTTGAGATGCGCGACGATAGCGATCCTCACGATCCATCCCCCAAGTCTTCAACCCGGACGAACGAACGCGTCGGATGGATCAAATATCCTCTTGATCCATATTCGCTAATTCGCACCGGCCGCGCCGTGTCCGGCGCGCGCCCTCCGCGCATCCGACCAGAGCCGCATGCCCTCCCGGCGGACGGTCGCGGCGATCGTGGCGGGGGTGAGATCCTGGCGTGCCGTGCCGGGGAACAGGATGGTCGTCACGCCGCCGCCGATACTCTCCATCGGATCGATCACGCGGTCGCAGGCGCCGTCCGTGCCGCGATGGGCGCAGGGCTCGCGACCCAGCGCGCGGTGAAGCGCCAGCGAGCCTTCGCCAATCTTGGCATAGGGCCCGGTATCGGCGACGATGACGGGAACCACCCGCCCGTTGGCGATCACGACGCCGAAATCGCCGACGGCGACGCCCGTGAGACGCGCGAACTCGCCGCGCACATCGGCGGGACCGGCCTCGGGGATGACGACATAGGGGATCGCATCGGCATCGACCGGCATCTCGCGCCCGCCCGGTCCGGGCAGCATGAGCGAGGTCGGGCACCGGTCCGTGCGCCCATGGCCCGGCCCGCAGGCGAACGGCGAACCGTCGAGATCCACCGCCAGCTTCGATGCATAGGCGATCGCGCCGCCGGGCAGGCGGCGCAATGCGGTGACCGCGTTGGGATCGTCGCGGCAGCCGTGCGTCGCGTGGCCGCGGAAACGCTCGGTCTCGTCGCACAGGCCGAATTGCCGCCGGTACGTCTCGTCGATCGGCTCGCCCGCCGGCAGATCGACCCCCCGCGGCCAGGGCGACGCGCGGACGGGCGACGCGGACGACAGGAAACCGGCAAGGACGAACGCGACAAACATGACTTGCTCCTAGCGCATCCCACCGTGGCAGGCGAGTGTGGCCGGCCGATGCTATCTGCCGGTGGTCTTGGCCGTGACACCCGGGACGGGTGGCGGCGGGGCGGCCTCCAGCCTGTCGTCGGCGGCGACGATGTCGGCGGGCACGAGCGGGATGCTCGCATAGGGAAGATCGCGATGGAGCGTGCGCGACCATCGCGTCAGCCATTCGTCGCCGTCCGGGCCGACATAGCGGTCGGCGATCGCATAGGCCGGGTCGCGCATCGCACGGTCGAGCGGTATGTCGTCGAGCCGTGCCCGGCGCAGGATCGCGGCCAGTTCGTCGATGCTCGCCGCGTTGAGCCGGCTGGCATGCAGCAGGAAGACGAAGGCGGGCTGGCGACCGAGCAGCTGCTGCGCGGCGCGCTGGTACCAGGCGACGATCCGGGCGGTGAAATCGAGATACGCCTGCCGGATCCGCGCCGCCTCGCGCGCGTCGCCGCGGACAAGCGCGTCGTCATAGACTTCGGCGAACTGCCAGTCCGAATTCTCCATCGTCACCGGCGCGACGCGATAGCCATGCGTGGCAAGCCAGGCTTCGAAACGGTCGCGCGCCTCGCGCGTCGCGCCGGTCTCGAGATAGGGATAGCGGAACCAGCGCTCGCGCCGGCCGCGTTGCGCCAGCAGGCCGCCGGTGACGACGCCACCCCTGGCGACATCGGCGATATAAATGTCGACCGCGGTCTTGTTCAGCGACAGGTGGGAGTAGCTGTGGTTGCCGAGATCCATGCCCGCGTCGAGCCAGTGGTCGAGCAGCGCGATCCGCGCCGCCCGATCGGCGCCCTCGAGCTGGATCTCGTTGATGAACCCGGTGACGATCCAGTGATGCTGCTGGAAGCCGGCCAGCAGCCGGTCGGTGATCGCGCCGGCCTGCGCCGCCGTCGTCCACCGTCCGAAGATCGGCAGATCGTCGAACGTCAGCGCGACACGCCCGGCCCGCGCCGCAGGCGACATGAAGAAAGCCGCGGCCACGAGCCAGCGGATCAGTTGGCGGAGCGGGCGGAGAGCCATCGGCCCGGCTGGCGCCATCCGACGCGGTCGGCAAGCCAAGGGGCCGCGGGCGTCGCGCCGCGTGGTCGCGACGTTACACTCCGATCGACGCATCGACCGCGAATGGGTCCTTGGCCGGCCACGCCTTCTCGAACATGCCGATGATGCCGTCGTTGGCCTCGTCCTCGGAATGGAAGACCGGCCCCGACGCGGCGATCGCCTCGCGCGCGTCGCCAAGATAGGCCTGGACCGAGACCATCCCGCTATGGGTGTCGGTCACGGTCTCGATGCGATAATGCGGCATGACATTCTCCAGGACATGGGGACCAACGATCACATCGTCGACAAGCCGCCACGCGCCGATTGGTTTCCTCGACGGCGTCACAGACGCGTCGTCATGTCGTTTATCGCGCCGATCGCCCTCCCGGCACGATCCGGTCGCCTCGATGACGTCGACCGGGATGCCGAGCCAGCCGGGATCCCGATCGCGGCGTCAGCCCAGGATCGTGCCGACCGCCAGCATCTGGGCACCGACGAAGACAACGAACATCGCGACGTTTTCGAACCGGGACATGGAATTGGCCTTTCAGTCGAGTGTTATATCGCAGCGCAGCATATCAAGCCTGCTGATGATGAGTATGCTTAGTTATTACGGCCGGCATGTCAAGCGATTCGTTCGCCGTGGCGATGCCCCAGCGGCACATCGGTCGCTCGCATCGGCGGTAGGTGGACAAGACGCCAGCGCGTACGTTCGTGATGTCCCGTTCTGATCGGCCACGGTGCAGGCACGGGACGGTCGTCCGCGAGGGAGAAGAGCGATGGCAGGCTGGACGACGAACGATATGCCCTCCCAGGCCGGCAGGACCGCGGTCGTCACCGGCGCGAACAGCGGTATCGGCTTCGAGGCGGCGATGGCGCTGGCGGCAGCGGGCGCGCGGGTCGTCGTGGCGGCGCGGGACGCGGCGAAGGGCAAGGCTGCGGCGGCGAGGATCGGGGGGCGCGCGGAGTGGCGGTCGCTCGACCTCGCGGATCTGGGTTCGGTGGCACGCTTCTCCGACGATCTGCTCGGCGAAGGGGCGCCGATCGACATGCTCCTCCTCAATGCCGGGGTCATGGCGGTGCCGACGCGGCGGACGACGGCAGACGGTTTCGAGCTCCAGTTCGGCACCAACTATCTCGGTCACTTCGCGCTGGCGGCACGGTTGTGGCCGCTGATGGCGCCGGGATCGCGCGTCGTGCCGCTCTCCAGCATCGCCGCCCGGCGCGGCCGGATATCCTTCGCCGATCCGATGGCCGAACGCGGCTACGATCCCTGGACGGCATACTGTCAGAGCAAGCTGGCCATGCTGATGTTCGGGCTGGAACTCGCGCGGCGCACGGCCCGGGGCACGCCACGGGAAACGCCAGCGGACACCGTCTCCGGCGTGGGTGCGCATCCCGGCTTCGCCCGGACCAGCCTGCTCGCCAACGGCCCGGGCGAAGGCGGCATCCGAGGGGCGGCGATCGCGCTGCTCGGCGGTCTGGTCAGCCAGTCCGCCGCGGCGGGCGCACTACCGGTGCTGCGCGCGGCCACCGACCCGGCGGTCCGGTCGGGCGACTATCTCGGCCCCGTCGGGTCGTTCGAGATCAAGGGGGCGCCGGGTCCGGCGACGGTCCCCCCTCGCGCGCGCGACGCCGAGGCGGCATCGCGGCTCTGGTCGATGTCCGAGGCCTTGACCGGGGTTCCCTTCGCCCTGTCCTGAGGTCGGCCGCGCCCGGCCTGCGGCGCCGGGCGATCGAGGCGGTGCTCCAGGTTGACGGGGCAGCCGTCGCAATGGCAGTGGGACCGTCTCGGCCAGGTGCCGCGCGTCGGGACCGGATCGCCCGCGCGCAACGCCGCCGGCGGATATGCGGGTATAGCTCAATGGTAGAGCACTAGCCTTCCAAGCTTGTGATGCGGGTTCGATCCCCGCTACCCGCTCCACGCTTTTCCGCCGTTCCTGAGTTGGCGGCGTTCATCATTCCACCGGCACTCCCGACGGAAACCAGCGTGCCGTCGCGCGGCGGGAAGCCCTTATGTCGATGGGCCGATCAGCCGGTATCCGATGCCGAGTTCGTTGACGATCAGCGAGGGCCGCGCCGGGTCCAGCTCGACCTTCTGGCGCAGGCTGCGGATCAGGACGCGCAGATACTCGACGTGGCGCTCATAGTCGTTGCTCCAGATCGAGCGGAGCAGTTGCTGGTGCGTGATGACGCGCCCCGGGAATCGCGCAAGCTCGGCCACGGCGGTAAACTCCTTCGGCGTGAGGTGGATCTCCACGCCATCGCGGGTCACGCGCCGGGCAATCAGGTCGATGTTGAGCGTTCCGGCGGTCACCGCGACCTGACCGCCGTCGCTGACCAGCCTGTTCCGGAGCGTCGCGCGGACGCGCGCCAGCAGTTCGTCGGTGTCGAATGGCTTGGTCACATAGTCCGCGGCACCGAGATCGAGCGCCGCGACCTTCTCGTCGGTCGCGTCGCGCGCCGAGACGACGAGAATGCTCGCCTGCGACTGCTTGCGTATGAGCGGGATCAGCTCCAGCCCGTCGCGGTCGGGCAGGCCCAGGTCGAGGAGCACGAGCGCAGGGTCCTCGGACACCACCATGTCGATCGCTTCGCGCCCGTTGACCGCCTCCTTGACCTTGTACGACGCGCGCTCCAGCGCGGCGCGCAGGAGGCGACGGATCGAGACCTCGTCGTCGACGACCAGGATGACGGGATCGTTGCTCACAGGGTGTCCTCATGGATGTCCCGGACGATCAGCGCGTCCGGGAAATGGATGTTGAAACGCGCGCCGGAGCGATCGTCGCGGTTCCCGGCATCGACGGTCAGCCCCATGGCTTCGGCGAAACCTTTGACGATGGCGAGCCCGAGGCCGGTTCCGGTCTTCGATCGGTCCGAGCCCTCGATGCGCCGGAAGGTCTCGAAGATCTCCTGCTCGCGCCCGGGCGGGATACCGGCGCCTTCATCCATGATCGAGAGGGTCAGGCGTCCGATCATGCGGCGGGCCGCGACGATGATCGGGGTGTTCGGGGCGGCGTAGCGGCCGGCATTGTCGAGGAGATTGAGCAGGCAATGGTGAAAGAGCTGGGCATCGATACGGACCAGCGGCAGGTCGGGCGCGACGTCGAGCTTGATGTCATGGCCCTCGAGCGATCGTCTCGTGTCGTGGACGGCGCTGGCGATGGCGTCGGTCAGGTCGGTCGCTTCCAGGTTGAGCTTGAGCGCACCCGCCTCGACACGCGCCATGTCGAGGAGATTGGCGACGAAGCGCTGCAAGCGCTGGGCCTCCGCCTCCACGCCGTCGAGCAAGGCGGAGGGTGCCTCGCGGCGCATCTCGGCGAGGCCGCCGAGGATGGACGTCAGCGGCGTCCTGAGATCGTGACTGACCGACGAGAGCAGCGCGGCCCGCAGGCGATCGCGGTCCTGGAGCTGGGACAGATTGCGCATCTCGGTTTCGAGCTGAAGCCGCTCGAAGACCAGCGAAGCCTGGTCGATCAGGCTCATCAGCAGCGGCAGCTGGTCCGAGCGGACCGGGCCGGCGCCGTCGTCCCGTGCGATGCCGACCACGGCAAGCGTGCGGTCCGATGTCTTGAGCGGATGGAACAGCCAGTCCGAGGCGGTCAGCGTGTCCGAGCCGCGGCCCGCGGGGAGGCCCTTGTCCATCGCCCATTGCGCGGCGGCCATCTCGATGGTGGCGAGCCTGTCCTCGGGCGGGTTGGCCGCCGCGAGGATGGGGCCCGCCGACGACGGCAGAAGCAGGACCGATCGCACGACGAACAACCGGCCGAGCTCCGCGCAGATCGCCTGGGAGAGCTCGTCGGCGTTGCCGGCCGATGTCAGGAGCCGTGCGAAACCGGCGATCGCGGCGTTCTGGCGCGCGCTCGAGCCGGCGAGGTCGGCCTGGGTCTTGGCGCGCGATGCCAGACTGCTGGTGACGATGCCGACACCGAGCAGGACGAGCAGCGTCACCACATTCTCGGGATTGCTCACCGTGAAACTATGGACGGGCGGCAGGAAGAAGAAGTTGTAGGCGGCCGACGAGACGATGCCCGCGAACACGCCCGGCCAGAGGCCGAAACGGGTCGCCGCGACCATGACCGGCAACAGGTAGAGCAAGGCGACGTTGGCCAGCGCGAGGATATGGAACAGCTCGGTGCCGAGCGCGGTCACGCCCGCGACCATGAGCCCGATCGCCGCATAGGCCCGACCGGGCTTGAACCCGCCGATGTCGATCCGCCAGCGGCGCCGGGGCGGCGCGTACTTCTCGAGCGGCAGGACGTGGACGGCGAGGCCCGGCGTCTCGCGGATCAGCTGGTCGACCACCGAGCCGTGGCGGAACTCGAACCAGCGCGATCGCGAGGACTTGCCGACGACGAGCTGGGTCGCGCGCGCTTCCGCGGCATAGCTCTTCAGCCCGTCGACGACCGAGCCGGCCGGGACGGACGCGACCATGCCGCCGAGCTGGGTGACGAGGTTCAGCGTCGCCGCCAGCCGGAGCTGCTCGACCTCGCCGAAGGATCGGCTGCGCGGCGTCTCGACGTGGACGCCGGTCCAGGGCGCATGCAGCGCGTCGGCGATGCGCTTGGCGGTCCTGACGAGCGTCTCGGCACCGGGCAGCTCGCTCACCGCGACGACGACGCGCTCGCCGCCCGCCCAGGTTCCGGCAAGCGCGTGGCTGCGGACATAGTCGAGCATCTGCGCATCGACCGCCTGCGCGGCGCGGCGCAGCGCGAGCTCGCGCAGCGCGGAGAGATTGGACTTGGAGAAGAAATGCCCGAGCGCGCGCGTCGCCTCGTCGGGGATGTAGACCTTGCCCTCCTTGAGCCGCTCGATCAGCTCGTCGGGCGGGATGTCGACGACCTCGATCTCGGCGGCTTCGAGCACGCGATCGGGCACCGTCTCGCGGACGCGGACGCGGGTGAAGGACGCGACGACGTCGTTGAGGCTTTCGAGGTGCTGGATGTTGACCGTCGAGTAGACGTCGATCCCGGCCGCGATCAGCTCTTCGACATCCTGATAGCGCTTGGGATGGCGGGAACCGGGGACGTTGGTGTGGGCGAGCTCGTCGACCAGCACGAGCGTGGGACGCCGCTCGAGGATCGCGTCGAGATCCATCTCGGTCAGCGTGCGCCCCTGCACGACGACTTCGGCACGCGGCAGGATTTCCAGTCCTCGCGTCATCGCCTCGGTCTCGTGGCGGCCGTGCGTCTCGACCACGCCGACGATGACGTCGGCACCGCCCCGCCGCCGCGCCGCGCCTTCCGAGAGCATCTCATAGGTCTTGCCGACGCCCGGTGCCGCCCCGAGGAACACCTTGAGCCTGCCGCGCCCCTCCTGCGCTGCGATCCGCAGGAGGGCGTCGGGATCGGGGCGGCCGTCGTCTGGCTTCACCGTCCCGCGGGTGCCGCCAGCTGGTCGAGCTGGCGGTTGAGCGCCAGCACGTTGACGTGGGGATCGCCGAGGAACGGCAGGACGGAGGTCTCCACGGAGTCATTCACGAGCGCGGCAAGGCGTCCCTCCGGAATGCCGCGGACCTTGGCGAGGTGCGGCACCTGGAACAGTGCCGCGGCCGGGCTGAGATCCGGATCGAGACCGGACGCCGATGCCGTCACGAGATCGGCCGGGATCGCGGCGCCCGGGTTCATCGCCTGGTATTTTGTGATGTCGCCCTTGATGCGATCGACGAGTGCCTTGGACGTCGGGCCGAGGTTCGAGCCGGCGGACGCGGTGCCGTCATAGCCCTTGCCGGCGGCCGAAGGCCGTGAGTTGAAATAGCGGTCGCTGGTGAAGGATTGACCGATCAGCTCGGAGCCGGTCACGACACCCCCCTTGTCGACGATCAGGCTCCCATTCGCCTGGTGCGCGAAGGCGACCTTGCCGATCCCCATCACGACGAGCGGATAAACCCCGCAGGTCAGGATCGTCAGCAGCACCGTCAGGACGATGGCGGGCCGGAGCCCGGAGAAGAAGTCGCTGCCCATGATATGCTCCTTAAGCCAGGCCGATGGCGGAAACCGCCACGTCGATCAACTTGATGCCGATGAACGGCGCGACGATGCCGCCCGCCCCGTAGATGCCGAGGTTGCGCGCGAGCAGCGGTCCGGCGCCGATCGGGCGATACGTCACCCCCTTGAGCGCCAGCGGCACCAGCAGCGGGATGATGATCGCGTTGAAGATGATCGCGGACAGGATCGCGCTGGTCGGTGTCGCGAGATGCATGACGTTGAGGATCGCGAGCCCCGGATAGAGCACGATGAACATCGCCGGCAGGATCGCGAAATACTTGGCGACGTCGTTCGCGATCGAGAAGGTGGTGAGCGCGCCGCGCGTCATCAGCAGCTGCTTGCCCAGGCCGACGATCTCGATCAGCTTGGTCGGATCGCTGTCGAGATCGACCATGTTGCCCGCCTCGCGCGCCGCCTGCGTGCCGGTGTTCATGGCCACGCCGACATCGGCCTGAGCCAGCGCGGGGGCGTCGTTGGTGCCGTCGCCGCACATCGCCACGAGGCGCCCGCCGACCTGCTCCTTGCGGATATAGGCGAGCTTGTCTTCGGGCGTCGCCTGCGCGAGGAAATCGTCGACGCCGGCTTCCGCCGCGATCGCGGCGGCGGTGAGCGGGTTGTCGCCGGTGATCATCACCGTGCGGATGCCCATCTTCCTGAGCTCGCCGAAGCGCTCGCGGATGCCGGCCTTGACGATATCCTTGAGGTAGATCGCGCCGAGGAGCTTGCCGTCGCGCGCGACCGCGAGCGGCGTGCCGCCGGCGCGCGCGATCTCCTCGGTGGCGCGGCGCAGGTCCGCCGCCGCGGCGCCTTCGCCGGAATGCGGGTTGGCCTTGAGGATCGAGTCGACCGCACCCTTCTGGATCAGCGTGCCGCCGAACCTGACGCCCGAGATGCGGGTCTGCGCACTGAACGGGATGATCTCGGCCCCGTCGGGCAGCGCGGCCGTCCTGACGCCGAACTTGTCGCGTGCCAGCACCACGATCGAGCGGCCCTCCGGCGTCTCGTCGGCGAGACTGGCGATGAGCGCCGCCTCGGCAAGCTCGGACTGGGAGACGCCCGCGACCGGGCGGAACTCGCTCGCCTGGCGGTCGCCGATCGTGATCGTGCCGGTCTTGTCGAGCAGCAGCACGTCGATGTCGCCCGCCGCCTCGACCGCGCGCCCCGATTTGGCGAGCACGTTGAACCGCACGAGGCGATCCATGCCGGCGATGCCGATCGCGGAGAGCAGCGCCGCGATCGTCGTCGGGATGAGCGTGATGAGCAGCGCCGAGAGGATCACGATGGGCACGATGCCGCCGGCATAGTTGGCGAACATCGGGATGGTGCCGACCGCGATCAGGAAGATGATGGTCAGGCCGACGAGCAGGATGGTGAGCGCGATCTCGTTCGGGGTCTTCTGGCGCGATGCCCCTTCGACCAGC